>JBJEJU010000061.1:0-65241 GCA_051878275.1 Candidatus Cryptobacteroides sp. | reverse complement strand
TGTGACTCCTACAGGATTCAAACCTGTAACCTTTTGATCCGTAGTCAAATGCTCTATTCAGTTGAGCTAAGGAGCCGTTTCGGGAATAATCCCTTTATTATTCGGAAACCTCTTCCTTTACGAAATTGGCTTTCTTTTCCTTGATCTTGGCCTTCTTGCCCTGGAGATCCCTGAGATAGAAGATTCTTGCCCTGCGAACCTTACCGATCTTGTTGACCTCGATAGACTCGATGAAAGGAGACTGCATAGGGAAAATCCTTTCAACGCCTACACCGCTGGAAATCTTGCGGATTGTAAATGTCCTCGTGAAGGCGGTGGTACCGCTGAGCTGGATTACAACTCCTCTGAACTTCTGGAGTCTCTCCTTGTCGCCCTCCTTGATCTTGTAGGTAACGGTGATTGTGTCACCTGCCTTGAACTGAGGATATGAAGCTGCTTTCTCGTTGGCGAAAGCCTGTTCAACAATTTTAATATAGTCCATTTCTGTTTCTTTTTTAATTGCAACGTTGCCGGTTCACTTTTGACCGCAAGAGGTTGCTCTTTCGTTTTGGGATTGCAAATGTAGGTACTTTTTTCTGAAATACCAAACTATCCCTGACATTTTTTGAAAGAAACCTGAAAAATCTTCAATAAGAAACTTAAAAATTGTTTCTCATCTTGTCAAACAGCGCCTTGTCGTCGCGTGAAAGGTCCGGCTCAAACGATTCGCTGCCGCGCATATGCTCCAGCGCCTCCTTCTCTTTTCTGGAGAGCTTCTTCGGTATCCACACGAGGAACTTCACATAGAGGTCCCCCGTACCCGAACCGTATCCCTGGACTGAAGGCAGTCCGCGTCCCTTGAGGCGCACGACGGTGCCTGACTGGGTGCCCGGCTCAACCTTTACCTTGTAGCTTCCGTCGAGGCACGGAATCGTGACCTCGCATCCGAGGATAGCATCTGTCACTGGGATTATCTTCGAGTAGAAGAGGTTGTTGCCGTTGCGCTTGAGCTGTGAGTGCGGAAGCTCTTCGATTACAATGAGAAGGTCTCCGTTGATGCCTCCGTTCTTGGCTCCGTGGCCCTCGCCGCGTACGGTGATCTGCATTCCTTCCTCAACCCCGGCCGGGATATGGACGTTGATGGTTGCCTTACGGCGGATGAGCCCGCGACCTCCGCAGCTGCGGCACGGATTGTTGACAATCCTGCCCTCTCCGCCGCAGCGTGAGCAGGTGGTATATGTCACTGTCCTTCCGAAGAAACTGTTGGTCTCCCTGGCCTCCTGGCCGGTTCCGTGGCAGACGGGGCAGGTCTGGATGTCCGAGTCATTGACGGCTCCCTTGCCGTGGCAGTCAGGGCATGGCTCATCCCTTTCGATGGTCACCTGCTTGTCACAGCCTTTTGCAATCTCTTCGAGCGTCAGGCGCACACGGGTGCGGATGTCGCGGCCGCGGTAAACCCTCTGGCCCTGCTGCGAAGACCTTCCTGCAGAACTTCCGCCGAAGCCTCCGAAACCGCCGAAACCTCCTCCGAAGAGGTCGTTGAGAATGTCGTTGATGTTGCCGAAGCCTCCGCTGAAGTCAAATCCTCCCGGATTGTTGCCGAGACCTCCGAATCCGAACTTGTCATACTTGCTCTTCTTTTCGGGGTCGCTCAGGACAGAATATGCCTCGGAGGCTTCCTTGAACTTCTCCTCCGCGGTCTTCTTTTCCTGTTCCGTCCCGTTGACCCAACGGTCAGGATGCCACTTCAGGGCAAGCTTCCTGTAAGCGGATTTTATATCGTCGGCCGAAGCGTCCCTTCCGACGCCCAGCACCTCGTAATAATCTCTTTTGTCAGCCATAAGTTACACTCCCACAACTACTTTAGCAAACCTTAATACTTTGTCTCCAAGCATGTAACCGGTGCTTACGACATCGATTACGATATCTTTCGAATCCTTGTCCTGCGCCGGAAGCTGGGCCACCGCCTCGTGGAAATCGGTATCGAACTTCTTGCCTTTTGCCTCGATGACAGAAAGTCCCTTTGTCTTGAGATAAGCCATCAGTTTGTTGTAAATGAGGGCTGTACCTTCTTTGGCTGCCTCATCGGAAGAGCCCGCGAGCAGCTCCATTGCCCTCTCGCAGTCGTCAAGAACCGGGAGCATACCCTTGATGGTCTCGGCCGAAGCCGTTGCCACCATATCGAGTTTCTCCTTGGCAGTGCGGCGGCGGAAAGTCTCGAACTCTGCCATAAGCCTCAAATAGTCGTTCTTTTCCTCAGCGAGCTTTCCTTCGAGTTCCTCCTTTGCCTTGACAGCCTCTTCCAAAGCCTTCTGAAGCTCCTCAATCCTGCCTTCAGCATCTTCTGCGGCCTTTTTCTCAGCTTTTGCCTCAGCCTTGGCCTCTTTCTTCAAATCCTTTTCCTTGGGATTCTGTCCGTTTATGTTGTCTTTGCTTTCGCTCATGTCTTAATTTTTTTGTTGTTCGCACGCGTTTGAATCAAATTGTCTGCCAAGACGAAATTACTGACATATTGTCATACTTTCTCTGATAGCTCCAGCCAGCGCATCTCTTTCGTGTCAAGCTCGCCGGATATTTCCCTGTGCCTGCCGGAGGCTTCCTGCAGCTCCTCATAGGGGAGTGTCCCTCCGCTCATCTTTTCTTCGAGGGAGGCCTTCTCCTGCTCGAGCGAGGCTATTTCCCTTTCGAGCGTCTCCATCTCACGCTGCTCCTTGAAGGACAGTTTCTTCTTTGGGGAAGAAGGGCTCTGCTGGCGTACCGCGGAAGGCTTTGCCGCCTTTGCGGCTGACTTCTTTTCCGCTTCAAGGTCAATCATATACTGGCGGTACTGGCTGTAGTCCCCGATGAAATCCTTGACCTGCCCGTCTCCGCAGAATACAAGAAGATGGTCCACAAGGCGGTCCAGGAAATGCCTGTCGTGGGACACGATGACCAGTGTGCCGTGATACTCCATCAGGTATTCCTCCAGCACATTGAGAGTCACGATGTCAAGGTCGTTGGTCGGCTCGTCGAGAATCAGCAGGTTGGGCTTCTTCATCAGGATTGTCAGCAGGTACAGCCGTCTCCTTTCGCCTCCCGACAGCTTTGAAATCCTGCTGCTGAGCATATCGTGGGTAAACATGAACCTTGACAGGAGGTGGGTGTCATTGACTGTCTCGAGCACCGTCTGGTCCTCGTCGAACGACATGCCCTGCTGCCTGTAGAGGCCGACGACAAGCGACTCGCCGCGCTCGATGACCCCGTCCAGCGTCCCGGGATCGTCCGGGTCCATATTGCCCGTCAGGAGATTGATGAAGGTGGTCTTTCCCGCGCCGTTCCTGCCCACTATGCCCACTCGCTCATATCTCTGGAAATTGTAGGTGAAATGCGACAGGTAGCATTTCCCGCCATAGTGGAAACTGACGTCCCTGCAGTTGATTATCTTTGTCCCGAGCCTCGATGCGCCTGCCATCTCCGAAAGGTCGAGCTGCCTTGTCCGATAGACCTGCTCCGCCCTGTCCTTCAGCTCGTAGAAAGCATCCTTGCGGTATTTTGCCTTGCCGGTACGCGCGCACGGGGATGCGCTCATCCACTCCAGCTCCCTGCGGAGGAGGTTCCTGACCCTGTCGGTCTCCGCGTTGTAATTGTCAATGCGTTCCTGCCTTTTCTGGAGATAGTTCTGGTAGTCGCCGCGATAGACATACAATGCACCGTGGTCAAGCTCCATCACGGTATTGCACACGTGGTCAAGGAAATAACGGTCGTGCGTTACCATCAGCAGAGTGCAGCGCGAGCGGGAAAGGTAGCTCTCGAGAAACTCTATGGCATCGATGTCCAGATGGTTGGTGGGCTCGTCCATGATGTAGAAATCAGCTTCGCGCGAAAGCATGTCCGTCAGGGCAACCCTCTTGACCTCGCCTCCGGAAAGGGCGTCCATCCTCTTTTCGAAGTCAGTCAGTCCAAAGCTTGTAAGCAGTTGGCGCACTTTGAGTTCGTGGCTGAAAAGATGCTCCTGCGACAACCCCTTCCTCCACTGTGCACACGACTCCATCACCTGGTCGAAAACCCCGTTTTCCGGCTTGAAATCATATTCCTGCTCGAGGAATGCGATGCTTATGTCCTTGAGGAAGGTGATTTTCCCGCCCGAGTCCGACTTGTCCTTGCCCGCCAGTATGCGCAGCAGGGAAGTCTTTCCCGTACCGTTCGGCGCAATCAGGGCAATCTTGTCACCTTCATTTATATTGAACCCGATCTGCGAAAACAGCACCTTCGGCCCGTACGATTTCGAGATATTTTCAATCTGCAAAAAGCTCGGCATGACTATCTCGAATTGAAAAGTTTGTCCACTTCCTTCACGGCGTCCGGCATCGCGAATACCGACACCCTGTCATATGCCTCGATCATGGTGTCACCTACGGCAATGAATGACTCGCTGCCGCGCACGACTCCGCCGATGATGGCATTCTCCGGAAAAGCCATGTCCTTGAGAGGTTTGCGGGTGATCAGGCTGTCCGGAGCCACATTGTATTCGAGCACCTCGGCATTGGTGCCGCTCATGTATTTGACGAAACGCACCTTGTTGGAAAGCGTCATCTTGTAGATCTTGCCGGCAGTGATGAGCTTCTTGTTGATGACGGCATCCACCCCCATCTCCTCGGCAAGCTTGATGTACTCGATATTCTCGACCTCCGCAATGGTCCTCGCCACTCCGAACTTCTTGGCTACCACGCACGCAAGCACATTGGCCTCGTCATTGCCCGTCACTGCCACAAAGGCATCAGCCTCCCTGATATTCTCCTCAAGCAGGAAATCCGGGTTGCGTCCGTCCCCGTGGATGCAGATCACGTTGTCGTCGGTCTTCTCGCTCAGCTCCAGGCAGAGCTCCCTGTCGGAGTCAATCACCTTCACGTCGTCCACGCTCCTGCTGATGCCCTTTGCTACCATTTCCCCGATCTGGCCTGCGCCGAGAATCATCACATTGTTGACCTCCACGCTGCTCTTGCCGAGATAATTCATCAGCGGCTCGAGGCTTTCCCTCTTGATGATGATGAACACCACATCGTGATAGCGGAAGCGTGTGTCATGTCTCGGAATCATGGTCGTCTCGTCCCTGGACACGGCCACAATCCTGAAATTGTGGTTCTTTTGCGCAAAAGCCGTTGCAAATTCCGCGACTGTCATGTCAATGATGGGGGAGTCCTCCTCGAGACGGAACACGCCCATCTGCAGTTTTCCCCTTGCGAAGTCCATCGATTCGGTCGAAGACGAATGCTTCAGGAGGGAGACAATCTCCGCAGCGGCCACTTTTTCGGGATAGAACAGCAGGTCAATGCCCATCTCCGTAAACATGTACTTGTTGTCATATGATATATATTCCTCATTGTCAACGCGCGCGCACACTTTTTTGCATCCGATCCTCTTGGCGAGGATGGCGCTGACGATGTTGATGTCCTGGTTGCTTCCGGGATTGACGGCTATGAACATGTCGGCATGGTCCACTCCGGCCTCCCTGAGGGTGCGGATGGAAGAGGGGTTGCCGCTTATCGCCACAATGTCGGCAGATGCCGTAAGTTTTGCAAGTCTGGCTTCGCTGTTGTCGATGACCGTGATGTCATTGTCGGCGGCGGACAGCATCTTCGCCAGGTGTGAACCGACCTCCCCGGCCCCTTCGATGATGATATTCATGATTCAATACTATACTTTGTTCTGGAAATCATGGATCTCCATTATAAACTCATTCTTGGCAAACATCGCCTTCGGGACCATCCACTTGGGATAAATGCCCCTGACGTGCACCTTGCCGCCCTTTTCCCTGAGCCACTGCCCGACCTGGGCCTGAGAAGGGCGTTTCCTGAGGTGCCTGTATTCCTTGTGTGCGGCCAGCACTGCGTCGAAATACTTTTTCCTGAAACTGCAAAGATACACAATTGCCGAAAAACCGTCCATAATCATCCTCATCCATATCCTCCTGCGTGCCATCTTCAATCCTTCAGAGGCTGCGGCAGAGACGGTCTCGTTCTTGTGGACAACGTCCTGTGCACATACGTAGGCCAGATTGTTCTCGAGCATCAGCAGGTTGTTGCGGTAGTTGAGGCGGAGCTTGAAAGGGGAGTCCGGGGCAAGGGTGCCCCCGCCGAGGTGCCAGACCGTGGAACCGGGGACAACGCAAATCCTGCAGCCCTGCAGCTGCATCCTCCAGCACAGGTCGATCTCCTCCATATGGGCGAAAAACCTGTCGTCGAACCCACCGAGCCTGTGGAACACCTCCGCCCTGACCATCAGGCAGGCCCCTGTGGCCCAGAACACATTTTTCGGCGCACCGTCATACTGCCCGCAGTCCTTTTCGAGGGTTTTCATCACCCTGCCGCGGCAGAACGGATAGCCGAACCTGTCGATATACCCGCCGGCTGCACCCGCATATTCAAAGCTGTCGCGGTCATACCACGAATGGAGCTTCGGCGCGCACGCACCGCAATCCGGATGGCTGTCCATAAAATCCACAAGCGGCTCCAGGAAACCGTCCGCAACTTCAATGTCGGTATTCATCAGCAGATAATACTCAAACCCCTCATCCTTCAGTTGCCCGAGGGCCTTGTTGTAACCTCCTGTAAAACCGTGGTTTGCGTCAAGAGCGATGCATCTGAGCTTTGGAAACAGATTGTGGACAACGGAAAGGGAGAAGTCTTCCGAGGCATTGTCGGCGACTATCACTTCCGCCTCTGCCCCTTCGCATCCGCCGTCCTTGCGGCACCCCGCGGCTGCAAGCACGCCGGGAATGAACCGTCTGAGATAATCCTTTGTGTTCCAGTTGAGTATGACAATGGCTGTTTTCATTTTATGCGCTGAAATCTACATTGGTGAATGCGAGGGAAGGGATGATTTTGCTCATGCAGGTCCTCGCGTCGATGCCTGCGCCGGCAAGGTTGTTCCATAGCTCCAGGAAATTGCCCGTGATGACCATTTCCCTCACCGGGTGGACAATCTTTCCTCCCCTGAACGCAAAACCTTCCACTCCATAGGAAAAATCTCCGGTTGCGGCATTGCTGTTGCCTCCGTTGAATCCGGTCACAAGTATGCCTTCGCCCAGCCCGGCCATCATTTCCGAGGTGTTCTTCCACGGACCGAAGCTGCCCACTACCGGCCTGATTGCATCTTCCAGGGTAGGCTCCAGCCCCATTTTACCGGACATGTAGGTATTGACAAAATAGGTCTTTACAGTCCCGTTTTCTATTATCGGCCGGACAGCTGCGGCAACTCCCTCGCTGTCAAAGAGCCTGGCCCCGTTTGCACCCCGCTCGAGCGGCATGTCGGTGATTGCGAGGCCCGCGGAGAACACTTTTTTGCCGAGAGAGTCTTTCAGGAAAGAGTTGCCCTGCTGCAGGGAAAAGGCATTCAGTGCGGAAATAAGCGGATTGACAAGCTTGGAAGCCACTTCGTTCTCCACGATCATATTGGTCCTGCAGCTGTCGAAGGCTTTCGGCCCTATCTGCGCCACGGCCCTTTCCAGAGCCTTCCGGCTGCATCCCACGGTGTCCAGGGAGGACAGGAAAGACTGCGAATCCCACCAGAATCCGCTCAGGCGGTTGCCTTCGGAGTCGGCAATCGTGGTCTCGCAGCCGATTTCGAAAGAGCTTTCAGTGTGCCTGCATTCAAGTCCCTCAGAGTCCATTATCATCATGTCATATATGGAATCGGAATACTCCACTTCCTCGGAGATGACCTTCCATCCGTCAGCCGACCTTCCCGGATCCCCGCATGCATCTGCGGCAATCTCCCTCCGGCGCTGCGGAGTCATCTTTCCGTATTCGCTGTCGTAGAGTCCGAGCTCGAGGCCCGTCGTGGCACCGCTAACCTTCCTCTGCGGAGGTGCAAGCTTCCTGAAACGGTCCTCACCGAGCAGCCTGACTATGGATATGGACCTGGCAATGAAGTCTTTGAGGTGCTCCCTGTCAAGCCGGTTCACGGAAAAGGTGCCGTATCTGTTGTCGGCATATATGTTCAGCGTGAGGGACCTGTCGCCGCTGTGGCTCACCTTGTCCACTTCGCCGTCCCTCATCTGCACGAGGTCCATCATGCTTTTGTTGAGGGTGGCGCGCACCTGCGACGCACCCATTCCGAGCGCTGTTTCAATGCTCCATCTGCTGATCCCGGCTTCCTCCGGGGTAATGCTCCACGGTATCATCAGTTCTCTCCTCCGACTATCAGGTTTTCCACTCTTACTGTAGGTATCCCGCAGGATACGGGCACATTCTGCTCCTTTCCGCAGGTCCAGGCACCGTCGTCAATCCTTGCATCGTTGCCCACTGCCACTATGTCGGCTAGCGCCTTCGGGCCGTTGCCGATTATGTTGAGGTCGCAGACCGGACGTCCGAGACGCCCGTTTTCAATCATATATCCGCTCTTTACATAGAACGTGAAATCTCCCTCCCCGATTTTGACCTGGCCATTGGCAAATTCGTCCACATAGATGCCTTTTTTCACCGATGCGATGATTTCCTCCGGCGTGGAGTTGCCGCCTTCCATGTAAGTCGCCCTCATGCGCGGCACCGGGTTGTAGCGGAAAGACTCCCTGCGTCCGTTTCCGGTTGGGCGCACTCCGTACCAGGATGCTGAAATCCTGTCGTGGAGGTATGATGCAAGTACCCCGTCCTCAACCATATAGGTCTTCTGGCCCGGGACCCCTTCGTCGTCGAAATTAAGCGCCCCGCGGTTGCCGCGGATGGTCCCGTCATCGACTATGCTGATGCCTCCGGCGCAGATGCGGCTCCCCATCCTGTCGGAAAACACCGACTGGCCCTTGCGGTTGAAGTCGGCCTCGAATGCGTGTCCCATCGCCTCGTGGAGCAGTATGCCGCTTGCTCCCGCGCCCATGACCACGCTCATCGCCCCGCCCTTTTCCGGCCTTTTTGCCTCAAAGCGGTCATCGATGTTGCGCAGGGCCTCATTTGCCATCTCTTCCGCCAGTGCATCCGTGAGCATCTCTGCCCCGATGCGGTAGCTGCGGCTGACGTGGTTGTTGCGCACCTTGTCCCCGCTGCCCATCACCAGCGACACCGCCACCGTGCCCATCGGACGCGTGTCATATTTGAGCTCGCCGCGGGAATTGAACATCATTATGTCGCTCATCTGGCAGGAAATCATCCCGATGACCTTCACTATGCGGCTGTCCCTTGCCCTTATCATCCTGTCGAGCCTGCCGAGGAATGCCGCGCCTTCTGCAGTATCCCAGTCTCGCCAGTCCCTCTCTACGGGATAGCGGTCCGCTGAAGGGTTGGGACAGCCCTTGAATGCCACGGTGGGCTTGTCCGAAGGAATGAAAATGCCCGGGGAAATGGCTGCGGCGGCCTGTGCGGCAGAAAGCATGGCCTTCATGTCGGTGCTTTCGGTGTAGGCATACCCTGTCTTCTCGCCTACAAGGGTGCGGATGCCCACTCCATAGTCAATATGGTATCCGCCCGACGATACAACCCCGTCACGCAGGTACAGGTCCCTGAACGCAGTATTCTCAAAATACAGGTCGGCATAGTCCCCGCCACCTGCAAGGGCTTCTCCGACAAGCCTTTCCATCTGCGGCACGTCTATAGAGAACAAGTCGGTATAATAATTCTTCTGGCTTATCATAAATGCTTTTCTTCTTTTGCGGCCTCTGCCGCCCTGCGGGCGAAACTCTCTATCGCCTCATATTTTATATTGTCCTTGACAACCATGTTTTCGCGCCATCCCTGTGCGACCACCTTGAACGGGATCTTTGTATTGTCAGCCAGGATCCACCTGTCGGCAAGCATCCTGTAGTCTTCGAAAAAATATCTCAGGCCCTTGACGTAGCGTCTTCTGATGACATCTTCCGGGACATCGTGACCCCCGGCCTTCACTCTTTCCTTCACCCTTTCCACGGCAAGGTCCGGCGAATCGAGCCAGAAATAGAGCACTGTCACGAAATAGCCTTTTTCCTGGGCATAGGCAATTATTTTCTGGAGAGAACGCGTCGCAAGCGTGGTCTCCACGGCAAAGTCCTCAAGGCGCTCAAGGTAATAATGGATCTTCTTCAGCATATAGCGGCTGGCCATTATCGACGCTTCCGCCGGGCTGAAGGGTGAAAAAGCCTTTGCAAACTCATCAGAGTTCACAAACTGGCTGCATTGGAGCAACTCCGGGAGGACAGCATATGAGGCTGTGGTCTTCCCGGCGCCGTTGCATCCTGAAATTATGTAGAGTTTCGGCTTTCTGCCGCCCTTTTTGGATGATTCACTCCGTAACCAAAAAGGGAGAAGTCTCCTTTGCACGGGTCGAGAGGGAATAATTCTTTGAAAAAGTCGGTAATCTCCAATACTGTCGTGAGGTCCTTCTGGCTCCGGGAGGTGATGCCGAGCTCGGATGCCATATTGTGGACATGCACGTCAAGCGGAATGAGCAGGCCGGCGGGATCGGTATTTTTCCATACCCCGAGGTCCACCTTACCGTCATCGCGGACCATCCACCGGCGCATCATGTTGATTTTCTTGTCAGGGGCCTTCGGGTCTGGTTTCTGTCCGAAAACGACTGTCCTGATGTCCTTTGCTCCAAGGCTTTCCAGGCTGCCGTTCTCCAGGTAGAATGCCTTGAGGCGGTTGCAGATCTGTGCCACGTCACACCATTTCACAGTCCTGTGGATACTCTCGTTCCCTTCCCTCCATTGTCCCTTCATCACATAGTCGTAGGGCTTCCAGTCCATCTCGTCCATCAGCCTCTTTCCGTCCCTTACTATCATCGCCCTGCGTCCCCAGGCGAAATGCGCGGCAAATACCGCTGCAACCTCCACATCCCCCAGGCAGGCCCTGCCGCTGCGCATCTTTTCCGCAAAATGCTCCGGGAAGATGATCGGGTCCTCCCGGAAGTATTTCGCATCATTATATGTTTCAGCCCAGCTTTTCAGCCGGGCTTTCAAATCATCAGGCATCGATACCTTATTTGGTTGCTTCCTCAAGCTTCCTGAGCATCGAGAACATCACAATACCTGCGATGATGCAGAGTGTCATGAGGATAGCCCAGTTTGCCCAAAGCGGAACATGCTTCCAGAGAAGTCCCGGAACGGATGACAGGTAGTTGCCGACTGCGGTTGACGCGAACCAGAGACCCATCATAAGCCCCTTGTACTTAGGAGGGGCCACCTTCGAAACGAAGGAGATTCCCATAGGAGAAAGGAGAAGCTCCGCGAAAGTGAGCACAAGGTAGGTACCCATAAGATAGGTAGGCATCACAGGATCAGGGGAAACACCGCCGTTGAGCTGTGCAGGGGACTGCTGTCCGAGGGAAGCCATTACCATTACGAAGTAGCCGACAGCCGCAACGAGCATACCGAGGCCGATCTTCATAGGAGCTGAAGGCTCGCGTCCGTCAGGATGATTTGCGTCCTTCTTGTTGGCAAGGGCGCTGAAGATGGCCATCGACACAGGTGTGAGGGCAACGACAAAGAACGGGTTGAACTGCTGGAAAAGCTGCGGGAACACTGCGAGAGGGTTTGGCTGGCCGCTGTGGATGAGTGCAACCGCACCCCAGATGGCAAGCGTTGCGACACCGCAGGTGATCTTGCTTGACATCTTCTCGGATTGGAATACGCCGAAGAGTGTATAAACTGACACTGCGATGAGGACAAGAATCCAGATATTGAATCCCATCCTTACCCATCCAGTAGCCTCAGACTGAGTGTAATCCCTTGCAAACCAGGTGAGTGAAGAGCCGTTCTGGTGGAATGCCATCCAGAAGAAGATAACGACCGCGAATACCATGCAGAGGGCAACGATGCGGTCCTTTGTCTGCTTTGGAGTGAGTTCCTCGACGTGTACAGTGGTTTTGCCGCTGCTTGCTGCCTGCTTGGTGTTGACGTCAGCGTGCTTGAACCAGGAGCGGCATCCGAGATAGACTGCAATCGAGAAGATGAGGGATACGCAGGCAACTGCAAAGCCCATGTTGTAGGAGCTTGCGAGGTTGTCGATGTAGTACTGGCTGAATGCTCCGAGGTCCATCGAGGCGATGGATTCTCCAGGCATCTGGCCCATCAGGCTGGTGAGAGTCTCGGTCTCGGCTCCTGTGATGGTGCCGCCGATGAATTTGTGTGCAAGTGATGGAATGTCAGCCTTGTAGATGAGGCCTGCCTTGCCGAGGAACATGTTGGTGATTGCAGTCGCTGCTGAAGGAGCGAACATCGCACCGATGTTGATGGCCATGTAGAAGAGGCTGAAGGCGGAATCCCTCTTTGCTGAATACTTCGGGTCGTCATAGAGATTGCCTACAAGCACCTGCAGGTTGCCTTTGAAGAGACCCGTACCGATTGCAATGAGAAGAAGGGCACCGAGCATCATCACAAGGCCCACGGTGTTGGCACTTGTAGGGACAGCAAGAAGCAGGTATCCCAGGAACATCACGGATACGCCGGCGGTGATGCACTTGCCGTAACCGATCCTGTCGGCAATCATTCCGCCGAAAACCGGCATGAAATAGACTGCGGCAAGGAATATTGCATAAATCTGGCTTGCCACAGCCTCGCTGAAGCCGAATTTGGCCTGCAGGAACAGCATGAAGATGGCAAGCATCGTGTAGTAACCGAAGCGCTCTCCGGTGTTGGCTAATGCCAGGGCAAAAAGTCCCTTTGGTTGTCCTTTGAACATAAATATAGAGTTTTGTTATTGTTGTCTTCTTATAGGCACATCCCTACAAAGATAATGAATAGGTTGTGTAAAACCAAAAAAACGTTTTGCAACTTGAAAAACTCCGGTGGCTGCATATTGCGCAAAAAGAGTTATATTTGTAATCGGATCTATTCGGAAAGGGAAAATGGACGGAAAAAAGAGTTTGGGATACAGGATATTCAGGGCGTTGCTGCTGCCACTGCAGCGGCTTCCGCTCGGTTTCCATTATTTCTGGGGCCGTGTGTTCGCATGGACTGCCAAAAATCTTCTCCATTACCGTTCGGATGTCGTAATGGTCAATCTTTCAAGAAGTTTTCCCGAATTGAAATACAATGAGCTGAAAAGACTCCATGACGGTTTCTACACCCATCTCGGCGAAGTTTTTGCCGAGACCTGCTGGTTCGGGGGATGTTCCGGGATGCCGGGAAGACTGCGCAGGCAGGGCCTGTGTACTGCACAGGGCGAGGAGGAGCTCATCGAGGCTTTCAAAAACCGTCCTTCCGTGATGATACTGAGCTCCCATTACGGCAACTGGGAGATAACGGGAGGCATATACGACTATTTCAGCGAGGCGGCTGTCCGCCCGGAAGGGATGGACCCGGACCATACCAATGTGGTGTACAAGCGTCTCACAAGCAGCTTCTGGAACGAGTTCCTTACCAACAACCGCACTGCCCCCCTTGTTGACTACAGGGGCTCGGTGGAGTCGAGGGAGGTCCTCAGGTTTGCCCTCGAGCACAAGAACGAGAAACGGATCTACATTTTCCCGACCGACCAGTTCCCTTACCGCGGGGCCACCAGGACTGCAATTCCCGAATTCATGAGCCAGCCCACAATGGTGATGACCGGTGGCGCGACTCTTGCACACAAGTTCGGGATGGCCGTGTTCTATATGGCCATAGACAGAGTGGAAAAAGGCAGGTACCACATGGTATTCAGGAAGATATGCGACGATGCATCCCGGATGGACACTACCGGCATAATGACAGCTTATTATGCTCTTCTGGAAGAATCCGTCAGGAACCATCCCGACAATTACCTGTGGAGCCACAAAAGATGGAAATAAAGATGAAAAAAGTATTATTTTTTACTGTTGTGCTTTTCGCATCTGCGGCATTCGCCCGTGCGCAGAGTACCTATGCGCTTCCCCAGACTGTCATCAGTCTTGAGGTTGAGGCCGTCAAGGAGACATTCCACGCGGGCCCATATGCCCGTTATGCCAGGAAATACCTCGGTATCGACGCGCGTCCTTCTGACGAATCCAAGTGCCACGTGAGTGCGGTCAGGATGGTTTCCTACGCCGAGGCCGACCAGAGCAGGCGTTTCCAGCTCGGGGCGAAGACGGGTTCCGACCAGATCGGGGCCCTCACCCTTCAGGGACTGATTTCGCTCGGGGGTGCAAAAAGCGCGGATGCCCAGTGGAGGTTTTCTCTTGACTCCAAAGACGATTTTGCCGGAAGAGGAGTGACTTCGAACCTTACCGAAGAGTCAGCCACCCTCTATACCAGGGTGTCTGACCGCAGCGTGGCCGTCCAGCAGCAGATGGTGGTGGAGAAATCGCTCGAGACCCGTGCGATGGAGGCTGCCGGCACGATTTTCAAGCTTCGCGAGAAAAAGATGGAAATCGTGACCGGAGATACCGATGCCACCTTCAGCGGGGAGGCTCTCGGTGCCGCTCTTGCGGAAATCGACCGTCTTGAAAAGGAATATATGTCAATGTTCATCGGCTACAGCGATTATGCACCGCAGAAGATGTCCTACGAGGTCATCCCGTCGAGGGATACCAAGGGGCAGCGCTATGTGGCATTCAGGGTGTCCGACACCGAAGGACTGCTTACGCCAGACAATGTCTCCGGCAGACCGTACCTCCTCGAGCTTGTCCCGCAGGAAATGGATGCTTCGCAGGAAGGCGCCAGGGCCGTGAAGGATGCAGTCTATTACAGGATTCCGGCGGTATGCACCGTACGCCTTACCGACGGGGTCAATGTCCTGATGCAGGGCAGGATGCCTGTATATCAGCTTGGAATCGACACGACAATGTAATCACTTAAATACAATACACTATGACTATCAAAGATTTAGATCCGAAAATCGTCTGGAACAACTTTTATCAGCTTACTCAGATCCCGCGTCCGTCCAAACACGAGGAGAAGGTGGTGGAATTCCTCTACAACTGGGGAAAGGAACGCGGAATAGAGACCATCAAGGACAAGGTGGGCAACATCATTATGCGCATTCCTGCCACTCCGGGATATGAAAACCGCCGCGGAGTCATCCTGCAGGGCCATATGGACATGGTGCCCCAGAAGACTGCCGACACCGACCACGACTTCCTCAAGGATCCTATCAGGACAAAGATCATCGACGGATGGGTAGGGGCTGAAGGCACCACGCTGGGTGCCGACAACGGTATCGGTGTTGCCCTCTCAATGTCAGTCCTCGAGGACAAGACCCTCAGGCACGGACCGGTGGAGGTGCTCGTGACCGTTGACGAGGAGACCGGCATGACCGGAGCCGAGAATCTCGAGCCCGGCATTTTCAAGGGGGACATCTTCCTCAACCTTGATTCCGAGGAGGAGGGAGAACTCTGCATCGGATGCGCCGGAGGACTTGACGGTACCGCAGACTTCAAGATCGGCAAGGTGGAAGTCCCGCAGGGAAGCGTTGCATATCAGATTGTTATCAAGGGTCTTCACGGAGGCCATTCCGGAATGGATATCGCCCTCTACAGGGGCAATGCCAACAAGATTCTCGCACGCGTTCTCGACCCTCTTGCAGAAAAGCTCGGGGCAAAGGTTGTTGACCTCAAGGGAGGCAGCCTGCGCAATGCCATTCCGTTCGAGTCAGAGGCCCTCGTAGTTCTCCCTCAGGAGAATGCCGCTGAGGCAGAGGTACTTGTGGAGAAGATTTTTGCAGATGTGAAGTTTGAGTACCAATATACCGACCCTGACTTCGAGCATCATTTCGACAAGGTTGACTGCGCTCCAAAGGAGTGCCTCGACCCGGCAGTGATGCACAATGTCATCAAGGCAATCCTCGGATGCCCTAACGGCGTGTACCGTATGAGCGACTCCTTCGAGGGGCTTCCGGAGACTTCCACCAATCTTGCAATCATCCGCTGCGAAGAGGGACATATCTATGTGAAATCCCTGATGCGCAGCTCCATTGATGCGGCAAAGGCCTTCCTCGCAGACCAGATGAGGGCTGTGTTTGAGCTTGCAGGAGCCGAGTTTACAACTGCAGGCGGATACAACGGATGGACTCCGAAGCCTGAAACCCCTGTATATGAGGTCGTACGCCAGGTGTGGAAAGACCTTACCGGCAAGGAGATGAAGGTAGGAGCCACCCACGGTGGACTCGAGTGCGCACTCCTCGGTGCAAAATATCCTAACTGGGAGATGGTGTCCGTCGGACCTACCATCGTGCATCCTCACTCGCCGGATGAGCGCGTGAAGATCGACACCGTGGCTACTGCCTGGGAGTTCCTCAAGAAGCTTCTCGAGGCTGTCCCTGAGAAATAATTGAAGGATTTTCAGCCGGATGGTTGGCTGAACCGGAAATAATTTGTATATTTGCAGTCCCCTTGAAGCGGCATACGGCTTCCGGGGACTGTAAATTATTTATTAACAAACAATTACCGTAAAATGTTAAAACAGTACGAAACCGTTTTCATTGCAACTCCCGTTTTGTCTGAAGCCCAGATGAAGGAAGCGGTTGCCAAGTACGTTGACTACATCAATGCCAAGGGCGGCGAGGTAGTTTACGAAGAGGATTGGGGTCTCAAGCAGCTTGCTTACCCTATCCAGCACAAGACTTCAGGTTTCTATCACCTGATCCAGTTCAAGGCCACCCCGGATTTCGTGGCACGCCTCGAAACCCAGTATCACCGTGACGAGCGCATTCTCCGTTTCCTCACCGTTGCTCTCGACAAGCACGCTGTTGCATATGCAGAGAAGCGCAGGGCCGGCAAGGCAGCAAAGAACGAAGTTAAACCTGAAGCTGTAAAGGAGGACTAATCAATGGCACAGACAAGCAATGCACAGAACGGTACCATCCGTTATCTGAATCCTCAGACAGTTGAGGTTCGCAAGAAGAAATACTGCCGTTTCAAGAAGGCAGGCATCAAGTATGTTGACTACAAGGATCCTGAGTTCCTCAAGAAGTTCCTCAACGAGCAGGGCAAGATTCTCCCTCGCCGTATCACCGGTACTTCCCTCAAGTTCCAGCGCAAGGTCGCTCAGGCAGTCAAGAGGGCACGCTCCCTTGCTCTGCTTCCATATGTAACCGACCTTCTCAAGTAGTTTTGTGTAACCAGTATAAAGAAGAAGACATTTATGGAAATTATTCTTAAAAAGGATGTGGCCAATCTCGGTCACGCAGACGATGTCGTAAACGTTAAGCCAGGTTACGCTCTCAACTATCTTATCCCTCAGGGTTTTGCTATCACCGCTACCCCTTCTGCAGTAAAGCAGCTCCAGGAGACCATCCGTCAGCGCGCCCACAAGGAGGCTGCACGTGTTGCTGCCGCACAGGAGCTCGCAGCAAAGGTTTCTTCAGTTCTCGTGAAGGTATCCGCAAAGGTGAGCGAGACCGGAAAGATCTACGGTTCAGTCACCACTTCACAGCTTGCAGAGGCTCTTGTCGCTGCCGGCATCGAGGTTGACAAGAAGGACATCACCGTTCTTGCCGAAGAGGTCAAGGAGCTTGGCATCTATGAGGCTGAGGTAAAGTGCTACAAGGATGTAAAGGGCACTTTCAAGTTCGAAGTCGTTGCTGAGTAATCAGTATAGCACATAAATAAAGAGAGGACCGCGTGGCCCTCTCTTTTTTGTTAGTTGTCCTTGTCCTTGACATCGTCACCCTTGGTGCCGAAGTATTTGAAACGGCGTATCTTCTGGGTGGCAGTCTTTTCGAAAGGCTCCTTGACGGCTTCCACGTCATTGATTTTTGACTGTTTGCTTACGTGCTTGTTGACATAGTCCATCACGGCCTTCTTCCTGGCATTGAGCGCCTCGAAGAACTTGTCCTCTCCCTGCTGGTTCCAGTTGATTATGGAGTCGTCAAACTTGATAAGGGCGATGAGCTTGCCGTCACGCTCCATCACAAGGCTCTCGTTCACTCCTTCCACGCCGTTGATGACCTGCTCGATCTCCTCAGGATAGATGTTTTCTCCGGAGGCTCCCACAATCATATTGCCGAGACGTCCCTTGATATAGTATCTTCCCTTTTCGTCCATGCATGCAAGGTCGTGCGTGCGCATCCAGCCGTCATCGTCTATGACCTCCCTGGTCCTTTCCGGATCCTTGTAGTAGCCGAGCATCACGTTGTCGCCCTTGACCACGATTTCCCCTTCGCCGGTGGCCGGATTGACATTGCGCAGCTTGACCTCCACATTGTAGGCAGGTACTCCGATGGAGCCCACGGCCGTTTTTCCTACGCAGGCATTGCAGATTAGCGGGGCTGTCTCTGTAAGACCGTAGCCGATGGCGTACGGGAAATGTGCCTTCTTGAGGAAATCCTCCACAATAGGGTCAAGCTTGGAGCCTCCGATTCCGAAAAACCTGAGACTTCCTCCCATTGTCTGGTAAAGCCTGCTTCCCACAAGGCGGTACAGCAGTCTCGGCATATGCTTCTTCATCCAGGTCAGCACCCGGCTTTTCTGTACGGTAGGTACAATGCTGGAGCGGTACACCTTCTCGATGATGAGCGGAACGGAGCACATGATGGTCGGCTTGACCTTCTTCATCGCGCCGATGAGAATCGTCGGTGTAGGCGGCTTCTGGATATAATAGACGCATCCGCCCACATAGAGGGGATACAGCATGCTGAACGCCATCTCGTAGGTGTGTGACATCGGAAGAACCGAAAGCCAGCGGTCTCGCGGGGTGCATTTCTGCGCGTGCGATGCTGCAACTATGTTCTGGCAAAAATTCCTGTGGCTGAGCATGACGCCTTTTGCCTTGCCGGAAGTGCCTGATGTGTAGATGATTGCAGCAAGGTTGTCCGGCTCTGGCTCCTTTACCCAGCCTTCGCAGGTGAAGGCCTTGTCATCTGCTTTCAGGGGCTTCAGCGTCTCAATGTCAAACACAAGGGTGAGCGAGTCGAAACACTCCTTGCTTACGTTTCCCATGAACCTTTGTGAGACGAAAAGCACCTTTGTCCCCGAATGCTTGAGGATATTGGTGACTTCGCTTTCGGAAGAATCAGGCAGAATCGGTACTGCAACCCTTCCGAACGGTACTGCAGAGAAGAATGCCACTGTCCAGTTCGGCATGTTCTGGGACAGGATTGCCACCCTGTCGCCTGCGCTTATGCCGTATCTTGAGAGCAGGTGGGACAGCTCCAGGCACTTGTGCCTGAAGTCTGAGTAGGTATAGCTCTGCTCGTCGGAATAGACATATCGCGACAAGGGCCTTTTAGGGTAGGCCATCGTACAGTAGTCGAACAGTCTCGAAAGAGTAGTGGTAAAGTTTTCCCTTCTGTTGAGTATTCTCATATCAGTTTATTCAGTTACAAAATCTTCAGGGTATTTTCCCTTCAGGTTCATCGTTCCGTAGATCTTCTGGATGCGGTCGGTGTCGGCCCTGGCGTCGTCCGTAAGCTCGATTTTGTTGCCGATGCCGATATGCTTTGTCCCCCAGTCGAAATATGCCATATACACAGGGCAGCCGACCTCCTTTGCGATGAGGTGGTAGCCTGTCTTCCATTTGCGGGTGGCCTTCCTGGTACCTTCCGGGGCTATTGCAAGGTGAAACTCGTCGGCAGCATTCATCTGCTCAATGAGGCTTTTCACCATTGCGGAGGCGCTGGAACGGTCAACCGGGATTGCGCCGAGTTTCCTAAGGAGCCCTCCAATCGGCCAGAAAAAGAATTCCTTCTTGATCATTACCTTTGCGTCAGGACCGTCAAACTGCCTGTAGAACAGATAGGATACGACGAAATCCCATGCTGATGTGTGCGGGACACCCAGGAGGATCACTTTCTTCTCCGGTGCCGGAGCGGGGCTGTCAATGGTCCAGCCCATAACCTTTGTAAGCAGAAATCTGCAGAATCTGGCCCACATAAATATCTGGTTTAAATGTCAACGTCTTCAAGCTCCGCTTCGCTGCGGAGATTTTTTCTGATAAAGTTCTGTCTGTCAGGGGTGTTGTCACCCATATAGAACTCCATGATGTCGGCAATGGATTCCTCGTCGGAAAGCTTCACGAGGTCAAGCCTCATATTTTCCCCGATAAAGTCCACGAACTCGTCGGCCGAAATCTCGCCAAGACCTTTGAAACGGGTGATTTCCACGTTGTTTTTCAGGTCCTTGACTGCTTCGAGCTTCTCTTCCCTCGAGTAGCAGTATTTTACCGTTTTCCTGTTCCTTACCCTGAACAGGGGGGTCTGGAGAATGAATACATGCCCCCTGCGGATGAGGTCGGGATAATATTTCATCAGGAATGTCAGCACAAGCATCCTGATGTGCATTCCGTCGTCATCGGCATCGGTCGCGATGATGATGTTGTTGTACCTGAGGTTGTCAAGGTCCTCCTCCACTCCGAGTGCGCTGATGAGCAGGCTGAGCTCCTCGTTCTCGGCAACCTTGCGGCGGCTTTCCTTGTAGCAGTTGATAGGCTTGCCACGGAGGCTGAAAACGGCCTGGTACTCAGCGTTGCGCGCCTTTGTGATGGTACCGCTTGCTGAGTCTCCCTCGGTGATGAAGATGCTGGAGAGCTCCTTGAAATCCTCCTTGTCCTTTGCCACCTTGTCGCTGAAATGGTAGCGGCAGTCGCGGAGCTTGCGGTTGTAAACGTTTGCCCGCTTGTTGCGCTCGCGTGTTTTTTTCTGGATGCCGGAGATCTCCTCCCGCTCGGACTGCGAGGCCTTGATTTTCTCCTCGATTACCGGGACAATGTCTGCGTGCTTATGGAGATAGTCATTCAAGTGCTTGGAGATGAAGTCGTTGATGAATGACCTGATGGTCGGTCCGCGGTCAATGGCGTTGGACCCGTCCTCGTTCTTGACAATCTTTCCGTCCGCATCCTTGAGGAATTTTTCCCACATATAGGTGCTGCCGAGCTTGGTCTTTGTCTGGCCCTCGAAGTTCGGCTCCTGGATCTGGATGCTGACGGCTCCCACGATGCCTTGCCTGCAGTCTTCCGGCTTGTAGTCCTTCTTGTAGAAGTCCTTTAGGGTCTTTGCCACTGCCTCGCGGAATGCGGCGAGGTGTGTCCCACCGTCCCTGGTATTCTGCCCGTTCACGAATGACGAGATATTCTCGCCGTAGGAATTGCCGTGGGTGATGACAACCTCTATGTCGGTGTCTTCCAGGTGGATAGGGGCATATAGAGGCTGCTCGGACAGGTTTTCGTTGACAAGGTCGAGAAGACCGTTCTCCGACTTGTACTGGACGCCGTTGAGCACAAACACAAGGCCTTTCTTGAGGTAGGAATAGTTCTTGACCATTGTCTCGACATATTCCATATTGAAGGCGAGCTTGCCGAACATCTCGAAGTCGGGGGTGAAGCGCGTGAGCGTTCCGTTCTTTTCCCCGGTGCCCTCCTTCATCCCGCTGTCTGTGAGGATGCCTCTCTCATATTTTGCGAACGAACTCTTGCCGTCACGGAAGGACTCCACATAAAACTCTGAGGAAAGTGCATTTACTGCCTTTGTACCCACGCCGTTGAGTCCTACTGATTTCTTGAATGCGGCATCGTCGAACTTGCCGCCCGTGTTGAGCTGGCTCGTGGCCCTGACAACTGCCCCGAGCGGGATGCCTCGTCCGAAGTCCCTGACAGTGACACTGTTGTCTTCAATCGTGATCTGGACCTGCCTGCCGAATCCGGCGGAAAATTCGTCAATGGAGTTGTCGATGATTTCTTTCAGAAGTACATAAATGCCGTCGCCCGGATTGTCTCCGTTGCCGAGCCGGCCGATATACATTCCCGGACGCTTGCGGATGTGTTCAATCCCTTCAAGAGTCCTGATATTTTCCTCAGTGTAATTGCTAAGTTGCTGTTCTGCCATAAACTGTTGCCTAATCCTAACCGCACTTTCCTTATTAAATCATACAAATTTAAGGAAAAAAAGTCGGTTTTCCTACTGGGTGGGGCAGCGGTCATTTCACTGCCCCGCCTGCAAACAGGTTGACAAGCGGGCGCAGGGGGGTGTTGGTGGTGAGTGTGATTATGGCAACATTCTCGCCTTCCGGCATCCTTGAAGTGTCCAGGGTGACCGTTATCTCGCCTGTTTTTCCGGCAGGTATGTCGGGGAGCGGCCCGAAGGTGGCGTCCTCCCAGTCGCAATCTGCCTTGTGGATTGTCAGGGTGCTTTTTCCTGTATTCTTGAACGGGAATCTGGCAACAACCTTTGTTCCCGGTTTCACGACATCATAGTTGAATGTGGTGAAATCAAATGTGGGGAGGGCGGCGTCCTGCCTCTGCTTCGGGGTCCAGCCGGAGAAATCCTCCTTTGTGAAGGCCTTGAAAGAGAGCGTGCCGAGCTTCTTTCCTCCTGCAACGGGCACGGCGGTGTAGGTGTTCATGCCCCATTTGTCGCGTGAGGCCGATATCGTGTAGGTCACCTTTGCGGTTTCCCCGGGGGCAATGCTTGAGGGCTCGGCGCTGATTTCCAGGCCTGGGGTCACGTCTGTGAAACTGAGATTCAAGGTGGCTTTCCCGATGTTTGCAACAGTCAGGGCGTCAGACCTCTGGCTTCCCTGTGAGAGGTTGCCCGCCTTGATGGAGGTCTCTTTCAGGGCGAGGCTGCCGAGATGGACCGGATAGGTCTGGTCGAGGGGAAGCTTCTTTGCATATGCCGTCCCGCGCAGGCGGAGTACCACCGGCTTCTTCACTCCGGAAAAGTAAGCCGTGAGTGTCTTGTCAAAGGGGTATGGGCCCTCGTCATTGGTATATGTGGCGCTGATTGTGCCGCTTGCGCCCGGGGCTATTGGTTCCCTTGTCCATTTTACTCCGGTGCATCCGCAGGAGGACACCACGTTGTAGATTGCCATTGGCTCGCTGGAGATGTTCTTTACCGTAAATGTGCAGGTCAATGCGCCCGATCCGGAGAGTACATCCCCGAAATCGTGCACTGTCTTGTCAAGCTCTATCGTGTTGTCTATCTGTGTCTTGCCTGAAACTGTCCTTGTCTGTGCGGAGGCAGTGCCCTGGAATAGGGAGAGGAGCAGGGCTGTAATTGTCAATGCATTGATCCTGTGTAACATAATGTCGTATTGATATTATATGTGACCGTCCTGTTTGCGGCAGTGGGTTTCATTCTGCAAATTTCCGTCCAAAAAAGGAAAGAAACAAGATTATATTTGTTTTTTGGGTTTATTGGTGTAAATTTGTGCAAACAATTTAATTCCGAAAAAAATGGCTTACAAAATTTCAGCAGACAAGTGCGTAGCTTGCGGTACCTGTATCGGAGAGTGCCCTGTAGGCGCCATCTCCGAGGGTGATGTTTATACCATCAATCCTGATCTCTGTGTTGAGTGCGGTACCTGCGCAGGCGTATGCCCTCAGGAGGCAATTTCTCTTGAATAGGGATTTCATCCTGGGATTCCCGTCCGGGGCACAGCCCGTCGGGACAGCAGCAAATCGGCAGCCGGAGCGGTTGCCGTTTTTTTTTGTGCTGTGGTGATCTTCTTATTTTAACCTGCTTCATTTTTCCGGTCTTTCCGGCCCTTTACCGCTCACGTCCATCTTCGGGAGAAATCCTGACCCCGGAAATCCAAGTCAAACCAGAGACGGATTACTGTTTCCGAAGAAAAGCTTATATTTGTAAATTGATACAATATATCTGCAATGAAACAGTTGATCCCATTCGCGCTTGCCGCAATCCTGCTTTTCCCGGTTGATTCCTGCACAAACCGCGGTGACCGCCTGGACAGCATACTTGCATCCCTGCCGGAGTCTGTGGCCGGGGAAATCGTCTCGTCCCGGCCGTCCGATATCACGCCGCAGGAGGATGAATACCTCGCATTTCTCTATGAATCGATGCCCCTTCCGGATATGGCATATCCTTTTTCCTACTGGCTTGCCAATGTCCGCAAGACGCTCGAGGTCCGGAAAAATGCTTCCTGGGATGTCCCGGAGCGCGAATTCCGCCACTTCGTACTGCCTGTAAGGGCCAACAATGAGGCCCTGGATGATTTCCGCCTCCTGTATGCCGACGAGCTTTGTGCCCGTGTAAAAGGGATGGATGCGCGCGAAGCTGCCCTGGAAATCAATCATTGGTGCCACGAGATGGCGACATATACCCCTACGGATGCCCGCACGCTGCCTCCAACGGGTACAATCTCGGCTGGACTCGGCCGGTGCGGGGAAGAGTCGGTGCTCGCCGTGGCTGCCCTGAGGGCCGCCGGAATCCCTGCAAGGCAGGTCTATACTCCGAGATGGGCACACACCGATGACAACCATGCCTGGGTGGAGGTCTATATCGATGGCGGATGGCATTTCATGGGAGCCTGCGAGCCCGAGCCCGTGCTTGACCTCGCCTGGTTCAATGCACCGGTATCAAGGGCGATGCTGCTCCATACACGTGCATTCGGTGACTATGACGGACCGGAGGATGTAATCAGCCGCACCCGTGCCTATACGGAAATCAATGTCATAAAAAGCTATATCCCTACGCGCCGCACGGAGGTTGAAGTAGTTGACCTTCAGGGAAATGCAGTTGAAGGTGCGACGGTCGGGTTCAAGATCTACAACTATGCCGAGTTCTACACGGTGGCTTCTGTCGTGACCGGTCCTGACGGCCGGGCCGGCCTTGATACCGGCTGCGGTGACATCCTGGCCTGGGCCTTCAAAGATGGAAAATTCGGTCTTGCCAAGGCTTCATCAGGGATGACGAGGGTAGTCCTCGACCATACTGAAGGGGAAGTGTTCTCCGCTGATTTTGAGATGGTTCCACCGGTGGAAAACCCTATTCCTTCTGCTGCGACGCCCGGGCAGGCCAGGGACAATGCCATGCGCCTTGCCTATGAGGATTCCGTAAGGCTTGCCCGTCCGAAAGGCAATGATGCCGTCATCAGGGCATTTCTTGACGCCCATCCGGGGGAGAATGCTCCCGCCCTGCTTGCCTCCCTGTCGAAAAAGGACCTTGGAGATGTAAGGGCTGATGTGCTTGAAGAGGCTTTGGAGCATTGTGACGGGGCTTTCAGGCCTTTCCGTGACTGCCCGAGGGTATCATACGAACCTCTTGTCCCATATTTCAGGATAATCGGGGATGGGCTTGACGCGGGTTCCCCACAGGAGATTTTCGAGTGGACCCGGGACAGCATAAGGGTGGACGACAGCCTCAATCCGCAGGGACTCTATGTGCCTCCGCTTTCCGTATGGCGTACAAGGACGGCGGATTCGCGTTCGCGCAACATTTTCTTTGTCGCAGCATGCAGGAGCAAGGGTTTCGAGGCACGCATAGATGACATTACAGGGAAGACCCAGTATCTTGAAGGAGGGGAGTGGAAGGATGTGAAATGGGAGGAGGAAATCCAGAAAACGGCTGTATATGGCACCGTCAGGGCTGAGTATGACCCTGTTTCATGGCTTGCCAACCCTCTGTATTACAGGCATTTCACCATATCTCGCATCGAAGGTGGCAGGGCGATGCTGCTCAATTTCGATGAAAATGCTTCCCTTGGCTGGAAGGAGATCCTGGCCGGGCCGTATCCGCTTGAGGCGGGGTCGTATCTTCTGGCTTCCGGTGTCAGGAAGGCGGACGGAAGCGTGACCGCCCATATGGAGTTCTTCAATGTCGAGGAAGGCAGGGAAACGGTTGTGCCCCTTGTACTTAAGCAGAATGAAGGGGATGTCGTGGTAAGGGGCAACATCGATGCCGAGAAGACCTGCAAGCCGCTCGGACAGCCTGAAAGGACACTCCTGTCAATTACGGGAAGGGGCTATTTTGCAATGGCAGTGTTCGGCGATTTCTCGGAGCCTTCAATCCACGCACTGAGGCAGCTTGCCGCCACCTCGCAGGAGCTCTCCGATTGGGGAAGGACCCTGGTCGTAATCGGCCCGGACGAGGCCGGATGCGGGCGTATCGGGACATATCTTGGCGGCATCGGCAATGTCTCATACGGTACGGATCCGGACGGAAAGATACTCGCCATGGTGAAGGAAGGATGTTTTCCTGATACCGTGTCAAGGCTTCCTCTGATAATAGTTGCAGACAGTTTCGGCCGCGTGGTATATGCTTCACAGGGCTACAACACCTCTCTTTCAGAACAGTTGAAATCAGTAATATACAGTTTGAAATGATGAATCTTTACACTTTTGTTACAACTTTTGCGGCAGCAGCGCTGCTCCATTTCCCTGCCGTGGCTGCTCCCGCGCGGGATGATGCCTCCCACGATGCCGGGGAGCAGGTATCGATAGTGAGCCCTGACGGTAAGCTCTCTGTCACGGTAGATACCGACGGGGGAGTGCCGGTATATGGCATCAGCTACGCAGGAAAAGTGATGATCGGGCAATCCCCTCTTGGCTTCACCTCCAATGTGGGCGATTTCTCAAGGGATATGTCAATCGTATCATCATCCTTTTTTTCAAAGGAATATACCTACCGGCAGGATAAAATCAAGAAAAGCTGCATCGAGGTGCGGGCCAACGGATGCATCGTCACGTTTGCCGGACCGGAAGGCCGGGAGATGTCAGTGGAGTGGCATGTGGCCGACAATGATGTTGCCTTCCGCTATCTGATTCCGCGACAGGGCGGGACAGGCAGTATGGTAGTCCGGTCCGAGGCGACCTCCTTCCGTTTTCCGGAGGGGACCACGACATTCCTGACACCGCAGAGCGATGCGATGATAGGCTGGATGCGTACAAAGCCGAGTTATGAGGAGTTCTACACTGCGGATGCACCGATGGACTCCCCGTCGCAATATGGTCACGGATACACTTTCCCTGCCCTTTTCAAAGTTGGTGACAGCAGCTGGGTCCTCCTTTCGGAGTCGGGAGTTGACGGGTATTATTGCGGCTCAAGGCTCAGCGACTTCCATGACGGGCTCTACACCATAGCCTATCCTATGCCCGAAGAGAACAACGGCAACGGAAGTGCCTCTCCGGGGATTGCGCTCCCCGGGAAAACACCTTGGAGGACAATCACGGTTGGTGCCACGCTTGCACCGATAGTCGAGACCACCATACCGTGGGATGTGGTGGAGCCGCTTTATGGGACCTCCCGTCCGGCCCGTCCCGGCAAGGGGACCTGGAGCTGGATTCTCTGGCAGGACGGCAGCATCAATTACGATGACCAGAAGACGTATATTGATTTTGCGGCCCAGATGGGTTACAGCAATGTGCTGGTGGACAACTGGTGGGACAGCACCATCGGCCGCGAAGGGATGGCCTCTCTCGCGGAATACGCCCGGAGCCTCGGAGTGAACCTCATTGTATGGTACTCTTCCAGCGGACACTGGAACGACATCTCCCAGGGCCCTGTCAACCGGATGGACCGCCCGATTGTGCGCAAAAAAGAAATGGAGTGGCTCCGGAGCATAGGAGTCAGCGCCATCAAGGTGGATTTTTTCGGAGGCGACAAGCAGGAGACCATGAGGCTTTATGAGGACATCCTCAGCGATGCCGCGGATTACGGAATCGACGTGGTATTCCACGGATGCACGATGCCGAGGGGCTGGGAAAGGATGTATCCCAACTATGTGGGCTCCGAGGCGGTGCTTGCATCGGAAAACCTTATCTTCGGCCAGCAGTTCTGCGACCTTGAGGCCTTCAGCGCCTGCCTGCATCCGTTCATCCGCAACTCCGTGGGTATCATGGAATTCGGCGGTACGTTCCTCAACCGCAGGATGTCAAGGGACAACAGCAGCGGCAATGTGCGCCGCACGGGGGATGCGTTCGAACTGGCTACGGCCGTGCTCTTCCAGAATCCTGTCCAGAATTTCGCCCTTGCCCCGAACAACCTGGAGGATGCCCCGGCGGAAGCGATTGGCTTCATGAGGGATGTGCCTGTGGTATGGGACGATGTGCGTTTCATCGGAGGGTATCCGGGAAAAAACGTGGTCATTGCCCGCCGGAGCGGAGACCGGTGGTATGTGGCCGGAATCAATGCTGAAGAAGCGGATTTTGATGTTGTCTTTGACCCTTCGGTGATCGGGGCGGATGCGGAGGATGCCGATGCACGGCTTTATATTGACGATTCTCCGGAAAGCCTTCGCGTATGCACCCCGGGGCTGCGTGCCAAAAGGCGCAGGGGCCCGCGGACACTTTCCCTCATACTGCCCCGGAACTGCGGGTTTGTGCTTGTGATGAAAGCAGCCGGAGCAGCCGATTAGAGTGGTTATTTCAAAGCAACTTTTTTATGAAAGCAAGATTTTTTATCCTGGCAATATGTTTTTTTACCTGTGTCCTCCTGCCGGCGCAGCCTGTGCGCTTTTGTCAGCAGCCCCTTCAGGACAGCGGCACTTATGTCCCTTCCGAAGGCAACCTGCAGGCCAGGGATGAATTCCAGGATGCCAAATTCGGCATTTTCATCCATTGGGGACTCTA
Source organism: Candidatus Cryptobacteroides sp. (assembly GCA_051878275.1). GTDB lineage: Bacteria > Bacteroidota > Bacteroidia > Bacteroidales > UBA932 > Cryptobacteroides. Next base: position 37,127 of record JBJEJU010000061.1, on the reverse strand, counting down.
CTCGATGCTCGGGACGGGAGAGTGGACAATGACCAACCGTGACATCAATTACCTTGAGTATGCAAAGCTGGCCAATGCGTTCTATCCCCACGATTTCGATGCCTCGGAATGGGTGTCGGCAATCAAGGCGTCCGGTGCCGGTTATGTATGCTTTACCACCCGCCATCACGACGGTTTCTCGATGTGGGATTCGGCTGCTACTGACTACGATATCGTGGATGCAACCCCGTACGGCAGGGATATAGTGGGCGCACTTGCGGAGGAATGCCGCGGGCAGGGCATACGGTTGCATCTGTATTATTCGCTGATTGACTGGTATCGCGACGACTGTCCGCGCGGAAGGACCGGACTCGGTACGGGAAGGCCCGGGACAGGCATTGACTATGACCATTACTACAGTTTCATGAAAGCCCAGCTCACCGAGCTGCTCACCGGCTACGGCCCTGTGGGCGCCATCTGGTTTGACGGAGTCTGGGACCAGGACGGGAACCCGGATTTTGACTGGCGCCTGAAGGGCCTGTACGACCATATCCATTCTCTCCAGCCGTCCTGTCTTGTGGGCAACAACCACCATCTCGTGCCGTTTGAGGGTGAGGACATCCAGATTTTCGAGAGGGACCTTCCGGGCGAGAACACAGCTGGGCTTTCAGGGCAGGACATAAGCCCTCTTCCGCTGGAGACCTGCCAGACCATGAACGGAATGTGGGGCTACAAGATAACGGACCTTGACTACAAGTCCACGGAAACTCTTATCCGCTACCTTGTGCGTGCGGCCGGTCTTGGAGGCAACCTTCTTCTCAACATAGGTCCGCAGCCTGACGGAAAGCTGCCTGAAACTGCGGTCGAAAGGCTCAGGGAGATGGGCCGGTGGCTCGGGCGCTATGGCGAAAGCATCTACGGCACCCGCAAGGGCGATGTGGAACCGCATCCGTGGGGCGTGACTACAAGAAAGGGGGACCGGCTCTATGTCCACATACTTGACTGCGGGGACGATGCCCTCTTCCTGCCTTACGGCGGCAAGGTATTGACAGCAAAATGTCTCAATACGGGAGGTCCGGTGCGGTTTGACCCGGTCAAGGGAGGGGGAGTACTCATCCATATCGGGGATATTCCGGATGATACCGACAGGATTGTGGAGCTGACCGTCAGGCAATAGCCTGCCCAGGCTTCCCGTTTCCGGCATTATTGGCCGGCTTTCAGGCCTGATGCTTTCCTGCAGTATTCCGGGCACAGGCCGGAAAGTCCGCATTCCCCGCATTTGGGATTGCGGGCGGTGCAGGTGTATCTTCCGTGAAGGATGAGCCAGTGGTGGGCTGCAGCACGGTCCTCCACCGGCACAACAGCCTCCAGATCCTTTTCCACGGCATCGGGAGTCTTGCCCGCGGAGAGTCCCAGGCGGTGTGCTACCCTGAAAACATGGGTGTCAACGGCAATCACCGGCTTGTCATATACGACGGATGCAATCACGTTGGCCGTTTTCCTGCCGACGCCGGGAAGTGACATCAGTTCATCGATGCCGGAAGGGACCGTGCCGCCGAAATCGGACACCAGCTTCGATGCCATCCCGATGAGGTGCGTGGCCTTGCTGCGCGGATATGAAATGCTTGAAATGAATGAGAAAAGTTCGTCAAAGCCTGCCGCGGCCATGGACCTGGCGTCGGGATACCGCTCCAGAAGGGCGGGGGTGACCATGTTGACGCGTTTGTCGGTGCACTGGGCAGAAAGAATCACTGCAACGAGAAGTCCGAAGGGGTCCCTGTAGTGCAGTTCTGTCCGCGGTGCGGGATTGTTGGCTCGGAACCAGTCGAAAATTGCCCTTGAATCCATGGCTGTGCAGTATTGAAGGAAGCAGCTTCTAAATCGTGATTCCGAGGTCTATGACGTCATAGTCCTCGTCCTGTTCTTCGCAGGACTCATTGCGGCATACGAAAGTGCGGCCCGGATAGCGCTCGAAGATGCTGCGGTTGTGGGTGACCATTACGATTGCGGTGCCCCCGCGGTTGATCTCCATCAGGAGGTTCATGATGCCGTCGGCTGTCTCGCTGTCGAGGTTGCCGGTAGGCTCGTCCGCAATGATGACTTCTGGCTCCCCGAGAAGCGCACGGGCGATGGCAATTCTCTGCTGCTCGCCCCCGGAAAGCTGGTGGGGCATCTTGTGGGCCTTCCTGTCCATGCCCACATCCTCAAGAACTTTGCTTATCCTCTTGGAAATGAGTTCTTTGTCCTTGTGCCCGGTAGCACGAAGCACAAACTCGAGATTGTCCGAGACATTGCGGTCCGACAGAAGCTGGAAATCCTGGAAAACCACCCCGAGCCTGCGCCGCAGGAAAGGTATGTCCTTGTCCCTGATGTCTTCAAGATTATAGCCGCAGACTGTACCGGAGCCTTTTCCGAGCCTGTTTTCGGCAATCATCGTACGGATGATCGAGGTCTTTCCGGTGCCGACTTTTCCGACAATGTACACGAAATCTCCCGGAAAAACATCCATGTCCATATCGTAGATGACAGTGTTTTCCCCGTTGATGATGTCGGCGTTCCTGAATGAAATGACAGGGACCCGGCCGCCGGCAGCGGTATTTCCGTTTTCTTCCATATTGCGAATGGGTGCAGATACAAATCAGACAAATATAGAAAAATTTTCTTAATTTTGTAGTTTAGGTTCGGCTTTTGCGAAACCTCGGGTTTCCGGGGTACGGAACTTGAATCAAGTATGGACTATGACTAAGAAAACGATACTCTCCTGCGCCGCGGCGGCACTGCTTGCCCTTACTTCGGCGGCCCAGGAACATAAGGGGACACCTGACTTTGAGCATGCCCTGGCGATGTATGACGCAGGGATGCTCTCAAAGGCAATGAATGAATTTGCGGCAATCCCGGGACCGGTCGCGGAGGGATACCGGGTGCTCTGCAGCGTGGAGCTGCGCACCGGCGGATATGAGGAAGCGGCAGATGCCTACATGGAGGCAAACGGCTGGACAGGCCTCTCGGCCAAAATCCGTATGCGCATGGCCCTCAATTACTTCGATGACGGGGACTTTGCCACGGCCGGTCATCAGTTCAACATCATCCCGGACGCTCTCGTGGATGGGGCGGACCGCGCGGAATTCCTCTACAAGAGGGCATACTGCGATTTCCACAACGGCGACACCGACGGGGCCCTATACGGATTCAGGAAAGTGGACAGGATGCCTTTCAGCGACTTCACTTCGCCTTCCCGCTACGGAATCGGATACATTCTCTATGAGCGTGAACAGTTTGCCGAGGCCCTCAAGTGGTTTGAGCAGTCCAGGATCGATGCCCGTTTCGAAGAACAGTCCAACTACTATATGGTCGAATGCCGCTTTATGCTCAAGGACTATGACTATGTGACCACGGAGGGCGCCGCTCTGTATGACAGGGTGCCCGAGGAGAGAAAGAGCCATTTTGCGCGCATCATCTCGGAGTCGTTCCTTGTAAAGGGTGATGCCGTACGTGCGCAGGACTACTATGACATGGCAAAGGACGCTCCGGAAAAGACCCGCAGCGACTATTTCTATGCAGGCACGCTGCTCTTTACGGTAAAAGACTATGCCGGGGCTGTGGAGAACTACTCCGCAATGGGCCACAGGCGCGACTCTATCGGACAGGTTGCATCCTACCAGATGGGCTACAGCTATATCCAGATCAGGAACAAGGTGGCTGCAATGGATGCCTTCAGGGAGGCCGCGGAGCTGGATTTCGACCCGGCTATCCGCGAAGATGCCTTCTTCAACTGGGCCAAGCTCAGTTTCGACCTCAACAACGACAGCTCGGTATTCGACAGGTACATTGCCACATACTCGGACCGTGTCAAGGGCCAGCAGATTTATGCATACCAGGCTTTGGCGGCACTCAACAACCACGACTATGCGGGCGCTGTCGCTGCCTATGACAATATCGACGAGCTTGATGCCGATATGATAGGCAACTATATGAAAGCCAATTATCTGCGTGCAGAACAGCTCATCGGGGGAGGCTCCTGGAGAAATGCCGTGCCGTGCCTCAAGGCTGCAGCCTTCTATGCCGACAGGAGGTCGGGCTTCAACCAGCTCTCACGCTACTGGCTTGCAGAGTCATACTACAATGACGGACAGTACCGGCAGGCACGCCAGGTGTTTGCAGAGCTTTACAATCTCAGCGCCCTCGACAGGCGTGAGGAAGGCCGTCTCCTTCCCTACAACATCGCCTACTGCTATTTCAAGGAGGGTAATTATGACCAGGCCTACAAATGGTTCGGCACTTATGTCTCCTCACGCAATCCTTCGCAGAAGCGTGATGCCCTCATAAGGAGGGCGGACTGCCTGTTCGTACAGAAGAAATACAGGGATGCTGCCTCCGCCTATGGTGAGGCTGTGTCTGCATTCCCCGGCGCAAATGACCTTTATCCTTATTACCAGGCAGGCATTGCCAGCGGTCTGTCGGGTGACGCCGCTTCGAAGACAAAGTATCTCGGGGCAGCCCTCGACGCAAGGCCGGACGCGCAGTTCTACAATGAGACCCTTTATGAGCTTGCCCGCACATATGCTGACGCATCGGACCGGAAGAATGCATCCGCCTGCTACGAAAGGCTGCTTTCATCCTCGTCAGACAAGACATTCAAGGCAAGGGCCCTTCTTGGACTCGGTATCCTGGCAAGGAATGAAAAGGACTATGATGCTGCCCTGGAATACTACAAGAGGGTGGTGAAGGATCTCCCGCAGTCGGAGTACAGTGCCGATGCCCTTCTTGCCATCGAGTCCATCTATGAGGCAAGGCAGGAGCCGGAGAATTATCTGGCTTATCTTGAGACCATTGGCGGAGCATCCGGAAAGACCGAGGCCGACAAGGAGGAACTCCTCTTCAATTCCGCCGAGCAGATCTTCCTTGCAGGCAATTACGGCAAGGCTGTGGTGTCGCTCCAGAGCTATCTTGACAGGTATCCTGCAGGCCAGTATGGCGACCAGGTCGTGTTCTATATGGCGGAGTCCTACAAGGGCCTGGGCCAGAAGGAAAAGGCCTGCGACTACTATGTGAAGGTCCTCGACGGAAGGGACGATTCATACAAGGAGGTGGCTGCGCTGGGATATGCACAGCTGAGCTACCAGCTTGAACACTATGACGATGCGCTCGATGGATACAGGACTCTCGCAAGTGTTGCCCGCATGGAAAAGAACAGGCATCTCTCCGCTGTCGGAATGATGGAGTCCGCCTATATGGGCAGGCGCTACCAGGATGTGCCGGCGTATGCCGATGCCGTCAGGAATGATGCCTCAAGCACTGACAGTGAAAAGCTTATGGCAGACTATGTCAAGGCAAAGTCCCTTCTTGCAGTCAGCCGCAGGGACGAGGCCTTCGCCATCCTCAAGACCATTTCAGGCAAGGTGCGTACCCCCCAGGGGGCAGAGGCTGCTGTGATGCTCATCCAGGACAGCTACGACAAGGGCGATTTCGAATCCGTCGAGAAGCAGGTGTATGCATTCTCCGACTCCGGAACCAACCAGACATACTGGCTTGCAAAGGCTTTCATCATCCTCGGCGACTCTTTCGTGGACAGGGGGGACCTGCGCCAGGCAAAGGCCACGTTTGAAAGCGTACGTGACGGCTACACCCCTTCCGGCACTGCCGACGATGTGCCGGACAATGTGAATATGCGTCTCGGGAAGCTTTCCAAAATGAATCAGTAATTACTATGGACGGAAAAAAGATACTCATTGCCGCTGCGGCGGCTTTTGCAGCAATACAGGCTTTTTCGCAGAACCTCAATCCTACGGTGGAAATCACCAATGCATTTGAGGGCAAGCTGCTGGAGTCGGACAAACAGACCGTTAAGATGGATGTCCCGGACTCCCTTCTGAAATTTGACCTGGAATATGATTACTCAGTGTTCAGCACCCGCTATGGCGGCGGATATGATTTCGCGCCGTACCTGATGGACATGAGGCCGGAGGCGGATTCCTACAGGGGGCGCAGGATGTATCTCAAGGCTTCTGCCGGATATGCCCTCAATCCGGTGGTGGATTTTGTATGGTCCCCGGTTGAAAAGCGCAGTTTCAAGCTGGATGTCTTTGCTTCAACTGACTCATACTATGGCGATTACCGCAATATATGTGCTGTGCCCCAAGGTGGCGGGGCGGCGGATTTCTCCCTTGTGCCTGTGACCGACGGGTCCGTGCAGGCTTCCCCGTACGCGGAGGACTGTACCTCAGGCTATGATTTTTCATCCCGTGCAGGCTTTTCCTCAAGGTATGACTGGAAATCGGGCGCTTTGTCGTTCGGAGCGCAGTGGCGGGGACTCAACACAAAGTCAATGTGGACCGCGACCAACTGGAACAGCGCCAGTGCAGATTTCCGGGTGTTCTCGAAGAATGTACCGCAGAAGAAGTTTGTCTATGACCTCTCGGTAAGCTACAGCCACGGTCAGGACGATTTCAGGCAGCTGTCCGGAGATGCGCCGTACTCCTGCGTCATGACCAATGACATCGGCCTCAGCGGCTTTGTCGGCCATTCTGCCGGAGCCAACAGGCTGCTTGTGGCATTCGGACTCAATCTCCACGATTACGGCAAGCTTTTCGACGCCCAGGTGCTTGACTGGTACCTCCTGCCCAAATATGTCATTGAGTCCCGCAATGCTTTCCTGTCGCTGGGGGTGAGGATTCCTTTCATTTCGTCAAGCGGTGATTCAGCCTTGCTCGGCTCAAGGGGCATCCAGGGCATCTATCCCGACATCCACGCATCATACACAATTGTCAGGGACTGTCTCAACGTCTATGCCGATGTCACCGGCGGAGAGACCGTCAATTCCTATGCGGCACTCAAGGAACGGTACCATTTCCTGAACCCTTCATATCCGGGCAATGCGGGTACCCTTCTTGACAATTCTGATGAAAAATTCCATATCCGCGGCGGCTTCCGCGGCAATATCGCCTCGGTGTTCCGTTTCGATGCTGCAGCAGGCTATTCGACTGTAAGCAACGGCTTTATGGAATCCGTTACCGGGGCTTCGCTTACCGGGAACTATGCCGACGGGCTCCTCCCGTGCGTATCCTATTCCGACTATCAGAGGGTATATGCCGGATTTAAAGCCGGTTATGACCGGAAGCCTGTGTCCGTTGACCTGGCTTTCCTCTGGAACCATACGATTCTTGCCGACGGCGCCACCGGCATCGCTCCTTCGGCATTTACCGGGTCCGCCCGCGTCGGCTACAACTACAATGAGCGCATAAAGGTTTATGTTTATGGCGCTTTCGCTTCGAAGAGGGAGGGCAGGCCCAATCCTCTGCTTCCTGCTTCAGAAGATTTGTCCACGGCATCCGTGCCCGGTTATTTCGACCTGGGCCTTTATGCCGAGTATGTGGTCAACCGCAATTTTTCCGTATTCCTGCGCGGGGCAAATCTCCTCAACGCCTCCATCCAGAGAGTCCCTCTCTATGCGGAAAGGGGCATAAGCGCAAGTGCAGGGCTTGTCTGGCAGTTGTAGGCAGGCTATTTCATATATTCCGATTGGAGTTTTCGGATTTTTTTCGTATTTTTGTATGTTTATGGTAAATACGAAATAATTTAGACTCCAATGGAAGAAAAAGAAATGCTGAAAGCGGAAGAGCAGTATTCCGCGGATAGTATCCAGGTGCTGGAAGGTCTCGAGGCTGTGCGCAAAAGGCCGTCCATGTACATCGGAGATGTAGGGGAGAGGGGACTGCACCATCTTGTGTATGAGGTGGTTGACAACAGTATAGACGAAGCCATGGCCGGCTTCTGCACTGATATCGAAGTCACAATCAACGAGGATAATTCCATCACTGTCAAGGACAACGGCCGAGGTATTCCTACCGGCATGCATCCGAAGGAGCACCGTTCCGCCCTCGAGGTGGTGCTCACCGTGCTCCATGCCGGAGGCAAGTTCAACAAGGACAGCTACAAGGTGTCGGGAGGTCTTCACGGAGTGGGCGTGTCCTGCGTCAATGCCCTTTCCGACAGCCTCACCGCCGAAATCCACAGGGAAGGCCACATCTATGTCCAGAAATACAGCAAGGGCAAGCCGCTTACACCTGTTGAGATTGTGGGGGACTGCGAGGATTCCGGATCCATCATCTCATTCCATCCGGATGCTGAAATCTTCAATGTGACAACCGTTTACAAATACGATACCCTTGCCGCCCGCCTGCGTGAGCTCGCATATCTCAACAAGGGCATCCGTATCACCCTCACCGACAAGCGTGAACTTGTGGACGAATTTGTGACCGATGAGGCCGGTGACTCCAAGGCTACCGGCAACAAGGTTTTCCGTCGGGAGGAGTTCTATTCCGAGGAAGGCCTCAAAGAATTCATAAAATATCTCGATGCGGGGGCCGAGACACTGATTCCTGACCCTGTCTGCGTGACCGGGGACAAGGTGATACCGATTGACATCGCCCTTCAGTACAATACCGGCTACAGCGAGAAGATCTATTCCTACGTCAACAATATCAACACGATAGAAGGCGGAACCCACCTCCAGGGTTTCAAGATGGGTCTTTCGAGGTCGCTGAAGAATTATGCCGACAAGTCCGGCCTGCTTGCAAAGGCAAAGGTCGATCTTGCACCGGAGGACTTCAGGGAGGGACTTACCGCCGTGATTTCCGTCAAGGTCGCAGAGCCCCAGTTTGAGGGCCAGACCAAGACCAAGCTCGGCAATCCGGAGGCGACTTCTGCAGTCTCGCAGGCCACCGCGGCGGCAATGGACGAATATCTTGAAGAGAATCCGAAGCTTGCAAAGACAATTATCGAGAAAATCATACTCGCGGCCACTGCAAGAAATGCCGCACGCCACGCCCGCGAGCTCGTCCAGAGAAAGACGGTGATGACAGGAGCCGGCATGCCGGGAAAGCTCTCCGACTGCTCCGAAAGGGATCCTGAAAAGTGCGAGCTCTTCCTCGTCGAGGGAGACTCCGCAGGCGGTACGGCAAAGCAGGGCCGCGACCGCAAGACACAGGCCATCCTTCCTTTGAGGGGAAAAATCCTCAATGTAGAGAAGGCTGCTGCCGGAAGGGCATTCGAGAGCCAGGAAATCCGCAACATCTACACCGCCCTCGGCGTATCGGTGGCACAGGAGGACGAAAACGGCGAAAAGAGGATGGACCTGAGCCGTCTGCGCTACCACAAGGTCATCATCATGACCGATGCCGATGTGGACGGAAGCCACATTGCAACCCTTATCCTCACATTCTTCTTCCGCTATATGTTTGACCTCATTAAGAACGGCTATGTGTATCTTGCAACGCCGCCGCTCTACCGTGTCAAGAAAAAGGAGAAGAACGGCGAGGAGGTCTATTGCTGGACCGAGGAGGAGCGTGATGCCGCATCGGAGAGGATGGGAAGGAACGTTGACATCCAGAGGTACAAAGGTCTCGGTGAGATGTCCGACGTGCAGCTTTGGGAGACCACAATGAACCCTGAGAAGCGCCTTCTCCGCCAGATCACGATTGAAAATGCCGCGGAGGCCGAAAGGACATTCTCGATGCTTATGGGAGAGGATGTGCCGCCTCGCAGGCAGTTCATCGAAGAGAACGCTCACTACGCTAACATTGACGCATAAACATTTACGCATATGACAGACATTTTCGACAGAATCGCCAGGGATTCGGGCGGCCCTATCGGCCAGTATTTCGACAAGGCTTTCGGCTACTATATGTATCCGCGTCTTGAGGGTGAGCTCGGCCCTCATATGATTTTCAACGGCATTCCTGTGCTCAACTGGAGCCTCAACAACTACCTCGGACTCGCAAACCATCCGGAAGTCCGCAAGGCTGACGCAGAGGCTGCCGCACAGTGGGGCCTTGCCTATCCGATGGGTGCCAGGATGATGTCCGGACACACCCGCAACCACGAGAGACTCGAGAAAATTTTCGCTGATTTCGAGAAGAAAGAGGATGCATTCCTGTTCAACTTCGGCTATCAGGGCATTGTATCGGCAATTGACGCCCTTACCGCACGCCACGATGTCATCGTCTATGATGCTGAGTGCCACGCCTGCCTTCTCGACGGTATCAGGCTGCATATCGGAAGCAAATACAAATACCGCCACAACGACATTGCCGACTGCGACAAGGTGCTTGCACGTGCATGTGCCGAGGCTGACGCCAACGGCGGCGGAGTGCTCCTCATCACCGAGGGCGTGTATGGAATGACCGGTGCCCTCGGAAAGCTTGACGGCATCGTGGCCCTCAAGAAGAAGTACAATTTCCGCATAATGATCGACGACGCCCACGGATTCGGCCTTCTCGGAGAGCACGGACGCGGCACATCCGAGCATTTCGGGGTGATGGACGACATCGACCTCTATATCGGGGCATTCGCAAAGAGCATGGCTTCAATCGGCGGATTCATCGCCGGTCCACATGTGATCATCAACTATCTCCGCGCCAATATGCGCTCACAGATGTATGCCAAGTCCCTTCCGATGGCCCTCGTGCTGGGCAACATCAAGAGGATGGAGATCATCGATTCTCCTGAAGGCGACGAGCTCCGCAAAAAGTGCTGGCAGATTACCCGTGCCATCCAGCAGGGCTTCAAGGAGGAGGGATTCGACATCGGCGAGGCCGAGGCATGCGTGACCCCTGTCCATATCAAGGGCGGCGTTGCACAGGCTACAAAGATGGCGAAGGACCTTCGTGAGAACTACAGGATTTTCTGCTCGATGGTCATCTATCCGGTCATCCCTAAGGGAATGATCATCTTCAGGATCGTATCTACCGCAGCACATACGATGGAGGATGTGGAATACACCCTGAAGGCTTTCAAGGAAATCAAGAAAAAGCTCGATGCAGGTGCCTACGACGGCGACGACATTGCTGCAATGACCATAGAATAGTACCGTGTTATGAAGTTTGACTGCTTCAAGGACAAGGTTATCATAGTGACTGGAGCCAGCTCGGGAATCGGGTTGGCTTCAGCCCGATTATTCGGGTCCCTCGGTGCAAAGGTCGTGATGGCCGCACGCAGGCTCGAAGTGCTTGAAAATCTTGCTCCTTCCGTGTCCGGAGACGCTTCGGCGGTATTGTGCGTCAAAACCGACGTCACTTCCGAAGAAGACTGCAAGGCCTTGATTGAAAAGACTGTGGAGAGGTTTGGACGCATCGACATCCTTGTCAACAATGCGGGGATTTCGATGAGGGCGATGTTCAAAGACCTTGACCTCGGCGTCATCAAGTCGCTTATGGACGTAAACTTCTGGGGCACGGTGTATTGCACCAAGTATGCCCTTCCGTGGCTTCTCCAGGCGAAGGGCAGTGTGGTGGGCGTGATATCGGTGGCGGGCTATTCAGCCCTCCCGGCACGTACCGGCTACAGCTGCTCGAAATATGCAGTGCGGGGCTTTCTCGACACTCTCCGCATAGAGCATCTCCACGACGGCCTCCACGTCCTTGTCTTCGCTCCGGGATATACTGCCTCCAATGTCCGGAATGCCGCCCTTGATGCCAATGGCCATCCCCAGGGCGAGACTCCGCTTGACGAAGGCAGCCTGATGAGCGCCGAGACCTGTGCCCTCCATCTTGCAAAGGCTCTCGCAAGACGCAGGAGCAGTGTCACGCTCACGGCTCTCGGAAAACTGACCGTGTGGGCCCACAACAATTTCCCGAACCTGACGGACCGTCTGACATACAAATACATAGCAAGAGAAAAAGACAGCCCGTTCAAATAGAGTCAAGCCATGAACAACAAGAAGCTTCCGTCCGATCTGAAGATTTACCTTTCACTTGTGGTACTTTGGGTTCTCCTGATTGCGATTCTGCCGCGAAACGGAAAATTCAACTACAACTACCGCAAGGGCTCGCCGTGGACATATGAGACTTTTGTCGCACAGTTCGATTTTCCGATTCTCAAGACCGAGGAACAGATCCGCAGGGAGATGGAAGCGGCCGGGGAAAGTGTCATCCCGTATTTCAGGTTTTCCCAGACCGAATCCCGCAGGGGAATCGACATAGCCGAAAATCTCCAGGTTGACAGCTATCCCGGATTGAAGTCCGCCATTCTCAATTCGCTGTCGGCCATCTACTCGAAGGGTGTGCTTTCCGATGAAAACGCATCATCCCTTGCCGGCCCGGAATCGGGGAAAGTCATCTTTGTCCAAAAGGACAAACGTGCCTCAAAGGTGCCTGCATCAGAGGTTTATACGGTTTCTTCAGCAAGGGCGCAGCTCCTCTCGGATGTCGGAAGGGCCATGGACACGTCTTTCGAGGCGTTGAGGGTTGACTCTTTCGTGGAGACCTGCGGGGCCTATGATGCCATTGTCCCGAACCTGATATTCGACAGGGAGACGACCGAGCTGGTCCACGCCGAGACTGCCGATTTCATCTCCCCGACTATGGGCGTGGTCTCCGCGGGGACAATGATTGTGGAAAAGGGCGAAATCGTGACTTCCGAAATCGCGCAAATGCTTGATTCATACAAGGCCGAGTATGAGAATTCGCTGGGGTACGGAGGCCCTGTGGCATTGATGTGGGTTGGCAATATCCTTATCTCGCTTCTGCTGGTGCTGGTGCTTTTCCTTTCCCTTTATTACACCAACCAGTACATCTTCGACGAGTTCAACCGCTTTGTCTATCTGCTGCTGGTTTTCTGGATTGCGGCGGCCGCTGCGGTATTTGTGGAGGGGCACAACCCTGACCTCCTGTATATGACGCCGTTTACTCTCACGGCACTCTATCTCCTGGCTTTCTTCCGCAAGAGGGTGGTGATGCCGGTCTATACGATCTCCCTCATCCCGCTTCTCATTGTGGCCCACAACGGTGTGGAGCTGTTTGTGATGTATCTTGTGGCGGGTATAGTGACGATGTATGTCTTCCAGTATTTCAACAAGGGATGGATGCAGTTTGTCACAGCGCTGATAGCATTTGCTGCCCTGCTGCTGACATTCCTCGCATTCTGCCTCCTCCACAATTTCACGGATCTTACGGGTAATCACAGGATCCTGTACCTCCTGCTGGGCTCGCTGCTGTCCGTTGCCGGCTATCCGCTGATTTATCTGTTCGAAAAGGTATTCTCTCTTGTGTCCAACTCAAGACTTCTCGAGCTTTGTGACACCAACGGCAACAAACTCCTCAAGGAGATGGCGGCAAAGGCTCCGGGAACATTCCAACATTGCCTCCAGGTGATGAATATGTCCGACGCCGCGGCTGATGCAATAGGTGCCAACGTGCTTCTGGCCCGCGCAGGCTCGCTCTATCACGATATCGGCAAAATCAGCAACCCCCAGTGCTTTGTGGAGAATGCCGCTCCGGGAGCAAATTATCACGAGGGACTCTCCCCGCAGGAAAGCGCAAAGGAAATCATACGCCACGTCACTGACGGAATGGCGCTTGCGGACAAATACAATCTTCCGCAGGTTGTAAAGGATTTTATCGTTACCCATCACGGAACCACTTGTACCGGATATTTCTACAACAGGTACATCAATGATGGCGGGGATCCGGAAAATGCATCCGATTTCCGTTATCCGGGCCCGAAGCCGAAGAGCAAGGAGCAGATCATCGTGATGCTCTGCGATACTCTCGAGGCTGCATCGAGGACTCTCAAAAGCTACGACCAGGAGACTTTGGATGCTTTTGTGGACCGGATAGTGGCCTCAAAGATGGACGAGGGGCAGTTTGACGACTCCGACATATCCCTCCGCGACCTCGGCAGGCTCAAGACTGTGCTCAAATCATATCTTGCCCAGATCTATCACGAAAGGATTCAGTATCCGAAGCGGGTGAGGTAATTGATTAATTGGGGAATATTGCTTATATTTGCAAGCTATTGCCCAAAACAGGAAAATAAAATATAAACAGATAAAAAATGAACATTTTAGACACAAGAATCGACGCTCTCAATCTTAAAGTCGAAATCAGCATCACCGCCGCGGATTACCAGAAGGCGGAAAATGACTTCCTCAGGAAGCAGAAGAACAGGGCCGAGCTCAAGGGATTCCGCAAGGGAATGGCACCTATGAGCCTTATCCAGAGGCTTTACGGCGAGCAGGCTCTCGTTGAGGCTGTCAACCACGTCCTCTCGGATGCGCTCGGCAAATATATCAATGACAGCAAGCTCAATTTCATCGGCGAGCCTCTCCAGTCCGAGGACCAGGCTGAAATCGAGTGGAAGAGCGGCAACGATTTCGTATTCAAGTTTGACCTCGCACACACCGAGCCTCTCACATTCAACATTTCCAAGGATGAGGACAAGGTGGTTTACTACAATATCACCGTGACCGATGAGGCAAAGGAGGAGATGAAGAAGAATATGCTCCGCCAGTTCGGTGACCTTCAGGAAGGCGAGGCCGCAGGCGAGGAGGACTTCCTTGTCGTTGACTTCGAGAATGAGGGCAAGACCGTTAATGATGTCTATGTGGCCGTGCGCAGCGTTGCAGGGGAGTCAAAGTCCAAGTTCCTCGGCGCAAAGGCAGGCGACAAGTTTGAAATCAATGTCAATGAGGCATTTGAGAATGAGTCCGACAGGGCTGCCATGCTCAAGGTAAAGAAAGAGGAGCTCGCCGGCCTCAATCCTGTATTCAATGTTACCGTCCTCAATGTCAAGACTTTCGTGGACGCACAGGAGAACCAGGAGACCTACGACAAGATGTGCGGTGACGACAAGGTGCACAATCCGGAGGAGTTTGACCGGTTTGTGGCTGACCGTCTTGCCGGGAACTACAGGCAGGAGGCCGACTACCGTTTCTCAAAGGATGTAAAGGACTACTTCCTCAAGAAGGCAAATATCTCCCTTCCGGAGGCATTCCTCAAGAGATGGCTTCTCCATATCAACGAGGGCAAGTTCACCCCTGAGCAGATCGATGCCGAATTCGAGCAGTTCCTCGTGGACTACCGCTGGCAGATGATCCGCGACTATGTGATGGGCAAATATGAGCTCAAGACCACCCAGAAGGATATGGAGGATGCCGCAAAGGGCTTCGTGGCATATCAGTATGCAATGTACGGACTCGGCAATGTCCCTGACGACATGCTCACCGAGGCTGCACAGAATGTCCTCAAGGACGAGCGCCAGTCCCGCCAGATCTATGAAAGCGTGGAGGACCAGAAGGTCATTTCCGCACTCAAGGAGAATGTGTCTCTCAATACAGAAGAGATCAGCGTAGAGAAATTCCGTGAACTGAAATAGCATTATGGGCGAATTCGAGAAATTCGCGGTAAAGGGTCGTGGCATCAGTTCCTCGACCCTTGACCGTTTCGGGAAGGCAGTGTCCGACTCGTATATCAATCCTACAATCATAGAGGAACGCAAGCTCAATGTGGCGTCGATGGATGTGTTCAGCCGTCTCATGATGGACCGCATCATCTTCCTCGGCGTGCCTATTGACGATGATGTCGCCAACATCGTGATGGCGCAGCTTCTTTTCCTTGCGTCCAACGACAGCAATGCCGACATCTCGCTCTATCTCAACACTCCTGGGGGACAGGTGTCCTCGGGTCTTGCAATCTATGACACCATGCAGATAATAGACTGCGACGTTGCCACAATCTGCACGGGCATGGCGGCTTCGATGGGTTCGGTGCTCCTTTGCGCCGGCACAAAGGGCAAGCGCTCGGCGCTTCCTCATTCGCGCGTGCTCATCCACCAGCCTCTCGGCGGTGCCCAGGGACAGGCTTCGGACATACTGATTGCCGCAAAGGAAATCGAGAAGACCCGCGAGGAACTCTACACCATCATCTCAAGCCACAGCGGCCAGCCTTATGACAAGGTTTTCGCCGACGGCGACAGGGATTTCTGGATGACCGCACAGGAGGCAAAGGCCTACGGCATGATTGACGAAATTCTCTCCAAGAAGGCATAACGATGGCAAAGAAGACTTCCGACAAACACTGCATGTTCTGCGGCCGTTCGGAGCATGAGGTCCCGTTTCTGCTCCAGGGTATCGAGGGCTATATCTGCACGGACTGCGTGAAGATTGCCTCCGAATATCTTGAGGAGGTGGAACGGACGGCCAAACCGCAGCCCGGACGCATTGAGGGCCAGCCAAAGCCAAAGGAAATCAAGGAGTTCCTCGACCAGTACGTAATCGGCCAGGACAGGGCCAAGAAGGTGCTTGCCACAGCCGTCTATAACCACTACAAGCGCATCAACCACAATCTCGTGGACAGACCGGACGACGGAGTGGAGCTTGAAAAGTCCAATATCCTGCTGGTCGGCCCTACGGGAAGCGGAAAGACCCTGCTTGCAAAGACCATTGCCAGGCTTCTTGACGTGCCTTTCACAATCGTGGACGCAACAGTCCTGACTGAGGCCGGATATGTGGGCGAAGATGTGGAAAGCATCCTTACCAGGCTGCTCCAGGAAGCTGATTTCGATCTTGCAAAGGCTGAAAGGGGAATCGTTTTCATCGATGAAATCGACAAGATTGCGCGCAAGAGCGACAATCCGTCCATAACCCGCGACGTGTCGGGAGAGGGAGTGCAGCAGGCTATGCTCAAGCTTCTCGAAGGCAATGTCGTCAATGTGCCGCCGAAGGGGGGAAGGAAGCATCCGGAGCAGGAATTCATCCACGTCAATACCCAGAATATCCTCTTCATATGCGGCGGTGCCTTCGAAGGCATCGAGCGCAGGATTGCCCAGAGGCTCAATACCCAGGTGATCGGTTTCGGGGCTGCCCAAAAGCAGAAAATCGACAAGGACAATCTCCTTCAGTATGTGGATGCGATGGACCTCCGCGGCTATGGACTCATCCCGGAGATTATCGGCCGTCTGCCCGTCATCACCTACCTTGACCATCTTGACAGGGAGGCCCTCCTGAGGATTCTTACCGAGCCGAAGAATGCGGTGCTCAAGCAGTACGAGAAGATGTTTGAGATGGACGGCATCAAGCTGGTCATTGAGGACGGGGTGAAGGAGCTGATTGTGGACACGGCCATCAGCAACGGCCTGGGGGCCCGCGGCTTGAGGTCAATCTGCGAGAAGATCATGACCGACGCGATGTTTGATGCACCTTCCTCGAGGAAAAAGACATTCAATCTGACGGTCGAATACGCAAAACAGAGGCTTTCTTGAAAAAAGTTTTGGGAAATGTTTGGAAGATAGGAAAAAATGACTACCTTTGTAATCCCAAAACGCAAGATGCTGGGTTCGTATAACGGTTAGTACTCGAGATTCTCAATCTCGCAATAGGAGTTCGATTCTCCTACCCAGTACAACGGGTGGCGGAAACGCCGCCTTATGATTAGGGTGGTGTGTTTTCCGGCACACCACCTTTTTTTTGCATCCGGCCCGGACCGTTTGCGCCCGTATTGCGGACGCTTCCGGTTCCCTGCCAATAAAAAATCGGCATTATGACAACCAAGACAAAAGTCATTTCGACAATAGCCCTTATCCTTGTCCTCGCCGCTGCGGGATTCGGCTATTTCAAGTTTTTCTTCGTTTTCGGCGAGGGCGTAAAGTCCGGGGAGCTCAACCAGTTTATGCTCAAGGGCTATGTTTTCAAGACCTATGAGGGCCGCCTCATCCAGTCAGGATTCAAGGGCGGTACGGCAAACGGTTCGTCCATTGCTTCGTATATCTTCGAGTTTTCGGTTGAGAACGAGGCTCTTGCCGATTCCCTCATGCACCTGAGCGGGCGCACCGTCGAGCTTCACTACAAGGAGTATCTCGGGGCATTGCCGTGGAGGGGGATGCAGAAGACCGTGGTTGACCGCATCGAATCAGTGCAGGCTGCAGAGCCTGTCAAGTCCACCCATGCGTTCAAGAGCGAGACCGACGGTGAGTTGTCCCTGTAGGAAAATAGCTGACGATAAGCACATAACACGATATGAAAACCAAAAAAGCACTTTTGGCTGCCTTTCTTGCAGTCACCGGTACTGCTGCCTTTGCGCAGACGGGAGTCATCGCAACCCATCCCGCCGGCCCGTCCGACGGAAAAACAATCACAATTGAAGAGGCCGTGCTCTCGCGTGAACTGTACCCTTCCTGGGGCAATTACGCCGATGCATATGACCTTCTTGCCCATCCTGAAAAGGATTCCGGCAAGGCAGTAACTGACACTCCTGCAGAGCCTGCACCGCAGAATGAAGCTGTGACAAGGGGACACAGCCTTTACTGGATCGACTGCGCTGGGGAGGAACATCCGGTTGCAATCAGCGGGGATGACAACATCACCTACGGACAGACCGTGAGCCGCAATGAGTTCGGTATCGACGGAGGCATCTTCTGGTCCGGCGACCGCACCATGCTTGCCTTCTACCGCAAGGACGAAAGCCTTGTCACCGATTTCCCGCTTCTCGACATCAATACCCGCACAGGAAGTCTCAGGAACATCAAATATCCTATGAACGGGATGGAATCCGAGCGCATAAGCCTCGGCATTTTCGACACTGCCACCGGCAATACGGTCTATGTCAAGGCCGACGACTTCGGCCCGGACCGCTATCTGACCAACATCTCTTGGGCCCCGGACGGCAGGCACATCTTCATCCAGGTGCTTGACCGTACCCAGAAGCATATGAGGCTCAATATGTACCGTACTGATGACGGATCATTCGTAAAGACAATCCTTACGGAAGACAGCGACAAATATGTGGAGCCGCTCGATGCCCTTTACTTCATCGGCGACAGCTACCATTTCATCTACCGGACCAACAACCGTGACGGCTACCGCAACCTCTATCTCTGCGATACCCTCGGCTCAGTCCGCAGGCTTACCCCATGCGATGCCGACGTCGCCATCGCGGGAGTATTCGGCAACGATGTCTATTATACCTCTGCCGAAGTATCTCCGGTCGAGAACCACCTTTTCAAGGTCAGCGTGACCCCGGGACGCGGCCGCAAGGCTGCCAGCGTGCAGAATTCAAAAATCGGGGCACCGCAGCGCATGACTTCCGAAGAGGGCTGGCACAATATCACCTTCAGTACCGACGGAAGCCTGTTCTTCGACTATTGGTCTTCCTTCAACGTGCCGCGCAGATGGGCTGTAAGGCGTACTGCCAAGCCTGCAGACGTGGTCCTGTCCTTTGAATCAGAGGATCCGCTCAAGGATTATTCCACGGGAGAAATCCTGTTCGGGACCGTTCCTTCCGCCGACGGCGCATACGACAACTATTACCGTCTCTACAAGCCGAAGGACTTTGACCCTTCCCGCAAATATCCTGTGGTGGTCTATGTCTATGGCGGTCCGCACTCGCAGATGGTCCAGGACTCCTGGCTCGGAGGCATCAGCATGTGGGAGGAGTATATGGCGCAGAAGGGCTATGTGGTCTATGTCCAGGACAACCGCGGAACGGAAAACCGGGGCCGTGACTTCGAGCAGGCAATCCACCGTCAGTGCGGACAGGCGGAAATGGCTGACCAGATGGTGGGCGTCAATATGCTCAAGAGCCTTCCGTGGGTGGATGCAGACCGCATCGGAGTGCACGGATGGAGCTACGGCGGCTTCATGACAATCTCCCTGATGACCAATTATCCTGAGACATTCAAGGTGGGTGTCGCCGGCGGGCCTGTCATCGACTGGAAGTGGTATGAGATCATGTACGGCGAGCGTTATATGGACACCATGGAGACCAATCCGGAAGGATTCGCCCTCACAAGCCTTATCGGCAAGGCCGCGGACCTCAAGGGAAAGCTCCTTATCTGCCAGGGTGCAATCGACAATACCGTGGTATGGGAGCACAGCCTCAGCTTTATCCGTGAATGCATCAAAAACAATGTCAGGGTGGACTATTTTCCTTATCCGTGCGCCGAGCACAATGTCCTCGGCAAGGACAGGGTGCATCTGATGGACAAGGTGACATTGTATTTCGACGATTATCTGTAGGATCCTGTTTATATTCCGTGGTTTTTTCAAGAAAAAACTTGCATTTCAGATGAAGAATGACTAAATTTGCTGTCTGTAAATGAAATTACATTAATAATTGATAATATGAAAAAAGGAATTCATCCCGAAACCTACCGTCTTGTAGCTTTCAAGGATATGTCAAACGACACCGTGTTCATCACACGCTCTTGCGCAACCACAAAGGAAACCCTCGAGGTTGACGGAGTTGAGTACCCGGTTGTAAAGGTCGAGATTTCCAACACTTCTCACCCGTTCTACACTGGCAAAGTCAAGCTTGTTGACACCGCCGGCCGTGTTGATAAATTCTACCAGAGATACAAGAGCCGCCAGAAGTAGTTTCTGTCGCCACAGGTATAAGGACGGACTGCCACAGAGGCGGCCCGTCCGTTTTTTGAACCGGGGTTGACTGAAAAGCTCCCTTTTTTGTCAGCCGCATGCTTGAAACAATAATGGACAGGAGATTTGAAAATATAAGGGCAGTGGCGTTTGATGCGGACGACACGCTGTGGGAAAATGAACCCCTTTTCCGCGAGGCGGAAAGCAGGTGGGCGGAGGTGCTGAAGGAATATGGTACGGAAGATGAGTTGTCGGCAAGGCTCTATGAAATGGAAGAGGCCAATATGCCTACCCTCGGATACGGAGCCAAAGCCTTTACCATCAGCCTGATATCTACAGCCGTATCCCTTGCCGGAAGAAGCCTTGACGGCGATATGACCGCACGCATACTGGATGCCGGCCTTTCGATTCTGCGCAATCCCTGCAATCCGATGCCCGGGGTGAGGGAGACTCTCGGGGCGATAAGACGTTCGGGCCGCTACAGGATGATACTTCTCACAAAGGGAGACCTTCTTGACCAGAAAATCAAGGTCGAAAGGTCGGGACTTTCGGATTTTTTTGACCTTGTGGAGATAGTGTCCGACAAGAATGCGGATGAATATGCCCGGATATGTGCCCGTGAGGGTATCAGGATTGAAGAATTCCTGATGGTGGGCAATTCGTTCAAATCTGACATAAAGCCTGTGCTCGATCTTGGAGGCAGCGGGATCTTCATCCCTTTCAGGATTACCTGGGAGCACGAAAAGACGGAGGAGTTTGACCATCCTAAGCTTGTCAGGGCGGGCTCATTTACGGAGTTGGCCGACATTCTCCTGCCCTGAACTGCAGGGGCATGACTCCGGAGAAGGAAGTGAGAAATGATGACGGAAGATTCCTAAAACAGGAATGATACTCCCGCCGTCCACAGCCTGCGGCTGAGCTTGCCCCCGGCCGATTTCTTGAGCTGGTTGGTCATGTACCAGGACATTGCACCTTCAATCCTGACATTCTTGGAAATCCTGAGCCCGGCACCTGCCGTCATGTCGATTCCGAACCTTTCGTACCTGCTCTTTTCGAGGCTGCTGTTGAGCACATCAATCACATAAGAAGGGAGGTCGTCCGATTCGATGCGGTCGGCGTACATATCGTAGGTGAAACTCAGCGGATTTTCCAGCCCCTGGGTGAAATCGAACGTGTCGGAGCCGGCAAGTGCATAGGAGAGCGATGGCCCTCCGGAAATTTCAAGTGCGATGTCCCCGCTGATGGGCAGGTTGACCTTCAGCTTGAGCGGGATATAGACATACTGTTCCTGTGTAGAGAAATTGGCGAGAACCTCTCCCGGAAATGAATAGGACCCGTTGTCCCTCGTGTCAAAAGAATATCCGGCGCCGATTCCCGTGCCGAAATATTTGCCGAACATCCATGTGTAGTCCATCTCCAGGCGGACTCCGTTGAAAGGCTTGTCGTCAATCTTGCCGTTGTCGGTGTATCGTGCAGCCTGGTATCCGATATAGATACCGAACTGAGCCCTGGCTTCCGTCATGGATACCAGTGTCATAAAAACGGCGATTGCGGCCGTCAATAGGGTTCTTTTCATCAAGGTCCAGAGTTTAGTATTTCCAAAAATACGAAATAATTGTCAAATATGGACAAATTGGACCATAATATAGACAATTTGCCTGTCTGTACCTCCCTGCGGGTGTCTATCTGAACCTCTTTGAATCGGGATCATAGCAGTATCCGGAGGCCTTGAGTCGGGAAGAGACTTCTTCCATGTCCAGGTCCTCCCTGCAGCACAGTTCTCCGAAGGACACTCCTTCGTCCCTCATCTTCATGTTGAGCCAGCTCACAAGCATGGCGGGATCTTTCGGAACCATATCTCAAATCTTTTTGATGTCTGTAACCAGCACTCTCCCTCCTTCCACGCGGAAACGCACGTCCATATGCCCGTACGGCATCCCGTAGATGCGGCCGGGGTCGTGGTGGTATCGCGGGCGCGGGTCCTGGGCGAGAAGTCCCCGGATGGCGGCGATGCTTTCCTGCCCTGCGAGTCGTGCTGCCGCAACCTGCAGATGCTCCGGGAAAAACACCTCCAGTGGCTCCCACTGCACCGTATCGGTAAATCCGCATCCGGCCCCGGGATGGGCATCAGAGTAAGCCACATACGGCTTTATGTCATAGATTGGTGTCCCGTCCATAAGGTCGGCGCCGCTGACCCGGATGACGGTCCCCTCCGGAGTGCCGTGCCCAATGGACGAAATCCTTACGGAGGACAGCCCCAACCTGTTGGGCCTGAACGGGGAGCGTGTGGCGAAAACACCCATCGCTGTATTGCCTCCGAGCCTCGGCGGACGGACTGTCGGCTGCCATCCGGGTCTATCCTGCCGGTATTCCGACCCTTTCCTGACCGCCCCGGAGAACTCCCATATAATCCACAGGTACTCAAACCCTTCAATGCCCCGGAGAGCATCGTCGCAGCGGAACTCCGGCCTGAATACGATGGTCCCCTCCAGATCCGGCACAACCCCGCTTTGGCGCGGGACACCGAATTTTGAGGTCAGGGGACAGCGGAAGTCAGCTATAGGTGTTATCTCCATGATAAAGTCGCGTTTTGCAAGTGCAAAGTTAGCAAGAATGAAGCATTTTGTTATATTTTTATTAAATTAGCATTTCGGAATTGTTACAACAACTGACCGATCCCTTTTTATGAGAGCAATAACACTGGTAGCCGTCTTTGTATCCGCCCTTTTCCTGGGCCAGTCCTGCAATTTCAGGAAGGCGCCGTCGCTGGAGGAACCGTCCGAAAAGAAGGACACGGTCTATCCGCTCGGATTCTGTACCGATTCATTCTATTGTGCGGACGGTGCCGTAAAGAACGGGGAAGTGTTTGCCACCATGCTCCGCAGGCTCGGAATGGACCAGGGCGGTGCAATGGAGCTTGCTGCAGCGAGCGACAGCGTGTTCGATATGCGCAAGCTCCGCTCCGGCAATGCAATCCACGCCTACTATACCTCCGGTCCCGACAGCATCGGGAAGCTGAGCTACCTGATATATGACAACAACAGGGTGGATATGACCGTTTTCCGCTGCACGGAGCCATATGGCGCCTGGACGGCTTCACGGCAGGTTGACACCCTCCACCGGTTTGCTGATGTCACCATCCATTCTTCGCTCTGGAACGATATGAAGGCTGCCGATGCGCCGGTGCAGCTGATTCTTGACCTGTCGGACATCTATGCCTGGACTGTCGATTTCTTCGGTCTCCAGGACGGCGACCGCTTCAGGGTAATCTATGACGAGAGGGTGTGTGAGGGGGAAATCATCGACATCAGCGCAATCCATTATTCGCTTTTCTCGCGCGGGGATAAGGATATTCCGGCAATAAGGCTCGACACCGGGGACGGGGGCAACCTCTATTGGGCGCCGGACGGGGAAAGCCTGCGCAAGGCTTTCCTGAAGGCCCCGCTCCAGTTCAAACGCATCTCCTCGGGCTTTTCTTACCACAGGAAACACCCTGTCCACGGTACCGTGCGGCCGCATACGGCAGTCGATTATGCTGCTCCGACAGGTACTCCGGTGATGAGCATCGGCGACGGGACAGTCATCAGCAAGGGCTGGGCCGGAGGCGGGGGAAATACAGTCAAGATCCGTCACAATTCGGTCTATACCACCTCCTATATGCATCTTTCCAAGTATGCTTCAGGCCTGAAGGTAGGCCAGAGGGTGAGCCAGGGACAGGTGATAGGATATGTGGGCATGACCGGTACTGCCACAGGGCCGCATCTCGATTTCAGGGTATGGAAAAACGGCACCCCGATCAATCCGCTTACCATGGAGTCCCCGGCTGCGGACCCGATCAGCCCCGAGTACCTTCCGCAGCTCGATTCGCTCGGAAAGGCGTTTGCCTCAATCGTGGATTCACTTTCGGCGCGCGGAATGCCCGCTGACCAGGACAGCAATCAATAACAGATTATAAAACAATAAGATATGAAACGATTCTTCATTGCACTGTTTTTCATTTTCTCAGTATGCGCCGCCGCGTCCGCGCAGAATCTCACCGAAGCCGAACTCGCCAAAAGGGAGGCGCGCCGCAATATGACCATAAAGGAATGGAATACGGATGCCAAGACAAAGACACGCTGGCTCGACAGGGTGACGACCTACGATTCGGAAGGACGCAAGATTGAGGAGATAGAGTATGCAAGCTACGGCCAGAAATGGCGTGAGACCTACGAGTACGGGGACAACGGCAGGATTGTGAAAGAGGTATATTACGACGACCGCGACAAGCCCCAGCTCATCCGCAAATACGAGTACAACGAGGACGGTACCAAGAAGAAGCAGTACAATTATCTGCCAAACGGCAAGCTCAAGACAATCAAGGTGTTCGAATATATAGTGGAAAAATGACGCACATAGATTTCGAACATCTTCCCGCCATTGCATCGATGAGTCCCATCACCCTTGCGGAGATGGACTCCATACGTCTTATGAACCGCATCGACACCAAGTATGTGACCACTGAGCGGAGGCTTGTGGAGATACTCCAGGATGCATCTGCGGCGGGATACCGTGTCTTCGAAATATGCGGAAGTAGGGTGCAGGACTATGATTCGGTCTATTACGACACCCCCGGCCTTGAGATGTACCGTATGCATCACAGCGGCAGGAAGGTCAGGGAGAAAGTCCGTGTGCGCACATATATGACAGGGGAGACCTTCCTGGAAATCAAGCACAAGAACAACCGCGGCCGCACAAAGAAAAAACGCACTGCAATACCTTCCGATGCGGTGATGGACTTCGGGCGGTCTGCCGGAGCGGCTGAGTACCTTGCATCCCATTCCTGGTGGACTGCCACGCAGCTCTCCCCGGAAGCCGGTACATCGTTCAGGAGAATAACCCTGGTCAATCCGGCGGGGACAGAGAGGCTCACCATAGATACCTGCCTGGCTTTCACCAATTTCCGTCACAGCTCGCAGGCTGCCCTTGCGGATGCCGTGATAATCGAGCTCAAGCAGGACGGCAGGGCTGCCTCGCAGATGAAGGGGATCCTGCTGGAGCACCGCGTATTCCCCGCGAGGATAAGCAAATACTGCTTCGCTGTGGCCCTCACGGAGCCGGGAGTGTCAAGGGGACGCTTCAAGCAGCGCATCAGATATGTTGAAAAAATGACAAATACAAGATTGATATGAACCTTTTGAACATTACAGTTCCTTTCTCGGCAGCGCAGAATATGTCCGTGGAGGCGGCAGATACGCTTTCGGGCGCATTTTCGGATTTTGACCCGTCGATTGCGGCGGAATTCGGCTATGAGGTCAGGGAGACGGCCACATTTCTCGGGATCCCTCTTTTCGACCCGCAGAGTGTAATGCACCTGCTGCTCAATTTCGGCTTCAACCTGCTGGTCTCCCTCATAATAGTGGGCTTTTTCTATTACCGCAAAAGCCACAGGAGGGACTATTTCTTTACATTCATGATCTTCTCGTCCGCGATGTTCCTGCTGCTTTTCGTGATGGAAAACGTCAAGATGCAGATAGGCTTTGCCCTGGGACTCTTCGCGATTTTCGGGATGATAAGGTACAGGACCGAGACAGTCCCGGTAAGGGAGATGACATATCTGTTCATAATCATAGCCGTATCTGTCATCAACGGTCTGGCGCTCAATATCTCGTATGCCGAGCTTCTGCTCGTGAACCTGCTCCTCATCGGCCTCATCTGGTTCCTGGAGTCGCGCAGTTTCATCAAGGACCGCTCGACCAAGCTCATCACCTATGACCGCATCGACCTGATTGTGCCTGAAAAGAGGGCGGAACTCATAGCCGACATCGAAAAGCGCACAGGCATAAAGGTGGAGGAGATTGAAATAGGCTCCGTGGACTTCCTAAAGGACTCGGCTTTCGTGAAGGTGACATACCGTACCGAGCCGGGCAAACGCAATACAATCGACAATCTGACAAAGGAAAAGGACTTTTTGGGATAGGCTTATGAAAAGGGAAATGATATTTGCGGCTCTTTTTGCCGTCATCCTGCCGCTCTCATCTGCCCGCGGCCAGGAAAATGAAGAGGGAACGCTATTCGGGACAAGGGTATCCGCAGAGGCAGACTACAAGATAACCAGGGGCTTGCATCTGTATGCCAATGAGGAGCTCCGCTTTGGCGGAGATTTCTCGTTCGACCGCTCATATACCGGAGTCGGTCTTTCGTACAAGATATGCAAATGGCTCAAATCTGACTTGGAGTACAATGCCATTGCAGTGGCAAAGACTACTGACGGGGGCATCGGCTACACTGACTGGCGCCATCGCGGGACGGCCGGTCTCATGGCAACTCTCAAATATGGACCGTGGAGGCTATCGCTTCGTGAAAGGGTGCAGGGGACATACCGCACCAAGGACATCAACGAGTTCCAGAAGACAAAGTTCCTGCTTGAGTCGCGCACCCGCCTCAAGGTGGCATACAAGTTCTACAATGCCCCGTTCGAGCCTTATGCCCTGTGCGAGATGAAGGTGGCACTGAACGGTCCGAAGTGGAGCGGGGAGTCTTTTGACAGTGAACTGTTCGGGCAGGCTGTATGGGAGGGGCACAACGATGTGTATGTCAACAGGTGGAGGGCGGAAGCCGGCGTGGAATGGCTTCTGGACGCCAGGAGCGCAATCAAGCTCTATTGCCTCTACGACAGGTGCATGGACAGGGAAATCGATTCCAACAAGGAGGGAACCGTCCTGAAGGTGCCTTCCGTGACGTTGAAGTCCGACAGGATCAATGTGGGCGTAGGATACGTCTTTTCGTTCTGAAGATTGCTTGATCAGAAATCAATCTCAAGACCGATGTTGATGTCGAAGAGGTTGCTTGCCCTGGTGCGCGTGCCGTCAGGCAGGTCCACATAGCGGTGGGTAAGCCTCCAGATTGCGTCAACCCTCAGTACGTTGAGAATGTTGGTGATGCCGAATCCGATTTCGGAGTACGGCTTTTCGAGCGAGTCCATTCCGGCGGGGAAGAGCATCGGGGCATCCTGTGCGTAAGGCGAGCCGAGCTTGCCGTTGTTGCGTCCGGAAAGGCTTCCCCAGGCGCATTTGAATGAGAATACTTCCCTGAGGTCCAGCTTCTTCAGAAGCGGGATGTGTCCGAGGAAGAAGCCTCCGAAATTGTGTTCGTAGAACAGCTCAACCCATCTGTCCGAGGCAAATTCGTAGTAATTCATGCAGGAGAACGAGGTCCTGCTGAATATGTATGACGAGTTGCCCGCGTGAAGCTTCAGGAACGGGTATGGCACCGTGCCGGTGATGAATCCTGCGTTGACAGTGAAGCGTGAGTGTCCGACAGGCGGCAGGGGAAGCCTGTAATCGGCGGTCAGTTCGGTCCTTACGTAACCGTAGTCATTGAGTACCCCCTTTACCGTACCCATGACATCGAGAGTGACGATAGGGTATTTGGTAAACAGGTATTCCTTCTTGAAATCGCCCCTTGAGACGCTTTCCTTCCATGAGAAGCGGTTGGTCAGATGGGCCTGCGTCATCTGTACGCTGCTGATTTCCAAGCCGTCCGGGGTGAACATCGGCACGAACTCATTGCTGAAAATGCGTCTTGTCTCGAGGGAGAACGTGCTGTTGACAACGGATGGCCATTCGTGCTGGTATTTGAGCACGAATTCCTCCACCGGACTCTTCCTCATGCCCTTCTGCTTGGTGAGGACAGAGCGGAGGATGCTGTTATCGCGGTACTGGCCGTTGCCCCTTCCGAGCTGGATGAAATCGCTCTTGCCGGAAAGCGTCAGTTTGCGGAACGGGTCCATGCTGAACAGGTACTCGATGCTCCCGCCTCCCTTGAACCTGTGGTCCTTGAATCCGTAGGCACCGTAGCCGGAAAGCCTCGTCTTCTTCGAGAACGATGGGGTGGTGCGCAGCCCCAGGCTGACGCGAAGACCTTCCGTGCTGTTGAAACTCAATGTGTTGAATATTGGGCCGTAGGCTACTTTCCCAAGGCTTATGTGGTCGTTTGCCAGGGATTCCCCGATGCCGTATGCAATCCTGTATGTCTTTGTGGTCTTGATGGAGTCCACCATTGCATAGATTCCCTTTTCCTTCTCGGAGAGCTCATATGGCCTCTCGCTTTCCCAGTATTCTTCGCTTTTGTCATTGGCACCGCTTTCCACCGTCACATAATGCTTCAGCGCGGCAGCCTCTTCTTCCGTAGGCCGCTCGAAGACCGGGTTGAGATAGTGGATTTCGTGTGTACCGAGAAAGGAGAGAATATCGCTCCATTCGGTCAGGTCGAGGGAAAACTCCGCGTGGAAACGGTCCTTTTTGTAGAACCAGGTCCCGTCCGGAAGCCTCCGGTATTCGAAATCGAGGATGAGGTCCTTTATCCAGTTGATGTTCCTGTCCTTGACAAGCCTTCCGTGAAATTCCACCAAAGCCCAGTCCCCAGTATCGATTTTCATCTCCCCGTCGAGCACCGGTGAGGTGAAAAGTTTGTTGGGATGGAAACGGATGTAGTATGTCTTGCGCCCGTCAATGTTCAGGCTGTCAATGAGATAATAGTCGTAGAAGGCATTGCCTCCCGCCGCAATCGGGGACGGGATTTTCACATTGAACGCATCCAGGAAGGTGTCGTACATATTTACCCTGAGCTGCATGCTGCCGGTGAACTGCTGGAGCAGATTGTCTTTATTGACTCCGGAGATGCGGCTGGCGTGGAGTATCTCCCTGTCTGAAGACGGGCTGGAGGTGTGGTATCTTGTACCCCTCGATTCAGAGATCAGCACCGGCAGGTATGGCTTTCCGGACAGCGCAGAGGTGTCCATATAGTCGGAAATGAAATCTATTTCCTTCAGCAGTGTGTTTTTGAGCAGGGCTTCTCCGGGGTCTGACAGGTCGAGCTCCATCTTGCTGTAAATGCCGCATTTGTACGCATCCCTCTTCTCGGGGTTGTTGCGGTCGCGGTTGGCGTCGATGTTGCGCAGGATGCGTTTCATCCGCCGGTTGTCCGGCTTGACAAGTGCGGCATTGAGCCGCTGGCCGGTCATCGTAAGCTCAAAGTCCTCCCTGTTGTAGCGGTGGAGGGATATACTGCGCTCCAGGGATTCGTATCCGAGTATCTGCACGCATATTACGGGGGTGCCGATGTCCCTGGCTTCAAGGATATAATATCCGTCAAGGTCGGTGGTCGTGCCCACTGTCGTGTCTTTGAAGAAAACGGCCGCGAAAGGGATGCCGCTGCCGTCGGAAGCATCGGTAACCCTTCCCTTGACCCTGGTAGTCTGCGCTGCGGCTGAGATTGCTGCGCAGAGCATGACCAGGATCATTGCTGCTGTTGTCTTCAACCCGTTTCCCATTCCCAATCAATAATCAATTAACGCATATCCCTGCCGTCCAATGCACGGGGCAGAGAACCTTTTGCACGGCTGAAACTACGTATAGAGCAGTCCGACTATCCACAGGATAAATCTTTCAGGGAGGATTTTCCATGCAAGCCCGATGAGCTTGTAGCCAAATCCCGGAATCACGCTTGTCCTCACTTTGCCTTTCCTGCGGATCTGGCGCATTATGACCTTGCCGATTGCCTCCGGGGGCATCCCCGACTGCTCGTCCCGCTCCATTTTGGATATCGACCGCAGGGTGGCTTCATGGTAGGGCGAACTGCTTTCCTGTGCCTTCGCGGTCATCTTCCTGTTGGCCGTGAACCCCGTCCTTACATCGCCCGGAAGGATGCATCCGCAACTTACCCCGGTACCCTTCAGCTCAAGAGAAAGCGACCTTGCCATGGACAGGAGGGCTGACTTCGCCGCAGAATAATAGGCCTGGTATGGGAGAGGGATGAACGATGCCACGGAACCTACGAGAATGATTTTCCCGCTTCCGCGGGTGCGCATCACCGGGAGACATGCCCTGACCATATTCATCGAGCCGAAGAAAGTGGTCTCAAACTGGTACCTTGCCTCCCCGTCGGAAGTGTCTTCCACCGCGCCTCCGATGCCGTTGCCCGCGTTGCTCACAAGCACATCAATCCTGCCCTGTTCGCGGACAATCCTGTCCACAGCCGCACGGACGGCCGCCTCATCGTTGACATCCAGGGCAAGCGGAATGGTCATGCCTCCGCTGTCCATGTACTCATTGATGGGGCCCCTTGCCTTTCTCGAGGCCTTATATACAATCATTCCGCCTTTTTCCGCCAGCATATCCGCAGTGGCCCTTCCGATGCCGCTGCTCCCTCCGGTAAGGAGGACGATTTTCGGTTCATGTCCCATTTTCACGTCTTTTTCCCCGGGGAATCCTCCGGAACCCGCAATTTACGAAATAATCCCCGAATGCGGCTGCATCCGGGGCATAAACTGAACAAATCACCCGAAAATAGCCTATTGGACCTTCTTCAGGGCTTCAAGAATCTCTTTTTCGCTTCCCGGATTGTAGCCCGTGTGGGAATAGGCAATCTTTCCCTCACTGTCGATGACAAACACCTGCGGAGTGTCCACCACGTTCATCGCTCTCTTGAAATCATTGTTGGGGTCGAAGAGCAGCGTGAAGCAGTCCCACATGTGCCCCTTGGTCAGGGCCTTCGCCTTTGCCATATGGCGGACGTCGTCGGTGGATACCGCGATGATCCTGAAATCTGCCTGCTCCTGCCATTCTTCAAAAGCCTCGCAGATGGCATCGAGCTCCTGGATGCAAGGGTCGCAGGTCACTGCCCAGAAAGATATGACAGCCGGGGTCTCACCGTCAACAATCGACGACGAAAGGATTTCGCGGCCGGTGCGGTCTTCCAGTTTGGCGGAAGGGATCTGCGCGGATGCTGCGAATCCTGCGGTAAGGAGAATGGAAAGCAGAATAAACCGTTTCATACAAATAATGAATAATGATGTGTATTAATTTTGATAATAAATTGTAATCAATTTGTCGATAAAACTATTGTTATATTATATAAAATGCAACAATAGACGTACGTAAGTCATTAATGTATGCAAAGTTAAAAATAATGTTGAAAATTTTTGATATTATGAATGAAATTCTTAATTTTGCCGCTCAACAAGTTGACGCCTGTTTGAATGACCCTATGCGGATTATCACTGTTCAATAATATCAGTATGAAAAAATCAATCCTTTCCCTCCTTGTCGGGGGGGGTATCATTCTGGCCTTCCTTGCAGGATGTCAGAAAAATGAGGAACCGACCGATCCGGACAACAATAAGGAGCCGGAAGTTCCTGCAGTTGTTGAACCCGAAGCCTCGGCGGTCAAGGTGACCCCGGACCTTCTTTCAGCAGAGATTGTCCTGAAGACCAGCGGTCTTACCGGATACGCCTGTCTTTCTTTCCCTTCCGGAGATGAGCTCGTGGAGGATCCACAGGTCCTTTTTGCAACCGGCACCACCGGTGACCTTGCCGACGGTGAGAACACTGTCACTGTACGCGGTCTTTCCCCGCAGAGCACCTACACCGTTGTCTTCGCATTCAAAGAGTCCGAGGAAAGTTTCTTCAAGGACCTCCTCAAGGTAGAGGTGACCACTTTGGACTATGTAGAGACCTTCACTGTGGTCGAGAAGTATCCTGACGGATTCAAGTTCCATATCAAAGTCCCGCAGAGCGTAAAGGATGCCGGCCACGCAATCCGCTACAACGTCGGATCCCTTCCTTTCTATCTTTCAAGCAAGGGCGGCTGGCGTGCACAGGATGATGCAACCGCACTTATCCAGAATGGCCAGCAGAGCACTCTTGAGGACGTGACACTTGTCTTCAACTCCGACAATGTCGAGGTCGAGGTAATGGACCCTTGGACCGGTGAACCTACGACCGATTTGCTCCATACTCCGTTTGTCCCTGGAGAGCCTATCATTTATGCTGCAGGAGAGTTCGCCTGGGGAGAGGCTGAGGACAACCCTTGGGGTATGAACGAGGGCGGTTATTTTGTGCCTCTTTTCGACTATGACGCTTATTGGGAGTATCTCGACGGTCAGGGCGGCGGCTGGGGCCCTCTTGCAGCCGAAAATTGCGACCCTAGCTATCCTGAAGACGACTTCTGGACTGGATACTTCACACGCCGCCTGATTGTGCTTGACCCTCCGGCTCTCCTTGATGCCAATGTGGACATCCAGGCTGAAATGGGTGCCGTCAATGGTACTATCACCATTTCTCCTGACTCCAATGTATATCAGTATTGCGTAATGGTACTCGACGAGGGTACATATCAGACGTTCCTTGAGTATCTTGACGGCAATGAAGATTATCTCCAGTGGGCAGTTACTTCATACTTCGGATGGTATAGCGGCTCTATGACCCTTCAGGCAAAGCAGAAGTTTGATCTTACCGACCTGTTCTATTATGTAGATCCGGAGTCTGATTTCCACGTCCTCCTTACCGCTATGGGAGACGCAACGGGTACCACCCAGAAGTTCTATCACGAAATCGTTTCCACAACTGCCAAGACTATGCCTGCACCTGAAGTGGAGGTCAAGGCCATCAGCAATCCTGATACAGGGGAAACTTCTCCGTATGAGGTTTGGTTCAACGTCAAGTGTACCAGCAAGGATGCAGTGTCCGCAATGTATGCCGCCAACTACGAAAGGGAGTTCGGCATGATGTTCAACAGCGGATATACCTACAACAATATCGTGGAATACGGCAACTCCTTCACAGAGGACGAGGTAGCGCTCATCAACTCTGACGAGGGACTCAACGTGATGTTCACCTCAATGCCTGACGCAGAGACACGTCTTGCCGTCCTTGCCTACAATGAAGAGGCTACATCAAACAACATTGACGAGAACCCTTCTGCCACTGCAGTAAACTCTACCGACAGGGAGCCTGCAAAGGCAGCTGTGGATTCTCCGCTCTTCAAGGACCTTCTCGGCGAGTGGACAATGAGCGCCGGAGTCGCTTCGACCGACTGGTACGGCAATGTCACCGACGAGGGCGTAAAGAACTGCAAGGTGACTATCTCCGGCGGATTCACATATCCTGAAACCCTTCCTGCATCCGTATATGATACATACAAGGAAATGGCTGGACTGGATGAGGCGCAGGTAGATGCCCTTTATGACCAGTTCAAGCAGGAGGTTGACGAGTTCAATGCCAAGCTCAAGGGCCAGAACCGTCTTCTCTGCATGGGCTTCGGCTATGAGTCCAACGGTTATTATTACGATACCGTGAGTCCTTTTGACCTCTTCATAAGCGACTCCTACAACGGCTATGACATCGAGTCGATGATCTGGGACTGCGGCCCGAAGTGGTATCTCGAGGTGAAGGACGACGGTTCTGTAGTCGCACCAATCAACCAGGTAAGGTTCTATCCTCTCAAGTCCGTTACTGCAACGCTTTATCTTGCAGGATATGACATCTCCTCCGGAACAGGCTACGTAAGCATCAACGAAAACTACGAGAATGCCGATTTCCCTGTTGCCGTTTCCGATGACAAGGCTACCCTCACTGTCAATCCGTTTGTATATCAGGATGTACCTTACTATCTGAATGCTATGCAGTTCTACGGTATCTACGGCTATATTCCTGACTATACTACGGTTACTCCTCTCCTCCTTACGAAGGGATGGTCTGACGAGGATACCGATGTCCCTCCGGTAGAGACCGCTTCCGTCAAGTCAGCCAAGTCAGCCGGCATCGGCTCGGCCAACGGCATTTTCGGACGCACCAACAACACCGTAAGGAGCAAGACCCCGATGAAGGCGGTCAAGAAGTGCGAAACCATCAAAGTAAAGCACGTCGATATCGAGGAAGGTATGAGGAAGTATGTAGAGAGTTATGCGTCAAAACGTTAGATTGACTATCCTTGCCATCGCCGGTCTGGTGTCCTGGACTGTTTCCAGTGCCCAGACCGGCATTGGTGTGTTTTCGGCGAGCCTTGAGTCCAACAATATATGGTATTTTCAGGACAATGGGCTGGGCGTGCATGCACCTGAAGACCGCTTCGGCGCCAACGACTATCTCAAGATGGACTACAGCTGCGGGAAATTTTCCGCAGGAATGCAGGTCGAGGCCTATCTTCCTGCCCTGTACGGATATGAAATCGGAACCATCGGCGATCCGAAACAGTTTATGCTCGGCTCCAAGTATATCCGCTGGACCGGAGACGGTTTTACGGCCCACATCGGAGACATCTATGATCAGTGGGGCAATGGACTCGTTTTCCGTTCTTATGAGGACCGCCATCTCGGTTTCAACAATTCGGTCGAGGGCCTGAGCGTATCGTTCAGTCCTGCCGATTGGTTGACTCTCAAGGCGATGAGCGGCTGTCCGAGGCTCTACAGCGACTATGCTTCGTCCAAAGTCAGGGGAGCCAATATGGTGTTCAACATTGACAATCTTCTGAATTGGGATTCGGTCCTGCTTTCCTTGGAAGGAAGTTTCGTCAACAGGTATGAGTCCCTCGATGAGGACCCGTTCCTGGATTTCAGTACGATGGGGCTGACTTCGCCCAATCTTAACATGTATTCGGCAGCACTCAATTTCGGTTGGGATGCACTTTCTCTCAAGGCTGAGTATGCCTCGAAGGGAAAGGATATCGCATCTCCGAGCGTATCGAATGCCCATACGGGAGCTGCCATCTACGCCGAGGCAATCTATGACTACAACGCATTCAGCGCCTCGGCGACATTCAGGATACTCGACCATATGGGGACAATGATTTCCCTGTACGGCAGCGGAACGGGCAATGCCCTCAACTACCTTCCGTCGCTCACGAGGCATTATACCTATATGCTTGCCAACCTCAATCCCTATCAGGTCAATGTAGTCGGCGAGTCGGCATTCCAGGCCGATCTTTTCTATACGGCCAGGCGCTCCCGCAGCGAATATGCTGTCCTTCACGCCAACTGCTCCTATGCGGGCACCATTGATCAGTCGCAGACCGATGACGGCTCAAAGAGGATGATGTGGATGGACATAAGCGCGGATGCGGAAATCCATTGGAACAAAAAACTCAGGACCACACTGCTTTATTCGCGTCAGGAGTGGAGCCCGAGCCACGGCTATCAGGAGGGGACTTATGTTTCCAACATTTTCGTCGCCGACGCACTCTGGCGCTTCAGCGGGAAAACAGCCCTGCGTGCCGAACTGCAGTATCTTTCATCCGAAGATTATGAAGGCGACTGGCTTGCAGGACTTCTTGAAGTGAGCTTTGCTCCGAGATGGAATGTGTTTGCATCCGAAATGTACAACAGCGGGCTAACCGGCAAGCATTATTACAATTTCGGCTTCAGCTATTCCAAGGGGCGCAGCCGTGTGCAGCTGAGCTACGGTCGCAACCGTGCCGGATATATCTGTTCCGGAGGAGTATGCCGCTACAGCCCGGCATATACCGGAGTCAATCTTCTTTTAACAACTTCTTTCTGACAATTATGATTAAAAGAATTAAAAATTTCGCTATCCTTTCCTGTCTTTTCGGTATCATCTTTATGCCGGTTTCCTGCACTCTTACCAAGGATGACGACAATCCCAATGGCAATCAGCAGGAGCAGGAACAGGAGCAGGAGCAGGAACAGGAGCAGCAGCCTACGGGCGATCTGACTCTTGAAGTGGATGAACCTCTCATCCGTGCCGATGGCGTGTCCTGTGCAGTATTCACTGTAAAGATGGGTGAAACCGTCATTGCCGAGGATGTCACTTTCTATGATGCCCAGACCAACAAGCCTGTGGATATCCCTGACATGAGGTTTACCACCACCACTCCCGGCAAGTATTCGTTCTGGGCCGCCTACAAGACAAAGCATACTGAGGCAGTCAGCGTCACGGCTATTTCGGCTGCTATTCCGGAGCTTGCGGAGGACACCGACCCGTCCTGCACCGACTTTACCCGCAAAGTGCTCATCCAGCAATACACCGGAACAGGGTGCGGCTTCTGTCCTTATATGATAAAGCTCCTCAGGAATTTCGCAGCAGACAGCGATAATGACGGGAAATGGGAGCTTGCCGCAATCCATACATATAATTCCTATGATCCGGCATACTTCTCTTCCTCTCTTGACGGGGCTATGAATGTCGATTCGTATCCGACTGTTGTCCTCGATCTCAACAGAAACATACAGTGGCAGTATTACAACAACCTTGACGGATTCCAGAAGCTTTTCGACAAGGAGTATGATGCTGCCGGGGCAAAGGCCGGAATCGCTCTTTCCGCTGTACTTGACGGCAACCAGCTTGTTGTAAAGTTAGGTGTGAAGGCTGCTGAGGACAACCGTTACGGCATCTGCCTGTGGGTTCTGGAAGACGGTGTCTATGGCCAGCAGGCGGGTGCGGACGGAGATGACAGTTTCAATACCCACAACAACTGTGTCCGTATCGCTGCAGGACAGAATTCGGCCAATGACTTCAGCGGAACGAAAGTGGAGATAAAGGCCGGAGAGACTGAAGAACTGTATTATCTCCTGGATATTGAAGAAGGATGGGTAGGGGAGAACCTCCACCTCCTCGGCATTGTGACAGTTGAGGGCGAATATGGATTTACGGCCAACAATGTTGTTTCCTGCCCTGTCAACGCCAGTGTCGGCTTCAGCTACAGATAATTGCTGGCCGGGTGATCTCTTTGAAGATTCTCAGATCTCAATGTCGAAGTCGAAGTACTCGCCCCTGCACTGCCCCATCCTGCAGGAACTCGTGAAAATCGAGCCTTTGTAGCGGGCTTTGCCGGAGGTCAGATGCAGCTTCTGCACGAGCTGGATCCTGCCTTCATAGGCCTGGCGGCCTTCAATCAGCCTGCTTTTAAGGGTCTCATAGACTTCGCCTACAGGTTCGGCGCCCTCAAGTTCTACATCAAAGAACTCTGTGGGCGCTTTGTCGTCTTTTATGGAGTAGGTATGGTAACCCATGGCAATATTGCCGGTAAATACCACTTTGACCGTATCGCCGGCTGCCTTTTCGATGCTGTATTTCCATGTTGTTATCCCGTTTTGGGCAAAGCAGCACAATGCGGACAGCATGACGGCTGCGGATAGAAGGAGTTTTTTCATTTTCGTTCCGTAATTACAATTACGCAAACTTACATAAAATCTTTCGATTTTACGCCAGTTGTATAAAAATCAAGACCG
>JBJEJU010000060.1:0-5086 GCA_051878275.1 Candidatus Cryptobacteroides sp. | reverse complement strand
AACTGTTCAATTTTCGATGGCAATCACTGTTCAAATTTGGATGGCAGTGGACACACGGGAGATGAGCATCCGTGGGCCGGTCTGATCAACGGGGCTGTGGACGCATTGATTGACTGCGACTTGGCTACAGCGTTCTCCAAATACGAAAAATTGATCCAGGACGATTCGTCGAGAAATGATTTCATCCGCACGGTCACAGGGGGATTGACCCATATCAATGCGGAGCGGCTCGGAAGCCTGCTGGTGGATTTGATTTCCGAACGGCTGGATGACGCTGGGATTGTCATGACTGAGATGCGTGTTGAGGAGGCCCCTGCATTGTCACTGGAATTCTTCAGGAGACGTATTCTTTTGGACTTGAAAGCTCTGGTGGAAAAAATTTCTGTGAAAAACATCGGCGGTTTCTATGAGGCTTTTGACAAGTTTAAGCGTAATCTGCCTGCTCTGGCTCCGTATCTGGAGTTCTCTTCCCGCTTTGGAAAAGACAGCAAAGCCTGCGATGAATGCCGTTCAATGGTTGCAGACTATATCGTGAAGGAGGCATCTGCGATTTACGGCCGTATTGAGTACCTGGCCGGAATTGTTGAGCTCCAGGCTAGCCGGAAACAATGTGCAAGGCTGCTTGATGAGGTCCATACGTTCGCAGTGGAGAAAGTCAGGGATTTGTATTCTGATGACAATTATTCCGACATCATCACGTTTACAATGGACAATCAGTACAGTGACAGCCGCAAGTATGTTGACCACAGTATTGAATACCATAGGAAACATGCAAGATTTACTGTACCGCTCAAAGTGGCTGCGGTGCTGGCAGTTGTAGCTATAATATTATCAATGTGATGAAACATATAACAATTGACTATGGGATAGACCTCGGTACTACCAATTCGGCAATATGCCGGATGGAGCAGGGAAGGCCGGTAATCATCCGCTCTGATGCCGGGATGGAGACAATGCCCTCCTGTGTGTTGTGCAGGAAGGGCGGGGACATGAGCATCGGGCAGTCGGCTTACGACAATCTGGGCCGTGACAAACTCCGTGCATTGAAGAAGCATGCCGCCGCGGCTACCGGCTCCTTCATTGAATTCAAACGATATATGGGCAGCGATATGATATTTGACAATGCCGGCCATCAATGGTCGCCGGAGGAGCTGTCTGCCCAAGTCGTACGTACTTTGTGCTCATTCGTCCCTGATGACCGGGTCAATGCCGCAGTTATCACTGTTCCTGCCAAATTTACTGTCAATCAGAAAGATGCGACCATTGAGGCCGCCCGCTTGGCCGGCATTGACCAAGTCGAGCTCCTGCAGGAACCCATTGCTGCATCGATGGCATACGGGCTGACGGCGGAGGAGAAAAACGGTATCTGGATGGTTTTTGACTTTGGGGGAGGCACGTTGGATGTCGCTCTTGTAAATGTCAGGGACGGTGTAATGCAGGTCTTCGATACGGAAGGGGACAACTATCTCGGAGGCAAGAACCTTGATGAGGCTGTCGTGGCGAAAATCATTCTTCCCCGGCTGGCAAGCAGATTTTCTCTTGACTTGGCCGATGAGGAAAACATCAGCTATCTTTTCGATGCGCTCAAGGTCGAGGCTGAGAAGGTCAAGAACAGGCTGTCCTACAGTGAAAGCGTGTCATTGTATCTCGAGGCCGGGGATTGGGGCGAGGATGAGGACGGGGAGGAGATTGAACTTGAGATGACGATAGGAAGGAAGGAGTTTGAAAAGGCGGTCCAGCCTGTTCTCCAGAAGGCTGTGGATGTCTGCAAGACATTGATGCTCAAGAATGATGTGGATGCCGGCTCCTTGTCGCATCTCATCCTGATAGGAGGACCTACCTGCATTCCGCTTCTTCGCAGGATGCTGAGGGAGCAGGTAACTCCGAATGTGGAGACTTCCATCAATCCGATGACTGCCGTAGCCACCGGGGCCGCAATATATGCCTCTACCATACCTGTCGCTGTCAATGACGATGACCTTGACGATTCGGTCGTAAAACTGGATATTGAATTTGATGCTACGACGGTGGATAAGCGGGTTTATATTCCGGTCAGGACTGGCAACGAAGTCGAGGGCTTGTCCGTGAAACTGATAAGGCGGGCAGACGGGATGGAGAGCGATGATGTCCGCATCGGAGGCCGGGGTGACATTGTGGAAGTCGATCTGCTTCCGGGCCAGCCGAATGTTTTCCGGATTCAGGCGATGGTCGGAGGCGTGGAAGTCAAGTGTTTCCCTTCGGAATTGACCATTGTCCAGGGGACCAGGGCAGGCTCCGCAATTCTGCCGTACAATATCGGCATTGAGGTTTTCAACCCCAAGAAGAGCAAATATGTGTTTTCCGCATTAACGGGTCTGGAGAAGAACCGGCCGTTGCCTGCCGTAGGGGTTGTCTATGGCTTGAAGACAATGTCGGATTTTCATCCCGGCAATGAGAAGGACTGTGTCAGGTTGGCTGTCTATCAGGGGGATGACAATGCCGAGGGAAAAACTGCCGCTTTGTTTGAATATGTGTCCAATGTGGTTGTCAGTGGCGAAGATATCGTTTCATTCATACCGAAGGGCAGTCACCTCAATGTCAAGATTGAGGTTGACCGTTCCGAAATGATGAACATAGTGGCGGAGTTCCCGGAGTCCGGCCAGCGTGTCGAAAAGCGTCTGGATACTTCAGTAAGGCAGGGAATCAGGGATACGGATTGGCTCAAGTGCCAAATTTCCCAGGCGAGAGAGAAATTGGCTGATTTGCAGGCTGTTATTGCCAATACGGAAGTAATAGGTACGTACTTGGAACGGCTTTCCGAGATTGACGGGGCTCTGGAAGGCGGAGCACAGCACAAGCAGGTTGAGCAGCATCTCAAGGAGGTCCTTCGCGACCTGGAGGACTATGAGACCGGTACCGAGTGGGAGAGGGAGTTTTACAGGTTGAAGAAAGAGATGCTCAATCTTCAGGTCGAGGCTTCGACCAATGGTGACCCGGGTATAGCGAGGATTGCCAAGGCGTATGAGGAACAGGTTGACAAGGTCAAGGCATATAAGGATGTCCTGGGAGCCAGGACTCTCAGGGCGGAAATCAAGTCGGTATGTTATCGGATTACTCAGGACAGGATTTACAGGAATTTCATCCTCTGGGCGGATGAGGAGTTCTCTGCGTTGGAGTGGACGGATCCGGACCTTGCCGGGAAACTTGTTTCCAAGGCCATGAAAATCCTGAAGGATGATCCGGAGGCTCCGCTGTCCAAGACCAGGGAGATTGTGGAGAACATAAATGGCCTTCTGGTTAGGGCAGACAATAATAAGAATGGCTTCACGCATCGTGTGGATATGCCGTCAATGTAACTTGATTATGAAACATTCCAAAGGAGATATGGTCGGAGGCTATACGCTTCTGATGCTGTTGAAAGAGAAAAATGGTATAGAGACCTGGCGCGGCCGCGGCCGGGACGGACTGCTTTATGCGGTGAAAATCGGGGTCGATGCTGTTGAAAAGAGTGCTGCGGAACATTCCGTGCTTTATGCCGGTTGTGTGGATGATTGCCTGATATCCCGTTACGTGAGCGGTGAAACCCTTCAGGCGAGGCTTGCGAGGCTTGGGAAATGTTCCGATTCTGAGAACAGGTCGTTTGCCATCGGGATTCTCAGCCAGGTTTCCAGATTGCACTCCACTGGGTTCACCCATTGCGGGATATGTCCTGACAATGTGATGATAGACCTTTCGGCGGGGATTCCGGCAGCTTTCCTGACAGGATTTGGCAATGCGGGGATAAGAACTGATTCGACTGTGGCAGGGGATATTCAGGCTGTCGGCTCGCTTATGTATTTTATTTATGGCGTTCAGAGAGGAGCCTGAGTCCCGTCCAAGGATAAGGACAGGGGCATCGGCCAATATTGGCGAGCGTCTTGTCAATGTCATCTTCAATGCCCTCTCGGGCAATTTCTCTTCTGCTGACGCAATGATTGCGGCTATTGAAGGCCGCGTGGAGATAGCCCCATTGAAGACATGTGAGGGAGACGGTTTTTCTGCCGTGGCCGGTCTCGATGATATCAAATGCCGTCTCCAGGACGAGGTCATCGACATTCTTGCAGACAGGGACAGAGCTAAGGACTACGGTATTGACATTCCCAACGGAATGCTTTTGTACGGCCCTCCGGGCTGCGGCAAGACCTTCATTGCGGAAAAGTTCGCAGAGCAGGCGTCATTCAACTACAAGTATGTCAAGTCCAGCGACCTGGCAAGCACATATCTTCACGGCTCGCAGGAAAGGATTGCCGCTCTGTTCAATGAGGCGAGGCTTACGGCCCCGACTATTCTCTGTTTCGATGAGTTCGATGCTTTCGCTCCCCGGCGTGATGATATCAATAACGCAAGCCAAAGTGCCGAGGTCAATGAGTTCCTGTCCCAGATGAATAACTGCGGCCGGGACGGCGTATTCGTCATTGCGACGACCAATCGCCCTGATAAGATTGATTCGGCTGCACTGAGGACCGGCCGTCTGGACTATCTGGTGTATGTGCCTGTCCCTGACCGGGACCTGCGCCGTGAAATGTTTCGCCTTTCACTGAAGGACAGGCCGTCCGACCCTGATATTGACTTGGATTATCTGGCTGAAGCCACGGATGGCTTTATTACGAGTGATATCTTGGCTCTCGTCCTCAGCGCGGCCAGAATAGCCTTCAAGCGGAAGTGCAGCATCTCTATGTCAATACTGCGGGAAGTCCTGAAAACGAGGAGGCCCAGTCTTTCCAGGGAAGAATTGAAGTCTTACGAGAGTCTCAGGGAGCAGTTCGAGTCTGACCGGAAGTCAAGCCGCCACAAAAAAATAGGTTTTTAACAATTGTGGGCTGCTTGTCGCAGGGGCTGCCGTGCTGGGAGAGGACAATTGCGTCTGCTTCATCGACAAGGATGGCCGCCTGGAAGAGGATGGGGAGTATCGCCTGCCTGTTTTCATGGATGTCGCTGTATTTATTAGTACAAAAGTACTAAATACTAACGACAATTCCAACCCTTTATTGGTTAATCTTTAAGTGTTTATGACTGCCGAATTCAATTTGACAGTGCAACAGCACCATCAGGTGTAAAGTTATACATT
>JBJEJU010000059.1:0-23381 GCA_051878275.1 Candidatus Cryptobacteroides sp. | reverse complement strand
TAGGTAGCTGCCGTTTTTCGACCCGGACGTCCAATACTGGATGTCCGGGTTTTTTGTTTGTGCCCGGTCTTCTCATCCGGAATGCCATCTGCCAGAATGCTATCTATGTTGGCCTGATGCTTTCCCTGTTCATTGCGTGGAGATCGTCTTTTTTCTTGTTATTCCGACTATTACTTTGCGGTTACTCTTCAGCAAAATAGAAAACCGGCCCTTGCGGACCGGCTTGTTTTCTGGACTCTAAGGTGTCCTGTTATGGCTCCTGGTTGCTTCTACAGCCCGAAAGCCTCTTTGATTCTGTCCACGGAATCAAGCTTCTCCCAGGCAAAGAATTCCACAGGCACTTCCACTTCGCGGCCACCGCGGATAAGCTTCATATTTTTGGTATATGGTTCCCTGCCCATATGGCCGTAGGACGCTGTTGGCTCATAAATCGGATTTTTCAGACCGAATTTTTCGATGATTTTCGCCGGGCGCAGGTCAAACAGCTCCATGATCTTTGATGCGATGAAACTGTCGGTGTCAACTCCTGCAGCTGCACGTTTCACTGCTTCGGAAGCTGTACCGTGGGTATCCACATAGACTCCTACCGGCTTGGCGACGCCGATTGCGTAGGCCACCTGCACGAGGATCTGCTTCGAGACCCCTGCCGCCACCATATTTTTGGCAATATAGCGTGCCGCATAGGCCGCTGACCTGTCCACTTTGGACGGGTCCTTTCCGGAGAATGCTCCGCCGCCGTGGGCCCCGCGTCCACCGTAGGTGTCCACGATGATTTTCCTTCCGGTCAGGCCGGTGTCTCCGTGAGGACCTCCGATGACGAATTTGCCGGTAGGGTTGACGTGAAGGATGAAACGGCCGTCAAAGAGGGCTGCAATCTGTGCCGGAAGTGACTCTATCACCCTTGGCAGCAGGATGTTGCGCACGTCGCTCTCGATTTTGGCGTGCATTGCCCCGTCCACTTTGTCCTGCCCGTATTTTTCGCAGGCGCTGGCGTAGTCCATATTGCCGAGCTCCTCTGCTACGAATTCGTCATGCTGTGTGGACACCACGATGGTATGGACGCGGAGCGGCCTGTGGGTATCGCCGTCAAATTCGACGGTAAACTGGCTCTTGGCGTCCGGGCGGAGGTACGGCATCAGCGAGGTGTTTTTGCGGATGTCGGCCAGGACGCGGAGTGTCCTGTGGGCAAGCGAAAGGGCAAGAGGCATATACTCGGGGGTGTCGGAGCAGGCATAGCCGAACATCATTCCCTGGTCGCCGGCGCCCTGGTTGTCTGCATCTTCGCGCACCACGCCGCGGTTGATGTCGCCGCTCTGCTCGTGGATTGCGGAAATGACTCCGCAGGAATTGCCGTCAAACATGTATTCGGCCTTGTTGTAACCGATGCCCTGGATGACACGGCGCACTGTTTTCTGGATGTCCACATATGCGTCGTCCGAGCGGACCTCGCCGCCCACAACCACGAGACCTGTCGAGCAGAATGTCTCGCAGGCCACCTTTGCTTCCGGATCCTGGCGGAGAAACTCGTCGAGGATTGCGTCTGAAATCTGGTCGGCCACTTTGTCCGGATGGCCTTCCGATACTGACTCTGATGTAAAAAGATAGTTCATAATATTGTTTTTTATGTTTCTGTCCAATTGCTTGCGCCCGGGCTCACTTCCCGTGAAATTCATCTGGAACAGGCATACCCTCTACAGGTACCTGTAGGGCACTCTCGCGTTCCCGATGGAGGCAAATTGTCCTCATCTGGAACGGCTACCCCCGTTCTGCACCATTGTGGGGCATATCCCCGGCCCAGATGAATTTCACGGGGGCAGGTGAAGGAGCGCCTGATGGCGCCCTGTCCCGCATCTTTCCTCAGCGGTTTGTTGTCAGAAACGGCCCGGATGCAAGGCGCGGAAGCTGACGGCGAGGGAGTGTACTGACGCACAGGCAAAGCAGGCTTACGCCTGCAAAAGCCTTTTCAACCCCAGTCAGCAAAGCTGACAGCCCCTTTCAGGGGCATACCGCCTACATTACATTTCGGCGGGC
Organism: Candidatus Cryptobacteroides sp.; assembly: GCA_051878275.1. Lineage (GTDB taxonomy): Bacteria > Bacteroidota > Bacteroidia > Bacteroidales > UBA932 > Cryptobacteroides. The sequence goes on along the minus strand of JBJEJU010000059.1, from coordinate 21,350 downwards.
GTCTCCACTATTCGATTTCTTGCAGAAATCTCATTGCCGCTCCGACGCGGCGGCTGGTGCCGCCCTTTCGTCGAATGCTGAACGCAACGCAGCAGACGGGTTGTTTCTGGCAACAAACAAAAAAAGCCCCACACGTTTAATTACTGCGGAGCCGTCTCAAAACACAAAAAACATCGATATGAAAATTTTTAGCATTTTTTAACGTGGTTGCAAGCAAACAAATCTCTCCACAGTTTCAAGGCTGCAAATATACACAATTTTTTATTAACGCAAATACTGAATCGGAATTTTTTCATACTTTTTATTATGAAATCGTTACAATTTTACTGTAAATTGTTTTAGCTTTTCGCTATATCAAAAAACAGTCTTATCTTTGCGCCCGAACGAGCCGAAACTTGTTTTGAATCATTCACCTATTTAATATCTCATTTAATAATTTATGAGCAAGTCAATCAAAAATCTGGTTCTCGCAGCAATTGCACTTGTTGCGGGAGTTGTCGCAAACGCTCAGGTTACGACATCATCGATTGCTGGACGTGTAGTTGACGCTGAAGGCCCTGTTGCAGGTGCTGCAGTCATCGCCACATACACTCCGACAGGCTCCAACTACTACACTGTGACCGACGCCAACGGTTCATACCGTATCAACTCGGTCGTTGCGGGTGGTCCTTACACCCTTTCAGTAGAGATGCTCGGCTATCAGAAAGTTGAATTCACTGAAGTCTATGCACCTCTTACCGAAGTAGTTACTGTCAACGCAACTCTAACCGTCGAGTCCCTCGGCCTCGATGCAGCAGTCTTTGTTGCCGACGGCAACCTCTCATCAATGAACATCCAGCGTTCCGGCGCCGGTACCACCGTCAGCCAGAAGACAATGAACGCCCTTCCTACAGCTGACCGTACGATGAACGACGTACTCAAGCTCACCCCACAGGCATCCGTTACTTCCAACGGTCTTGCAGTCGGTGGCGGTAACTACCGTTCTTCATATGTGACTGTCGACGGTGCAGCATTCAACAACGCATTCGGTATCGGTTCCAACCTCCCTGCCGGCGGTACCCCTATCTCCCTCGACGCTCTCGACCAGATGAGCATCAACATCACTCCGTTTGACGTACGCCAGTCCGGCTTCACCGGCGGTGCAATCAACGCTGTGACCAAGAGCGGTACCAACGACTTCCACGCATCCGTTTACAACTACTACAAGTCCGACAAGATCACCGGATACAAGGTTGACGGCAATGATGTAAGCAAGTCCGACTATCTCGACAACGTGACCGGCATCTCCGTCGGAGGCCCGATCGTAAAGAACAAACTCTTCCTCTTCGTGAACTTCGAGTATGCCCTCGACAACCGTCCCGGCTCATCTTACAGGGTCCGTGAAAACGACACCCAGGAGTGGGGCAAAGGCACGCAGTACGTACGTCCTACCGAGGCATTCATGGAGGAAGTAAAGAACTATCTCGCAAGCGAGTACGGCTATGACCCGGGACGCTACCAGGGATACTCCCTCAAGACTCCGGACTGGAAGCTCCTCGCCCGTCTCGACTGGAACATCAATGACAACCACAGGTTCAATGTCCGTTACAGCCAGACGATGAACAAGAACTCCAATGCCCCTTCAAGCTCAGTCAATCCTATCAGTCCTAACCCGTACGACAGGAACAACTACGGCCGTACCTCAATGTATGCCCAGTTCTTCGAGAGCTCACGCTACTATCAGGAGCAGAACTTCATGTCCCTCGCAGCCGAACTCAACTCCCGTTTCATGGAGGGCCGTCTCAACAACCTCTTCCGTGTGACCTGGTCCCATCAGTACGAGCCACGCAGCTTCGAGGGCGGAAACTTCCCTACTGTCGATATCCTCGAGAATACCGTGGTTGACGGCAATGACACCCGTGCGGTCATCACCTCATTCGGTCCTGACCCGTTCACCTACGGCAACCTCCGCGATGTCAACACCATCGTTGCAACTGACGAGCTCAGCTACCGTATGGGCATCCACAACATCATCGGCGGTCTCCAGTTTGAGTACAACAACACCAAGAACGGCTTCATGCAGGGCGGTCTCGGATACTATGTTTACGATTCATGGGACAGCTTCAAGAACAACGAGACTCCGGTTGCATTCGCAATCACCCACTCCAACCGTGATGACCTCAAGCAGGTATATCCTGCATTCGACTATATGCAGGCTTCCTGGTATCTCCAGGACGAGGTAACCTTCAGCGACTACTTCAAGCTCACCGCAGGTCTCCGCTTCGAGCTCCCTATCTATCCTGAAATCGAAGGCAACGAGAACAAGGAGTTCACCGCACTTGCAGATGCAAATCCTGCCAGCTCGCTCTACGGTCACAAGACTTCCGACATGCCTATGAGCCGTGTGAACATCTCACCTCGTATCGGCTTCAACTGGGATGTGCTCAAGGACCGCAGCATCGTACTGCGCGGCGGTTCGGGTATCTACACCGGACGTATCCCGTTCGTATGGATCGTATCCGTAGCCGGCAACAGCAACTGCCTCCAGGCCCAGTTCATCTCTACCGACGGCTCCGGCGCTCCCAAGTTCCACACCAATGTTGACGATATCCTCAAGGACCTCTACGGCGGCTCATTCAAGGCACAGGACCTCTACGCTCCTACCGCAGCCACCGTCCTTGACAAGAAGCTCAAGATGCCTACCACCTGGAAGACATCCCTCGCAGCCGATATCCGTCTGCCTTGGGGCATCAAGGGTACCCTTGAAGGAATCTACAACTACGACCTCACTTCTGTATATGTTGACAAGCTCGGCCTTGCCGAAGGCGACGGCGTACAGATGCCTGGCGAGCCTGAAAAGCGCAAGTCATTCAAGAGCGAGGGCATCAGGAACAGCCTCGGAAAGACTGTCAACCCATACCTCATCTACAATGTAAACGACCTCCACGGTTATTACTACTCCCTCACCGCACAGCTCTCCAAGGACTTCCCGTTCGGTCTCTCCCTTATGGCAGCCTACACCTACAGCAAGTCCAGGGTGCTCAGCGATGCAATCGGCGACCAGATCACTTCAGCCTACAACACGATGACCTACAACGTCAACGGTTCCAAGACTCCTGAACTCGGTTACGGTACCTATGTATCACCTAACCGTCTCATCGCCAGCGCAAGCTACAGGATCAAAGAGAGCAAGAACCTTGCAACCACCATCAGCCTCTTCTACGAGGGCTACAACCACGGTTATGTAGGAAACTACTCTTACACAAGGTACTCCTATACAATCGGCAGCAAGAGCGGTGACTATATGAACAGCCTTACCGGTGACGGCGGCGCAATCAGCCTCGCATATCTTCCTACCGATGCAGAGCTCGCATCAATGCCGTTTGCTGACGAGGAGAACAAGGCAGAGTTCAAGAAGTTCCTCGAGACCGACAGCTATGCAAAGAACCACCGTGGTGAGTATGCAGAGCGTGGCGGTGTTGTAATGCCTTGGCAGAGCCGCTTCAACGTGAAGATTGCCCAGGACATCATGATTCCTACTGCAAAGCAGGTTCATACCCTCCGGATCTCCGCTGACATCAACAATGTCGCAAACCTTCTCAACGACTCCTGGGGCAACACCAAGCAGCTCAAGAATGACCAGATCCTCACCTGGGACAGTGCAGCAGGCACCTATACCTTCTCTGCTCCGACCTGGAACAAGTACAACAACATCTTCTCCACCTGGAACATGATGATCTCAGTGAAGTACAGCTTCTAAGCCTGTCTCACTTCATGATACCGAAGGTGCCGCAGCAGCGGCACCTTTTTTTGCATCATGCGGTTCAAATCAGATTTTGCGTTTTGATGTATTCCGCGTTAATGCTATATTTGTCCCGGCATTGGATAATCCAAGGGAAAACAGCTTCTATATGGCCAATTTCAAATCACTTGCAAAAGACACCGCAATCTACGGCCTCAGCAGCATCATAGGAAGGTTTCTCAACTACCTCCTGGTGCCACTCTATACCTACCGCATTTCCGCAGCCAGCGGCGGATACGGAGTCATCACCAACATCTATGCGTACACGGCCCTTCTGCTGGTCTTCCTGACCTACGGGATGGAAACCACATTCTTCCGGTTTGCCAACAAGGAAGGGGCGGACCCGAAAAAGGTATTTGCAACGGTTACAAGGATGGTTGCCTCGACGTCCCTTCTCTTCATTGCCCTGGTATTTGCATTCATAGGTCCGCTTTCAGGCTTCATGGGCTATCCGGACCATCCTTCATGGGTATGGTCAATGGCAATAGTAGTGGCCCTGGACGCCTTCCAGTGCATACTTTTCGCCTATCTGCGCTACAGCAACAGACCGTTGAAATTCGCTGCCCTGAAGCTGCTTTTCATCGCCCTCAACATAGCCCTGAACCTCGTGTTCTTCGTACTGCTTCCGGACCTTTATGAAAAGTCTCCGGAAAGCCTCTCCAGGATCTACAACCCGGAGGTGGGCGTAGGTTATGTCTTCTATATCAATCTTTTCTGCACGGCATTCACCGGACTTTTCTTTATGAAGGAGATGCGTGCGGCATTTTTCGGAGACAGCGGAGGCGGATATTTCGACCGGAAACTCATCAAGTCAATGCTCTCCTACAGCTGGCCGATCCTTTTTCTCGGAATAGCCGGCATCCTCAACCAGACCGCCGACAAAATCCTCTTCCCGTACCTCTGCAAGGCGGAGGATGCATCCGCGCAGCTCGGGATCTACGGGGCGGCGAGCAAAATAGCAATGATCATGGCAATGATAACGCAGGCATTCCGCTATGCCTATGAGCCGTTCGTATTTGCCGGGAGCAAAGAGCGCGACAGCAAGGAGACCTGCGCCAAGGGGATGAAGTATTTCCTTATCTTCACCCTGCTTGCCTTCCTTTGTGTCATCGCCTACATGGACATCCTCCGCTACATCATCCAGGGCGGCTACTGGGAGGGGCTCAGGGTTGTGCCGATAGTGATGGCCGCCGAAATAATGATGGGCATCTATTTCAACCTCTCATTCTGGTACAAGCTTACCGACAAGACCGTCTGGGGCGCTGTTTTCTCCGGCGCCGGATGCCTTGTGCTCATCCTTGTCAATGTGCTGTTCGTGCCGGAGTACGGCTATATGGCGTGTGCCTGGGGTGGCTTCTGCGGCTATGCAACGGCAATGCTGCTGTCTTATTTTGTAGGCAGGAAATACTATCCTATAGACTATCCCCTCGGCAGCATGGGAGCCTATGTGCTCATTGCCGCAGTGCTGTTTGCAGGTATGACGGCGGCCAACAGGCTGCTCGGGACCCTTCCGGCAGTCCTCGTCAACACAGTGCTGCTTGCGCTGTTTGCCGCCTATATCATAAAAAAGGACTTCCCCCTGTCCGGACTTCCGGTCATCGGACGTTTTTTCAGGTAGTTTTTGCCCTCCCGTTTGCGAAAGTTGGACAGTTGTAGTATCTTTGGCACCTGCGAAGCTGGTAGGTAATACAATGTTGGATCTTAATCTGTTTATGGATATGTTGAGAGTGGATTCCACGTCCGGAAAGGAGAGGGAATTCGCTCTTTTGCTGGCTGACCGCCTCAAGACTCCGTCAAACCGGGTGCAGACCTTCGAGGTCGGGGACGGTACTCTCAATCTTCTGCTGAGCTGGGGCGACCCGCAGGTCTGGTTCTGCACCCATCTCGATACCGTCCCTCCGTACATACCTCCTTCAATCGACGGCGACATGGTCCGCGGAAGGGGCAGCTGCGACGCCAAAGGACAGATATACTCCATGTTTGAGGCTTGCAAAGTACTTGAGGACCAGGGTGAAACCGGTTTTGCGCTGCTGCTTCTGGCAGGGGAGGAGACCGGATCGTTCGGGGCTAAAGCATGGACCCGCGACTGCGGCGGCGGAGACCTTGTGGTAGTAGGCGAACCGACCGGTACAAAGATGGTTACCGCCAGCAAGGGGACAGCATCCTTTTCGGTTGCCATTACCGGTAAGCCTTGCCATTCGGGTTATCCCCATCTCGGGAAAAGCGCCGTGGACATATTTGTGGACATGGTCTGCAAGCTCAGGCAGACCGCATTCCCTGTGGATCCCGTGCTCGGCGAGACCGTGTGGAACATAGGCAAACTGTCGAGCGACAATCCCCAGAACATACTCAGTCCGTCGCTTTCGTTCAGGATCTATTTCAGAACTACCGGAGCAAGCGCTGCCGCCGTCAACAGTGTTATGGAATCCTTCCGCAGCGAAGAGATATCCGTGACTGCGCACGGGGGAGATGCCCCGATGGGCTATTTCACAATCCCGCAGGTGGAAAAGACCGTGGTGTCTTTCGGAAGCGACGCCCCGCAGCTCGGCAAGTTTGCCCGCCGTGCCCTTGTGGGCCCGGGCTCAATCACTGTAGCCCATACGGCAGATGAATTCGTACGCATCAGCGAAATCGAAAAAGCCGTATCTTTGTATGTCGATATCTTCAGGAGCAGGTAGCTATGATAATAATGAAATTCGGAGGAAGCTCCGTCCAGAATGAGGAGGCAATCTCAAGGGTAATCTCCATTGTCTCGACCAGGCTGCGCGAAAAACCGGTTGTGGTGGTCTCTGCGCTTGCGAGGGTGACAAGGATGCTTGTCGAAATTGCCGAAACTGCTGAAAATCAAAATATCCAGAGGGTGCAGGAGCTGCTTGGCCAGCTTCGCCGGAGGCATTTTGACCTCTGCGCCGCCCTTTTGGAAGGGGAGATTCTCGAAAGTGCCTCGGCAAGGCTCGAACAGTTTTTCGAGTCGCTGGAGAACTTTGTTGAAGGAGTCTGCCAGATAGGGGAACTGTCCCCGAGAAGCCGAGCCCGCATTGTCTCGACCGGCGAACTGCTTTCCTCGACCATAGTTGCCGCCGCGATGAACCAGAAAGGCATAATCTGCAACTGGGCCGACGCAAGGAAAATGGTCATTACCGATTCCAATTATATGGGTGCACGTCCGGACCTCGAGACCACGAGGGCCAATGTGCGCAGGGAAATAGGCGAAGCGTCAAAGGGTGCGGACATCGTGCTGACGCAGGGATTCATAGCATCCACTCCGGAAGGATGGACCACCGTGCTGGGATTTGAGGGCTCCGATTTCACTGCTGCCATCCTGGGAATGGCCCTCGATGCAGGAAGGGTTGAAATCTGGACCGACGTGGACGGAATACGTACGGCAGACCCGAGGGTGGTGCCTGATACACAGCGTATTGAGGCTGTGTCTTATGATGAGGCCGCAGAGATGGCACATCTCGGGGCGAGGGTGCTCCATCCCCTGACAATGGGGCCGGCGCGGATGAAAAACATCCCGATAAGGGTACTCAATACGATGAATCCCGATGGCGGGGGCTCATGGGTGACCTCTGCTGCAGATGCTTCCGACGGTGCAAAGTCGGTGGCGCTTTTCACGGAAATCGATTTCCTGGAGGTGTTTTCCGATGCCATGACAGGGACCGTGCGGATACTTGGGACCGTAATGGACAGCCTGCGCCGTCATGGAGTGGAGCCCCAGCTTGTGTGCTGCAGCGGTCAGAAGGTGTCACTGACCTTCGAGACAGGCCAGGAAGGCCTCCCGAAGGCTGTGGAGGAGATCTCCCGGGACTACAGGACCATCCTCTCCAGGGACAAGTCCCAGCTGAGCATAGTCGGGCGCAACGTGGCCCGCACATCGGGACTGACCGCTCTCATAGTGGAGTCGGCCAAAGTGTATATGATAGCGGAAGGGGCTGACCTTCAGAGCATAAGTGCAGTAGTTGACAGGGCGGAAGCAAAGGATGCCGTGGCGGTGCTGCACGGAAAGCTGTTCAGCCGGGACGGGGGTCGCAGGGCTGTTTTATGAAGGTTGCAGGGCATGAATAATTTGATATTGTCTGAAATATAAGATGGTAAAGGTTGTGATAAGCGGCTACGGAAAGATGGGCCGCATGATTGAGGGGATACTCGGGGAAAAGAATGTGGAGTATGCCGGATGGAGCGAGGACATCGCAGCATTTGACAAGGCTGTCGCCTCGGAATGTGTCTGCATAGATTTCACCACCCCGGATGCGTTCAGGGCCAATTACAGGAGCATCGCCGAAAATTTCAAGGCGGCAGTTGTGGGCACTACCGGATGGTATGACATCAAGGATGAGGTGTTTGCGTATTTCGAAAAATGCGGGACGCCGCTCATCTGGGCTTCGAACTATTCCATTGGCGTCATCGCCCTGTCGGCGGCCGTGGAAAAGGCAGCTTCGGTGCTTGCAAAGGCCGGAGGATATGCCCCTTACATTGTCGAGAAACATCATATCCACAAGCTTGATGCCCCGAGCGGCACGGCGCTGACGCTTGCCGCCGATGTGGAAAGGCATATCAGCGAACCGCGCACCCAGATTGCTTCAATCAGGGCAAGCGAGATTGCCGGCATCCATACCGTGGGATTCGAAGGCCTCAACGACCGCCTTACCCTTGAGCATGAGGCATTTTCGCGCAGGGGACTTGCGGAGGGGGCCGTGACGGCAGCCCTCATGACCGAGGGCCTTTCCGGCGTACATAATTTCAAGGATTTGATTTTGAGCGAAAAATAATATACTTATGATTGGATTTACTGGTTGCGGAACTGCGCTGGTCACCCCGTTCAGGAATGGGGAAGTGGACTGGCAGAGTTATGAAGCGCTTGTGCGCAGGCAGGTGGCTTCCGGAGTGGACTTCCTTGTGCCGCTCGGGACTACCGCCGAGACCCCTTGTCTTACTGATGAAGAAAAGGTCAGGCTGCTTTCCATCACAAGGCAGCTTTCCGGCGGAAAACCGATTCTTGTCGGAGTCGGTTCCAACTCTCCTGCGGGTACCTTCAGGAATATGGAGCTCCTCTCCGGTGCCGACGGCTATCTCGTAGTGGTGCCATTCTACAACAAACCTACCCAGGAGGGCCTGTACAGGTATTTCGAGACTGTGGCGCAGAGAAGCGACAAGCCGATTGTTCTCTACAACGTGCCGGGAAGGACCGGTACCAATATGCTTGCACAGACCACGCTCCGTCTTGCACGCAATCCGAAGATTGTGGCTGTCAAGGAGGCGTCCGGCAACGTGGACCAGGTCCTCGAGATCGTACGCTGCGCTCCGGAAGGTTTCTCGGTACTCTGCGGCAACGATGACCAGACCAAAGTCCTGATGGACGGAGGCGTACAGGGACTCATCAGCGTGGCATCCAACATCGCCCCTGACCTTGTGTCGGGCCTTGTCCATGCAATTGCACAGGGACGCGGGCAGGAGGCGCAGCAGCTGGAGGAGAAGCTCCATCCGCTTTTCAAGGCGTGCACGCTTGAGAGCAATCCTATCCCGGTCAAGGGCGGCCTTTCGGTCATGGGCCTCTGCACCAGTGAGATGAGGCTCCCGCTGACACCTGCAACAGACTCCACCCTCGAGGCAATGAAACAGGTAATCGGCTCGCTATGACAGAAGAACTCAGCAGATTCCACGACACCGTGGACCGTCTCGAAAGGGGCGAAATAAGGGTTGCCGAGCGCGGGGCTGACGGTGAGTGGACCGTCAATGCCTGGATCAAGGAAGTGATCCTGAGCGGTTTCCGCTGCGGAGTGCTCACAGATATGTCTGTCGGCAGCCTTCCTTTCTTTGACAAGGACACAGTGCCGGTGAGGCGGTTTTCCGCCCAAAGCGGGGTACGCATCGTGCCGGGCGGCTCATCCGTCAGGAGGGGGGCGTATCTGGCAAAAGGCGTAATCGTGATGCCTCCTTCGTATATCAACATCGGGGCTTATGTCGATGAGGGTACAATGGTCGATTCCCACGCCCTCGTGGGCTCCTGCGCCCAGATCGGAAAGAGGGTCCATATAGCTGCGGCATCCCAGATCGGGGGAGTCCTCGAGCCTGTGGGCGCCCTGCCGGTCATTGTCGAGGACGATGTCTTTATCGGAGGCAACTGCGGAGTCTATGAAGGCACCATTCTCCGTGAGGGGTGCGTACTCGGGACAGGCGTTGTAATCAACAGGTCCACGCCTCTTTTCGATGCCGTTTCGGGGGAATGGATACGCCCTGACAGCCGCGGAAGGATGATTGTGCCTGCCGGTGCCGTGGTGGTGGCGGGAAGCCGTCCTGTAAGGAAAGGCCCCGGAGCCGAAGAAGGGGTACACGTCTATTGCCCGGTAATAGTGAAATACCGCGACGGCAGGACAAGTGCGTCCGTGGAGCTTGAAGACATTCTGAGATAATGGATTACGCCAGCTTTTTTTCCGAAGATACACATTCCTTCTTCAGGTCCCCGGTAAGGGAGATTTTCAAGAAGGTGGACCTCTCGTCCATATATTCGTTTGCCGGAGGCTATCCTTCGGCCGAGACATTCCCGCTCGAAGACATGGGTGCGATAATGCAGTCCGTCATTGCGGAGCAGGGGGGAAAGGCTTTCCAATACGGTGCCACCCAGGGCGTGACCGAGCTCCGCGAGGTGATTTCGAAGCGCTACGGCGTGCCTGTGGAGAGGGTGCAGATCACATCCTCCTCGCAGCAGGGCATCGATGTATGCACAAGGGTTCTTGTGGACCCTGGCGACGTGGTGCTGACCTCCAATCCGTCCTATCTCGGGGCCATCCAGTCGTTCCGGTCCTATCGCGCCGACATAGTGGGAGTGCCCCACAAAGACAGTCCGGAGGAGTTCAGGACTGCCTATGAAGACGCCATAAGGGGATGTCTCGGGCGCGGAAAGAAAATAAAGTTCCTATATATGATTCCGGACTTCCAGAACCCCTCCGGCGAGACACTTACCCTCGTGGAGCGCAGGATTCTGGTGGAGCTTGCGGAAAAATATGATTTCCTGATAGTCGAGGACTGCCCATACAGGGAGCTGCGCTACAGCGGGGAGCCTGTCGCCACGATGTACTCGATGGCACCTGACAGGGTGCTTCACCTGGGCTCGTTCTCGAAAATATTTGCTCCGGGATTCCGCCTGGGCTGGATTATCGCCGCCCCGCAGCTTCTGGATATGATCTATGTGTGCAAGCAGAGCCTCGACCTCTGCCCTCCGGTGTTTGACCAGTATGTGGCGGCACGGTTCATGGGCAGCGGGATGCTCGATGCCAATCTTGAAAAGACCAAGGCTCTCTACAGGTCCAAGCGCGACCTGATGCTCCGCCTTCTCGAAAAAAATATGCCCCAGGGAGTATCCTGGACCCGTCCGGAGGGAGGGCTTTTCCTTTTCCTCACGCTTCCGGAAGGCTTTGATGCCGTAAAATTCTATGACAAGGCCCTCGCCGCAGGGGTGGCATACGTGGCAGGCTGTTTCTTCTTCAGCGACGGCAGCGCGCGCAACACAATGAGACTCAATTTCTCATTCATGACGCCGCAGAAAATTGAGGAGGGACTTGTCCTTTTCGGAAAACTTCTCAAGGAGGAACTGCAATGATATTCCACAAATGCCACGGCGCCGGAAATGATTTCCTTGTCGCCGACAACCGTGACGGCCATATCCGTCTCGACAGCGGGGCAGTGCGCAGGCTCTGTGACCGACACACCGGTTTCGGGGCGGACGGGCTCATGCTGCTTGAAGGCAGTGATGCCCACGATTTCAGGATGGTGTTCTACAACCCCGACGGCTCCACCGGGATGATGTGCGGAAACGGCGGAAGGTGCATCGTCGCATTTGCAGCCCTTTTGGGGTTTACCCATTTCACTTTCGAGGCTGCCGACGGCCTTCACGAGGCCCGGGTCGTCTCTCGCGACGGGGACCGGTTCATCATCAGGCTGAAGATGAAGGATGTGCGTGAAATCGTTGAATATGAAGACGGATGCTTCCTGGATACCGGTACAAGGCATTTTGTCCGTTTCGTGGACGATGTGGAAAAGACAGATGTCGCTTCCGTGGGCCCGCGCCTTCGCCACGACAGCAGGTTTGCCCCGCAGGGCACCAATGTCAATTCCGTCTCCCGCGATGCTTCCTCCATCAGGGTGCGTACCTTTGAAAAGGGCGTGGAAGGGGAGACCCTCGCCTGCGGTACAGGCATAGTGGCAAGCGCCATAGCTTCCTGGTACAAAGGAATTTATGTTGAACCTGAAGCCCCGGGCCGTGCAACTCCTGAAAGCGCCCCTGTGACCGTGCCTGTCCGTGCCCGCATCGCCCAGCTCAAAGTGTCATTTACCCCGTGCGGAGGGGGATTCCGCGACATATGGCTTGAAGGCCCTGCCGAATTTGTCGGCACGGTTGATGCAAGTGAAAGTCTGTTTATTTAATTGATTGAAAATGAAGAAAACGACAATCCTTTTTGTAATGGCGGTACTCGCCCTGCTGACCTCCTGTCTTGACGGCGATTACCATACCACCTATGTGGCCGACTGTGATTTCGAATGGTCCGATTTCGCCGAAAACAATCCGGACAGCATCTACAACGAATCCTATGTCATCTGCGGCAACTCCATGGTTTTCAATGCCAAACTTGATGACAAAGAAAAGTTCGGCGGCGGTTTCACAGTGTCCATCCTCTGCGACACAGTCATCGAACCCGGACACGTCACAAGGTCGCAGTACTGCGTCAGCGACACTACCGGAGCCTACTATTCCGAAGGCTTTGCAGTATTTACCCAGAACCCTGATGAAAGCCTGATGCCGGACCACGACATCATCTTCATCCAGAGCGACTATGGACAGGCTGTTGCCAATTTCGTCTATGTCTGCAACACCAACCTCCTCGCCAACCTGATGCTCTACGGGAACGACACCTTCGAGCCATTCGCCGACGGGGACTATCTCACGGTCACATTTACTGCCAACCAAGGCGGAAGCAGCAAGGCCTCGGTGTCCTGTGACCTCGCAAGGTACGACACCAAGGGCTCCAAGGTGCTCATCAACTGGGAGAAGGTGGACCTGTCTTCCCTCGGCGAATTTGACAGCATCGACCTTACCCTCACTTCCAGCCGTCCGGACCTTCCGATGATGTGCTGCATCGACAGTTTCAGGGCCACGGTGAACATCTCCCAAAGCAATTGACGATTTTTTCGTATATTTGCGTGATTCGTGCGGAGCAGTCCGTGCATATCGATACCGGCCCCGGGGCCGAAGCTGACCACGACAAAACAATCAAAACAATAATCAAAATGAGCAAGAACCAAACAAATATGGTAGCCGTCGTAACGATGTGCTTCATATTCGCCATGATTTCGTTCGTCACGAATATGGCTGCGCCTTTCGGCAACATCTGGGGCAATCAGTACGAATGGTCCAGGATGATGGGTAATATGATGAATTTTGCCGCATACCTCTTCATGGGTATCCCTGCGAGCAAGATGCTTGTTAAGGTCGGTTACAAGAGCACCACCCTCATTGCCATTGCGACCGGTTTCGTCGGAGTGGCCATCCAGTGGATTTCCAGCCTCTCCTTCCTCGGCGGCTCGGCGATTTACGTCTATCTTCTCGGTGCATTTGTCTGCGGTTTCTGCGTTTGTATGCTCAATACCGTGGTCAACCCGATGCTCAACATCCTCGGTGGTGGCGGCAACAAGGGCAACCAGTACATCCAGATCGGAGGTACTTTCAACTCCCTCACCGGTACCCTCACCCCGCTTCTTACCGGAGCCCTCATCGGTACTGTGACTGCCGACACCGCAATGTCTGACGTGGCCCCGCTTCTTTTCATCGCAATGGGCGTGTTTGCAATTTCCTTCGTGATCATCTCCCTCGTGAAGATCCCGGAGCCTGCAAAGGAGCGCAAGGATGTCGTTTACGAGTCCAGCGCCTGGAAATTCCGCCATGTGCTTCTCGGAGCCCTCGCAATCTTCTTCTATGTGGGAGTTGAAATCGGCATCCCGGCACAGCTCAACTTCTACCTTGCAGATGCTTCCGAAAGGGGCGCGGGTATCGCAATCAACGGTGCTGCCATCGGAGGTGCAATCGCAGCCGTTTACTGGCTCCTGATGATGATCGGCCGTGCCTGCAGCTCAGTGCTCAGCGGCAAGGTCAGCACCAAGGTCCAGCTCGCATCCGTCTCTTCCGTAGCCATCCTTTTCATTCTTCTCGCCATCTTCATCCCGAAGAGCGCAACTATGAGCCTTCCTGCCTACAGCGTTGACGGAGGATTCTTCATGGCTTCCGGAGTGCCTGTAAAGGCTCTCTTCCTCGTACTTTGCGGCCTCTGCACCTCGATTATGTGGGGCGCCATCTTCAACCTCACCGTCGAAGGCCTCGGCAAATACACCGAGCAGGCTTCCGGCATCTTTATGGTGATGGTTGTCGGCGGTGGCATCATGCCGCTCATCCAGAACAGCATTGCACGTTCTGCAGGCTATATGCCAAGCTACTGGCTTGTGGTTGCGATGCTTGCATACATCCTCTACTATGCGCTCCTGGGCAGCAAAAATGTCAATACTGACATCAAGATCGATTAATTTTTCAGTTTTCTGAATATGGATATGGACAAAGACCTCGTTATCGGAATCGACGTCGGCGGGACCACCACCAAGTGCGGTATCGTCGATGCACGCGGGACTGTTCTCGCGCAGACTGTAGTGACCTCCCTTTCGGAAGATGTCAACGATTTCATTGCCACTGTTGCTGAAGGCCTCGGCAAGATCATTGATGAGGCCGGTGCAAAGGGACGCATCAGGGGTATCGGCGTCGGTGCGCCTAACGGCAACTATTACACCGGAGAAATCAAAAATGCCGTAAACCTGACCTGGTGCAAGACCGCCACGGTCCCGTTTGCAAATCTCCTCTCCAAGAAAATGGGAGGCATCCCGGTTTCCCTTACCAATGACGCCAATGCCGCAGCTGTCGGCGAGATGACCTACGGCGCTGCAAGGGGTATGAAGGATTTCATCATGATTACTCTCGGTACAGGTGTGGGCTCGGGCATCGTGATTGACGGAAAGGTTGTCTATGGCCACGACGGCTTTGCCGGCGAGCTGGGACATACCTGCGCAGTGCGTGACAACGGCCGTCAGTGCAACTGCGGAAAGCGCGGCTGTCTTGAGACCTACTGCTCCGCAACGGGTGTGGCACGTACCGCACGCGAATGGCTTGAGATGAGCGACGAGCCTTCTTCACTCCGCGCTCTCGACACAATCACCTCCAAGGATGTGTTTGTGGCCGCGCAGGAGGGTGACGCCCTTGCAAAGAGGATTTTCGAATATACAGGCAAGATTCTCGGACGCAGCCTTGCGGACTTCGTGGCATTCTCCGCACCGGAGGCAATTGTCCTCTTCGGAGGTCTTGCCCGCGCCAAGGAGTTCCTCCTCGGACCGCTTGAAAAATCGATGAACGAGAATATGCTTCCTCTGTGGAGGGGTAAGGTCGATATCGTATTCTCCACCCTCAAGGAGTCCGATGCCGCCATCCTCGGAGCATCCGCCCTTGCGTGGGAGCTTTAAGCTGACAGGAATATTTCCGGATAATGTTGAGTGCGCCTTTCCCGGGCGCACTTTTTTGTAGATTGCCCGGATGATTTCACCCCAAAAAATGGCTTTTCCGCCACAGAACTGCCGTTTTGCGGATACAAATGCCCGTTCACCACATTAATTTTCCCATTTGCGGAAGCATTGGTAGTTTTGCTTCCACAAACGGAACTAAAGACTAAATCTGATGAATAAAGACAATGCAGTGAATAAAGGCGGCGTGCTGGCAATAGATGCCGGCGCCGGCAGCACAAGGGTAGGCTGGTTCAGGGACGGGGAAAAGATTTTCGACGAAAAGATTTCCCACGATCCCGAGAAACTGGCGCAGATGGGCGAACTGATGGATCAGGACAGGTACCGTCGCGACGCCGTGCTCGGCCTTCTCGAATCAAAGGATGTCAGGCTTGAAGACATAGATATAATAATGGCACGTGGAGGACTTTTCGCACCGGTCCACACCGGAGTCTATAAGGTCAACCGCGATATGCGCGATGTGCTCCTTACCTGCCGTGACGGAGTCCATGCGTGCAACCTCAGCGCCGTCGTGGCCGACGACATCGCCGAGATGGTGACCGAGGTGCGTCCCGGCTCGCCGTGCTCGGCCTATATCGCAGACGCCCCGATGGCGGACGAGATGCTCCCGGAGTGCCGTATCGGAGGCCTGCCGGAGTTTCCGCGCAGGGCATTCTTCCACGATCTCAACTCCCGCGCTGCCTTGAAGAAATATCTCACTGAAAAGGGCCTCGAAGCAGAGGGCGTGACGGCAATCGTAGTGCATCTCGGACACGGAATCACTGTCACGGTCCATCGTGACGGCCGCATAATCGACACCAACAACGGCCTCGGCGGAGACGGACCGTTCACAATGGAAAGGGCCGGCACCTGCCCGGCATTCCCCCTGGTGGAAATGTGCTTCAGCGGGAAATACACCGAGTCCGAGGTGAAGATGAAACTCATGGGCAGGGGTGGCGCAGTGGCATATTTCGGCACTTCCGACCCGGCTGCAATCATTGCCAGGGCCAAGGACGGAGACCGTGACGCAAAGCTTTTCCTTGAAGCCTACAGCCTCAATGTGGCCAAATACATCGCCTCCGGAGCTGCCACGGTGTGCGGAAAGGTCGATGCTGTCATCCTTACGGGCGACGGAGCGGCTTTCCCTGAAATCACGGATGCCATCACGCGCAGGGTCGGGTTCATTGCGCCGGTGTCCGTCTATCCGGGCGAACACAATATCGACAGCCTCTCGGAAAACGGCTACGGAGTGCTCTCGGGCACTGTTCCGGTCCACCGTTACGACAAGAACGCCATCGTCTCCGACGAAGAATAATCTCACAAACAATACATAAATCCATAGTTGTTCTCAATAACAACCTGCGCCGTGCAATCCTGTGAAGGACAGTGCGGCGCAGATTATTTGCATTTGTCGGAAAATGAGAGGCCATGCTTGCGATTCATAAGGACTAATACGATGTATATCCGAAAAAAAATGTAAATTTGAAAGATTGCAACGCAAATCACAAGATGAGCCTTTATTCATATTTCAGGATATCAAAGCCCTCGGCACGGAAAGTTGCGCCCGGGGATGTGGATGCGCAGTACAGAAAACTGCGGAGCAGGACCTTCTGGGGAGTTACTTCTGCCTACTGCCTTTTCTATGTGTGCAGGATGACCCTGAGCGTCGTCAAGCAGCCTGTTGTGGACGGGGGCATACTCACTCCTGCACAGATAGGCATTGTGGACTCTGCCCTTCTTTTTGTCTATGCATTCGGAAAGTTCTCCAACGGATTCATTGCCGACTACTGCAACATCCGGAGGTTCATGGCCGCGGGACTCGTGGTCTCCTCGCTTCTCAACCTTGTGATGGGCGCCCTCGGGCTGCTGCACGGCTGGCTCGGCTTCTCGACCATAGCCCTTTTTGTGATGTCCGTCATCTTCTGGGGGGCAAACGGATGGATGCAGTCAATGGGTTCCCCTCCTGGCGTGATAAGCCTTTCAAGATGGTTCCCGCTCAAGACAAGGGGCACTTTCTATAGCATCTTCTGCGCCACTCCCTATCTCGGGAAATTTGCTTCGATGGTCCTCACGGGCTATGTGGTGATATGGCTCGGGTGGCAGTACGGCTTCATTTTTTCCGCCCTCTGCGGTTTCATAGGCTCCGTGATAATCCTTGTATTTGTCTCCGATACTCCCGAGAGCAAGGGACTTCCGTCCGTGCAGCAGCTTTCCGGGGAAGAGGTCAAAATGACCGACACGATGCCGACCAGGGTGCTCCAGAAGGCGGTTTTCAGCCATCCGGGCATTTGGATCATCGCCCTTTCGAGCGCATTTGTCTATATCACCCAATACGGCATCTCCAACTGGGGCATATTCTTCCTTCAGAAATCAAAGGGATTTTCCCTCACCGATGCGGCCTATGTGATCGGCATCTCGGAGGGAATCGGCATAGTGGGGACTGTATTTGCGGGATGGCTGTCCGACAAGGTGTTCGGGGGCAACCGCATCAAGCCGGTGGCCCTGTGCGGGGTCGTCTGCATCATTTCCCTCGGCCTTTTCCTCCTCGGAGGCGGGGGCATGGCATCCAACATCCTCTTCCTCTCGGTTGCAAGCCTTTCCCTTGCGGTCATCTACTGCATCGTGGCCGGGCTTATGGCACTTGACTTCGTGCCGCGCAAGGCAACGGGTGCGGCCCTCGGGATAGTGGGCCTGTCGAGCTATATCGCAGCCGGCATCCAGGGCGTGCTGAGCGGTGCCCTGATCGGGGGAAGCAGCGCCGGCGGGACCTACGACTTCCTGCCCGTGGCCGTGTTCTGGATGGGCTCCTGCCTGTTGTCGTTCATACTTCCTCTATGCAGCTGGAAGTACCTCAAAAAGCAAATAACAATAGAATGATATAATTATGAAGATTCACATCGAACTTGAGTACCGTACCTCCGCCGGGCTTTGTCTTCGGCTGCGGACTGCGGACGGACTCCAAAGCATGGCCGCCCTCGGTGGCGACAGGTGGGGGATAGACCTCAAATCCCTGCCGGACAAACGCGAATACTCCTTTGAGGTTTACAACGGGGACACCCTTGTGCGCACCGAATGGAAGGGACACCGCCTGCCCGGCAGCTCTTCGGAAGACATCCGTGTATATGAACGCTGGAACGACCGTCCTTCCGACTCTCCGTTCCACTCTTCCCTCTTCAAGGATGTGGTTTTCAGCCGCGGTTCACGCAGGACCCCCCTCAAGCGGGGCAATGTCACACTGGTTTTCGACGCCCCCCAGGTGCGTCCGGACCAGACGGTTGCCATTACGGGCAGCGGCCCGGCATTCGACGACTGGAAGGTGATGGTGCCGCTGTGCGACGAAGGTTTCCCGCAGTGGAAGGCATCCCTCAATGTCAGGCACAGCTTTGAATACAAATTTGTCATCGTTGACCGTGCCACCCTCGCTCCCGAGCTCTGGGAAGAAGGTCCCAACAGGCTGATGGACAGCGTCCCGGAGAAGGGTGTCCATATCGTCAGAAGCGTCCCTGCCCCGCGTTTTGCGCAGGCGCCGTGGCGCGGTGCGGGTACTGCGGTGCCGGTGTTTGCCCTCCGCTCGCGCAACAGCTTCGGAGTCGGCGAGTTCGAGGACCTCAAGCTTTTGGTTGACTGGGCGGCTGCGACAGGGCAGAACCTCATCCAGCTGCTCCCGATCAATGACACCACGATGACGCACACCTGGGAGGATTCATACCCTTACAATGCCAATTCGACCATCGCGCTCCATCCGCAGTTCATAAGCCTTCCGTCTGTCGGAGTAAGGAATGACAAGGCCTACAGGGCGCTCAGGGACGAGCTCAACGCGCTTCCGCAGGTGGACTACGAGCGTGTCAACAACGAAAAGATGCGCTATCTGCGCAAGGCCTATGCAAAGGCATCCCCTACACTGCGCGGCAACGTCAGTTTCAACCGCTTCGTTGCGGACAATGAGTCCTGGCTGCTTCCTTATGCCGTGTTCTCATGCCTGAGGGACAGCACCGGCACGGCCGATTTCTCCAAGTGGGGAAAATATGCCGAGTATTCGGCAAAGAAGGTTTCGGAATATGCGGCATTCAACCACGACGCCGTCGAGTTCTGGTATTTCGTGCAGTACCATCTCGACCGCCAGCTCAAGGAGGTGGTGAAGTATGCCCACAGCAAGGGTGTCGGACTCAAGGGCGACCTCCCTATCGGCGTGAGCTGCCAGAGTGTGGATGCCTGGGCTCATCCGGAGCTGTTCCATCTTGACTCACAGGCCGGTGCACCGCCTGATGCATTCTCCGCAGACGGCCAGAACTGGGGTTTCCCTACCTACAACTGGGAAGAGATGGCAAAGGACGGCTACTCCTGGTGGAAGGGCCGCATGCGCAAGATGAGCGAATATTTCGACGCTTTCCGCATCGATCATATCCTCGGCTTTTTCCGCATCTGGGAGATACCTGTGCAGTACAAATCCGGTCTCATGGGCCATTTCAGCCCTGCCGAGCCGTATTCCGAGGACCAGCTTGCTTCGCTCGGCATCGATTTCCGTGCAAAGGGGAAGGATGAAGGTGATGTCCTCTTCCTCGAGGATCCGCGCAGGCCTCACTATTGGCATCCGAGAATCAGCGCTCAATACACATCGGTCTATGCCGCTCTCTCCGATGACGCCAAGGCACGGTTCAACAATCTTTATGACGATTTCTTCTATCGCAGGCACAACCTCTTCTGGAAAGACAGGGCTATGGACAAACTGCCTACCCTTGTCGATTCCACCCCGATGCTCACCTGCGGCGAGGACCTCGGAATGATTCCTGCCACTGTCCCGGAGACAATGGAGGCTCTCAACATCCTGTCGCTTGAAATCCAGAGGATGCCCAAATCCGTCAATGACGAATTTGCCGACCCTGCACGCTATCCTTACTATTGCGTTGCTGCCACCGGGACCCACGACACCAGCACCATCCGCGCATGGTGGGAGGAGGACAGGGAGTCCACCTCTCATTTCTACCGCAATATGCTCGGCTGCAGCGGGGAAGTCCCGTTCTACTGCGAGCCGTGGGTGTGCGGACGGATTGTGGACCAGCATCTCAAGTCTCCGGCAATGCTCTGCATACTGCCGCTTCAGGACTGGCTTTCCACCGACGGCAGCGTAAGATACAACGGCAATCCTGCCGATGAAAGGATCAATGTCCCGGCTATTCCGCGATATTACTGGAGATACAGGATGCACCTCAATCTTGAAGACCTCCTTGAATGCAATGAATTCAATGCAAATCTTCGTGAAGAGATAAAACGCTCAGGAAGAAACAATTAATCTCCCTGAAAAGCATTTTTACCTGTCGAGCCACGCGAGGAAGTCATCCACTCTTGCACGGGACACCGTGAAGTCGGGTGAATAGCCGCGTGGCTTGATTTTCATTTCGAGAAGCAGCCTTCCCCCGCTGAGCTTTGTGATGCAGCCTACCGCATCCTTGGATATGATGCATTTGCGTGAAATCCTGAAAAACACCTCGGGGTTGACCTCTGTGGAGATGGAGTCGAGGGACGAGTCCATGGTGTAGGTCGTGCCGTCGAGGGTGACGATGCGCGAATCTTTCGATTCGGAGAAGAAATATGCCACCTCGTCGCTGCGTACCGGGATGATCCTGTCGTTGAGGGAGATGAGAAAACGCTCCCTGTAGGTGTTCCTGTCCTTGTGGAGGGACTTGAGCACTTTCTCGAGGTTGATGAATGCGACATCCTCCCCGCCCCTGCATCTTTCCACGGCCCTTTTGAGCGCCTCCGGCTCGACCGGCTTGAGCAGATAGTCCACTGAACCGGCCTCAAAGGCCTTTACGGCATAGCTGTCATATGCAGTAGTCATCACAACGGGGGCCTCGACATCCACCTGCCTGAAGATCTCGAAGCATTTCCCGTCCGAAAGCTCCACGTCCATAAAGATCAGGTCCGGTTTGTTGGCCGGGTTCTTGAGCCACTGCACAGCCTCACGGATGGATGAGGCGCA
>JBJEJU010000058.1:0-66377 GCA_051878275.1 Candidatus Cryptobacteroides sp. | reverse complement strand
TCGAGACCGATGACTGGCTAACTGAAATTGGGTGACGCATTGATAAAGTCAGGAATGCTTTTGTATTCATGATGTCTGTCTGTTTTTGCGTTTGTGTCTGTTGTCGTTTGACATTGCAAAGGAACGGATTCAAAAACGCAAACATCCCCATTGCGGCAAAACCTCGGAAAGTATTGCAGCCATTGCGCAAAATGCCCCTTTTTGCGGATATGGGAATCGGGAAAACAGATGTTTTTTCTAAAAAAAGTCTTATATTTGAACACTTTAGACTTTGTACGACTTTAACCTTATGCAACTGGACTCTATTTTTTCCATTTTTCTATATAGCGGTGTTTTTTGCCTGTCTGCGATTTTGGGACTGCTGTTTCTGCTGTCGGGAAAGCAGCTTGTGTCCCTGGAAAAGCTTCAGCATCTGGTCGGGGCGGGCTTCATCCTCTTTGCCGCCCATATTCTGGTCATGGTTTTTTCTTCCTTCATGGGGAAATATTCCGATGCCTTCAGGCACGCTACGCTTTTGGCCGACCTGATTATATTCATCTGCTGCGGCGTCGCTGTCCTGCGCTCGCTTCTTTCGTCTGCACCGCAGCAGAAGGAGGATTCATCTTTTTGGGGGAAGGCCGGTGCCGAGCCAGCGGAGGAAAGCGCTGCGGAGAGCCGGGCCGGGAACGGGGAGCCTGCAGCCGTGGCCGGAGCGGAGACCGTTGAAACTTACCGTGAATCCGCGGAGGGAGTGTGCGGTAATGGCGTTACCGTGGTGGAAAATGGGGCAGGCCCTTGTGGCGAGGTGCAGGAAGCGGATGGCCCTGATGGGGAAATGTCCGGGGCAATCCCGGATGAGGTCGCGGAGGACGAATCGGTGGAGAAACTGGAGAATCCCAACGTGGACGATTTCCTGTTCTTCCAGAAAGTCGAGGCACTTATGGTCAACGACCTTCTTTTCTGCGAGCAGGAACTCTCGCGCGAAGCTCTTGCAACGGCCATCGGGACCAACAGGACATACCTTGCAAGGAGCATCAAGAGCGCAACGGGCAAGACTTTCTCCGAGTACATCACTGACCTGAGGACTGCCTATGCCGCCAAGCTCCTGACCACTACCGACGAGCCTCTGGACATCATCGGCACCCTGGTGGGCTTCCGCTCCAAGAGCGCATACTACCGCGCATTCTCTGCCGCCTACAACTGTTCCCCGTCGGAGTACCGCAAGAACTCCGTCAGCCGCACGATGCACAGATAGGAATTCATATGGGCAACCTGCTATTCTCCGGCTGTCCATCCGGTGACAAGTCAGTCAAGTTCAAGCTGTAGAACTACTTAGCCTTTAAGATAATATAAAGCAAGGCCTGCCGGAAACCGATTCCGGCAGGCCTTTTCCAATAATACCCTGAATTAATTATGGCAACTCTGATAAAAAACTATCATTTCCTATTGACTCGTACCCTGGGGCACATATTATATTTGCCGGCTGAAATAAGGAACCTCTGGCCCGCAGGCCTGAAGATTCCTGAAAAACAGTTACAATCATGAAAAAAGCAATTCCATTTTTCATCAGCCAGGCAATCACCCTGTTCGGGTCGCAGATTGTCTCCTTTGCCATCATCTGGTATATCACCCTTGAGACGACTTCGGGCCTGTGGGTGTCCCTGCTGACCATCTGCTCGTTTGTCCCGCAGTTTTTGATGTCTTTTTTCGGCGGTGCGCTTGCCGACAGGCATTCCAAAAAGGCGCTGATTGTCGGTGCGGATGCTGCCATTGCGGCATTCACCCTTGCTCTTGCGCTGCTTATGCCGGTATTTTCCGAAGGAGGGACACTGCGCATAGCCCTGCTTGTCATTGCTGCGCTGCGCTCCGTCGCCGCCGGCATCCAGACGCCTGCGGTCAATGCCGCAATCCCGCTTCTTGTGGGGCAGGATAAGCTTATGAAGGCCAACGGCATCAATTCCACTTTGCAGTCGATAGCCAATTTCGCTGCTCCAGCGGCTGCCGGTGCTGTTATGAGCCTGATGTCGCTGCGGTGGTCGTTGATGATAGACGTGGCCACGGCCGTTGCAGGCATAGCCATCCTTTCATTCATCCTCATCCCGGAGATCAAGGCGGAAAGTGCCGTCCGGGGCGGCTCGGGTTTTTTCAGGGACATCGCCGAAGGCATCCGCTATGCCGCGTCCAACAGGACAGTCGGAGGCATCCTGCTGCTTTTCGGAGCGTTCATTTTCCTGTCCGTCCCTGCCGGATTCCTTGCCAACCTGTTTACAGCCAGGTATTTCTGCGATACCTATGTCCACCTTATGTCAGTCGAAATAGTCGGCTTTGCCGGGATGATGGCAGGGGGCATCCTGATGAGCACCTGGGGCGGATTCAGGAGCCGTTTCCATACCCTTCTGGCTTCGGCTGTGCTTTTCGGCGCCGTTGGACTTGTGATGGGCTTGTCGGAGGGCTTCGTGCTCTATCTTGCGATGATGTTTCTCTACGGCATACCGCTTTCCTCTTTCCAGGCTTCGGTCACGACGATTCTCCAGGAAAATGCCGATGAGGGTATGCTGGGGAGGGTGTTCGGGCTGCTCAATGCGATGTATTCGGGTTTTCTGCCGGTCGGGATGGCGGTATTCGGGCCGCTGGCGGATGCCGTGTCCCTGCGCGTGCTGATCATTGCCGGCAATGTCGCCCTGCTGCTTGTCTGTGTGCCGGTTGTGCTGAAGCTCGCCGCAGCGAACGCCGGTCGCGGACATGTGGCTTCTTAAAGTGAGGCTGGACTGAAGGGGTTTTTGTGTGAGCGGGGAGAGGTTTCTTGTGAGGACGAGGGGAGACAGGGTATCCCGGCGAGGATTATTGCGGAGGGAGGACGCTGTCGATGCGGATGAGGAAAGCCCCGGCCGGAGCCTTCACCTCGACGGTTTCCCCTTCCTTCCTGCCCATAAGCGCGGCACCGATAGGGGAATTGCAGGAAATCTTCCCCTCTTCAAGATTCATCTCGTGATGGCTTACAATCGTGTAGGCCATTTTTTTGTTTGTGCCAAGATGGGTAAACTCCACCTTGCTCAAAAGCGAAATGCGGTCCTTAGGCAGGGCATTCGTGTCTATTATGCGAGAATGCTGGAGCACCTTCTGCAGAAAGCGGATGCGGCTGATGGCCTTGCCCTGGGCCCTTCTGGCGGCACGGTACTCGAAATTCTCGCTCAGGTCACCCTGCGCCCGGGCTTCGGACAGCTCGTCCCTGATCTGCGGATACTCCACATCAATCAGATGGTTGAGCTCCGCCACAATCTCGTCATATCGTTCTTTAGAGAGGTATTCCATATATGGGATTCTGAATGTTTTCTTTATTGGATTCCTTATGACGAAGCCGCTCCGAAGGGGAACGGCTCCGATGCGGACGGGAATGCTACGGGGCCGTGGGCTTACCTATGGCGGTAATGAGCCTTCAAGAAATGACAAAGCATCTGTCCGAAGACAAATGCTTTGTATGAATTAAGCTTGAGGAGTACCCCAAAATAACTCGTTATCCATTTCAACGCAAATCTATGAAATAATTTCCGAATTGCAAAACGTCGGGATTTGCAATTCGCCCCGTGCGTTGATCGGGAGGGTCCCTAAATCAGCGGCTCTGCGGTCATCTTCGGCGGCTGCGGGATGCCCATCAGCTTGAGGATGGTCGGAGCCACATTGCAGAGGGCGCCGTCCCTGACTTCCCTTACCTCTTCGCCGGCATTCACTACGATAAACTGTACCGGGTTGAGGGAGTGGGCGGTGTTCGGCGTACCGTCAGGATTGACCTCGAAATCGGCGTTGCCGTGGTCGGCGGTGATGAGGACGGCATAGTCCTGTGCCACTGCTGCCTCCACAACATCCTTCACGAGGCGGTCGATGCACTCCACTGCTTTTGAGACTGCCATGTAGTTGCCTGTGTGGCCGATCATGTCGCCGTTGGCGAAATTGAGGATGATCATATCCTCGTTGCCCTCATTGATGGCGGCAATCAGCTTGTCGGCGACCTCCGGGGCGCTCATCTGCGGCAGAAGGTCGTAGGTAGGCACCTTAGGGGAAGCCACGAGGATGCGGCCCTCATTTTCAAACGGTTCCTCGCGTCCTCCGTTGAAGAAGAAGGTCACATGGGCATATTTCTCGGTCTCGGCGATGCGCAGCTGGCGTTTGCCCGCGGCGGCCACGGTCTCTCCGAGCGTCTGGTCCACAAGCTCCTTGTCGAAGAGGATGTGCACTCCCGTAAATGATGCGTCGTACGGGGTGAGGCAGCAGTAGTGGAGCGGAATGGTGTGCATCCCTTCCTCCGGCATGTCTTTCTGGGTGAGCACCATGGTGAGCTCGCGCGCACGGTCGTTGCGGAAGTTGAAGAAGATGACTGCATCGCCCTCTTCGATCTTTGCGAGAGGCTCCCCGGCTGCATCGGTGATGACCGAAGGCTCCACGAACTCGTCGGTCACATCCTTGTCATATGAAGCGCTGATGGCCTCGGCTGCGGAAGCGAATTTGTGGCCCTTGCCCTCTACGAGCATATCGTAGGCCTCCTTGATGCGGTTCCATCTCTTGTCCCTGTCCATCGCGTAGAAACGGCCGCAGACAGTGGCAATCTTTCCGGTGGTCCCGGCCATGTGCTTTTCGACCTCCTCGAGATAGCCCTTGCCGCTGTGAGGGTCGGTGTCGCGTCCGTCCATAAAGGCGTGGAGATAGACTTTGTCGATACCCTGCTCGGCTGCAACGCGCAGGAACTCATATACATGGTCGAGCGAGGAATGTACGCCTCCCGGGGAGGTGAGTCCCATCAGGTGGAGCTTCTTTCCGCTCTGCTTCACATAGTCATAGACAGCCTTGATCTCGGCGTTGTCGAGGAATTTGCGGTCGCGCGCCGCCAGATTGATTTTCACGAGGTCCTGGTAGATGACGCGTCCTGCACCGAGGTTCATATGTCCTACCTCGGAGTTGCCCATCTGTCCGTCAGGAAGGCCCACATACTCACCGCAGGCCTGAAGGTGGCTGAACGGATACTTTGCCCTGAGCGAGTCGATGTAAGGTGCGCCCTGGGCCCAGATGGCATTGGAATAATCGTGTTTTCCCTCGCCCCAGCCGTCGAGGATCATAAGAAGTACTTTCTTGGGTGTCATAATTTTATTACCTTTGTGGAATATCTTGCAAATATAGCAATTTTAAAGATTAAAAGAAGGGATTTAGGGATAGGTCCTCGTAGAAAGGAAATGTGCGTTGGGGTGATTGTCGCAAGTTGCGCATCATTCGGGGCTTCAATGGAGTATTTTGTGAAATTTGAGTTAAAAAATATGGGTTATGTTCGCAAAGAAAGGCAAAAGCGGTAAGGGGAAAAACGAAAAAAGATTTAAAAACGCCGGCCCGCGGAAGAAATCCGGCGCCAAACAGGAAAAAAAGGCTCCCGAAGTGCTTGAGGGCACTGCCAGGATGAGCAGGGACGGCTATGTGTTCGTGACTGTCGAAGGCAGGGAAGACGATATCTATGTAAAAAAGGAAAAGACAAGGGGATGTCTCCACGGCGATACGGTCAGGGTATCCATTACCCGCAGGGCTTCCGGAAGGGGCCACCGGACCGAGGGCGTCATCGTGCAGATAGTCGAGCGCACCAGAAAGCCGTTCGTGGGTGTCCTCCATATAGTCGGCAACCAGGCCTGGGTGCTGATGCAAAGCAGGTTCATGCCGTATGACATCGCCGTCGCCCCGGGGCAGCTGACCCGCCTGGAGGGCAAGGAATTCGAGGTCGGGGGCGTGCACGAGACCGTTGACGGCGTGGGCCGCAACATGAGGGCACACTCCGGAATGAAGGTCGCAGCAATCGTGGACGACTGGCCTCGCGGAGAGGAATCCCCTGTGGGACATATAGTTGACGTGCTCGGAGAAATGGGCGACAACAATACCGAGATGCACGCCATCCTCGCCGAATACGGGCTCCCGTACCGGTTCGAGCCGGAGGTGGAGAACGCCGCCGACAAGATTTCGGACGCCATCACAAAGGAGGACCTCAAGGGCCGCAGGGATTTCCGCGACACCCTGACCTTCACCATCGACCCGGCGGACGCCAAGGACTTCGACGACGCCCTGTCGTTCCGCCAGCTGGATAACGGCAATTACGAAGTGGGCGTCCATATCGCCGACGTATCTTACTATGTGCGCCCGGGTGATGTCGTGGACAGGGAGGCACAGGCAAGGGGCACTTCCGTGTATCTTGTGGACAGGACGGTCCCGATGCTCCCGGAAAAGCTTTCCAACAAGCTCTGTTCGCTCCGCCCCAACGAGGACAAGCTGACGTTCTCGGCTGTGTTTGAGCTCACTCCGAGGGCAAAGACGGTGTCCTGCTGGCTCGGGCGCACGGTCATCCGCTCCGACTACAGGTTTGCCTACGAGACTGCCCAGCAGATAATCGACCTCGGAAAAGAGGCGCTCCGGACCGAAGTGCGCGGCGGCACCGACGGCAAGTCGGGGGACTCCGACGTCTTCGGTGTGAAGGAGGGCTGCGTGATCCCGGACCATATCAAGGATGCCATCCTGAAGATGTGGGCGGTGGCGTCGGAACTGCGCAGAAAGCGCTTCGCCGCGGGTGCGGTCAGCTTCGAGAAGCCTGAGATGAAGGTGGAGGTTGACGAAAATGGCAAGCCACTGTCGGTCTACCAGAAAATCAGCAGGGAAGCCAACTGGCTGATTGAGGAATATATGCTCCTTGCCAACCGTTCGGTAGCCGAATTCATCGCAACCGGCGGGGCAATGGACGGAAGGGCGCGCAAGAGCGCAAAGACCTTTGTATATCGTATCCACGATGTGCCGAATACCGAAAAGCTCGAGGGCCTCACACGCTTTGCCGGCAATTTCGGATACAAGCCCGAGTTCGGGCAGGGGCGTACCATCGCCAGGGAGCTCAACGGACTTCTGGCCGAGGCCAAGGACAAGCCGGAGTTCCTTCCGCTCCAGATGATAGCCCTCCGGTCCATGGCAAAGGCGGTTTACAGCACCGACAACATCGGCCACTACGGGCTTGCATTCAAGTTCTACACCCATTTCACCTCGCCTATCCGCCGTTATCCCGACACAATGGTGCACCGCCTGCTGGCGATGTATCTCGACGGGGCCAAATCCCAGGACAAGGACTACTACACCTCCCAGTGCGAGCACGCATCGGCCCGTGAGGTCATTGCGGCCAATGCCGAGAGGGACAGCATCAAATACAAGCTCGTGGAGTTTATGCAGGACAAGGTGGGACAGGAGTTTACGGGCCATGTGTCAGGCCTTACCGAGTGGGGAATGTATGTGGAGGTGGAGCCTGCCAAGATCGAGGGCATGGTCTCCCTGCGCGAAATCAGGGGCGACTTCTTCGACTTCGACGAGGAGCACTACCGCATCGTCGGCCGCCGCACCGGCAAGGTGTACAGGCTCGGCGACGAGGTAAGGATAAAGGTCAAGAACACCAACCTCGAGCAGCGCCTGCTCGACTATGAGCTCGTCCAGGAGGATGCTGCACCGGCACCGCAGGAGCCCGGAGCCAACAGGGAAGCCCGCAAGGCCAAGGTCAAGGCGGCCATAAAGGCCTCAAAGAAGAACGGGCACACAAAGAAAAACGTCAAAAAGAAATAACATATGATTCCGCAGCAGACAATCGACAGCGCAATCAGCGAACTCTTTGAAAATCTTGAGGTTCCGGCAGAGCCGTCGGGGCTTTACGACCCTTTCGGGTATATGGTCGCAATCGGGGGCAAAAGGCTCCGCCCGCGTCTTTGCCTGACGGTTTACGGACTTTTCAGGGACAGTCTCGACGCGAGCATACTGATGCCGGCCTCCGGATTGGAGATATTCCACACCTTCACCCTCATCCATGATGACATAATGGACCGTTCCCCGCTCCGCAGGGGCAAGGAGACCGTATGGAAAAAATGGAAGGAGGACACGGCCATTCTTTCGGGCGACGTGATGTGCATCGACAGCTACAGGCGTATGGCAATGGCTCCTGCGGGTGTGCTCCCGCAGGTGCTCTCGCTGTTTACGGCCACTGCGGCGCAGGTGTGCGAAGGCCAGCAGTACGATATGGACTTCGAACAGGAAATGAACGTGCCGATGGAGGACTATATGAAGATGATAGGCCTCAAGACCGGCGTACTGATTGCCTGCTCCGCCAAGACCGGCGCCCTTATCGGAGGTGCGTCGGAGAGGGACTGCGGCAATCTCTATGACTACGGCTACAATCTCGGGCTCGCCTTCCAGGTGGAGGACGACCGGCTCGATGCCTACGGCGACGAAAAGGTGTTCGGAAAGCCTATCGGCGGGGACATTGTCAACAACAAGAAGAGCTGGCTTACCATCCGCGCCTTTGAAAAGGCTTCACCTCTCCAGAGGGAAAAGCTCCTTGAAGCGATGGAAATGCCGGTGGATACTGAAGGCGCCCGGGCGGCAAAGATTTCCGCAGTCAGGGACATTTATGACGGGCTCGGTGTGGGTGCGGATGCCAGGGCGGAGATTGTCCGCCTGACGGACCTGGCGCTCTCCTCGGCAGCAGTCGTATGCTCGGGAGAGAAACTGGAAATCCTCCGCTCGTTTGCCCGGAAGCTTGTCGGAAGAAACAAATGATGCAGGCAGATGGACAGGAGTGAACTCGAGATAATGGCCCCCGCGGGCAATTTCGAATGCCTTCGGGCAGCCATTGATGCGGGAGCCAATTCGGTATATTTCGGAATCGGACGCCTCAATATGAGGTCGCGTTCCGCCAACAATTTTTCAACGGAGGACCTTCCGGAAGTAGTCAGAATCTGCCGTGAGGCTGGCGTCAAGGCCTATATGACGCTCAATATAGCCCTTTTCGGCGAGGACCTTGGGGATGCCCGCAGGGCACTTGACACGGCAAAGGAAGCTGGCGTGGATGCCATCATCGCATCGGACATGGCTGCCATCCTGTATTGCCGAAGCATAGGGCTGGAGGTCCACATCTCCACACAGCTGAGCATTTCCAACTATGAGGCCCTGAAGTTCTATGCGCAGTTTGCCGATGTGGTCGTGCTTGCAAGGGAGCTCAATCTCACCCAGGTCGCCGAAATCTACCGCCAGATAGTGGAAAATGACCTCAGGGGCCCTTCGGGACAGCTCGTGAGGATAGAGATGTTTGCCCACGGGGCGTTCTGCATGGCCATTTCGGGCAAATGCTACATGAGCCTCGACAATTACGGCTCGTCCGCCAACAGGGGCGCCTGCATGCAGGTGTGCCGCCGCGGCTATGAGGTCACCGACCTTGAGACCGGAGTCAAGCTCAATATCGACAACAAATACATAATGTCGCCCAAAGACCTGTGTACCATAGAGTTTATGGACAAGTTCATCGAGGCCGGCGTGAAGGTGTTCAAGATAGAGGGGCGCGCGAGGAGTGCCGAATATGTGAGGCGTGCAGTGGGATGCTACCGCGAGGCCGCCGATGCCGTCTGCGACGGTACCTATACCCCGGAGCTGACCGCAAGGCTCAAGGATTCGCTTTCGGAGGTGTTCAACCGCGGTTTCTGGGACGGATACTATCTCGGGGCGAAGATGGGCGAGTGGAGCAGCGTCTATGGAAGCAGCGCCACGCGCACCAAGGTCTATTGCGGCAAGGTCACCAACTGGTTCGACAAAATCGGCGTGGCAGAGATCGCAGTGGAGGCGGCCCCGCTCTGCAAGGGGGACGATGTGCTTGCAATCGGCTCAGTCACAGGTTGCGAGGAGTTTACGGTGGAGGATCTCCGGCTGGACTACAATCCCGTTGACAAGGTCGAAAAGGGACTCCGCTGCTCAATTGCAGTCCCGGGGGCAAGGCTCCGCCGCGGCGACAAACTCTATCTGTGGGTAAGGAACAGCTGAGGATATGACAATTACTGGAGAAGCAACGGTGGTAAAGAACGCTGGCAGCCATTTCATGCTGTCGCGGCTCCCGGAGTGGGCACCGTTCCCGGCCGTGCTGAAGGGCCGCGTAAGACTCAAGGCCGGGGACTCGACCAATCCCGTGGCTGTCGGGGACAGGGTGAGGTATCAGGCTGAAGTCCAGGACGGTACGGGTACCGGAAGCATCACCCTTGAGACGCCTGCCACAATCTCGGAAATACTCGACAGGAAAAACCATATAATCCGCCGTTCGACCAATCTTTCGAGGCAGAGCCACGTGATTGCGGCCAATGTGGATATGGCCTACATAGTCGTGACGCTGTATTTCCCGGAGGTCAAGCTGCCGTTTCTCGACAGGCTCCTCGTGACCTGCGAGGTCTATGGCGTGCCGGCTACGATTGTCCTCAACAAGGTGGATGTCTATGCAGGTCAGGCTCCGGAGTATATGGCTGATTTCCACAGGATCTATTCCGGCGCGGGCTACCGCGTGATCGACACTTCGGTGGTGACGGGGCAGGGGATAGACGTCCTCCGCGAAGACTGCAGGGGCAGGGTGTGCCTGTTCTCCGGGGAGTCCGGGGTGGGCAAATCCTCCCTGATCAAGGCGGTTGACCCGTCGCTCAGTCCCAAGATCGGCAAGATTTCCACTGCCCATCTGCAGGGAAAGCACACCACTTCGCTCTATGAGATGTACCGGATAGCGACCGGAGGATACATCATCGACACTCCGGGACTTCGCGGTTTCGGCCTCGTGGACCTGGGAAAGGAAGAGATAGGCCTTTATTTCCCGGAGATGCTCAAGGCCTCGCAGGACTGCCGCTTTACCCCGTGCACTCATACCCACGAGCCGGGATGTGCCGTGAAAGAGGCTGTGGAACAGGGACTTATAAGCGCAGAAAGATATTCCTCCTACCTCGGCATGCTCGAGGAGGACGGCAAATTCAGGCAATAGACAATGCAACAGCTCAACAAAGACATACTCAAGCTCGCGATTCCGAGCATTCTTGCAAGCATTACCGTCCCGCTTGTCGGGATGGTGGACATAGCCGTGGCCGGACATCTAGGTGACGGCAATGCGGCCCCGATCATCGGCGGCATCTCCATCGGCACCATGCTTTTCGACCTTCTCTACTGGAATTTCGGATTCCTGCGGGTGGGTACCGGCGGGATGACTGCCCAGGCCTACGGTGCCGGCAACAAGATGGAGTGCGGCAGGATCCTGGCGCGCGGAGTGGGGTTCGCCCTGCTGATTGCCCTCGGCATATTGCTGATACAGTGGCCTTTCGCAAAGGCTGCATTCCTTGTCGTGGAATGCTCCGATACCGTGCGTGACCTCGCCCTGCAGTATTTCTACATCAGGATCTGGGCTGCTCCGGCTACCTTGAGCCTGTTTGCGTTCAAGGGCTGGTTTATCGGGATGCAGGACACCGTGAGCTCGATGACCACTGACCTCATTGTCAACATTGCCAATATCATTTTCAGCATTTTCCTCACCCTTGGCATCCCGGGGACCGGCTTTGACGGCATCGGATTCGCGGGCATCGCCCTCGGCACCCTCCTGGCGCAGTATTCGGGCCTGGCGTTTGCCGTAGCCAGGGTGGCCACTAAGTATTCCACGGTGGTGAAGGGCGTGGGCATCGCCGAAAGCCTGCGCGGGGGAGAGCTGCGCAAGTTCATGACTCTCAACAGGGACCTCTTCATCCGCTCCGTCTGCTTCATCGTCATATATGTGGGCTACACGACCATTTCGGCTCGTTTCGGCGACATGCTTCTCGCCACCGGCTCCATCATGATGAAGCTCCTGCTGCTGTTCTCATATTTCACGGACGGGTTTGCCTACGCCGGGGAGGCGCTCACGGGCAAATTCATCGGGATGCGGGACCGCACCATGACCGCAAGGACTACAAAGTATGTGTTTGCCTGGAGCATGGCAATCAGCATACTGTTCATCTTCATCTATTTCTTTGCGGGAGTGCCTATACTGCGGATAATGACAAGCGACGAGGCTGTGATCGGGAGCTGCAGGCAGTTTTTCGTGTGGCTGCTGCCTATGCCTGTGATCGGCTGTGCGGCATTTACCTGGGACGGCATCTATGCCGGTGCGACGGCTGCAAAGCAGATGCGCGACTGCAATATGGCTGCCGTGGTGGCATTCTTCGCTGTGTGGATTGCGGGCTCGCTCCTGCATCCGGGAGCCTATGACGCTGCGTCGATGCACATCCTTCTCGGAGCCTATTTCGCCCACCTGCTGGCGCGATCAGTCTGGCTTACGGTCACTTTCCGCGACGCGATCCTTACCAGACCTTTCCGCACGCAAGCGGCGGCATAAAGGCCGTCATTTGCGCCTGTCAATCCATTTCCAGAGGAGCCACATCAGGTATCCCCAGGCAAGGAACAGGAGCACATAGACGATGTAGGGGATATTTGTGGCCACTGAGTGCCCGAGATATTTCTCGAAGTCGGGGATGTCGGCATAGTAATAGGCCCCGGCGCCGAAATCCAGCTCCTCCCTCAGGCCCATGCCCCTGGACATAATCCAAATGCAGGCAATCATGACCACCGCAGCGACGACGGCCGTAATTGCCTGCATTATGCGTTTTCCTTTCATTGTGAAGCTGTGTGGGGAGCTTCAGGCCTTCCCGGCTATCCGAGGACAGGAATCGGGAAGAACTTGCCGGAGAGCAGCAGCCACACTGCAAAGAATGTCAGCGCGATGTTGAACAGCTGGCCTATGACA
This sequence comes from Candidatus Cryptobacteroides sp., assembly GCA_051878275.1. GTDB lineage: Bacteria > Bacteroidota > Bacteroidia > Bacteroidales > UBA932 > Cryptobacteroides. Next base: position 53,782 of record JBJEJU010000058.1, on the reverse strand, counting down.
TAGAGCCACAGCACCTTGCCTCCCTGCATATTTTTGATGATCTCCTTGAAGTTGGTGTCAAGGCCGATTGAGCAGAACGCCAGCACGAAGCACCAGTTCTTGTACTGGTCGAGCACCTTGTTGATTGCGCCCACGGAATCGGAGCCGAATACCGGCTGGATCAGGAAGGAGGCAATCATCGAGGCAGCGAAGAAACCGATGATGAATTTCGGGAAACGGGTCCAGATTTCACCTGCGCCCACCGATGCATTGCCCGAATTGTCAACGTATTTGGCGAAGAAAAGGGCGACTGCGAAGGCGATGAAGCCGATGAGGATGTTCTGGATGGACTTCACGAGTACGGCTGCCTGCTGGGCCTCCGGGCCGAGTGCCGTACCTGCCACGACCACTGCCCCGGTCGAGTCCACCGTGCCTCCGATGAGGCTTCCGCCCATGATCGGGCTCATGTTGCAGGCCTTGATGATCATAGGCTCGAATACCATCATCAGGATTGTGAAGATGATGGAGATGGATACTGCTATCGAGAGGTCATTTTTCTTGGCTCCTGCTGCCGCACCGGTGGCGATTGCCGCGCTCGTGCCGCAGACGCTGGTGGCGGAGGCAAGCGTGATGACAAGCGGTTTGTTCTTGATTTTGAATACCTTTGTGCCGAGCCACCACATGAAGATGATGACAATCGGAGTCACTATCCAGGCGATGCCCAGGCCGTAGAGGCCAAACTTGGCGATGTTGGAGAACAGCACCGAAAATCCCATTATCACAAGGCCGGTCTTGATGTAGAACTCTGTCTTTATCGCCGGGCGGAGCCAGGCAGGTACGCCGACGGTGTTGGCTATCAGAAGGCCCACAAGAAGGGCCCAGAATGCCCATTCAAGATAGCGGTTGAGGGTATATTCGGCTGATATGAGCCTGACAACCAGCGCAATGACAAAGAGCGCGACAAATGCCGGGATGAATTTCCTGATGCTTTCGCCGCTGAGCTTGACGCCGATGGTGAAGATGCCGCCCACCACTGCAAGGGTGAGCAGGAGCTTTCTCCAGAATGCCCAGGTGGCTATCTGGGAGCCGAGGGATGCCGTCTGTGCCTCGCCCACGCTCCAGGTGGAAAATTTGAGTGCCGAGAAATCGAAGGCTTTTGTAAGGACTGCCGCGCAGGCGATGATGATGACCGCGAAGCCGAGCCATACGGCCAGCCAGTCTTCCTTCTTCCAAAGGTCGGAAACTTTATTCTTCATAAAAGGTCGGATTTGTACAACGTCTGCAAAGATAATCTTTTTATCGGATAAAACCACAATCCCGTGAGGCTTGCCGGCAATCCGCCCCCTTTTTGACAAAAACGTCCTGCGGTTCGTCGCCCGCATCCTTCCGTTCGTCCCCCTTTTCCCACCGTTCGAGAAAAAACGTTTTGCATTGTAAAACGATAAATATACCTTTACCTTGATTTATCGGCCACTTGGACCTGTTTGGACCGGAGCCGGCCGATCGGACCCATATAACACGGACAATAACCAACTACTATAAATGAAGCAGAAACCTAAATTATCTTTCTGGCAGATCTGGAATCTGAGTTTCGGATTCCTGGGAGTGCAGATTGGATATTCCCTCCAGAATTCCAACACCTCCACCATCTTCAGCTCCCTCGGAGCCGATGTCAGCCAGCTCAGCCTCTTCTGGCTTGCCGCACCCATTGCCGGTATGGTCATCCAACCTATAATAGGTATGCTTTCAGACGATTCGTGGACCAGGCTCGGCCGCCGCAAGCCTTATATCCTTGCGGGCGCCATCATCTCCACCGTCGCCCTGATGCTCATGCCTAACTGTCCGAAACTCCTGGCGTTCGCCCCGCTCCTGATGGGCGCCCTGATTCTTCTGTTCATGGACCTGTCGTTCAATGTCACGATGCAGCCTTTCCGCTCGCTCGTGTCCGACATGCTTCCTGACAGCCAGAAGACCAAGGGATATGTGGTCCAGACCTTCCTGATCAACCTCGGAGCCGTTGTCGGCGGCATCCTCCCGTGGCTCATGACAAAGATTCTCGGGGGAATGGGCGTGGATCTCACCACCGAGCCGGGCCATGTGCCTGTGGCAATCTGCTGGGCATATTATATCGGCGGCATCCTGCTGCTCGTGTCCGTGCTCGTGACAGTATTCAAGGTCAGGGAATATCCTCCGAAGGAGTTCAACGAATACAACGGCATCTCCGAAGAGGAAACTGAGCATCCGCAGAATGAAAGCTTCATCAAGCTCCTGGGCAAGACCCCGAAGGTGATGCTCCAGCTTGCAGTGACGCAGTTTTTCTCATGGGGAGCCCTCTTCATCATGTGGACATATCTCTTCCCGTCCATCAACGGGGTGGTGACCGATGCCTCCGGAGTGCTCCTGAGCAGTGAGGACGCATCCAACTGGGTGGGCATCCTCAATGCCGTCTATCCGATTCCGGCATGCATCGCCGCCCTCTTCATGACCAATCTCGCGGACCGTTTCGGCAACAAGCCGGTCTATGGCATCTGCCTGCTTTTCGGAGCGGCCGGATTCCTCACCCTTCCGCTTCTGCAGAACCAGTATGCGCTGATGCTCCCTATGGTCGGCATCGGCATCGCCTACGCCGCCATCCTCTCGATGCCTTATTCCATCCTTTCAAAGGCTCTGGACGCACGCAGGACCGGAGTATTCATGGGCATCTTCAACTTTACCATCACCGTTCCCCAGATCGTTATCGGAGCCCTCGGAGGATTCATCCTCAAATACTGCTTCTCGCTCAAGACCCCGATGATGCTCGTCCTTGCCGGCATATTCATGCTGCTCGCTGCGGTGTCGGTGTATTTCGTGAAGGAAAAATCGGTTGAAAACCAATAATATATGTTTAACTCTAAATATGATCAAATGAAAAGGATTCTAACCGTGGTGGCTGCAGTACTTCTCGGTGTTGCGACCACTTCCGTATCCGCTCAGAGCGGATATCAGGTTAAGGGTATCGTAGTCGATTCCCAGGGTCCTGTCATCGGAGCGACTATCCTCGAAGAGGGTACGACCAACGGTACATCGACAGGCCTTGACGGCGACTACACACTCTATGTCACTTCTTCTGATGCTGTTGTCACAATCAGCTGCATCGGCTACACCAGCCAGTCATACAAAGCTTCGGCCGTCCCTGCGACCGTTACGCTCGTGGAGGATTCAGAGTTCCTCGACGATGTAGTGGTCATCGGTTACGGTACCGTCAAGAAGAACGATATGACCGGTTCCGTATCGACAGTACGTGCCGACCAGATCAACAAGGGTATGATTTCCTCGCCTTCACAGCTGCTCGCCGGCAAGTCCAGCGGTGTAGTTGTGACTGCAGGTGACGGCCAGCCTGGTTCGGCTTCCACAATCCGTATCCGTGGAGGTTCCTCGCTCAACGCCAACAACGACCCTCTCGTGGTGGTTGACGGTCTTCCTATCGGAGGCACCGGCGTAAGCGGCATGAGCGATGCCCTCTCCTCAATCAACCCTAACGATATCGAGAGCTTCACTGTCCTCAAGGATGCTTCCGCAACCGCAATCTACGGTTCACGTGCTTCCAACGGTGTCATCATCATCACCACCAAGAAGGGCAGCAAGGGTGCTGCAGAGCCGAAAGTCACCGCTGACTTCGCAACCTCCATCTCCCAGAACGCCAAATTCCTCGATGTCCTCACCGGCGACGAGATGCGCGCAGCCGTGCAGCAGTACTACGGCGACGTGCCTGCGGCAATGGCAGCCCTCGGCACCGAGAACACCGACTGGCAGAAGCAGATCTGGCGCACCGGCGTCACCTACGATGCCAACGTGGGCGTGACCGGCAACCAGAAGTTCGGGGACAGCTTCACTCTTCCTTACCGTTTCTCCACAGGTTACTACGACCAGACCGGTACCCTCAAGACTTCTGCAATGAAGCGCGGTACCATGGCCCTCAACCTCAATCCTTCCTTCTTCGACAACCATCTCACCGTTTCCCTCAACGGAAAGGGAATGATGATCCACAACAACTTCGCCAACACCGCAGCCATCAGCCAGGCAGTCCAGTACGACCCTACACAGCCTGTCTATGATCCGGACGGAAGCTACCACTCATGGGGCAACGGCGCCCAGCTCGGCACCAACCCTGTCGCTTCCCTCAACGAGCGTGACGATGTATCGACCGCAAAGCGTTTCATCGGAAATGCCCAGTTCGACTACAAGATCCACGGTTTCGAAGACCTCCGTCTCAACCTCAACCTCGGTATCGACGTTTCAAGCTCCAACGGCTATGTTGACGTGCTTGAGGGCTCCGAGCAGAGCTGGCACAGCCAGACAGAGGCAGGACGCGGACGCCGCACCGACTACGACCAGGTACGCCGCGACCAGACCCTCGAGTTCTATGCAGCATACGACAAGACTTTTGCCGAGAAGCACACCGTAGGACTCATGGCAGGTTACTCATGGCAGCACTTCTACCATCAGTCCAACAACCTCAGCACCTCTGCTGACGGTTCTGTCACTTATTCCGACACCCACAACAAGTTCGAGCACTACCTCGTATCATTCTTCGGCCGTGCCAACTACTCATTTGCAGACCGTTATCTCATCACCGCAACCCTTCGTTACGATGGTACCTCAAGGTTCTCCAACAACAAGTGGGGCGTGTTCCCTTCAGTAGCACTCGCATGGAATGTCAAGAACGAGTCATTCCTCAGGGATGTGGAGGCAGTGTCCAAGACCAAGCTCCGTCTCTCATGGGGACAGACCGGCCAGCAGGATGTGGCAGGCGACACCTATCCTACCCTCCCTACCTACTACACCAACCAGATCGGAAGCTACTACCAGTTCGGCGACCAGGTGATTGTGCCTACCCGTCCTAACGGCTACAACTCCGACCTCAAGTGGGAGACCACAACCACCTACAACGTGGGTATCGACCTCGGCTTCTGCGACGACAGGTTCACCATCAGCGCAGACGCATACTACCGCGAGACCACCGACCTGCTCAACTACACACCTGTGGCAGCCGGTGCCAACCTCAAGAACTATCTCAACGCCAACATCGGAAGCCTCCTCAACAAGGGTATCGAGGTCGATATGAACTGGATCATCATCCAGAAGCAGGACCTCTTCTGGCAGTTCGGCATCAATGGAGCATACAACTATCAGGAAATCACCAAGATGACTACCAACGACGGCGACGGCTACACAGGAGTTGACGTAGGTGGCATCTCGGGTGCGGTCGGCAACTACATCCAGAAGCACATGACCGGATACGCTCCTAATACATTCTATGTCTATAAGCAGCTCTACGATACCGACGGCAAGCCTATCATGGGCGCATATGCAGACCTCAACGGCGACGGCAAGATCGATGCCGACGACCGCTACTACTGCAAGGACCCTCATCCGAAGGTTACCCTCGGCTTCAATACCTCCCTCAACTGGAAGAACTGGACCCTCGCCGCTTCGGCACACGCCAACATCGGCAACTATGTCTATGACAACAACACCTCCCAGTTGAGCCTCATCACCGACCTCTGGACCAACAACTTCATCTCCAACCGCGTGCCTCAGGGCATTGAGGACGGTTTCACCAAGTCACAGTACTTCTCCGACTACTACATCAAGAACGCCTCATTCTTCAAGCTTGACAATGTGACCCTCGGTTACACCTTCAACCTCAAGGATGACATGGCTCTCAATGTCTATGGTACCGTACAGAACGTATTTGTGATCACTCCTTACGACGGAATGGACCCTGAAGTGTTCAGCGGAATCGACAGCAACATCTGGCCACGTCCGAGAACCTTCGTGCTCGGCGCCAAGTTCAACTTTTAATTATGGAGGACCAGTAAAATGAAAATCAAAAGAATATCTTACATAGCAGCTGCGTTTCTCGCTTTCGCGGGCCTTTCTTCCTGCGTGGGTGACCTCAATGTGAAGCCTATCGACGAGTCTGTGCAGCTTCCGGAGGATGTCCTCAAGGGTGAGAGCGAGTTCCTTGCCCTTCTTGCAAAGTGCTACCAGGGACTTGCAGTCAGCGGCTCCGACGGTCCTGACGGCAGCCCGGACATCGACGGTATCGACGGCGGTTTCGGCCAGTATCTCAGGGCTCTCTACTATATGCAGGAGCTCACTACCGACGAAGCCCTCATCACCTGGAACGACCAGACCGTAAAGGATCTCCACGGCCTGCGCTATTCCTCTTCCGACGTGTTCATCTCCGCGATGTATTCACGTATCTTCTACCAGATCTCAATCTGCAACGAGTTCATACGCCAGGTCAATGCCTATGCAGACCCTGACCAGGCTGTCTATAAGGAAATGGTTGCCGAGGCACGCGCCCTCAGGGCATTGAGCTACCTCCACGCAATCGACATGTTCGGTGACGTGCCGTTCTCCACCGAGAATGACAAGGTAAGCTCCGAGGGCCCGAAGCAGATGAAGAGGGCTGACCTCTTCGAGTGGCTCGACAAGGAGTGCGAAGACCTCATCTCCGGCGGCAACCTCAAGGGCGCACGCCAGGCCCAGTACGGCCGTCTCGACGTCAACTTCGTCAAGATGATCCGTGCAAAGCTCAACCTCAATGCCACCGTCTATCTCGGAATCAGCGAGAGCGCTGCAAAGCAGTATTATGACGTGGTAGGAACCCTCTGCAAGGAAATCAAGAACGACTATCCTGTCCTTCACGGCAAATACACCGACCTCTTCTGCGCAGACAACGACCAGTGCACCGACGAAATCATCTTCGGAGTGCCTCAGGACGGTGTCAACATCCAGAGCTACGGCGGTACCACCTTCATCGTGAAGGCAGCCTACAAGGGCGGAAATGCCGAGTTCACCATTGCCGACGCAGGTGTCGATGACGGATGGGGCGGTCTTCTCGTCACCCCTGAGTTTATGGACAAATTCGATGACGGCGACGCACGCAGCCTCTTCCAGGGTGCAGACGGCGATCCTAACGTCCCGAAGGACATCGAAAAGATCGACTTCAGCTACGGCTGGTCTTCCAGGAAGTTCACCAACCTCCACTCCGACGGTACTCCTCACGAGATCATCAACTTCGTTTCCACCGACTTCCCTCTGTTCCGTGCAGCTGACGCATATCTTATGCTTGCAGAGGCGGCTCTCCGCGGTGCTTCTACCGTGACCGAAGCTGACGCACGTGCTGCCTGGAACGCTGTCCGCACAAGGGCGGGCCTCGGCTCAGTCACCGACTACAGCCTTGACGGCCTCATCGACGAGCGCGGCCGCGAGCTCTACTGGGAGTGCTGGAGAAGGTCAGACCTTGTCAGGTTCAACCTCCTTACCACCGGCGACTATCTCTGGAGATGGAAGGGCGGTTCCTACGAAGGCAACTCCGTGGATTCTAAGTTCAACCTTATGCCTATCCCTGTTTCAGACCTCAACTCCAACAGCAATCTGGAGCAGAACGACGCTTGGAAATAAATAGAACATCGTTATGAAAAAATTTATAAACAGACTTTCCGCAGGCGTCCTTCTTCTGGGAGCCTTCGCCTGCACCGAGCTGGAACATATGGAGTACGACGTCACCAACGCCGTGGCTCCGGTGCTCACCAATGTTGACGTGGCCAACGCCGAGCTTTCAGACGGCGCTGTGTTCGGAACGGTGGCTTTCCAGACAGCTGACTACGGCGTTCCTGCCGCTGTCAAATACTATGTATATGCTGCGGCCGACCCTGATTTCCAGACGGAAAAGGCTGTAGCCAACACCACTTCCAATTCTGTCGAGGTTGCCTGCAAGGATGTCAACAACGTCCTCGTGTCGGCAGGTGCCGAGGCCGGCGTGGAGACCAGCATCTACCTCCGTGTAAAGTCAGTGATGCAGAGCGAGTCCGGCAACATCGAAGGCGCAAGCTCGACCCTCATTTCCAATTCCCAGATGGTGGTTGTTACCCCTTACAACGCAGAGAAGGAGTATCCTTGCCTCTATGTGATCGGTTCATACAACGGCTGGGCAACCGACGCTACACAGCAGCGCATCTTCAGCTTTGCCGAGGATGAGGTCAACTACAGCGGCGTGATCGGATTTGACGGAAAGGCCGGAGACGGCTGGAAGATCAAGAGGGGCATCGATGCTACCTGGCCTGGAGACGGCAACTGGGGCGTTGCAGAAGACGATACCCAGGAGGCCGAGACCAGCGAGGCACAGCTCTACACCCACGACCAGGTGGTTGCCCAGGGCGGCGGTGACTCAAAGGACATCAAGCTCTACTCTGAAAAGAGTTACTATCTCTTCAAGTTCAATGCATCCACCGGCAAGCTCAAGGTTGTCACCAAGTTTGACCAGATGGGCGTTATCGGACTTGCCGGAGACTGGGACAACGACATCGTGATGGAGTTCAACAAGTCCAAGCAGATCTTCTGGGCTGACGTGCAGGTTGCAGATGCTACCGAGTTCAAGTTCAGGGCTGATGCAGCCTGGGGCTACAACCTGGGCGGCGACAAGGATGCCCTCTCACTCGGAGGCGGCAACATCGCCATTGAGCCTGGCAACTACCGTATCTACCTCAACCTCAACGACCCTGATGCCATCAAGTGCGAAGTCAATGCCGACAAATACGGTACCGAGGAAGGCGGAGACGTCGAGCCGGCACCGGAGCCTGAATTTACCGGATGGAGCATCATCGGCCTCATCAGCTGGGAGGAAGACATCGATATGACCCAGAACGGCGACTTCTTCGTTGCAAAGGGCGTAAGCATCGCTGCAGACAGCCAGTTCAAGTTCCGCAAGGCACACGGCTGGACCGAGAATCTCGGAGCAGAAGGCGATGTCGAGCCTGCAGTCGTAACCGTCGGAGAGCCTGTCAATGTGGTTGCAAACGGCAAGAACATTTCAGTGGCCGAGGCCGGTGAGTATGACATCTATCTCAATCCTGATGCAGGCACCGTATCCATCATGAATGCGGGAGATGTACCTGAAGGAGTTGAGACCTGGGGTGTCGTAGGTACCATCACCAACTGGGGCAATGCCCTTGAAGACGGCAGCAAGATGGCTGACCTCGTGATGGACATCGACGAAGCAACCGGACTTCTCGCCCGCAAGGGAATCGTCCTTACCGACAGTGACGAGATCAAGGTGCGTTTCTGCAACGACTGGACTGTCAACTACGGTCCTTCCGCTTCCCTCACAGTCGGAATGGCTACTCTTGCAAAGGCTGGCGGATCAAATATGAAGCCGGGTGCAGGTACCTATGACCTCTATCTCGACCTTGGCAACACCCTTCTCTACCTTATGCCTGCAGGCGAAGTTCCTGTACGCTGGGGTGTGGTTGGTACCGTCAACGGATGGGGCTCTGACCCTGACCTCGGAATGTACTGGGATGCAGCCCTCGAGATGTATGTCCGCAAGGGTGTTGTCCTTTCGGCAACCGATGAGTTTAAACTCCGTCTGAATGAAGATTGGACTGCTGATGAAAGAACCGGTTCGGCAGTAATCGGAGAAACGGGATTCATAGTTCAGAATGGCGGCGACAATATGAAACCTGGGGTTGCCGGTACTTTCGATATTTACTACAAACCTTCGGAGGAAATCGTTTACATTATGATTGAAGGCGAAGTTCCTGGCGGCGCAGCGCCTGTCGTATATGCCGACTACATCCATGTACGCGGCGATGCCAACGGCTGGGCCAAGGGAGTGGACTTCCTTGCAAGCAAGGGTGGCGGTGTCTATGCAGGCTTTGCCTACATCAGCACTCAGTTCAAGTTCTGTGCGGAAGATGAATCCGTATGGTATGGCCCTGGGGCTGAAGAGGGGACCCTCTCGACAGACGGCGGTGCGGGCAACATCCCTCTCGAAAACGGCTACTATGCCCTTACGGCAGACATTGAAAACCTTACCTGGACTGCAACCCCTATCACCAGGATCGGTATCATCGGACCTGCCTCTCCTCAAGGATGGAATGAAGACACTGCCCTTACATACGATGCCGAGTCCAATACATGGAAAGCTACAATGAACCTCGGTGCCGGCGAATTCAAGTTCCGTGCAAATTCAGACTGGGGTTATAACTGGGGTTCGACACAGGAATCTGCTGAAGACATACAGTTGGGAGTTGAAACAGCCTGCAAGAACGATGGATCGAATTTTGTCCTCCCTGAGGACGGTTCGTTCGAAGTCGTGCTCAAGGCCTTCTGTGACGGACATTCTTCCGTGACCGTTACCAGACAGTAATTTTTCCGGACCGGAAGCCCTGACCGGCTTCCGGCCTGCCATTTTTAATATTTAATTGCAATGCGTTTATTTTTGGATATTTTGGATAGTCTTAAACTATGTCTGACTGCTTCGGCGCTTTTGCTTGCAGTATCCTGCGGGACCTCCGACCCCGATGAGGACGGAAAGAAGGAAACTGCCTCGCTCGAAGTGGCTCCTATTGAAGTCTCTTTCGACGTGAAGGCTTCTTCAAGCTGGACGCTTACCGTCACCACCGATGCTTCGTGGACGGCAAAGAGTTCGGCTTCCTGGGTAAAAGTCTCGCCTGCAAGCGGCACCGGAAAAGGTTTGCTCACCGTTTCGGCAGAGTCCAACGAAGGCTCTCCGGAGCGGAGTGCAACCGTAACTGTGGAGGCAGGTACTGCGGTAAAGACCGTGAGTGTGACGCAAAAGGGTGAAAATGTGCTGGTTGCCTCCCCTGACGGATTTGACGGGGTGAAGCGCGCCGGGACCACATACCAGCTCCAGATCTATTCCTTTGCCGACAGCAACGGTGACGGAGTGGGGGATTTCCGCGGCATCATCGACCGCCTGGACTATCTCGATGCCCTCGGAGTGACTGCTCTCTGGCTGTCCCCGATCCATCCTGCTATGTCCTACCACGGCTATGACATCACCGACTACTACAGTGTCAATCCTCTCTACGGCACCGAATCCGACCTCAAGGAACTCATCGACAAGGCCCACGAAAAGGACATCGACATCTATCTCGACTATGTGCTCAACCATTGCGGAAAGGACCATCCGTGGTTCCTCGACGCAAAGAAAGATCCGGCCAGCCCTTACCGCGACTATTTCATCTTCTCGTCCAATCCTGCCGCAGACATAGCTGCAGGCAATATTGCAATGATCCCCAAGGGCAGCAGTTTTGACGCCGGCCAGTGGTATTCCACCGGGGCGGGCGACATAGGCTACACCGGAAGGCTCCATTTCCTCGTGGACTGGTCCGGCAAGACCGTGACTGTCACGGAGACCGGGGCTGACGCACAGGCCTCCAACAGCGACACCTCCGTCAATATGTTCATCTACACCGGCAATCCGGGGGCCAACTACAGGCTCTACAGGACCGGCGACAATCTCTATGAAATCACAATCGACGTCAATACTCCGTGGGGCTTCCTCGTGCGCACGTCCTCAACAAGCTGGGACGGTGGCACCAAATGGGGAGGCTCGCAGGGCAGCGGCCCGCTTGTGCTGGGAGAGCCGTTCAAGCTCAACAACTCCACTGCCGCCGACATAATCTTCGGGGAGACGGAATATTACCACTCCCATATGTGGACCGACTGGTTTGTGGATTTCAACTACGGCCCGGCATCCTCCTGCGGGGAATCCCCGGCATTCAGGGACCTTGCCGCATCTGCCGACAAATGGATCGGGATGGGTGTTGACGGACTCCGTCTCGATGCTGTGAAACACATCTACTGGAATGAGAGGAGCGACGAGAATCCTACCTTCCTCGACACCTGGTACCGCCACTGCAATGCCTCCTACAAGGCTGCAGGCCATACTGACGACATCTATATGGTGGGAGAGGTGTTCTCCGACGCGCCTTCTACATATTCCTACTACCGCGGCCTTCCGTCTGTGTTCGAATTCAGCTTCTGGTGGAAGCTCAGCGAGGCTCTCAACAATGCCTCGGGCAAGAGCTTCCCTTCGACCATCGTCAATTATCACAACAATTACCGCTCATACCGCGCGGATGCCGTCCCTGCCCTCAAGCTGTCCAACCACGATGAGGACCGTGCCGCAAGCGTGCTCGGCAAATCCGCCGCAAAGATCAGGCAGGCTGCCGCTGTGCTCCTGACCGCCGAGGGCAAGCCGTTCATCTATCACGGCGAGGAACTCGGATACTGGGGCACAAAGGAGAACGGTGACGAGTATGTCCGCACTCCTATTGCCTGGACCAGGGACCTTTCCGACCTCTGCAGCAAGGGAGTAAACGGCAAGGTGGACAAGTCAATGGTCACTGCGGACATCTCCGTGGAGGCCCAGGACGAAGACGAAGGCAGCCTCCTCAATGTGTACAGGACATTCTCACGCCTTCGCAACACCTATCCGGCGCTTGCCACAGGCACTATGGACGCCTCTACCGGTATCGACGACAATGCCGTGGCTTCCTGGTACATGACCTCGACCGACGGGGGCAGGATGCTCGTTGTCCACAATTTCTCCTCCGGCAAGGTGCGTGTGGCCGTCAAGGACGACATGTCATCTCCTGTGGCAGTCCTCGGCACTGCTGCAACCGACGGCGGCAATCTCACGCTCGGCGGCAACTCTTCAGTAGTATTCAAGCTCAAATAAAAATACCGATAAACTGTACGTTATGAGAAAGATATCATCAATATTGGCTGCCGCCCTGCTTCTTCTTGCGGCGTGCGGCCCGAAGGAAAAGACCGCAGAGCGCGGACTCCATCCGGACTGGACCTACAACAGCGTGGTCTATGAAGTCAATGTGCGCCAGTATTCCCCGGAGGGTACATTCGAGGGCGTGCGCAGGGAACTCCCGAGGCTCAAGGAGCTGGGCGTGGACGTCCTCTGGCTTATGCCTATGTACCGGATAGGCGAGGAGGAGCGCAAGGGTACTCTCGGCTCCTACTATGCAATCTCCGACTATACAAAGGTCAATCCGGAGTTCGGCACGATGGAGGATTTCCAGGCTCTTCTTGACGAGGCCCACTCCCTCGGCCTGAAGGTCATCCTCGACTGGGTCGCCAACCAGACGGCCCCGGACCATGTCTGGATGACCACACGTCCTGCAGACTATTACGAAAGGGATGAGCAGGGCAATGCCGTCTATGAATACGACTGGACCGACACCCGCAGTCTCAACTATGAGAACGAGGCCGTATGGGCAGCCCAGGACAGCTGCATGCGTTTCTGGCTCGAAAAGGGCGTGGACGGATTCCGCTGCGATGCTGCCGGGGAGGTCCCTGCAAAGTTCTGGAAGGCCATCCTTCCGCAGATGAAGAAGGACTATCCCGACATCTATCTCCTCGCAGAGGCCGAGAAGCCCGAGCTCACCGACCCTGCCGAGACTTTCGATGCCAACTACGGATGGGAGCTCCACCATATCCTCAACGATGTGGCACAGGGCAAAAAGACAGTCGCCGACATCAAGGCCTGGGTGGAAAAGGCTGCGCAGACGGTCAATCCTGCCGAATTCATACTGATGTTCACCTCCAACCACGACGAGAACTCCTGGGCGGGTACCGAGTTTGAGCGTATGGGAGCTGCCGCAGAGGCCTGCCAGGTGATCTGCTTCACCCTTCCGAAGAGCCAGCCGCTTGTCTATACCGGCCAGGAAATAGGTCTTGACAGACGCCTCCAGTTCTTTGAAAAAGACCCGATCGAGGACTGGTCCGCCAATGCACATACCGAATTTTTCAAGAAACTCATCGCGATGCGCCACGACAATGCCGGAGCGCTTTCTGCAGGCGAGAGGGGCGGGGAGATCGTATATCTCGAAGGCGTCCCTGAAAGCGTGCTTGCATATTCGCGCGAGGCGGAGGGCAACAAGGTCATTGTCCTTGCAAATATGTCGGCCGGTCCTGTGGAGCTCTCCCTTGACCTCGGTGCTTCCTTTACCGACGCATTTTCCTCTGAGGCCTGCGGCCCGGAGTATAAAGTCACCCTCGAACCGTGGGGCTACAGAGTCCTCTCGGCCAAAAACCTCTGATTATGAACTGGAAACTTATGGCAACAATAATCGCCGCAGGCACCATCTTCTCTTCCTGCGGCAGCGCTCCTGACCTTACATCCGTACCCGATGCCACCTCCGATGACATAGTCCGCGTGGAGCCTCTTTCATGGTGGACAGGCATGAAGATGCCTCTCCAGGTGATGGTGCAGGGCAAGGACATCTCCAATTTCAAAGTGACCGTCGAGGGCAACCCCGGAGTCGTGGCAAAGGCAATCCGCAAGGCCGACAATCCGGACTTCGTGTTCATCGACGTGCAGATAAGCTCTTCGGCGCAGCCAGGCACCTGCTGGTTCGTTTTTGACGACGGCACGCGCTCTTTCAAGTATCCTTATGAGATCGCGCAGCGCCGCCAGGGCTCCGCAGCAAGGAAGAGCTTCACCACGGCCGATATGATCTATCTCATCTTCCCTGACCGTTTCGCCAACGGCGACCCGTCCAACGACACTATGCCGCAGACAGCGGAAGCTCTTGACCGCCAGGCATATGACGGACGTCACGGGGGTGACATCCAGGGCATCATCGACCACCTGGACTACATATCGGAGCTCGGTGCGACCGCAATCTGGTCCACCCCACTGCTTCTTGACAACGAGCCTCAGGGCTCATACCACGGATATGCCTGCGGCGACTATTACCATATCGACCCGCGCTTCGGCACCAATGAGCTCTACCGCGAGCTTGTGGCAAAGGCCCACGAAAAGGGCATCAAGGTCATCATGGATATGGTCACCAACCATTGCGGCACGGCACACTGGTGGATGAAGGATATGCCTTTCAAGGACTGGGTGCACATCTTCCCGGAATACACCGGCACCAATGTCGCATTCAGCACCAATATGGACCCGAACGCCTCCGCCTATGACCTCAATCTCCAGGAAAGCGGATGGTTTGTGCCTTCGATGCCTGATATGAATCTCGACAACCCGTTTGTGCTGAGGTATTTCCAGCAGTGGGCAATCTGGTGGGCCGAGTATGCCGACCTCGACGGATTCCGTGTGGACACCTATCCTTACAACGAGAAGAATCCTATGAGCGAGTGGTGCTCGGCAGTCATGGCCGAGTATCCCGACTTCAACATAGTGGGTGAATGCTGGACCCCTTCCTATGCCCAGCTTGCCTACTGGCAGGGCGGAAATGCCAATAAGGACGGATTTGACTCCCACCTCCCTTCCATTATGGATTTCCCTCTCTATGAGGCAATTATCGCAGCCCTCTGCCAAAACGGCGACAACCCGGGCTGGCTCCAGGGCACACAGAAGATTTATGACTGCCTCTCCCACGACTTTGTCTATCACGACCTTTCGAAGATGATGATTTTCGTGGCCAACCACGACACTCCGCGTTTGGGAGACACATTCAACCACGACCCGCGCAAGCTCAAGATGGCTATGTCGCTTGTAGCCACGATGCGCGGCATCCCGCAGATCTACAACGGCGACGAGATGATGTTCTCCTGCCGTCCGGGCAGCTGGAGCGACGGGGCCAAGAGAATCGATTTTCCTGGAGGATGGGAGGGCGACGAGGCCGACCTCTTTACGGCAGAGGGCCGTGCAAAGGCGGGAAAGACTTCCACCGCCGACTACAGTACCGCAGCCGAACTCCACGATTTCACCGCACGCCTTTTCAACTGGCGCAAGGGATGCGACGTCATCCATAACGGCAGGACGATGCATTTCATGACACGCGACAACACCTATGCGTATTTCCGTTACAATGAGACGGATGCGGTGTTTGTCTATCTCAACGACACCGATCGCGACGCCACTATTCCGTGGAGCACCTATGCCGAGCTCGTTCCTGAAAAGGTCAGCGGGACCGATGTGCTCACCGGAAAGCCTGTCGAGCTGTCTTCCGGCACCGTCGTGCCAAGCATGACTGCACTTATTGTCGAATTCAAGAGATAATCCATATGAACAGTACCAAAACCTTATTTGCCGCTCTTGCTGCGGGCATCCTGCTTATCGCAGGCTGCTCCGGCAGGAGTGATAATGCTTCAGTCCCGTCGGATGCGCAGGTGCTTCAAAGCCCTGACGGCAATCTTTCCGCATCGTTCTGGGTAAAGGCCGACGGCACCCCGATGTACTCCCTCAGCTATGGCGACAGGGAGGTAATCCGTCCTTCTTCAATGGGTTACATCCTCCGCGGACGCAAGCTCCAGGAGACCGTTGACGAAAAATTCGGCGGACAGTATGCCGACCCCGTAAGCCTTCACGACGGATTTACTCTCGCAGATGTGTCCCGCTCGACCTTTGACGAGACCTGGGAGCCTGTCTGGGGAGAGGAAAGCCATATCCGCAACCACTACAACGAGATGGCTGTCACCCTCACCGCAAAGAAGGACCTCTACGGCCGCGGCAGGGCCAATGATGTCACTATGGTCGTACGCTTCCGCCTCTATGACGACGGCCTCGGATTCCGTTATGAATTCCCTGAGCAGAAGGAACTTACCTATTTTGTCATCAAGGAGGAGCTTACCCGCTTTGCAATGGCCGGGGACCACAGGGCATTCTGGATTCCGGGCGACTATGACACCCAGGAGTACAACTTCATGGAGTCCCGCCTTTCCGAGATTCCGTCACGTATGGAGGAGGCTGCGGTAGGCAATGCGGCCCAGCAGCTGTTCTCCAAATCCGGTGTGCAGACCGCCCTCCAGATGAAGACCGATGACGGCCTCTACATCAATATCCACGAAGCCGCCGTCCTCAACTATCCTACGACGAGCCTCAACCTCGATGTCAACTCCCTGACCTTCACCACCTGGCTCACTCCTGACGCCGAAGGGTGGAAGGGGCGTCTCCAGTCGCCGTGCACCAGCCCGTGGCGTACCGTGATGGTTGTTGACGATGCCCGCAAGGCATTGGCATCAAGGCTTATCCTCAACCTCAACGAGCCTTGTGCGCTCGAGGACACCGACTGGATCCACCCTACCAAGTATATGGGCGTATGGTGGGAGATGATTACCGACAAGAGCAAATGGTCATATACCGACGACTTCCCGGCAGTGCGCCTGGGCGAATCCGACTACTCCAAGGCCACCCCTCACGGCAACCACGGTGCCAACAATGAAAATGTGCGCCGCTACATCGACTTTGCTGCCGCCAACGGCTTCGACGGCCTTCTCATCGAGGGCTGGAACGAGGGCTGGGAAGACTGGTTCGGATGCCAGAAGGAGTATGTGTTCGATTTCGTCACCCCATATCCCGATTTCGACCTTCCTGCACTCAACGAGTATGCCCACAGAAAGGGCATCCGTCTGATAATGCACCACGAGACCTCCTCATCTACAAAGAATTACGAGCGCCATCTCGAGGATGCGTTCTCACTTATGAACAAGTATGGCTACGATGCCGTCAAGAGCGGATATGTGGGCTACATCCTTCCTGAGGGCGAGCACCACTACAGCCAGCAGATCATCGGCCACTACGACTATGTCGTACGCAAGGCCGCGGAGCACAGGATCATGGTCAATGCCCACGAGGCAGTGCGTCCTACCGGACTTTGCCGCACCTATCCCAATATGATCGGCAACGAGAGCGCACGCGGCACCGAGTTCCAGGACGGTATCCTTCCGAACCACGTCACCGTGCTCCCGTTCACCCGTCTCCAGGGCGGTCCTATGGACTACACTCCGGGCATCTTCCAGCTTGACCTGAGCAAGACAAGCCCGGGCAACACGGCCCATCTCCAGTCCACCATCTGCCGTCAGCTGGCGCTTTATGTCACCCTCTATTCGCCTCTCCAGATGGCTGCCGACCTCCCGGAAAACTATGAACCGTTCATGGATGCGTTCCAGTTCATCAAGGACGTGGCCTGCGACTGGGAGCAGAGCCGTTATCTTCTTGCCGAGCCGGGCGATTACCTTGTGATTGCACGCCAGGCAAAGAAGAGCACCCTTGCCAGGGCATCGGAGGGCGTAGCTGCACTCAAGGACGGCATGAAGGGCTATGTCAACGGGGCGACTGCCTTCTGCACCACCGACATCAACGGCCGTCCTGCCGACAAGGATGTGTGGTTTGTGGGCGGAGTCACCGATGACCAGGCCAGGGAGCTTACCTTCCAGCTTGATTTCCTTGTACCGGGAAAGAGTTATCAGGCAAAGATTTATGCCGATGCACCGGATGCTGACGGACTTTCCGGCAAGGCCGGTGATGGGGACGATCCAGCACAGCACTATGTCATCTCCACAGAGACGGTCACTTCGGAAACCATCCTGACGATGAAGGTGGCACGTGCCGGAGGATTCGCAATTTCACTCAAAGAGATATAATACTTGCTACTCTAAAACTTTTCCTTGTTTGGTTTATTTAATTATTGGTTAGGAAAGGGGGCGGTCCGGCCGGGCTGCCTTCTTTTTTTGGATTCCGCAGGACTACCGGGCTGTTAATAATTCATTACATTGTTGAAAATAACCGTAAGAAAAAGTATATTTGCAATTACAGATACTAACGCCAACAATCATAAAAACTCATATAGTATGAAATTCAGATCATTATTTTTATCAGCAATGTCCATGCTTGCGGTGACTGCCCTTTCGACAGCGTGCACCGAAGAAAAGGACGAGCCTGCAGGGGCCCCTTCGATAGAACTGGGCGCTGCCTCCCTCGACTTTGACATTGAAGCCGGGACCAAGACCGTTACCGTGACAGCCAACCGCGACTGGAAGGTGACCATCCCTACCGACGCAAACTGGCTGACCGTAGATCCGAAGAGCGGAGAAGGCAACGGTAAAGCCACAGAAGTCAGTATTTCAGTCCTTGCCAATGACAGCTACAACCGTTCCGCATCATTGGTCTTCACAATCGGTTTTGACGAAAAGAAACTGGATGTCATCCAGAAAGGAAACGGCGAGGCTGAAGATGCCATCGAGACCATCACCTGCGCCGAATTTATAAAGAGGGCTGATACCGAGACCGACTACAGGCTTGTGGGCACTGTCACATCTTCTGTCAACACTCAATATTGCAGTTTCGACATGAACGACGGTACCGGTACCGTGGTCGTATGGACAGTCAACAACAAAGACGAATGGGCTGATGTGGTAAAGCAGGGCGGTACCGTCACTGTACGCGGCAAATATCAGCTTTATACGACAAATTCCGGAACTACAAAGCACGAAATGGTGGATGCCTACATCGAAGCCTTCGAGCCTGCAGAGGAGGAAGACATTTCAAAGGTACAGCAGATTACCTGTGCCGAATTTATCGAGAAAGCCGACCCGCTCACCACTTACAGGCTTGAGGGTACTGTCACGTCTTCTGTCAACACCGATTATTGCAGTTTCGACATGAACGACGGTACGGGTACCGTGGTCGTATGGACAGTCAACAACAAGGACGAATGGGCTGATGTCGTAAAACAGGGCGGAACCGTTACGGTACGAGGCAAATACTATCTTTACACCTCAAGCACTACCGGCGAGACGAAGCACGAGATGATAGACGCCTACATCGAGGATTTCAAGGAAGCTGAGGTGGAAGCTCCTGCCGAGATGTCCATCGCCGAATTCATTGCTTCTCCTGTCGGAAAGCCGGCAATTCTGGGCGGAACAGTGGTAGCTGCCTATGCAAGGGGATTTATGCTTTCCGACGGTACGGATTACGTCCTTGTCTACGACGGAAGCACCAGTCCTGCAAAGGAAGGCGACAAAGTGACCGTTACAGGCCAGAGGGCTGAATACTCCGCACTCCCGCAGATTGCAAAGCTGGCAGACGCCGATGCCCTTGGTGTCGAAATCTTGTCCGGAGGCAATTCATTCACCCTTCCTGAGCCTAAGGTCCTGACTGGAGCAGAGCTTGATGCTTATACCAATACCGTGACCGAACTCGTTTCCTTCGAGGGCCAGCTTATCAAGGACGGCAATTATTACAATATCATAGTTCCTGGCGCTTCTGTCAGGAAAGGTGGTGCACAGTATCCTTCTGAGGCTCTCGGAATTGATTCTTTTGTAGATGCCAATGTCAAGGTGACCGGTTTCGTATCGGCAATCCAGAGCTCGTTCCTCAACCTGATGGTAACTTCAATTGAAGTCAGCTCGGAACCATATATGAATGTCTCCGGGACCGAGCTGAAGGCTGGGGCTTCCGATACCGAGGTCTCATTCGATATCACATCCAATGTTGACTGGACCGTATCTACCGACAATCCGGCTTACACCGTGGAGCCTGCTTCCGGCAATGGCGATGCCACCGTCACCGTCAAGTTTGCCGAGAATGCCGGCGAGACCGCTACAGTAAAGATTACAGTTGCCACAACCGCCGAGGTTGCCGTGCCTTCCTACGAGATTGTGCTTACCCACACGGGAGCCGATGTTGCGCCAAGCTTAAATCTTACATTTCCTACGGAGGATCAGGTAAAAATCAGCGCATACGACAAGACTTGGGATGCTTCAATTTCCGGCTTTACCTGGGAAATAGCTAACTTCAACAATAACAATAACGGTTGGAATTATATCAAGTGCGGCCGCAAGAGCGATCCATCCGTTGCACACATTGCGACAAAAACACCTATTGCATATCCTGTGGCAAAAGTTGTTGTAACTGTTGATGCTCTCAGCAAGACAGATAAGATCAAGGAAGTGTACCTTCTTGTATCTTCAAAAGAAGACTACTCCGATACTTTGGAGAAAGTGAATGTGACACTTGCAAAGGGAGAGAATGTCTTCAGTGTAAGCTCGCCTGTTGCCGATGCATATTACAAACTGGTATTCGATTGTGATGTGGCAGGCGCCAACGGTATTATCCAGATTTCAAAGGTTGAATACGCAGCAGAATAAATAATCTTGTTGATGATTCATAGGGATGCCCGTCCCCGTGGCGGGCAGCCCCTTTTTCTTCTTTGATTTCCTTCTGGACTGAAGCTCTTTTTACGACTTGACAAACAACGCCGAAAGCGTGAACAATTTATTGAAAAACAGACTAATAAGTGTACTTGCAGCGGTGGTTGCCGTTGCAGTGGCGGCTTCCTGCGGACAGGTCAACTCCGTCAAGGACGACATCGCTCCGGAGATGGTCATCAATGCCAATCCTGTAGATGCGGCCGGCGGTTCGCAGTTTGTGTACATCACGGCTTCCTCGCAGTGGACCGTCACGGTTGAATGCAACCCCGAAGGTGACTGGGCACGTGTCAGCCCCTCCTCCGGTTCGGGCAATGCCGACATAGTCCTCACCGTGGATGCCAATGAGGGGCTGTCGTCAAGGACTGCACAGATTACCCTTGCCGGCGGAAGCTGGCTGAGGACAACCACCCTTACCCAGAGGGGCGCAAAGCCGTCCGAGGGTGGGGATGACGGTGATGATGACAACAGGGAATATGACGGAGGCGGACCGCTCATCCAGACCGGCTGGCTTGAGCTTCCGGCACTCCCCGGGCAGTCCGGCATCGACTATTTCACCCATTGGTACACAAAAGGAGAGTCCCGTCAGAGAAACTATTCATTCTCATGGGATTACGACAATCTTGTAGCCCCGTGGGTGGCCTATGCCCTCAACAAGGGTACAATCGGCTCCGGCTCAAGGACCGATGCATGGAACATCGACCCGCTTCTCCCCGAGGACCGGCAGCCTGTGCTGTATCGCGGATTCAGCCGCGGAAGCATGGACATCAAGATTGACCGCGGTCACCAGTGCCCTTCCGCTGACAGGCTTACCCGCGATGCCAATGTGCAGACATTCTATTCGACCAATATGACTCCCCAGATCGGGGAAAATTTCAACCAAAGCATCTGGGCCAATCTCGAGACTATGGTCCGCTCCTGGGCCAACACCTCCGACACCCTCTATGTCGTCACCGGCTGCGTCACGACCGGGAGCCAGGACTACGCCCTTGACAATGTGGGAAAGAAAGTTACAGTGCCTACAGCCTACTACAAGGCACTTCTGCGCTACAGCAAGGCCCAGACCATCGGAAAGAAAGGCTATGTGGCCTGCGCCTTCTGGCTGGACCACAAGGAGTACTCCGACATCACAATCACCAAGTCCTATATGCTGTCCATCGACGAGCTCGAGGAAAGGCTCGGAATCGACTTCTTCGTCAACCTGCCTGCCCTCATCGGAGATGACGATGCGGCCGCAGTCGAGGCTGAAGACCCTGCGCAGCAGCCCTGGTGGAACGTAAAATAACGGCAATCCGCATCAGCTTGCGGAACCTGTAAACAAAAGACAATTGAAATGAAACAAAGCAGACTGATTCTGGTTCTCGCGGCAACGCTGCTCCTTTCCCTGTCCGCCTGTGCACGCGGCAAGGGTGGCGCCAGCTATGTACTCGGTTTCTACAACCTTGAGAACCTCTTCGACACCTACCACGACGAGGGGAAGAATGACTATGAATTCCTCCCGGACGGGGCCAACAAGTGGACCGAGGCCCGTTACGAAAAGAAGCTCCACAATATGGCGACCGTCATCCGTGCGATGGCCGACGAGAACAAGGCCTTCCACACCGTGCTCGGAGTGAGTGAAATCGAAAACAGGCATGTGCTCGAAGACCTTGTGAACCAGCCTGAAATCGCCGATGCCAACTACCAGATTGTCCACTATGACGGTCCGGACAGGCGTGGCGTCGATGTGGCCCTCCTCTACAGGCCCGACCACTTTGAGCTCCTCGACAGCGAGTCCATCCCGTTCGATTTTGCCAGCACCTCCATCCGCTTCGACATGAATTTGGAGGAGCAGGCTGATTTCCGTACAAGGGACATCCTGATGGTACGCGGCCTTCTCGGGGGCGAGATGTTCGCATTCTTCGTGGCGCATCTTCCTTCCAGGATCGGAGGCAAGGGCAGCGACCTCCGCAGCCGCGGCGCCGAAATCATTTATGAGCGCTCGATGGAGCTTTCACGCGAGTATCCGGGCATCAAGATAATGGTGATGGGCGATATGAACGACAACCCGACCGACGAGAGCATGACCGTCTATATGAAGGGAAAGGAAAACATTGCGGACGTGGGTCCGGACGACTTCTTCTCCCCGTTCACGTCCATGCTCAAGGCCGGTTACGGCTCCCTCGCATACCGCGGCGACTGGAACATCTATGACATCATCCTCGTCAATGAGCCGCTTGCCAAACCGGCACCGGGCAGCCTCGGCATCATCCCGATTGTCAAGGGCAAATACTACGGAAGGGTGTTCAGCAAGCCTTTCATGACCCAGCAGACAGGGCAGTACAAGGGCACTCCTTTCCGCACATTCTCGAGCGGGACCTTCATCGGGGGCTACAGCGACCATTATCCGACCTACATCGTCGTCAGCAGCAAGTGACGCCCCCCCCGGGTCAAGATTATTAACAAACATATTGTCAACTGATATGATGAAAAGAATAGCGGCCTCGGCCACTGCGCTCATCCTTGCGCTGGCCCTCAGTGCCCAGACATATACCGGCGGCGTAAAAGGTACCGTCGTGAACCGCACCGACAGGTTAGCCGTTGCCGGTGCCGAAATCACTCTCCTCAGCGGAGCTTCCGAAGTGGCCAGGGTCACCTCCGACGCCGAAGGCAACTTCAGCATCCCCGACCTCAAGGACGGGACCTACCAGCTTATCATCACGATGCCGGACTTCATCCGCACGATGGTCAATGTCACGGTCAACGACGGCTATGTCAAGAATATGTTCAAGCTCTCCATCACCCCGGTCGCAAAGGTCACCGAGGTCGATGACGCAAGCTTCTCCGAATTTGACATGGACGACACCGGCTATTCCGACACGCCGACCATCCTCTTCGGCCAGAACGATGTGTTCAACAACATCGCGGGCTACAACTTCAGCTCCGTCCGCTTCCGCACCCGCGGCTATTCCAGCGAGTCACAGGACGTGTATCTTGCCGGAGTGAAGATGAACGACGCCATCACCGGATACACCCCGTATTCGCTCTGGAGCGGACTCAACGAGGCCACAAGGAGCAAGGAGACGGTCAATGGCAGCGAAGTGTCCGATTTCGGGTTCGGCGGCTACAACGGCCTCACCATCATCTCCCCGATGGCATCCTCGGTGCGCACGGGATGGAGGGCCAGCGTATTGACCAACAGCTCCCTGTACAGGCTCCGCCTCATGCTGACCTATGCTTCGGGCGAGCTCGACAACGGATGGTCCTACGCATTCAGCGCCTCGGCCCGTCTGGGAGGCAACGACTGGATCGACGGAGTGTTCTACCGTTCGTTCGGATACTACGGCTCCGTGGAGAAGAGATTCGGCGATGCCCACAAGGTTGGTCTCACATTCATGGCAGCCCCGGGCCAGAGGGGTGCGCAGAACGCTTCCACGCAGGAGGTCTATGACCTTATGGGCGACAATATGTACAACTCCAACTGGGGTTATTATGGAGGAAAGGTGCGCAATGCCCGCGTCCGCAACACCCACGAGCCGATTGCCATCCTCAAATATGACTTCACGCCGGACAACAAAAAGCTGACTGCCTCAGTGACTGCGCTCTACCGTTTCGGAAAGAACGGCTACACAGCCCTGGACTGGTATGACGCCCCTGACCCGAGGCCGGACTACTACCGCAATCTCCCGAGCTATTTCTACATGGACAACACCGACTACAACCGCCAGAACTACGCCAAGTACATGTGGGCGAAGGAGGCCTGGGAGACAGATGTGCCGTCCGTTACCCACATCGACTGGGACAGGCTCTATACGGTCAACACGCTCAACACCACTTCGGAAGGCGCCCGTTCAAAATATATCGTGGAGGAGCGCCGCACCGACCAGCGCGACTTCAACCTTGCGGCCAACGGCAAATGGTATGCTGCAGATTTCCTGACACTTACCGGCGGCCTCTCGTTCAAGTGGAACCGCACGGAGTATTTCAAGACCGTCAATGACCTCCTCGGAGGAGACTACTATGTCAACATCGACCAGTTTGCGGAACGCGACTATGCCGCATATCCTACCATGATCCAGAATGACCTCGACTACTATCTTGCCAACGGCCAGGCACAGATCCTCAGGCAGGGCGACAAGTACGGATATGACTACTATGCCAATGTCCGCAAAGCCGAGGCCTGGGCCTCCGGCAAATTCACCGCAGGAGTGTTCGAGGCCAATGTTGCAGGACGCATCGGCTGGTCGAGTCTCTGGAGGGAGGGCCTTCTGCGCAAGGGACTTTTCCCGGGCCTTGACAATGACGGCAATCCGATGTATTGGAACGGCTCTGTCATCACTACCTATGATATTGACGGCAAGGCTATTACCTCTTTTGGAGAATCGGAGAAGAAGAGTTTCCTGACGGGCTCCGGCAAGGTGAACCTCAGCGTTTTCCTGCAGGGAGGGCACAGGATCTATGCCAATGCCGGCTATTATGTGGATGCACCGACCTTCAACCAGGCATTCGTGTCGCCGAGGACCAGGAACACCATTGTCCCGGACCTCAAGACCGTCAAGACCGCATCCGCCGACATCAACTATGCATTCAGCAACTCGGGCTACAATGTGCGCGTGACGGGATTCTATACCCTCATCAAGGACCAGTCCGACGTGATGAGCTTTTATGACGACTCCCAGAATTCATTCACCAATTTCGCGATGTCGGGAATCGACGAAAGGCATGTGGGAGTGGAGCTCGGATTCAAGATACCTACTCCGGTGCCGAACCTCTCCGTCCAGGGAGTGCTCAGCTGGGGCGAATATGTCTATACATCCAATCCAACCATGTACCAGACATTTGACAACAGCGCTGAAATCATCGCGTCCACCTACGGGGTGAAGATTCCTTACTGGAAGAGCCATCCGGGGCTGGACGGCAAGACAAAGCAGCACTATGTTGCCGGTACCCCGCAGCTTGCGACAAGCCTCGGGCTTTCCTGGAACAAGAACTATTGGTTCATCGACGCCGACGTGGACTATTTCGGCAACAACTATCTCGACATGAACCCTCTGTTCAGGACCGACATGGCCACTGCAGGTCCCGACGGCATCGTGACCCCGGAAGAGATTGACTATATGGCATCGCAGGAGAAGTTCGACGGCGCCATCATCGTCAATGCAAGCATCGGAAAGTCATGGTATGTCCAGAGGAAGTACCAGATCGGCTTCTCCCTCCAGATGAAGAACATCACCAACAATCTCGGTGTGCGCACCGGAGGTTATGAGCAGACCCGTCTTGTGGACAACACCGTCAGCAAGGAGAGGTACTACAGGTTTGACTCCAAGTATTTCTATATGTGCGGAGCCAACTATATGCTTAACGTCTATTTCAAATTCTAATGGGGAACGGTTATGAAAATGCTTGAAACAATGAAATCACTCAGATATGCCGCAGCGGCACTTGCAGCAGCTGCCCTCTTCTCCGTTTCCTGTGAGGAATGGGAGCCGGTATTTACCCTTGACTACGGTGAGGCCGATGTGTATGAGCCTGTGACGATGACTCCCAATGCTACCATCATGGAGCTGAAGGCTCTCTACAGTAAGGCTCCCGTAAAGATCCAGGACAACATCATCATCGGCGGCCAGGTGGTCTCCGAGGACCGCTCGGGCAATATCTACAAGAGCCTCTACATCCAGGATGCCACCGGCGGCATCGAGCTGAAATTGGGCAAATCAGGCCTCTACAACGACTACAAGCTCGGACAGTGGGTGTATGTGAAGTGCTCCGGACTCACCCTGGGCAAGTACAACGATATGCTCCAGCTCGGCTTTGCCGATCCGACCGGCGAGTATGAGACTTCCTATCTGGATGTGCAGTATTTTATCGACAACCATATCTTCCGCGGGGAAATCGGCACGCCGCTCCAGCCCAAGGAAGTGGCTGCAAAGGACCTTCTCAAGGAGGAGAACCTGGGATGCTATGTCACCCTCAAGGGGCTCAGGTACGGAAGCAATACCTCCAACAAGGCCGGGAAAGAGATTTTCTGCCTCCTCTATGTGGATCCCAACAAGGACACCAAGGCCTCTTCCAACAGGATTTTCCTTTCCGATTCGGGGCCGAATTATGAACCTGTGGATGACCCTACCTGGGGCATCACGACCTGGGCAATGTCCAAGCAGGGGATGATCAGCTACCTCAAGGCCGGCTCCTTCGACAAGGCAAAGGTCAATGACAAATCGGCAACCGTTGCCGAAATCAAGGACCAGCTGATTGCCAACGCCTCCGCCTATGCCGTGAGCCAGTATTTCCTGATGGACGGCAAGGAGGTGCAGGTCAGGACTAGCGGCTACAGCCGTTTTGCCGACACCCGGATCGACCCGGCAATCCTCGACGGCTCAGCCACGGTTGACCTCACGGGCATACTGACCGTGTATCAGGGCGCAACGCAGTTCACCCTCATCGACCTCGACGGGGTGACAGTCCACAAGGGGGAATAACTTATCTGTTGAAGAGTCCGAAGAGTTCGGAATCGATCATTCCGGTCACGAGGGCAAAATCTTCAGGCCTGTTTTCAAAGTCCAGGTTGTCGGCATCGATGACCAGGACTTTTCCTTTATACTGCTCCCGGATGAATCTTTCGTACCTCTCGTTGAGTCCTCCAAGATACTCCAGGCTCATGCTCTGCTCGTAGTCCCTGCCCCTTTTCTGGATCTGATAGACAAGGTGCTCGATGGAACTGCGCAGATAGATCATCAGGTCCGGGGCCTTGACGAGCGACACCATCGACTCGAATAGCTCCATGTATGTGGCGAAGTCGCGGTCGGAGAGATTGCCCTGGTCGTGGTTGTTGGCCACGAACACATGCACGCCTTCAAACACCGTGCGGTCCTGGATGATGGTCTCGCTGCTGTGCGCTATGCGGAAAAGGTCCTTGAGCCTCTGCTCGAGGAAATAGATTTCAAGATTGAACGACCACCTCGGGATGTCTTTGTAATAGTCCTCGAGGTATGGGTTGAAGGTCACGGACTCATAGTTGGGAGTCCATCCGTAATGGGCTGCAAGCATCCGTGTGAGGGTTGTCTTTCCGCTGCCTATATTGCCGGCTACACCAATGTACATAGCTACTCCTTTTCTTCTTCGGGGGTGAAACCGTAGTC
Organism: Candidatus Cryptobacteroides sp.; assembly: GCA_051878275.1. Lineage (GTDB taxonomy): Bacteria > Bacteroidota > Bacteroidia > Bacteroidales > UBA932 > Cryptobacteroides. The sequence continues at coordinate 25,913 of JBJEJU010000058.1, read as the reverse complement.
GTCGTCAGGCTCATTGAACGGCTGCAGGAACGGATTGCCCGTGCGCTCGGAGGCTATGTCGGTCTTCGGACCGTGGCCCGGAAGTACCATCACGTCGCCGTCAAGCCCCATAATCTTGTCCATTATGCTGACAATCAGCTTGTCATAGTCTCCCATCGGGAGGTCGCTCCTGCCGATGCTGCCTGCAAAGAGGGTGTCCCCGCTGAAGAGGACCTTTGCCCCGGCGTTGTAGTAGCAGACGCTGCCCGGAGTGTGCCCCGGAGTGGTGATTACCCTGTAGGTGGCTGTACCGACCTCAATCTCCTGGCCGTCGGCGATGTCAACGGTATCGAAACCGGTGTCGGCCTTATGCAGCCCGGCCGCACGGCTGATGAGGTCGGAATATTGCGCCATCACCTTGTCCTCAGGGGACATGTGGACGGCGATGCCGTATTTCTTTGCCAATTCCGCCACCCCGTAGATGTGGTCGGGATGGAGGTGCGTCAGGAAAATGGCCTTCGGGACTATACCCTTCGAGGAGATGAAGCCGGTGAAATCCTCCATCTCATATTTGCCGTAAAGGCCCGGGTCCACAATGACTCCTTCGCCGTTTTCGTCCCAGGCCACTATGGCGTGCTCCTGGAACGGGTTGCAGGTGAAAAACTGTATGTTCAACATTTGCCGGTATTCTTTTTTACAAATTTAACTACTCTTTCCCGCTAAATCAACGGCAATTTCGTAAATTTGTGTTCTGCGGAATCCAATTTGCGCAGAAGGGAGATGTCAGAAAAAAGGGAATACATTCAGATACAAGGCGCCAAGGCGCACAACCTCAAGGGGGTAAATGTGGATATACCGAGGGGCGAGTTTGTCGTCGTGACCGGACTCAGCGGCAGCGGAAAGTCCTCCCTCGCCTTCGACACGGTCTATGCCGAAGGGCAGCGCAGGTATATGGATACCCTCAGTACCTATGCCAAGCATTTCATGGGCATACTGGAAAAGCCCGAGGTCGAGGAGATCAAGGGCCTGAGCCCGATCATTGCCATACAGCAGAAGACCACCGGCAACAATCCGCGCTCCACGGTCGGCACCATCACGGAGATCTACGACTTCCTCAGGCTTCTCTATTCCAAGGCATCCAGGGCCTATTCACCGGTGACCAGAAAGGAGATGGTGCGCTATACCGATGAGCAGATTGTGGAGCTCATCCTTTCCGGCTACCGCGGGCGCAAATGCTATCTTCTTGCCCCGCTCGTGCGTGGCCGCAAGGGCCACTACAAAGAGCTTTTCGACCAGATGAGAAAGCGCGGCTACAGCCAGGTGCGCATCGACGGGGAGCTCCGCGAGCTGGCCGAAGTCACCTCCCTGGACCGCTACAAGCCGCATTTTGTCGAGCTCGTCATCGACAAGCTCAAGCCTGCGGAAGGGGATGTGAAGAGGATAAAGGAAAGCGTGATGACGGCCCTTTCCCGCGGTCACGGCTCTCTCGCCGTGATGGACATGGAGACCGGCGAGGTGAGGCATTTCTCAAAGCATCTCGTGGACCCGGATTCGGGGTTGTCCATCCAGGAGCCGCAGCCGCACACATTCTCATTCAATTCCCCCGAGGGATACTGCCCGCACTGCAAGGGCCTCGGAAGGATTGTCGATGTCAATATGGACACCATCATCCCCGACCGCAGCGTCTCCATTGCCGACGGGGGCATCGTGCCCCTTGGCAAACTGAGGATGACCAAAAAGTTTGACATCGTAAGGAGCATCGCACGAAAATACAACATATCCCTCTATGACCCGATTGAAGCCTTGCCGGACGAGGTAGTCTCCCTGCTTGTGTTCGGTTCGGACGAGCTTTTCCGCATCGGGGACGGGGTGCAGAGCGAGATGGCGGCATTCCCGGGAGTGGTGGACAACATAGAGGACACCATTGTCTGCCCGGTGTGCCACGGGACGAGGCTCCGCCCGGAGACAGCCTGCTTCAGGATAGACGGTAAGACGATTTCCGAGGTGGCGGCCATGGAGATCAGCGAACTTCAGAAATGGATAGCCTCCCTGCCGGAAAAGCTCTCGCAGAGGGAAAACAACATCGCTCGCGACATACTGAAGGAGCTGCGCGAAAGGGTGGGCTTCATGATGGACGTAGGCCTTGACTACCTGTCTCTTGACCGCACGACCTCTTCGCTTTCGGGAGGGGAGGGCCAGCGTATCCGTCTTGCCACCCAGATAGGCTCCAAGCTCGTCAATGTGCTCTATATCCTCGATGAGCCGAGCATCGGCCTCCACCAGAGGGACAACCGCAAGCTCATCAATTCCCTCAAGGAGCTCCGCGACGAAGGCAATTCGGTGATGGTGGTGGAGCACGATGCCGAGACAATGTATTCGGCCGACTGGCTGGTGGATGTGGGCCCGGGAGCCGGAGCGGAGGGCGGAAAGATCTGCCTGAGCGCCCCTGTGCCTGTTGCCCTGAGGGGCGAAAAGCCCGATGGGGAGACGCTATCCCACTGTATTCTCGGCCCGTCCGTCACCCTTGACTATCTCTCGGGCAGGGAGAGCATCCCCGTGCCGAAGGTGCGCCGCCGCGGCAACGGCCTTACCCTCGGGATCCGCGGTGCAAGAGGCAACAACCTCAAAAACATAGACATAGACTTTCCGCTGGGCTGCTTCATCGGCATCAGCGGAGTGTCCGGAAGCGGCAAGTCCTCGCTGATTGACGACACCCTCATGCCGGTGCTGAAAAACCTGCTCTACAATGCCAGGCTCCATCCGCTCGAATACGACAGCATCACCGGCCTTGAGAATATCGACAAGCTCATAGAGATAGACCAGAGCCCTATCGGAAGGACTCCGAGGAGCAATCCTGCCACCTTTACGGGCGTGTTCGGCGACATCCGCAACCTTTTTGCCGACACTATCGATGCAAAAGTGCGCGGCTTCGATTCGGGACGGTTCTCGTTCAATGTGCCCGGGGGGCGCTGCGAGGAGTGCAAGGGCGCCGGCATCAAGGTGATAGAGATGAATTTCCTGCCTTCGGTCAATGTGGTCTGCGACGAATGCCGCGGACGCCGCTACAAGGACGACACCCTTGCAGTCCGCTACAAAGGCAAGAATATCAACGATGTGCTCGAAATGTCCATCAGCCAGGCATATGAATTCTTCTCGAGCGTGCCGAAAATTGCCCAGAAGCTCAAGGCCCTTGTGGATGTGGGCCTTGGCTATGTCCATCTCGGCCAGTCCGCCGTGACGCTTTCCGGAGGGGAGAGCCAGAGGATGAAACTGGCGGCCGAATTGTTCCGCAAGGCCACGGGAAACACCCTTTACATACTCGACGAGCCGACGACAGGCCTGCATTTTGCAGACATAAAGGTCTTGCTCGGGGTGCTACAGCAGCTTGTTGACCAGGGCAATACCGTAATAATAATCGAGCACAACCTCGATGTCCTCAAATCTGTGGACTATATCTTCGATATGGGTCCCGACGGGGGACGGAGGGGCGGCACAATAGTGTCGCAAGGCACTCCGGAGCAGGTCGCGGCAGATCCGCATTCGGTCACGGGACCGTTCCTCGGGGAAGTGCTCTAACCAGCCGGCCGTCTGATACGGCCCTTTTATATGGACAATATCTTGATTACCTGCGGCGGAAAGAAGATTCCTGTCGCTTTCGGAACACAGCTTTCCGACATCATCCCACTGACCGGGGGGCGCGGCGCCAAACCGCTTGCCGCACTTGTTGACCACAGGCTCAGGGACCTTTCATACAGGATCACAGGCCCCCACGAGGTCGAATTCATCGATTATCTCCACAATGACGGACGCCGCTGCTATGTGCGTTCGCTCTGTTTCGTGCTCCAGAAGGCCGTCTCGGAACTTTTCCCGGAGGACGTCCTCATAATCGACCATTCGCTCCCGAGCGGACTCTATTGCAAGCTCACCTGTGCGGACGGCAGCCTGCGGACGGTCTCCGATGCCGACCTTGAAAAAATCCATTCGAGGATGCTCGACATCGTGGCGGCCGACTTCCCGTTTGTGCGCAGCGAGATGCCCGTGGACGAGGCTGCGGAGCTTTTCACCTCGCACCGCCAATTCGACAAGGCCGGGCTCTTCAGGAGCATAGGCTGCTTCTCTGTCACAGTCTATACCCTTGACGGATACACAGATACCTTCCACGGCGCCCTGGTGCCTTCCTCGGGATACCTGCGGGTATTCAACCTCACGGTGTTCGGCGAGGGCTTCTGCCTCCAGCCGCCGGTCATCGGCAATCCCGACAGGGTGATGCCGATGAAGCGCCAGGGCAAGATAGCGGCATCGCTCAAGGAGTATTCGCAGTGGTGTGACGTATTGGGCATCAAGGGGATAGGCTCCCTCAACAAGGCCATCAGCGACGGCCGCGCAGTGGAGATCATCAATCTTGCCGAAGCCCGTCAGGAAAGGAATTATGCAGCCATTGCCGACATGATCCGGGAGGCCCTGGACCGCATCCGCATCGTGATGATAGCCGGGCCGTCCTCGAGCGGCAAGACCTCCTCATCGCTGCGCCTTGCCCTCCAGTGCAGGGTGCTCGGCATGAACCCGAAGGTCATCGAGCTCGACAATTATTTCCTCAACCGTGAGGACACCCCGCTGGACGAGTTCGGCAACAAAGACTACGAGTCGCTCTACGCGATGGACCTCGACTTCCTCAATCTCCAGCTCAACGAACTCCTCGCCGGGAAGGAGATTGAAGTGCCGAAATTTGATTTCAAGGAGGGCCGGAGGGTGTTCACCGGCAAGCGCCTGCGCCTCGAAAGCAACGACATCCTCATAATGGAAGGCATCCACGCCCTCAATCCCGACCTCACTCCTTCAGTGGACCAGTCGAGGATCTTCAGGGTATATGCTTCGGCGCTGACCTCGCTCAACATCGACGAGAACAACAACATCTCCACTACCGACAACCGTCTTCTGCGCCGCATGGTGCGCGACAACCGTGTGCGCGGCATCACCCCGGAAGACACCATACTCCGCTGGCCGAGTGTCCGCAGGGGCGAGGAGCGCAACATCTTCCCGTTCCAGGAAAATGCCGATGCGGCCTTCAACTCCGCCCTGATTTTCGAGCTTCCTATGCTCAAATACTACGCAGAGCCGCTCCTGCTGCGCATCCCGCCGGCTTCCCCTGCCTACAGCGAGGCCGTCCGTCTGCTCAAATTCCTCGACAGGATCGTGCCCCTTTCGCCTTCCGAGATAGCCGCAATCCCGCCTACCTCGATAATGCGCGAGTTCATCGGCGGCCAGACTTTGTAGGGAGTGAACCCCGCCCTGTTTGAGAAACCTGAATTATTTCGTATTTTTGTAAGAATGCAGGTTTCCCGTTTGCGAAACCTGGGTTACAGTGACATTCAAGAAACTCAAAAGGTTATAGATTATGCATATAGCGATAGCAGGCAATATCGGCAGCGGCAAGACGACGCTCACGCGGATGCTCGCGGAGCACTACGGCTGGACTCCGAAATACGAATCTGTGGACTTCAACCCTTATCTCGCGGATTTTTATGCGGATATGGAGAGATGGTCATTCAATACCCAGATTTTCTTTCTCAACAAGCGATTCAAGGACGTGGTGGACATAGCGGGAAAGGATGAAATCGTCATCCAGGACCGCACCATCTATGAGGACGCGCGCATCTTCGCGCCCAACCTCCACGCCATGGGCCAGCTCTCCTCGAGGGATTTCGAGACCTACAGCGAGCTTTTCGACCTGATGATGTCGCTTGTCAAGGCGCCTGACCTCCTGATCTACCTCAAGAGCTCCATTCCGAACCTTGTGGCCCAGATCCAGAAACGCGGACGCGAGTATGAGAAGGGCATCCGCATCGACTACCTCGCGGGTCTCAACCAGCGCTACGAGGAGTGGATCGCCGGCTATGACCACAATCTCCTGGTCATCGATGCCGACCGCTACAAGTTTGCCAACCGTCCGGAAGATTTCGAGGCCGTGCTCAATATGATAGACAGCCGTCTCTTCGGGCTCTTCCCCCCGGAGGATGCCGGAAAAATCTGATGCGGGACTGTTTTTCGGTCCACGTGCAGAATTTGTCGCAAATAATTGCTAAATTTGCGGCGCTTAAAGGAAATAACTCTTAAATTTTTGTATAAAAATGAGAATCATTCAAGTAACAGGAAGGGAGATCCTCGACTCAAGGGGAAATCCTACTATCGAGGCTGAAGTTGTCCTCGAATCAGGCGTTATCGGCGTAGCATCCGTTCCTTCAGGTGCTTCCACCGGTGAGAACGAGGCTCTCGAGCTTCGCGACGGCGACCCTAAGCGCTACGGCGGAAAGGGCACCCTCAAGGCTGCAGCCAACATCAACGACAAGATCGCTCCGGCCATCATCGGTATGAGCTGCCTTGACCAGAGGGCTATCGACAGGGCTATGATCGAGCTCGACGGCACCCCTACCAAGAGCAACCTCGGCGCAAATGCCATCCTCGGCGTTTCCCTCGCAGTTGCACACGCTGCCGCCAACTACCTTGACATTCCTCTCTACAGATATCTCGGCGGTACCAACGGCCACGTTCTTCCTGTACCTATGATGAACATCATCAACGGCGGTGCACACTCCGATGCCCCTATCGCATTCCAGGAGTTCATGATCCGTCCGGTAGGCGCCACCTCAGAGGCTGAAGGCGTACGCATGGGCGCAGAGGTGTTCCACGCTCTCCAGAAGGTTCTCAAGGGCCGCGGCCTTTCCACCGCAGTTGGTGACGAAGGCGGTTTCGCTCCTGCACTCAGCGGCATCGACGACGCTCTCGACTGCATCATGGAGGCTATCCGCAAGGCTGGCTACGAGCCTGGCAAGGACGTGAAGATCGCCATGGACTGCGCTGCTTCAGAGTTCTGCTTCAAGGAGGGCGACAAGTTCTACTATGACTACAAGCAGCTCAAGGACGGCAAGCAGAAGGATCCTAACGGCAAGAAGCTCTCTTCAGAGGAGCAGATCGCTTACCTCGAGGAACTCATCACCAAATATCCTATCGACTCCATCGAGGACGGTCTTTCAGAGGAAGACTGGGAAGGATGGGTCAAGCTCACCGCAGCTATCGGCGACCGCTGCCAGCTCGTGGGTGACGACCTCTTCGTAACCAACGTGAAGTATCTTGAGAAGGGCATCAAGATGGGTGCAGGCAACTCCATCCTCATCAAGGTCAACCAGATCGGTTCCCTCACCGAGACCCTCGACGCAATCGAGATGGCTCACCGTCACGGCTACACCACCGTTACCTCACACCGCTCCGGCGAGACCGAGGACACCACCATCGCCGACATCGCAGTCGCTACCAACAGCGGCCAGATCAAGACCGGTTCCCTCAGCCGTACCGACCGTATCGCCAAGTACAACCGTCTCATGAAGATCGAGCAGGAGCTCGGAGAGGTTGCTACCTACGGCTACACCAAGCTCAGATAATTTTTCCTGATCCCATATCAGGGGCCGTGCCGGTGCTGGCACGGCCTTTTTTTGTCAACAGGCGCTTTTTCCACGCCCTGTTGCAAGTCTTTTTGAAAAAAAAACTATATTTGAAGTCCGCGCGATTCAATATTATTTGACCAAAAGACAATAATTGCCATGCCAGACATTGCAGCAGGACATATCTCGCAGATAGTGGGCCCGGTAGTGGATGTCCATTTCGATTTCAGGGATGAAGAACGCAAAAATCTTCCCGCCATCCACGAAGCCCTTATCGTCAGCAGGAATGACGGGCGCACGCTCACGATCGAGGTGCAGCAGCATATCGGCGAGGACACGGTCAGATGTGTCGCCATGGACTCTACCGACGGGCTCAGGAGAGGTATGGAGGCTGTCCCGACGGCAGGGCCGATTTCAATGCCCGTGGGCCTGCTCATAAGGGGAAGGGTGCTCAATGTCACAGGGGAGGCAATAGACGGACTCGGGGACATAGTCTCGGAAGAGCGTCTCCCGATCCACCGTGAGCCCCCTAAATTCGAGGACCTCAAGACCTCGCAGGAGGTACTCTACACGGGCATCAAAGTCATAGACCTGCTCGAGCCTTACCTCAAGGGCGGCAAAATCGGCCTCTTCGGGGGAGCCGGAGTGGGCAAGACAGTGCTTATCAAGGAGCTCATCAACAACATAGCCAAGAAGCACAACGGTTTCTCGGTGTTTGCCGGAGTGGGCGAGCGCACCAGGGAAGGCAATGACCTGCTTCGCGAAATGATAGAATCGGGCGTCATCCGCTATGGCGACGCCTTTGCAAAGGATATGGCTGCCGGGGGATGGGACCTCTCAAAAATAGACAGGGAGGAGCTTGCCCGTTCGCAGGTGGCAATGGTTTTCGGCCAGATGAACGAGCCGCCGGGGGCAAGGGCCTCCGTGGCCCTTTCCGGCCTGACCCTCGCAGAATCGTTCAGGGACGGTTCGGACGGCGCCGGGCCGAGGGACATACTGTTTTTCATCGACAATATTTTCCGTTTCACGCAGGCGGGTGCCGAGGTGTCGGCGCTTCTCGGCAGGATGCCTTCCGCCGTGGGCTACCAGCCTACCCTTGCCACCGAGATGGGCCTGATGCAGGAAAGGATCACCTCCACCAAAAACGGCTCCATCACCTCTGTACAGGCCGTGTATGTGCCTGCGGACGACCTTACCGATCCGGCCCCGGCCACTACATTCTCCCACCTCGACGCCACCACGGTGCTCAGCCGCAAGATTACCGGACTGGGCATATACCCCGCCGTGGACCCTCTCGAATCGACATCCAGGATCCTGGACCCCAACATCGTGGGCACCAGGCACTATGAGACGGCGCAGCGGGTTAAGCAGATACTCCAGCGCAACAAGGAGCTCCAGGACATCATCTCAATCCTCGGAATGGACGAGCTTTCCGAAGAGGACAAGACCACGGTCAACCGCGCAAGAAGGGTGCAGAGGTTCCTTTCCCAGCCGTTCTCCGTGGCGGAGCAGTTTACCGGAATGCAGGGAGTGATGGTTGATATAGAGGACACCATCGAGGGCTTCAACATGATTCTTGACGGCAAGGTGGACTACCTTCCGGAGCAGGCCTTCCTCAATGTGGGCACAATCGACGACGCGATAAAAAAAGGCGAGGACATCCTGCTCCATTCAAAATAATGTCCCATGACAGCGGAGATTACACTCGAGATAATATCCCCGGAAGAGAGGATAATGAGCCGCAAGGTGTACGGAGTCACCCTGCCCGGCATCGCCGGCAGTTTCCAGGTGCTCAGGAACCACGCCCCTCTCATTACCGCCCTCACCGGAGGTGATATCCGCTTCATGCTCGAAGACAGCTCCGTCCACAGCGTGACCATCTCGGGAGGATTTGTGGAAGTCATTGACAATAAAGTAACTGCGATAGTGGAGATATGAGACTGCCAAGGACAATAACGGCATTCATCCTGATGCTGCTGGCTTCTGTTACGCTCTGCGCGCAGGAGTCCGGCACGTCGGAAATCATATTCGGCCACATCGGGGATTCCTACGGCTGGCACATTACCGGCTGGGGCGGGCGTACCGTAGAGGTACATCTCCCGGTGATTGTCCGCAGCCCGCAGACAGGATGGCATGTCTTCTCGTCGGCACGCCTTTCCCACGGCCGGGAGTACGAGGGATTCAGGATTGCCGCAGAGGGGGAGCCCCACGAGGGGAAAATCGTCCTTTCCGACGGCACGCGTCCCCTCGACATAAGCATTACCAAGAATGTTTTTGCGCTGATGGTCAGCAGCCTGCTCCTGCTGGTGATTGTACTCTCCGCAGCGCGCTGGTACCGCACTCACGACTCCACATCGGAGGCCCCGAGGGGCATTGCTGCATTTGTGGAGCCTGTGGTGATGATGGTGCACGAAATGGCAAAGGAGAATATCGGGGAGGACTACAGGCGCTATTCCCCGTATCTTTGCGCCGCATTTTTCTTCATTCTTCTCAACAACCTGCTCGGGATCGTGCCGTTTTTCCCGTTCGGAGCCAATCTCACCGGCAACATTGCCGTAACCCTCGTGCTGGCGCTCTGTACCTTCCTTGCGGTCAACCTTTTCGGCAACAGGGAGTACTACAGGGAGATGCTCTGCCCCGACGTGCCGGTGTTCCTCAAACCCATAATGCCGGTAATCGAGGTGTTCAGCGCCATAATGAAGCCTGTATCCCTCACAATCAGACTGTTTGCCAATATGCTTGCAGGCCATATAATGATACTCGGCCTCGTGTGCGTCATTTTCATAATAGCAAAATACGGAGCCGTCCTTTTCGGCGCGATGAGCGTGGTCTCGGTGCTTTTCGGGGTGTTCCTGGACCTGCTGGAATGTCTCGTGGCATTTGTGCAGGCCTATGTGTTCACAACCCTTTCATCGATATACATCGGGCTCTCAAGACAAAAGAATCATTCATAAACAATTAAAGATATGTTACTTACAATTTTACTTCAGGCTACTGCCATAGGAAAGGCCGCTGCGGTGCTCGGTGCTGCCCTCGCAGCGTTCGCGGGTGCATTCGGCATCTCCAAGATCGGCAAGACGGCGATGGAAAGCATCGCGCGCCAGCCCGAGTCGGCAGGCAACTTGCGCTCATCCCTCATCATTGCCGCCGGTATGGTCGAGGGTGCAGCCCTGTTTGCAATAATTGTCTGCCTGCTTGCGCTTGTACTGTAAATCATGAATCTGGTTACTCCCGATTCCGGCCTTCTTTTCTGGATGGTGCTGATTTTCGCCATCCTGCTGTTCCTGTTGTGGAAATTCGGCTTCCCTGTCATCACGGATATGGTGGACAGGCGCAGCGACCGTATTGACGAGGCGCTCCGGAAGGCCGAAGAAGCTGAAAGGCGCATGCGTGACCTTGCCTCGGAGCAGGAGGCCCTGCTTGAAAAGACACGCCTGGAGCAGGATGAAATCATCCGCGGGGCCGCCAGGGAAAAGGCGCAGATCATCAGCGATGCGCAGACAGCGGCATCTGCCGAGGCGGACAGGATCATCGCGTCGGCGAGGAAGACCATCGAAACGGAGAAGGAAAACGCCATGCAGGAACTCCGTTCCACTGTTGCAGAGCTTTCAGTTGCCGTTTCGGAGAAGATCTTAAGGCAGGCCCTTTCCGGGGAGGAAGCACAGCAGGAGTATATCGGCAGGCTCCTTGACGAACTGCCGCAACAATCCGGCAGCAAGGAGGACAGGAAGTGAGCATAGGTTCCGTTTCCGCACGTTACGGGGAGGCCCTGCTGAGGTTTGCCGGCAAGGGCGATGCCGCTGCCAGGGTCTATTCGCAGGCGCTTGCCATAGAGAAAAGGCTTGTCTCCGTGCCGGACCTTGAGCGTTCGCTCTCCGACCCGGAGGCTGTCCTGCCGGGGGAAAAGCTGCGCCTTCTTTCCTGCGCCGTTGCCCCTGAGCCTCTTGCAGGTGAGCTTTCCACCTTCTTTGCCCTCGTTATACGCCGCGGCAGGGCAGATATGCTCCGGTTCATCCTCCAGTCATTCGCCCGGAAGTATGAGAGTGCCAACGGCATCATCTGCGCGCGCATCATCACGGCAGTACCGCTGGCCGCCGGGATGCTGCAGGCCATAAGGGAAAAGGCGTGCAGCCTGACGGGAAAGGACGTGCGCTTCGAGGCGTCGGTGGACCCGGACATAATCGGCGGCGCTGTCATCATGACGGGGAACCGCCTTCTGGATGCCTCTGTACGGCGTCAGCTTGAGGTGATCCGGGGCGGACTGGTAAAAACACAAAAACGTATTATTTAGCAAATGTTACAGACTTCTGCCAAGCCGGGCGAAATCTCGGATGTGCTGCTGCAGCAGCTCCGGGGCATAGACATTTCGGCCAGGTATGATGAAATAGGAAAGGTCCTGCAGGTCAGCGACGGCGTTGCGCGCGTCTATGGGCTCGAAAGTGCCGAGGCGGGCGAACTGCTCGACTTCGAGTGCGGGGTGACGGGTGTGGCCATGAATCTTGAGGAGGACAATGTGGGGGCGGTTCTTCTTGGCCCTACGGAACCCGTGAAGGAGGGTATGGTGGTGCGGCGCACCGGAAGGATTGCCGGCATCAGGGTGGGGGAGGCCATGCTCGGAAGGGTTGTTGACCCTCTCGGCAACCCGTTGGACGGACTCGGGGAGATCGGTGGCGACCTCGTGGAGATGCCCCTGGAGCGCAAGGCTCCGGGAGTCATCTTCCGCCAGCCAGTGTGCGAGCCTCTTCAGACCGGTCTCAAGAGCATCGATTCGATGATTCCGATCGGAAGGGGGCAGAGGGAGCTGATAATCGGTGACCGCCAGACGGGAAAGACGGCCATTGCCATAGACACCATCATCAACCAGCGCGCGGATTATCTCGCAGGAAAGCCTGTGTATTGCATCTATGTAGCTGTGGGACAGAAGGGAAGCACTGTTGCCAATATAGTGGAGACTCTTCGCTCGAAGGGCGCGATGGACTATACCGTGGTGGTGGTCGCGACGGCGGGCGAGGCTGCCGCGCTCCAGTATTATGCCCCGTTTGCCGGGGCTGCCATCGGGGAGTATTTCCGTGACACGGGAAGGGATGCCCTCGTGGTCTATGACGACCTTTCCAAGCATGCTGTGGCCTACCGCGAGATTTCCCTCATCCTGCGCCGTCCGTCCGGCCGTGAGGCATATCCGGGCGATGTGTTCTATCTCCATTCGAGACTTCTTGAGAGGGCCGCGAAGATCATCGGGCAGCAGGAGGTGGCCAGCCGGATGAACGACCTCCCGGATTCCATCCGGGGCAGGGTGCGCGCTGGCGGTTCGCTCACGGCCCTTCCGATCATCGAGACCCAGGCGGGGGATGTATCGGCCTATATCCCTACCAATGTGATTTCAATCACCGACGGCCAGATCTATCTTGAAAGTTCGCTTTTCAACCAGGGTTTCCGGCCTGCGGTCAATGTGGGCATTTCTGTGTCCAGGGTTGGCTCGAGCGCCCAGGTCAGGAGCATGAAGAAGGTTGCCGGCACGCTCAAGATGGACCAGGCCCAATATGGTGAGCTCGAAGCATTTACAAAGTTCTCCACCGATATGGACAAAGTCACGGCGATGCAGCTCGACAAAGGCCGCAAAAACAGCCGCCTGCTCATCCAGAAGCAGTACAGCCCGATGCCTGTGGGCGAACAGGTAGCGGTGCTCTACTGCGGGACCCGCGGTCTCCTGGCCGACATAGATGTAAGCGGCGTGGATGCTTTCCAGGAGGAGTTCCTGGAGAGGATGAGGGCCTCGCACTCCGATGTGCTGGACTCCCTTGCGGCGGGCAATTTTGACGCATCCATTGCCGGAACCATCGAAAAGGTGGCTGCAGGTGTGGTCAGGGGCCTGACGGAAAAATGATGCTGCCATGGCTGACCTCAACGAGACAAAGTCGAGGATTTCCTCGGTAAGGAGTACGCTGAAGATTACTTCGGCCATGAAAATGGTGGCCTCCGCGGAGCTTGTCAAGGCGCAGAAGGCCATCGGGAATATGCTGCCTTATGAGGCCGGGACAAGGCGCATACTCACAACACTGATGAAGGGCCTTTCCCATCCGCTGATGCAGGGGCATCCTGTGACGGAAAGGGTTGCGCTGGTGTGCTTTTCCTCCAACCAGGCGCTGTGCGGGGCGTTCAACCACAATGCCATACGCCTTGCGCTCGAGGCTGTCCGAGGGTATGAACAGGCTGGAACCAGTGTCTCCATATATGCCGCGGGCAGGAAGATGCAGGAAGCCTTGACCAGGGCGGGATACAGGTGTGAAGACTGCTCCGCGATGGTTGCAAAGCCTTGCTACAGGGAGGCCTCCCGTCTCGGGGGCGAGCTTATGGACGGCTTTCTCGGAGGGCGTTTCGACAGGGTGGAACTCATCTACAACCATTTCGCCTCCATGTCCTCACAACCTGCCGTGCGCGAGAGTTTTCTCCCGTTTCCGATCCCTTCGGACGGCGGGGATATCGACAGGATGATTCTTGGCAGGAGCACGGGCGAAGCGGCTCCGGAGGATGAGCGGGACTATATCGTTGAGCCTGACCGCAGGACCCTGCTAGAGGTGCTCGTGCCGAAGGTTGCGGCCCTGAAGATGTATGCCGTGCTCCTGGACTGCGCAGCGGCCGGGCATGCGTCCCGTATGGTCGCAATGCAGTATGCCACAGACAATGGGGAAAATCTCCTGTCCGAGCTCTCGCTTGACTACAACAAGGCCCGCCAGCAGAAAATCACAAATGAAATACTTGACCTTGCCGGTGGTGCAGTGCGATAATTTTTGTATCTTTGCGCCGCTTTTATACGGAATCGGTTGAAGGTTCCCCAAACCCTAGAATTATTGTTATGCTCTACAGATACCGTGTTTCGCTGGCCGGATTGAAAGGCTTTGCCAGAGTCTATGACCTTCAGTCAGACACTACCCTTTACGATTTCCACAAACTCCTGAGGGACGAGCTGGAGTTCCCGCAGGACATGCTCATCCAGTTCAAGGCTCTTGACGCGTCAGGTGCCCTTGTGGCGAGGTATTCGATGTTTGACCTCGGCTACGGCACCGTCGATGAGGTGTCCCTTGCCGATACTGTGGAAAAGGGCATTGCATCCTTTGTGTATTTCTATGACGTCACCAACAAAAAGAGCGTCATCGTGACCTTCGGGGGTGAGGTGGAAGCCGATCCGGAGCTTGTCTATCCGGCTCTCGTCGAGAGCAAGGGACCTGTCCCGGCAGAGTTTGAGAACGGTTATGTGGCCTACGAGGATCTTCCTGAGGACCAGAAGCATCCGCAGCATCACGAGCCTGTATGGGGCAAGGGCAAGGACGCCGTCATTGAGGATGATGACGACGAGGATCTCGATGACGAGGACCTTGACGACGAAGAGGACGAGGATGACGGGGACGAGGACGGAAAGGAGATTTACGACGAGGGCGAGGGCGCTCTGTAGTGGTCCCGATGTCCCGCAGGCTGATCATAGTGACAGGTCCGACGGCGTCCGGAAAGACGGACTACGCGATTGACCTTGCGCTGCGATGCGGTTCTCCTGTGATTTCGTGCGATTCACGCCAGATTTATAAGGAAATGACCATAGGGACGGCAGTCCCTTCCGCTTCACAGCTTTCCGCCGTGAAGCATTATTTTATCCAGACCCATACTGTAAGGGAGCTTTATACCGCCGGGACCTATGAGATTGAGGCTCTTGAGCTTATCTCACGTCTCTTTGAGCAGGGACACGAGACTCTTGTGATGTGCGGAGGGTCGGGATTCTATGTGGATGCCGTGTGCAGGGGGCTTCCGGAGGCGCCTCCTGCTGATGCGCAGCTCCGCGCTTCACTTACCCGCAGGATGCAGGAGGAGGGGGTGGAATCCCTGAGGCTGGACCTGAAGAGAATTGACCCCGAAGCCTATGCAGGCATCGACATTACCAATCCCCAGAGGGTCCTGCGTGCGCTGGAAGTCAATCTACTGTCGGGCCGCAGTTTCACCTCCTACCGCATGGAGCCGAGGAAGAGGGATTTCGACATTGAAAAAATCGTGATTACAAGGCCGCGTGACGTCCTTTACGGCAGGATTGACCGCAGGGTGACGATGATGGCCGATGCGGGTCTTGTGGAAGAGGCGGCCTCGCTTGTCCCGCTGAGGAATTATACCGCGCTCAAGACCGTGGGCTACAAGGAGCTGTTTGACTATTTCGACTACCGTGAAGGCTCCGATGCCGCCGGCCTGCCGCATTCCGTCGATGAGGCCCTGGACCGTATCCGGCTCAATACCAGGCATTATGCCAAGAGACAGATTACCTGGTGGCGGCGTGACCCTTCCGCCCGTTTTGTGGAGCTTTAGCAATCGTCAAAAAGCAATCCTTTGCTTTTACGGCTCCGCCGGCTGCATTTTTTCTTTAGGATACGGCGTTTTTGTTGTATCTTTACCATATTGATGTTTATGAAACAGCCTTATCCGGAGGCCCCTTGTCCCGAAGGCAAGCCCGGGTATGGATACAGTGTTTGGTTATGGATATTTTTTATAATGCGTCCCTTGCCGGAAGAAACACTTTCGGGATGAAGGTCAAGGCTGCATGTCTTGTCGATTATTACAGCATAGAAGAACTTGTGGAGGCTCTCGGCAACGGGGGGCTCCCAAGACCGTTCTTCCATATCGGGGGCGGCAGCAACATATTGCTGATGAATGACTTTCCCGGCACCGTGCTTCACAGCTGCATCCGTTTCATAGACCATACCCGGCAGGAGTCGGGGGTGTCGGTCCGTGCCGGTGCCGGGGTGCCGTGGGACGATTTCTGCCTCTGGTGTGCGGAGAGGGGGCTCTGGGGCCCGGAAAACCTCTCGATGATTCCCGGCGAAGTGGGGGCTGCCGCTGTCCAGAACATTGGAGCATACGGGCGCGAGGTATGTGATATCATCTCCACCGTGGAATGTTATGATACCCTGCAGCATACTATGGTGGCCCTGCGTCCGGAGGAATGTGCCTACGGCTACCGCGACTCCATTTTCAAGAATGAGGGCAAAGGCCGCTACATTGTCACGGCGGTGTCGTTCAATCTCCGCGAGGACTATTCGCCCGAGCTCGGATACGGCAATGTGCTTGAGGCGGTTACGCAGTCCTGCGGGCAGTTTGCCGTCCACGAGCATATGCTCACCCCTTCACAGGTGCGCAATGTGATTGTAAACATCCGCAGCAGCAAGCTCCCGGACCCTGTGAAAGTCGGAAGTGCCGGGAGTTTTTTCCGCAATCCCGTTGTACCTGCGCAGGCTTATGAAAGGGTGGCTTCCGCCTCCGGGGTGCCCGTGCCGCATTATGACCTTGGCGACGGGACTGTGAAGATACCTGCCGCGTGGCTGATAGACAGATGCGGATGGAAGGGCTACAGGGGTGCCAATGCCGGGGTGTGGGACAGCCAGCCCCTTGTCATTGTCAATGCTACCGGAAATGCTTCCCCGCAGGAAATCAAGGACCTGGAAGACAGGATCAGGGCTTCAGTCCTCGAACGCTTCGGCATAGAGCTCATCCCGGAAGTGGAGCACGTCAGTTGAATTTTTTTTGCAAAACTTGAGTTTGAGTAACAGTACAGCATATGGCATCGTTTGTAATTGAAGGCGGCCACACTTTGAGTGGCGAGATTGTCCCGCAGGGAGCGAAGAATGAGGCGCTCCAGGTGATTTGCGCAGTCCTCCTGACGGAGGAGGAAGTTGTCATCGGCAACATTCCCGACATCCTGGACATACGCAACCTGATGGACATCCTCCGGGATATGGGCGTTGCCGTGGAAAAACGCGGGGAAGGCACCTGGTCGTTCTGCGCCCGCAATATCAGCGTGGACTATATCTCCAGTCCGGAGTTTGTGCGCAAGTGCGCTTCCCTCAGGGGCTCCGTGATGATTGCCGGACCGCTTCTTGGACGCTTCGGAAGGGCGTTTTTCCCGAAACCGGGCGGGGACAAGATCGGCCGCCGCAGGGTGGACACCCATCTCCTCGGAATGATGGCCCTCGGCGCTTCGATGGACTATGACACGACGCTGCGCGCCTACAGGCTCACGGCCCCGCAGGGCGGTCTTCAGGGCAGGTATATGCTTCTTGACGAGGCTTCCGTCACGGGTACGGCCAATATCCTCATGGCCGCCGTGCTTGCAAAGGGCACGACCGTTATGTACAATGCCGCCTGCGAGCCATATGTGCAGCAGCTCTCAAGGATGCTCGTGTCCATGGGCGCGAAGATTGAAGGCATAGGCTCCAACCTGCTTAAAATCCACGGGGTGGAAGGACTCCACGGCACCGTGCACAGGCTTCTCCCGGATATGATTGAGGTCGGTTCGTTCATCGGCATGGCGGCGCTTACCCAAAGTTCCCTCACCATCAGGGACACCTCATACGACAATCTCGGTGTGATTCCGGAGCATTTCCGCCGTCTCGGGGTCAAGCTCGAGCAGAGGGGTGACGATATTTTCATCCCGGCGCAGGAAAGCTACATAATCGACTCATTCATAGACGGTTCCATTATGACCATAGCCGATGCGCCGTGGCCGGGACTCACCCCTGACCTGCTGAGCGTGATGCTCGTCACGGCCACACAGTGCCGCGGCAGCGTGCTGATCCATCAGAAAATGTTCGAGAGCAGGCTCTTCTTTGTGGACAGGCTCATAGAAATGGGCGCCCAGATCATCCTCTGCGACCCCCACAGGGCAGTGGTCATCGGACACGACCGCAAATTCCGTCTCCGCGCCAGCAAGATGACGTCCCCAGACATCAGGGCCGGAATTGCCCTGCTTCTAGCCGCAATGAGCGCAAAGGGAACGAGCGTCATAGGCAACATCGAGCAGATCGACCGCGGCTATGAGAATATCGAACAGCGTCTCTGTGCGCTCGGGGCACGCATTTCCAGGACTGACGAATAGCCATGGCGCTTCTTGCTGACGAATATCTTTCTGTCCCCGGAAGCGGCGAAGGCATCTACAAGGACCGTGGAAGCCGTTTCATAGCGAGGGCATATCCTGTGGCGACCGAAGATGAGGTCAAGGCCGTGCTCGAGGTGCTCAGGCGCGAGTTTCACGATGCGCGCCACCACTGCTATGCCTACCGTCTCGGCCTCAAGGCGGACAGGTACCGTGCCAACGATGACGGGGAGCCGTCAGGTTCTGCGGGAAGGCCCATCCTCGGCCAGCTCGAAAGCAGGGGGCTCAGCGATGTGCTGGTCGTGGTGGTGCGCTACTTCGGTGGTATCAAGCTCGGGGTTCCGGGGCTTATAAAGGCTTATCGCACAAGTGCTTCCGACGCTCTTGATGCCGCCGGGACCATTGTCCGGACAGCCTCGGTCCAGTATTCCCTGTCCTTCGGCTACGATGCCCTTCCGCAGGTGATGAATGTCATAAAGGATATGGGTCTCGGGCAGCTATCGCAGGATTTCGGCCTCGACTGCACCCTGCGCACCTGTGTCCGCCTTACCAAGGAGGAGGACTTCCTCAGGAGGATTTCGGATATCCGGGGGGTGGTCGCGACTGCCCTCTGAACCGCTTTGGACCTGCGCTTTTCCAAATTATTTGATAAAACGATATAGTTATCCAAAAAATGATTATCTTTGGACGATGTTTCGGAAGGCACCGGCCAAATCCGCAGCATCACGGTACAGAATACAATTTTACAATAGCCAATTAATTTTTTTAACCACAGTCATGAGCAAAGTTCATGTTTTCAATGCAGGTCCTTGCGTTCTTCCGCAGGTGGCCATCGACAATACCATTGAAGCCCTGAAGAATTTCAAGGGCACCGGTATTCCTGTTGTTTCAGTTTCCCACAGGACAAAGGAATGGGAAGCAGTCATGGATGAGTGCCGTTCCCTCTGGAAAGAGCTTCTCCATATTCCTGATACCCACGAAGTCCTCTTCCTCGGCGGCGGTGCAAGCCTCCAGTTCCTCTATGTCGCAATGAATTACCTCGAGAAGAAGGCTGCATACCTCGATACCGGAGTATGGGCCCACAAGGCACTCAAGGAGGCCCAGGGCATCGGTGACGCCTATGCAATCGCCTGCTCGAAGGACAAGAACTACACCTACATTCCTAAGGGATTCGAGATCCCGGCAGATCTGGACTATCTCCACGTCACCACCAACAACACCATCTACGGTACCGAGATCCATACCGACATCGACTGCCCTTGCCCGCTCATCGCGGATATGTCTTCCGACATCATGAGCCGTCCGGTGGACGTGAGCAAGTATGACCTCATCTACGGCGGTGCACAGAAGAACGTCGGCCCTGCAGGCGTGATCTTCGCAATCGTCCGCAAGGACTCCCTCGGAAGGGTTTCAAGGTATCTTCCTACCATGCTCGACTACCGTACCCATCTCGACAAGGGCTCAATGTTCAACACCCCTCCGGTTCTCGCCATCTTCATCATGAACGAGACCCTCAAGTGGCTCAAGAGCATCGGCGGCGTCGAGGCCATCCATGAGATCAACAAGAAGAAGGCAGCCCTCCTCTATGACGAAATCGACCGCAACTCCATGTTCGTCGGCACCGCAGAGAAGGAAGACCGCTCCCTTATGAACGTATGCTTCGTGATGGCTCCTGGCAAGGAGGACCTCCAGGACGAGTTCATGGCATTCGCAAAGGAGCGCGGAATGGTCGGCATCAAGGGCCACCGCAGCGTGGGCGGCTTCAGGGCTTCCCTCTACAATGCCTGCCCGATCGAGGATGTACAGGCACTTGTTGACTGCATGAAGGAATTTGAAAACCTCAAAAAGTAATACGGTCATGAAAGTTCTTTTGGCAACCCAGAAACCTTTCTCCGCTGCTGCCGTTGCAGCCATCAGGGAGATTGTAGAGTCCGCAGGATACACCTTCGAGGCTTTCGAGAAATATGCAGAGCAGAAGGACCTCGTAGCAGCCGTTGCTGACGCCGATGCCCTCATCATCCGCTCCGACAAAGTCACAGCAGAGGTGCTTGACGCAGCAAAGAACCTCAAGATTGTGGTTCGTGCCGGCGCAGGCTTCGACAATGTTGACCTCGCAGCCGCCACTGCCCACAATGTGGTGGTGATGAATACCCCTGGACAGAACTCCAATGCTGTCGCAGAGCTTGCAGTATGCATGATGATCTATATGAGCCGCGGACAGTTCACCCCAGCCACCGGTTCCGAGATTCAGGGCAAGACCCTCGGAGTCCAGGCTTTCGGCAATGTGGGCCGTCTCGTAGGCAAGAAGGCCGAGGCCCTCGGAATGAAGATCATGGCCATCGACCCGTTCATCCCTGCCGACAAGATCCGCGAGCTCGGAGCAGAGCCTGCAACTGACCTTGCAGACATGTACTCAAAGTCCGATTTCGTGTCCGTGCATATCCCTGCCACCCCTGAGACCATCGGTTCCATCGGATATGACCTCATCACAAAGATGCCAAAGGGCGCCTGCCTTGTCAACACCGCCCGCAAGGAGGTCATCGATGAGGCCGGTCTCGAGAAGGCTCTCGAGGACCGTCCTGACCTCAAGTACATCGCAGACGTGATGCCTGACAATTACGATACCCTCCGCGAGAAGTTCGGCAACCGCGTTTTCGCAACCCCTAAGAAGATGGGTGCCCAGACTGCAGAGGCCAACATCAATGCAGGTCTTGCAGCCGCACGCCAGATTGTGGACTTCTTCGTAAACGGCAATACAAGGTTCCAGGTAAATAAATAGAGATTGTGTTATGGTAAGAGTAAGACCTTTTGCAGCGGTTCGCCCGCCAAAGAATCTGGTTACTGAAGTTGCCGCTCCGCCTTATGACGTGATCAACTCGGAGGAGGCAAAGGCAATGGCAGGGGAGAAGTCGCTTCTCCATATCACAAAGCCTGAGATTGATTTCGACCCTATCCTTCCTGACCACGACCAGAAGGTTTACGACCGTGCGGTCGTTAATTTCAAGGACTGGCAGGACAAGGGATGGCTCGTACAGGACGGAAAGCCTTGCTATTATGTCTATGCACAGACCATGGACGGCAGGACCCAGTACGGACTTGTACTTTGTGCCAACACCGACGACTACACCAGCGGTGTCATCAAGAAGCATGAGCTTACCCGCAAGGACAAGGAGGATGACCGTATGATCCACGTACGCATCCAGAATGCCAACATCGAGCCTGTCTTCTTTGCATACAAGGATGACGATGAGCTCAACGAAATCATTGCAAAGGCTTCTGCTGAGGCTCCGGAGTATGATTTCATCGACGAGAACAATTTCGGCCACAAGTTCTGGCCTATTACCTGCCAGAAGACCATCGACCGTATCACCGAGATTTTCACTACCCGTATCGATGCCTTCTATGTGGCTGACGGTCACCATCGTACCGCCGCTGCTGCACGTGTGGGTGCAGAGAAGAGGGAGCAGAATCCGCACCATACCGGCGATGAGGAATACAACTACTTCATGGCAGTATGCTTCCCTAAGAGCCAGCTCAAGATCATTGACTACAACCGTGTGGTAAAGGATCTGAACGGCCTTTCAAAGGAGGCGTTCCTCGCTGCCCTCGCAGAGGATTTCGAGGTGAAGGAGGAGGGAGCTGAAATTTATCATCCTTCCCATCTCCACAATTTCTCGATGTATCTCGACGGCAAATGGTACAGCCTTGAGGCAAAGGCAGGAAGGTACAACGATGCCGACCCTATCGGCGTTCTCGACGTCACTATCCTTTCCAACCTCGTTCTTGACAGGATTCTCGGCATCAAGGATCTCCGTACCGACAAGAGGATTGATTTCGTGGGCGGTATCCGCGGCCTCGGCGAGCTTTCCCGCAGGGTTGACAGCGGTGAGATGAAGGTTGCCTTCGCTCTCTATCCGGTGTCCATGGACCAGCTCATCAATATTGCCGACAGCGGCAACATCATGCCTCCAAAGACTACCTGGTTTGAGCCGAAGCTCCGTTCCGGCCTTGCAATCCACAAGCTCGGGTAATCACGGTCCTGATTCCTTCAGGTTTATCCCGGTATTCCTTACAGGGCTGCATCCATTGCGATGCGGCCCTGTTTATTGTGTTCCGTTGATAGACGTCGTTTTTATTTGCGTGTCTTTGCATAACCGGCGATATTCCGTCCATATGCCATATTTTTTGTAAATTTGTATTCTGTCAAATACAACGAAGAGATGAGATTACCTGCAGAATGGGAAAAACAGGCCGGAGTGCAGCTCACATGGCCGGATGAGACTACGCCGTGGTATGAATTGGAGAAGGTCCAGGAGTGCTATGTGGACATTGCAGCCGCTGTGCTGCGCCATGAGGAGCTTCTTGTCGTGACCTCCGACCCGGATGCCGCCAGGACAAGGATGGAGGAGATTGCAAGGGAGCGTGCGGTGAGCCTTGACACGGACCGGATCCGTTTTGTGCAGTGCGGAATCAATGATACCTGGGCCAGGGACCACGGCGGCATTTCCGTGCACGGGGACAATGGCGAGAAGTACATCTTCGATTTCGTTTTCAACGGATGGGGCCTCAAGTTTGCTTCCGACAAGGACAATCAGATAACAAAGAACATTTTCTTCGGCAATGCGTTTGCGGAGGATGTGCTCTGTGTGGATATGAGGCCGTTTGTGCTGGAGGGCGGCAGCATCGATACCGACGGGTGCGGTACGCTGATGGCCACTTCCGAGTGTCTCTGCTCCAAGAACCGCAATGAGTATCTCGACAGGGAAGAGATAGAAAGCGAGCTCCGGAGTGCTTTCGGTCTGGAGAGGGTCCTCTGGCTCGACCACGGAAGCATTGCCGGTGACGATACGGACAGTCATGTGGACATTCTCGCACGCTTCTGCAGCCCCGACACCATTGCCTATACGCAGTGCACGGACCCCGATGACGTGAATTACGGGTCGCTCAGGGCGATGGAGGAGCAGTTGCGCTCTTTCAGGACTGCGGACGGAAGGCGCTACAATCTTGTGCCGCTTCCGCTCCCGGATGCCATGTACCTCGATGGATACCGGCTCCCGGGCTCTTATGCCAACTTCTTGATTGTCAATGGTGCTGTTCTTGTGCCCGGGTGCGGTTCGCCAAAGGACGAGGTGGCCCGCAAGACCCTTTCAGAGGTGTTCCCGGACAGGGAGGTAGTGGTCATCGACTGCCGTGCGCTTCTTTCGGGCCACGGCGGGCTCCACTGTGTGACGATGCAGTTCCCTGAGGGCTGGCTGTAGGGTTTGCCGGACTACCCGCGGATTGCTTCTTGCGAAAGTCTGTTGGTGCGATGATAGGAAGACATTTATAATGCATACTGTAGGCCGGGCTTTGTTTTATTGCGGCTCGGGGTTGAAAAACAATTGATTATGAGGAAATTGAAAGTCGGAATGATACAGCAGAGCTGTACCCCGGACATCGAATCGAACATTGTCAAACTCGAAAACAATATAAGGCGGGCGGCTGCAATGGGTGCGCAGCTTGTCGTGCTTCAGGAGCTGCACAACTCCGTCTATTTCTGCCAGAGCGAGGATGCTTCCCTTTGCGACCTCGCTGAACCGATACCGGGCCCGTCCACTTCGCGGTACGGAGCCCTCGCCTCGGAACTCGGCATCGTGCTCGTCCTCTCGCTCTTCGAGCGCCGGACGCCCGGCATCTACCACAACACCGCAGTCGTAATCGAGAAGGACGGCTCTATTGCCGGTACCTACCGCAAGATGCATATCCCGGACGACCCTTGTTTCTATGAGAAATTCTATTTCACACCGGGAGACCTCGGATTCCGTCCGATTGAGACGTCTGTAGGCAGCCTCGGCGTGCTTGTGTGCTGGGACCAGTGGTATCCGGAGGCAGCAAGGCTGATGGCCATGAACGGGGCGGAGCTCCTGATTTACCCTACGGCAATCGGCGGTGTGGGTACGGACAGCAAAGAGGAGCAGGAGACCCAGCGCATGGCCTGGCAGCTTGTCCAGAGGGGGCATTCCGTCGCAAACGGACTTCCGGTGGTGACGGTCAACAGGGTTGGACACGAGGATGACCCTACAGGCAATACCATAGGCCTTGATTTCTGGGGATTTTCTTTTGCCACCGGTCCGCAGGGCGAGATCCTGGAGCAGTTCCCGACCGACAGCGAGGATGTGAGGGTGGTCGAGCTCGACCTTGACCGCACCGAATATGTGCGCAGGGGCTGGCCGTTCTTCCGCGACCGCAGGATCGATGCCTACGGGGACATCCTTAAGCGTTTCGGAAAGTAGCAGGGGGCAGGCTTTCGCCTGCCGTTGGCAAAGCCAACGGCAATTTTTTCAACCCCAGTCTGCTAATACAGACAGCCCCTTTCAGGGGCAGGCTTTCGCCTGCAAAAGCCTCCTAACCCCCTGTCGCTGCACGACTTCCCCCTTTCAGGGGGATACGGCCTGCGCTGCGCTACGGCCGGCACCTCCGTTGCTTCGATTTCTTTCAGAAATCTCGCTGACACTCCGGTGCGGCGCCTGATGGCGCCAGGGTCCGTTACATTCCGGCGGGTGGCTCCACTGCTGCGATTTTCAAAGAAAATCCTGCTGACGTTCCGCCACGGCGGCTGATGCCGCCCGGGTGATGCGGACTATTTCCTTCCCGGCATCGGGATTACTGACTTCCCGTTTGCAAGTGGGCCCGTGAGTAGCAGCACGCAGATGTGCCCCACTCAAGTTTCAGTGGTGGATTTTCGCCATCCCATTCTTAAGAACAGAATTCCAAAATCAAATCGGTCCTTCGATTCCATCCCCGTGAAATTCATCTGGACCGGGCAGACCCTCTACAGGTACCTGTGGGGCACTATCGCGTTCCCGATGGAGGCAAATTGTCCTCATCTGGACCCTGGCGAAAACTCATCACCTTTATAATCAATCAGTTAACAAAATACCTCCGCCCAGATGAATATCACGAGGGCGCATGGCAGGAATACTTTCGCGGCCCATATGAATTTCACGAGGGCGATGGCCGGCAAACTATCTCCGTCCAGGAAATCTCACGGGGGACTGTCCATACGTGTCTGCTTTCAAAGGAATAATATGGACTTTCACAGGAATTTATAATCAGAATCTTGTTTTTGGCACGATAATGGAATATAGTCCAGTCGCTAGACTAAAACATAAGTTGATATAATATTGAATAAGTGAAATAAGAATACCGCAATCAGCCGTGACGGCTTGTTGCGGGTTTCTTATTTTGTGCCCAGTACGGAATATGAAACCAGGCTAAAACAACCCGGCCCTACCCGTCAAATGGCGGAGTATTTTCTTGTATCTTTCATACGGATGTGATACCTTTGACAATTATTTGATGATTCCTTGGTAGCATGCTGGTCTTACGGGAGGGCGCAGCAGGCGTTCCAAAAACAGCATAATCGCAATTTACAGGATTGAAACGTATGTGGTTGATATTTGCAATTTTATCGGCAGTGTTCGCTGCCGCGACCGCTGTATTGGCAAAAATCGGCATTGACGGCGTGGATTCAAATCTTGCGACAGCCATCCGTACCGTGGTTGTTGTACGAACCCCTGCAGGGGAGCGTCAGCTAGAGCTGCCGATATTTTGAT
>JBJEJU010000057.1:0-23927 GCA_051878275.1 Candidatus Cryptobacteroides sp. | reverse complement strand
TGCCACGGGATATCGACATCGTTCCATTTCACGACTCCGATTCCCGGCATCAGGGCAACGACAGCCCCGATGAAGGCTACCGTAGTAGCATCCAGTCCGTGAAGCTTGTCCGTTGACCACATGATCAGCACCCCTACGAATATGGCAATGGCCTTGTACTCCTCCGTGGTCATCTTCCCCATCGCATCGAGTTCGGCACGGAGCCTTTCCATTCCGCCCTCAATCTGCGGCTGCATCTCCTCCTTCTTCATCGGGAAAATCAGCTTTGTACCCACGAACCATCCGATGAGGATGAGAATCAGCGCGAACGGGAAACAGGCCGCAAACCAGTCACTGTACCCCACGGTGGAGCCGTATGCCCCGAGAAACAGGGACACGGCAAGCAGGTTGGCGCCCGAGCCGGTCATGAACCCTGAGGCTCCGATATTGATCTGGAAGAGATTCTGGAGCACGAGGTTGCGCCCGAAATTGTTGCGGTTGCCGTCAGCAGCCCCGTAAATCGCTGCCACCACCATGAAAATCGGAAGGAGAATGGTGGCCTTGGCCGTCGTTGCCGAAATGAATGCTGACAGGACTATGTTGATGATTATGAAGCTGAAGAATACTCCCGTGGCATTCTTGCCGAACTTCAGCACGAACCACAGCGCAAAGCGCTTTGCAGCCCTTGTCTTCACGAGCATGCTCGCCAGCACGAACGACAGGATGTTGAGCCACATCACCGGATGTCCCAGCTGGGCAAATGCGACCTTCTGGGAGGTTACCCCCGTCAGGACTATCGCAAGGATGATGATCAGCGAGGTAAGATAATTCGGAATGGCCTCGGTCATCCACAGAATGAGGCCCGACAGGAAGATTGCAAGCATCGACCTCTCAGCCGGAGTCGGAAGGAAGTCTATGTCTATCACCCAGTTGAACAGGATGAAGGTCAAAATGGCCAGAGGCCCGCCGGCAATGGCCATCCATTTCTCGAACGGGGATTTCTGCATCTTCGGCAGTTTCTCGACCTTGTAGTTGTTCATGTCAAGCGGGTCGAACGCTTTTGCTGTAGTATCCATCTGCATATTGATTCTTTGGGACCCGGAGTCCCGGTCAGGGGACAACGGGTCAAAACTGTCCTACTTCCAATTCTTGTACGGATTCTTCATCAGCATCGAATTGTAGTACTTCTTGTCTCCGGTGACTTCCTCGCCGAGCCACTCCGGACGTGAGAATTCCTCATTTTCATCGGAAAGTTCCACCTCCGCAACCACAAGGCCTTCGTTGTCGCCGTAAAACTCGTCAACCTCAAAAGTATGGTTGCCGCAGTCAACCAGATACCTGGTCTTGTCGATTACGCCGGGCTCGCAGATTTTGAGCAGTTCCTTTACCTCATCCACAGGGATTTCCTTTTCCCACTCGAAACGGCTTGCACCGCTGTCGTTGCCTATTCCCTTTACGGTGATGAAACCTTTCTCACCCTTCACCCTCACACGGACTGTACGCTCCGGAACAGAGCTGAGATATCCCTGGGTAATGCGTGTGGCCTTCTTTGCCGATGATTTGAATTCTCCGGCCACCAAGAATTTCTTTTCTATTTCCTGTCCCATCTTATTCGTTTGCTAAAGGTTTGTCAGACATTCCGATGACACGCTTGATTGCCTGGAGGTAGTTGATGTTCTCGACTCCCTCGAGTCCGCAGTCCCTGATTGTCTTCTTGATATCCTCGATTTCGGTGGACTCCGAGTTGATGGTCACAACCTTGGCTCCGTTGATGAGCACATTGCCCACCTCGCAGATGGTGTCATTGACCATATAGCCGAAGCGCTGCTTGTGCACGCGCACTGCGGCAAGATCAGGATTGGCCTTCACCATTGCGATGAACTCCTCATAGGTGTAGGTGTCCTTGTCGAGAGCAGGCATCTCCACCATAAATGCAGGAAATACCTCTTTCTCAAGCACTTCGCGCGAGATTGGGAACTCACCCTTCATAAGCGGGTTCCACTGCTCCAGTCCATCGACAGTCTGGACATAAGTCTTGATGTCCATCTTGCCGTTACGGATCTTGGTGTTGTTGATGTCGTTTTTGCGGGAGATGATGTAGATCTCGTCGCTTTCCCTCTCCCATACTTTCTCAGGGACAGGAACGGACAGGCGGGCCATTCTCTTGTGGGCCTCACAGAAACACTGTCCGAATGAGCGGAATTCGAAGCGGGGTTTTGAAATCTCGCCGATTTTCATTTCTTCTTTTGCCATAGTATTGTTGGTTTGTTTACTGTACTTTTTCAAGACCTGCAGGGTCATTTCCATTGCTTGCGCCGGCAGTACCCTCGGCAGGGGTGTAATACCATTCTCCGGAACCGTCAGGTACACGTGAATATGACTTGTCGATGTATTCACCGTCTGCCACGGCTTCACCTGAGCCATCACCCCTCTGGAATACGTCAACTTCTTTTCCTTCAGCATCGACGAGTTTCACGACAATGTATTTTCCGGCAGAGAGGCCTTTCTGCAGGTCTCCGGTTTTCTTGGCTCCCTTGAGAACGAGGTATCCCTTGGACGGGATGACGTGGGTTGATTCTCCCTGCCAGGTGATATCCACTCCGTAGTACAGTTGGTAACCGTTGAGTGACACCTCTTCGGAAGTACCGTTGTACAGCTCGATATACTTGTCGGCATCCCCGCCGTTTCCGTTGATTTCGTTGATTACAAGTGCGCCCTCAGGTTCAGGAAGGGCTTCTCCCCAGTTGATGACAAATGTTCCCTTGTCGTTGGACTCACCTATAGAGCCAGGGCAGAAGATTACCCACTGTGCTGCGCCGTCGCTCTGGCGTCCGAGTGTCTGGACAGGATCGATTCCTTCGGCAAACTCGAAGAACTTGTCGCTTTCCTTTGAGTTGTCGAGTACATCGAGAGCCTTGTCATTCTTGTCGAATAGCTCGATTTTGAAGCCCTTTGTAGCTGAAACGCCGAATTTAGGGCCCAGGCTGACATCTTCACTTTCGTTCCTTGCCGTATAGACAACGCGCCCCTTTGCTGCCACTTTTACGTCAGGGAACTCCCATTTGTCAGCCCCGTCCTTCGTAAGATAGCATCCTTTGAGACTGATTTCCTCGGATCCGGTGTTGTAGAACTCCAGTTTCTTGTTGTTCGGGTCCACCTCGTTGATGACAAGCGTCACCGGTGCCTCCGGTTTCTCCTCAGGGATGAGGGCATTGGGATCCTGCTCATCCTTTACGCAGGAGACCAGGCCGAGTGCTGCAAATGCAGCCATTGATAATATGATACGTTTCATAGATTTTCTGATTGTTTATCATTCAACAATAAAACCATTAGGCAATCCCCAAAAAATTAGAATGCCACCTGAAGACGGAGTGCAAGCATCTGATAGTCAACGCCGCCCTTTCCTGTTTCAGCCACAACCTTGGAAGGGTTCTTGGTCGGTTTTCCCTCAAGGTCATATCCGGTGTAGAGCTTGCCCTTCCCGTTTGCGAAGCGGTCGTTGTTGTTGTACTGCCAGTTGAGCACGATCTTCACGTTCTTGGAAGGATAGTAGTTGAGACCGACTGCCCATGCTTCAGCGCTTCCGCCATAAATGTCAGCGAGTTCGGAGAAAAGTTTTCCGGTATTGAAATCGCAGTATTCATACCTCAATGCGAGCTCGAGGTTGCCCCATTTGCGCTCGGAAGTGGTGCGGGTGTATTTTGCTCCGTCGGCATCATAATTCTGGGTGCCTCCGAAAAGAAGCCAGCTTGCCTGTGCATACCAGCCCTCTGCCCACTGGGTTCCGAGGTCGTTCTTGGCCCTGTCGAGGAATGCGCCCCTTGCAATGTAGGCGGTCTCGTAGCGGAGCTGCTTCCAGTGTCCGGCAAGCTCGACGGTCCATGCAACCTCGTGGTCAAGGCCCTTGATCACGTCAGTGTCGAGATACTTCTTGCGGTTGATGCTGGTGGAGTTCCTTGTGCTGTAGCGGACGCAGTTGTAGCCGTCAGTGCTGGTGAGCTTAGGATTCCTGTAGGACACCGCAGCGCCGATGTGGAGGGAAGAGTTGGTTGATTTCCAAAGAGGGCGGAATACAACTTTTCCTGTATAGGAGAGGCCCTCATTGTAGCCGTAATCCTTGTTGCCGTCTTCCATATAGGTCTGTTCCTCGGCACCCTTGAGCTCCGGTCCGAACACGCCTACGGAAGTCCAGAACCATTTGTTGGAATACCTGGCGTTGAGTCCGAGATGGCGTGACGGTGCGAGTTCGCAAACCATAGGGCGCTCCATAAACATAAGATAGCGTGAGGTAGTGTTTCTCTGGATGTTGAAGTCCTCCTTGAAGTTTCCTCCCCTGATTTCCAGGCCGTTCACACCGGTAAAGGCGAGGACCGCGTCCTTGATTTCAGGAGTACCGCTGGTCCAGTCGGTGTCAAGCTCTCCGTACCAGTTCTTGTCGAGCTGCGCCTTTACTGCAAAGCGGGCACGGCGGATGTTCATTCCGTTACCGATATGGTTTGTGTTGTCAACTCCGTCAAGCTGGGAGGCGCAGAAATCCGGAGCACCGAAATACATTGCGGCATCAGCCTGGATCCTGATGTCAAACCACATCTTGTAATTTTCATTCTTGTTCTGGAACACAAGTATTCCATCCTGCATTGAGCCCTGTACCGGGACAGACCTTACAATCTGTCCGTACTGGTTCACATCCACATCCTCCTCATCATAGCGTACCTGGGCAAAAATTGCAGAGGAAGCTATGAGAGTCAATGTCATCATACTCAGAATACGTTTCATAATGCAATAATTAAGTGTTTGGTTATAAAGATTTAATGAAATTGACGAGATTGTCTCCCTTCGAGAGTTTGAGCTTCTGCCTGAGCCTGTAGCGTCCGATTTCCACGCTCTTGGTGGATATGTTCATCAGTGAAGCGATGTATTTTGAGGAGAACCCGAGCCTGAGCAGGGTCACGAGGCGCTTTTCCTGTTCGGTAAGTTCCGGGAACCTTTCAGCAAGCCTGAGTGCAAAATCCTTGTGGACCGCTTCGGCCTGCGCGTAGAAATAGAATGAATCGATCTCCTGGTCGAATGAGAGCCTGTTCTTGATGGAGGACTGCAGTTCCCCGATAAGTTTGTCCCTTTCCTCCTCCGAATCGGAAACGGCTATATGAGAGACTATTGTGTTGAGCGATTCGAGATATTTCTTCTGCTCGCATATGCTCAGGGCTATGTTCATCGCCTCCTTGCGCTTCAGCTCCAGGGTGTCGTGGAGAAGCTGGTTCTCATTGAGTACGGATTTGATTTCCAGCTCATTGATAGCACGGTTATTCTGATAGATCTCGTTCTGCTGGGCATACAGCAGGCGTTCGACTTCCTTTTTCCCGCGGACCTGGGCCGACACATACGCCGCGGCGCAGATGACAAGTATTATGGCGAGCAACAGCAGGATCAGCGAAAAATCCGCAAGATGAAGGGTATCCGAAACCATACCGTCGCCGGAGAGCCTCAGTACCAGATATGTAAAGATAAATGACAACACCGGGGCAATGAACATCCCTGCAATTCCTTTCAGCACTGTCTCAGTCTCCACGAAAACCCTTTTCCTTGCAATCTGCACCCCCGCAATGCCGGCATATACAAGCGGGACCGGGGCCAATGGCGGGAGATTTCCGATGAACAGGATATTGAAAAGGATATAGACAACGGAAAGGGAAAGTATCACCGAAAGGATTGTCCTTGTGTTCCATTCGGTACACCTGTCACCGACCAGATTGCTCAGGTACTCCGACCTCCTCCAGAATAGAAACTGCGGAAGCACGATGACAGCCGTCACGGCAATCAATATGAATGTCCGTCCGGCTGCAGGATGGAGCATACCTGAAAAAAAGCCTCCGTAATTGAAACCGACACCGAGGGAGAGAACCACTACTGCACACACAAGCGCCATCCTCATATACTCTGAAAGACGCAGCATATGCACATCGGAATGGCATATCAGCCAACGTATTGCAAGATAAAAAATTGAGGACAGGCACAAGGTCGAGACGACAGCCCCGGCATAATACAGCAGGGGTAGGGCATCAAGTCCATAGCCCGGAACCGTGATCAGGGCCGAAGCTTCCATTGCGCCGAACACGGCAAGGGCAGCGGGGGAAGGAATCCCCATATATTCGAGAAGCATCAGCGTCAGCAGGGACGAAGCCAGCACGGTCGTATGGACAAGGACGGGATTGCCCGATGCCTGGACGGCGGGAGCACCGCTTCCGGTAAATAAAGCTGCAATTACCGAGGCAATGGCCATTGAAGTGATTACAGTAATCTTAAGCACCTTGCGGCGCAGTATGCAGGTAGGCACGACAATCCCGTACAACGTCGGATATTCCTTGAGGATGAACCAGAAGGATACCGCCAGGGCAAGGATTGAAAAATAAATGTGCCACATAGCCTACAATGATCTCCTGATTGCCATTACCGCCAGGTGGTCGGCAAGATTCTCGGCCGATTTGGAAAGGTTCTCGATATGTAGGGCGAAATATCTCAGGTGAAATTTCTCACTGAGCTTCAGGCCGTCCATCTTGTGGAAAACAGTCCTCTTTATGGAAAGGGCATACCGCGTTGCCTCCTTTTCATAATAATAAGTCCTGCTGATTTTTTCCGGAACGCTCTGCGGATCCCTGAAATAGGATTTCACGGCAGGGACGAGGGCCTCGAGCGAAAGGACCGAGAACTCTGTCAGCTTTATGAAATCCGCATTCATTTCGGACGGGATGAACGGAGTCTCGATTTCAAACTGGAAAATGCTGTCGTAAAGCATATCGACAATATTCCTGGTCTTGTCGAGCATCCTCATTATGTCCCCCCTGGAGCGGACGAGAGAGGTCGTGGTATAGAGAGAATTTTCTATCTCACGCCTGAGGGCTGCCGCATCCGATTCAAATCTTGACATACTCTCAAGATTCGCATTGAATTCGTTTTTGTTGGAGTAGAGATAATTCCTCACCCCTTCCTTATATACGATCAGCGCCTGGTCGAGAGTATCGATATACTTGTCGATATTTTCGATGAGCCTGTCGGTCTTTTTCATTCCAAACATATGTGTACCGGTTATCAGTTCCGGATACAAATATATTAAAAAGCACCGCTTTGTAGAGGTGGACGGAAATGGAAGGTAGAGGTGAGGATTAGATGGCAAACAATGCTATATTATTGACTTAATTGAATTTACAAAAGATATTAAAATATTGTTACAAAGGCTTTGTAGAGGTAATGTAGAGTTTTTGTTAAGGTTGTCGGAGTTCAAAAGCAGTGATATTCTTAAGTCCCGGGATACCGTAATACGACTCTGCAAGGTCTCCGCGCAGAAACACCTTCCTGCCTTTGAGCCCAGGATTGTCGATAAGATTCAGGGCATCCCTCACGCTTCCCTTTTTCAGCTCGACGCTCAGGCAGGAAGAAACATCAGCCGCGGAAGGCCTGCCGGATATGGCAAGATTGGTAGCCGAAGGATAAGGGGATTCGAATACAACCTTTGATGTGGACTTGAACGAACCCACTATATATCCGTACACCCAGACATCCTTTGCAGGTGCCGATACCAAAGCCTTTCCGACATCCATCGCGCTGTCGATACTGCTTCCGTCTGCGGATCCGTTGTCAGCATCCACATTGATGTCATCCCATATGGCAGAAGTATCCACCACAACGGACACACCGCCTCCTGTCTGGGCACCGGAGGATGAAGAAAGATTGATCCGCACAATCTGCCTGGCTTCAAGATTCTTTGAAAAAAGGCTTTTCTTTCCGGACCGCGTCTCAAGAAGAAGGGAAACGACTCCGGGATCAAAATAAGCGATCCGTGCTTCATCATAACCGGCTTCAAGAGTCCCGAGGGAGGAAGACAATGACAGGGATCCGTCCGGATAGGCCGAGGCGAAACTGTCTTCAACACACAGACGTATTCCCGAATTGACAAGGCTGCAGACAAGACATACGTCAGTCCTCTCTCCGGGAAGGACCTCCACACATCTGTCATCGCCATATACCGGAGCATTCCAGGCCGGCTTTTCAAAAGCAGCGGACCTTACACTTACAAGATAGGTTCCCGCCTCGACAAAGATTTCGTCGGGCGAATTGCCGAAAGTGCCTTCATAAACCGGTTTCCCTTCACTGTCGGAAACATGTAGAAGGAAATCGCTTGTGTCCGGTATTGCAGGGACATCTCCTTTTGTGAGTGCCTCATAACCGGCAAAACGTATTACAATGCTCCCCTCTGCAGAAGGAGCGCCAAAATAATCACATCCGGAACACAGGACAGATATCTGGATGATGATACAGGAGCGGATGATGGCAGGAAACAGCGCGCACAGCGCTTTTAGTCGTCTGAAGAATTCCATAGTGTCTGATTTTTCGGCAAAAATAGAGACAAAGGACTGGCACCCCGGAAAAAAACGTATAAAAAAGATAAAGAATCCTGCTTTTTACGAACCACCCCATATAATGCCAATGAAAAAGGATAGGAAAATCTTCAATCATCCCATAAAAAAACGTGGCATTCGCATCACTGCGATCGCCACGCTACTTAACCTAAACTTAAACTATGAAAAACTTCAATGCAAAGAACGTAATTTTTTTGTAAAAAAACAAATAATCCCATAAAAAATTATACACAAATATTCACATCATCATTTGTCGGCCAGACGTATTTTCGCATACCTCAACACAATGATCTTCTGGCCGAACTCTTCGAAATTGATGCAGGCTTTCAAATCGGCGGGAGATCCGCTGATGCTTTCTATCACGCCGAATCCGAATCGGTTATGCTCTATCCGCTGACCCGCTTTCATCTCCAGGACAGACATGGGGATGAAATCCGCATCAGGTGTACGGGGGCGGACAGAACTGATTTTCGACACAGGCGGGATCCTTGAAAGTGACGGTGCAGCCACCTTGGATGAAGGTCTGACGGAAGAGCCTGCAGAAGGTCTCCCGTATCCAGGTGTGGAAGAAAAGCGCCCGGAGCCGAAACCGGAGCCGACCCCCCCGAATCCAGAACGGGGTGACTGTTCAAACTCATCTTCGTCAAGGGGATTTTCGACATAACGGCTGTCTATCTCTTTCAGGAAACGGCTCGGGCTGTTGCTCTGGGAAGAACCGTTCATCATCCTCGACTGGGCAAAAGTCAGTACAGCCGCCTTCTGGGCCCTTGTCAGGGCCACATAGAACAGCCTTCTTTCCTCTTCGATATCGGCTGGAGAGGCTGTGATGCCACCGGATGGAAACATATTCTCCTCCATACCGGCCACTATCACATAAGGGAACTCCAGCCCCTTTGCGCTGTGCACGGTCATCAGGGAAATCTTGTTGAAAGACTCCTCCCCTTCCCCGTCATCCACGTCAACAGCGCTCAGAAGCGCAGTATCCTCAAGATACTTATCCAGCGTAACCACAGGATATTCAGTTATTTCCGTCTGGTCTGAAATGATCCCCTCGGCCATCTGGTCCTCTGCATAGGAATTGTTGCAGGTCTGTATGTAGGATGTGATGCTGTTGACAAGCTCCTCGATGTTGCCGGCTTTGGACTGGCTGTTGACCGAGTTGTCATCTTTATAATATTTAAGGAGTCCGCTCCCGACGGCGATGCCTTCGGCAATTTCATCGGCATTGGTTGCAGGATACGAGCTATGGAATCTTCCTATCATGTCGCGGAACTCGCGAAGCTTCTGCACGACTCCCGCTTTCAGGCCGAACCTTTCGAGTCCTTCGATTGCAACAGCCTTGTACAAAGAACATTTTGCCGCCTGGGCAGCAGCCGTGAGATAGCCGAATGAAACATTTCCGATTCCGCGCGGGATGCAGGTGAGCGCCCGCGTGAAGGAGCCGTCATCGTCCGGATTGACCACAAGCTTGAAGAATGCCATCATATCCTTCACCTCCGCCCTGTCGTAGAACGCCTTGCCGGAATATACCATATATGGCATATTCCTCTGGCGGAGAGCCTCTTCGATGGCACGTGACTGGGAGTTTTTCCTGTAGAGGACCGCAAAATCCTGATACCTGGCGTGGTCCCTCTGCATCCTGGAGACGATTTCCGACACAATCATCATCGCCTCGTCCTTCTCGGAATATGACTTGACAAGACGGATCCTGTCACCTTCCTCCCCCAGGGAAAAACACTCCTTAGGGATCCTGCCGGCATTTTTTGCAATCACCGAATTGGCTGCATCCACGATATTCCTGGTGGAACGGTAATTCTGTTCGAGACGGAAAGTCCTGCAGGACGGATAATCCTTCTTGAAATTCAGTATGTTCTCTATCTTCGCCCCGCGGAATGCATAGATTGACTGCGAATCGTCACCTACCACGCAGATATTGCCGTGCCCGGAGGCCAGTTTCTTGAGTATCAGGTACTGGGAATAATTGGTGTCCTGGTACTCGTCCACCATAATATAGTCAAAACGCGACGCAATCGAGGAAAGCGCTTCGGCATTGTCGCGCAGCAGTATGTTCATATTGAGGAGGATGTCGTCGAAATCCATCACCCCGCTTTTTTTCATCTCCTCCTGATAGGCCGCATAGATGTTGACGATTTCCGGCTTTTTTGCCCTGCGGTCGTTCATTATCGCCGCCGTGTTGGCCTTGTAGGCCGGGACGGTGACAAGATTGTTTTTCGCCATCGAAATGCGACTCAGCACATCCCTCTTTTTATATGTCTTCTCGTCAAGTCCCATTGCCTTGACAATCTTTCCGATGAGGCTTTCCGAATCGGAAGTGTCATAGACAGTGAATTGCGCAGGATACCCCAGGAAACCGGCATATTCCCTCAGGAAACGGATGAATACGGAGTGGAATGTACCCATATACAGCTTCCTCGCCCTCTGCTGGCCCACCATCGCGGCAATCCTTTCCTTCATCTCGGTCGCCGCCTTTTTGGTAAAAGTCAGTGCGAGGATGCGCTGCGGCTCGCATCCCCCTTCAAGAATATATGCAATTCTGCTTGTCAGAACCCTCGTTTTCCCCGAACCTGCCCCGGCCACAATCAGCACAGGGCCCTCTGTCTGGCACACAGCCTCCTTCTGACGGCTGTCCAACCCCTCTAAAATAGCTCTCCTGTTGTTTTCCATAAAGAATAAGAAGCAAGTGTAAACCTGCGGAACATTATATCGCAAAATTACAAAAAAAAGAGTAACTTTGCAGATGATTTCTGCCAAGGGCGGAAATATTCCCGATCATATTTATAACAGGTATTATAATGTCAAACAACATCGTACTTAAGCGCGGGCTGAACATCCCTATCCAGGGAGCTGCTGCCCTGAAGACCTCGAGGACGGTGAAAGCAGGCACTATCGCAGTCAAACCTGCAGATTTCAAGGGTTTCAGCCCGAGACTTCTGGTCAGGGAGGGCGACCGTGTGCTTGCCGGTAGTCCTTTGATGGCCGACAAACAATGTCCGGACATTCTGGTCACTTCACCTGTAAGCGGAAGCGTGTCAGAAATTGTCAGGGGCGAAAAGAGGAAGTTGCTTGAGATCCGCATCAAAGCGGACGACACTGTCGAGTATCTTGATTTCGGCGTCCAGAACATTGCCGGAATGAGTGCCCGGCAGGTAAAGGATCTTCTCCTCAAGAGCGGTCTTTGGACTGCCCTCATCCAGAGGCCTTACGGCATCCTCGCAAACCCTGAGGTAAAGCCTAAGGCTATTTTCGTTTCTGCATTCAGCACCGCCCCTCTCGCAGCCGACACCGATTTCGCACTCGGTTCCGAAGCGGAATATGTCCAGGCCGGCGTCAACGCGCTGACTAAACTGACCGAAGGCGGGGTTCATCTTTCCCTCTCCGCCGCAAACTGCTCAAGCACCCCGTTCCACAAGATTGAGAACGTGGTTTCACACACTTTCGAGGGCAGGCATCCTGCAGGCAATGTCGGCGTCCAGATCAGCCATATCAGCCCTATCAGGAAAGGCGAAACCGTATGGACGGTCTCCCTTCTCCTCCTTGCAGCCATCGGAAAACTGTTTGCAACCGGCAGGCTTGACCTTGCAAGAAAGGTTGCCGTAACAGGCCCTGTGGCAAAGAATCCTTCCTATGTTGAGGCCCTCCCGGGAATGAACATGAAGGACATCGCGGAGTTCTATGACAACTCAAAGGGTGACATCCGCTTTGTCAGCGGCGACGCTCTCAGCGGTACCAACATCGGTCCAGACGGCTCCCTCGGATTCTTCGACAACCAGGTCACCCTTCTCCACGAAGGCACCGAAAGAGAGGTCCTCGGATGGGCAAAGCCGTTCAGGTTCAACCAGTTCAGCAGCACACGCTCATACTTCTCATGGCTCTGCCCGAAGAAGCGCTATGCTATGGACACCAACCTTCACGGCGGACCGCGCGCATTCATGATGAGCGACTGCTACGGCAAGGTGCTCCCTATGGACATCTACCCGATCTATCTCGTAAAGGCCTGTCTTGCTGGAGACATCGACAATATGGAGAAATTCGGTATCTATGAAGTTCTTCCCGAGGACCTCGCCCTCTGCGAGTTCGTGGATCCTTCAAAGAATGATATCCAGGCTATCATAGCCAAGGGTATTGACCTCATGATCAAGGAAATGGCTTAAACAATCCACAGTTATGGAAGAAAACACAGCAAAACAGCCGGGCCTTTTCGAAAAAGGCGGCAAACTCGGATGGCTTCACTCTACTGTAGATGCCTTTGATACATTCCTCCGCGTGCCGGGCACCGTTACAAGGACCGGAGCACACGTCAGGGACTCCATCGACCTCAAGAGAATCCTCATCATAGTTGTTCTTGCCCTCGTTCCTGCAGCACTCTTCGGAATGTGGAACGTAGGCTACCAGCACAGCCTCACATTCGGACTCGGATGGGGCTTCTGGCAAAACTTCTGGTTCGGATTCCTCCAGGTGATTCCTCTCTATCTCGTATCCTATATCGTAGGTCTCGGCATTGAGTTCGCATTCGCGCAGGTTCGCGGCGAAGAGGTCAGCGAGGGGTACCTCGTATCCGGTATGCTCATTCCTCTCATCGTCCCTGTTGACGTTCCTCTCTGGATGCTCGCACTTGCAGTCGCATTTGCGGTGGTATTCGGCAAGGAGGTTTTCGGCGGCACCGGAATGAACTTCCTCAACCCTGCCCTCCTCACCCGTGCATTCCTCTTCTTCTCCTATCCGAGCAAGATGTCCGGATCCTTCGTGTGGATCGCACAGACAAAGGCCAACGCCCTTGCTGATGCAACCACCGGAGCCACACCTCTTGCATACCTCGGAGAGTGCAAGGAGGCAGTTGCACCGCTTACAGACCATTTCTCATATATGGACATGTTCCTCGGCACAGTTCCGGGATCAGTCGGTGAGACCTCGGTCATTGCAATCCTCATCGGTGCAGTGATTCTCCTCTGGACCGGAGTGGCAAGCTGGAAGATCATGCTTTCATCCGTTGCAGGCGCCCTCTTCGTAGGCTGGCTCGGCAATGTATGCGGAGTGTCCGCAGTACCTGCTTGGGCACACCTGATCATGGGCGGATTCCTCTTCGGTACCGTATTCATGGCCACCGATCCTGTAACCGCAGCCCAGACCGAGACCGGAAAGTGGATATACGGCTTCCTCATCGGTGCACTCTGCGTCATCGTAAGGCTCTTCAACCCGGGATATGCGGAGGGTATGATGCTCGCCATTCTTCTTATGAACACATTCGCTCCTCTCATTGACTACTGCGTGACATCCTGCTCCGTGTCAAGAAGGGCCAAGAAAGCTAAAATCGCATAAGTATGGACACAAATAAAAATCTTTATACCGTAGTATATACGGCTGTTGTCGTTCTGATTGTCTCAGCGCTTCTGGCTTTCGTTTCCACAGCGCTCAAGGACAAGCAGGACGCAAATGAGAAGGCCGACATCATGGGCCAGATCATGACTGCAGCACAGTTCGGGACAAGGGCTGAGCTCCAGGGCATCGGCAACGCCAACGTTCTCGCCAAATTCGACGAGGAGCTTGCCGAATCGTTCACTGTCAATCTCGCCGGAGAAAAGGTGGCTGACCTGCAGCGCGACAAGGTTTACCCTGCCAAGGAGCTCAAGGCACAGAACTACAAGATCAAAGGTGCAGGTGAGCCGGAGCTTCCGGTATTCATCTTCAAGAACGGAAAGACCGTGGTTCCGATCTACGGAGCCGGACTTTGGGGACCTATCTGGGGCTACATCGCTTTCGAAGAAGACCTTACGACTATCGCCAGCGCATATTTCGACCACGACTCCGAAACTGCGGGACTCGGTGCACGAATCAAGGATGACCCTGATTTCCAGCACGAGTTCAACGGCGAGAAGGCCGATTTTGCAGGCACCAGGGTATTTGAAATCGTAAAGGGCGGCGCTCCTAAGGAAGCTGACGGAAAGACTTCCGTCATCGACAACAAGATCGACGCCATCACGGGTGCCACAATGACCTGCAAGGGTCTTGACGAGGCCATCAACACATGGCTCGGTGCCTACAAGGCTTATTTCGGAAAGAATGCTTCAACTTCATCCTGCTGCGGAGAGTGTGCGCAGGACTGCGGAAAATGCTCCGAAGGTTGTGATGAGGCTGAAAATAATTGCGGGGAGGAATAAGATATGAACGCTAAATTGAAAGAAACACTTCTCAACCCGATTTTCAAGGGCAATCCTATCACCGTCCTTGTCCTGGGTATCTGTTCCGCTCTTGCGGTAACCGTGACAATGAAGGGAGCGCTCGTCATGATGCTCTCCGTCACTGTGGTATCGGCTGTTTCCAGCCTTATACTTTCCATCCTGAGGAACACCATTCCGAGCCGTGTGCGCATCATCGTCCAGCTCGTCGTTGTGTCAATGATGGTAATCCTCGTTGATCAGGTGCTCCGTTCATTCGAGGCCACCTACGCCATCGACAAGCAGCTCTCTGTCTATATCGGACTCATCATCACCAACTGTATCGTGATGGGACGAATCGAGGCATTCGCTCTCGGAAACAAGCCATGGCCTTCATTCCTTGACGGTCTTGCAAACGGTCTCGGATACGGACTCATCCTCCTTACCGTCGCCTTCTTCCGCGAGCTTCTCGGAAGCGGCACCCTGTTCGGAGTCGATATCCTCGGCAGGCTCGGCTATGTTCCAAACAACCTTGTAATCCTTCCGCCGATGGCCCTCATCCTGCTCGGCTGCATCGTATGGATCCAGCGCAGCATCCAGAAGGACCTTCAGGAGAAATAATCAAATCCGGTAAGAAGATATGGAATATATAAGCTTATTCGTAAAGTCAATATTCGTTGACAATATGATTTTTGCATACTTCCTCGGTATGTGCTCATACCTGGCAGTATCCAAAAATGTCAAGACAGCTTCCGGACTTGGTGCCGCTGTCGTATTCGTACTTCTCTGTACTCTCCCCATCAACTACGGAATCAATAAGTTCCTTGCCAACAACCCGTTCGGCGTGGACCTGACATTCCTCAGCTTCATCCTGTTCATCGCAGTGATTGCAGCATTCACACAGCTGGTGGAGATGATTGTGGAGAAATTTGCACCGTCGCTCTACGGCTCCCTCGGAATCTTCCTTCCGCTGATTGCCGTAAACTGCGCCATCCTCGGCGGCTCGCTCTTCATGCAGCAGAGGGATTTCGGCAATGTCGGTGAGGCTGCTGTCTATGCACTCGGTTCCGGCATCGGCTGGTTCCTTGCAATCGTGACACTTGCAGCCATCCGCGAGAAGCTCCAGTACTCAAACGTATCCCCTGCACTCAAGGGAATCGGCATCACATTCATCACCGTAGGTCTTATGTCCATCGCATTCATGACCTTCATGGGCATTACAATTTAACAAGGAGGCAGGACTATGTTCAGTACAATTATCGGATCAGTAGTAACAGTAGTAGTTGTTACGCTCGTACTTGTGGCTCTGCTTCTTGTCATCAAGGCAAAGCTCACCCCATCGGGATCAGTCAAGATTGACATCAACGACGGCAAGAAGGTTCTTGATGTGCCTCAGGGCGGAGACCTTCTCCACACCCTTGCTGACCAGAAGATCTTCCTTCCTTCAGCCTGCGGCGGAAAAGCCAACTGCGGCCAGTGCAAGGTAAGGGTTCTGGAAGGCGGCGGAGAAATCCTCCCTACCGAGAAGGGTTTCTTCTCACGCAAGGAAATCAAGGACAACTGGAGGCTCGGCTGCCAGGTCAAGATCAAGGACAACCTCAAAATCGCCGTTCCAGAATCTGCCCTCAGCGTAAAGAAACTCGAATGCGAAGTCATCTCCAACAAGAACGTTGCAACCTTCATCAAGGAGTTTACAGTCAAGCTTCCTGCCGGAGAGCACCTCGACTTCAAATCGGGTGAATACATCCAGATCGACATCCCTGAATACGA
The DNA here is from genome assembly GCA_051878275.1 of Candidatus Cryptobacteroides sp. Classification (GTDB taxonomy): domain Bacteria; phylum Bacteroidota; class Bacteroidia; order Bacteroidales; family UBA932; genus Cryptobacteroides. The sequence goes on along the minus strand of JBJEJU010000057.1, from coordinate 7,591 downwards.
CGTGGACTTCTCCACCATCGATGTGGACGATGTCTATAAACCGGACTGGGAGCGCTACGGTTTCTTCGGAATCAAGGCCCACAATCCTGTTGCCACTGTCAGGGCATACTCAATGGCCTCTTATCCTGCAGAGGGAGACATCATCAAGCTTAATGTCCGCATTGCTACTCCTCCGTTTGACAGGAGCCAGCCTAAGGGCGTATTCAAGATGCTTCCTGTGCCTCCGGGAGTCGCTTCCTCCTATGTGTTCACACGCAAGCCTGGCGACAAGGTCACCATTTCAGGTCCGTTCGGAGAGTTCCTTCTCCCTGAAAACGACCCTGATTCACAGGAGTACATCTTCGTGGGAGGTGGAGCCGGCATGGCACCGCTCCGCAGCCACATCATGCAGCTCTTCAAGACACTCAAGACAAAGAAGGAAGTCCATTTCTTCTATGGAGCCCGCAACCTTGTGGAAGCATTCTATCTTGAGGACTATGCAGAGATCGAGAAGGAGTTCCCTAACTTCCACTTCCATCTCGCACTTGACCGTCCGGACCCTGCAGCAGATGCAGCCGGTGTCAAGTACACTCCAGGCTTCGTTCACAATGTGATGTTCGAAACCTACCTCAAGAACCACGAGGCTCCGGAGGACATCAAGTACTTCATGTGCGGCCCTCCTATGATGGTAAAATGCGTCCTGGATCTTCTCGACAATCTTGGAGTTGCTCCTGAAAGCATCCTGTTCGACAACTTCGGCGGTTAATCCACGCCTTCATCTTTGAAGCGGTGTCCTTTAGGGGCACCGCTTTTTTTTATTTGGCCGTAAGGAATTCTTCCATATTCCTGAAGAAACATGCACAAACAGAAAAATTCGTACAAATATTGCCTGTATTTTTTTACGGTATTGTTTTTACAAGTCATCGCGGGCTATGTTTGCAGCGGCTGTATCCACCGGGATCTGAAATGGCAAAGTTCTCTTTTGACGCTGGACGGATATGGCCGCACAAGGTGAAAACATCAGACAATGGAACGGAATTATGGAAAAACTTCACATCAAAACGGCAGCCGTCCTGATGACAGTTGCTTTGACGGCGGGACCGGGCTGCACGGCAGAAGGGCCGGAAGAAACCCAGGACACCGTGCTTCCCTTTGCTGCCGCACTGACGGATATAGGCCTCGACTGCTCTCCCTTCAATTCTTTGGACATATTCTTTTTCGACGATGACGGCATCGGAAGGCTTGATTCGTACCAGAGGATCGACAATCCGGCTGACACGGTGACCGGGGCCTCCAGAAGCGGGGCAAAGACAGTCGCAGTCATAGCCGATTCCGGAAGGGACAAGTATTTCTGGGCAGGAATCAATTCATTTTCAGCCCTTTCGGACTACCATGCGGACCTCGCACACGACAGCCCCGACAATCCGATAAGGAGCGGAAAGACCACGGTAGTGCCCGGAAACGGCAACGGATGCAGGATAAGCCTCCGGCCCGTAATGGCGGAGATTGTGCTGAAGACTCTCAAGGCGGACTTCAGCGCAAGGCCATACAGCACGGAAAAGCTGAAAAATGTCAGGGTGTACCTGACGAACATACGCACCGAATTCCCGATTTTCGGATATGGGGAGGCAAAAGGCAGGGCAATAGAGAATTACGGAGGTCTTGACATGGATTATGTCGGCAGGATGGACCATCCGGAAATGATTCTTGCAGGGATTGAAGGAGATATAGGACCGTATGTCAAAGAGACTGGCATAAGGCTCTGCTGCTACCCTGACGGCACAACGGAAGAGTCCATAGGCTCTCCCATGACAAGGCTGGTGATAGAAGGGGAAATTGCAGGTGAGAGATACTTTTACCCGATCGACATCAACCGCTCCGGTGGCGGCATTGCAAGAAACTGCCGTTATGAATTTGACGTAGTCATCACAGGACGCGGCAGCATCGACCCGGATTCGCCTGTAAGTTCCGGATATATGCAAGTGTTGTCACATATGGCTCCCTGGGATTATGCCGGAAGTACAACCGTCCATTTCAGGCCCTCCCTGCTGAGTGCAGCCGCGCCCGGTACGGACAGTCGGGACTTCAATAAGTTTTCACTTGCCGTACCCGGACAGGCCGGTCCGGCCAGGATATTTTGAATGCATATGAAAAGAGTGAAATGGACAATGATTGCAGCAGCATCCGCAATTACCATCGGAGGATGCTCCGGCGGATATGATTTGCAGGAAGATGTGCAGATGCCGGGAGAAGGGCTTGAAATGGTAATGGTCACAAAAGCCTCCGGAGACGGGACGGAAAGTGCAATCGACAACCTTAACGTATTCGTTTTCAGCGCTGACGGTTTCCTGGAGAGGAGCATCTATATGACTTCGCGCAATCTGGAGAATGACGGGGATACGGTACGCACGTGGATTCCCTGCATCTTCGGATCGGGCAGCCGCATAGCCGTCTGTGCCAACTTCGGCAGCAGGATCAGCGGGATAAACACGCTTGACGGACTGGCAGGATACCGGCTGCACCTTGCTTATCCGGATGAGTTCCCACGCGGACTTCCCTCTTCGGGCATTTCCGCGGGTCTTGTACGTTCAAATGACAGGAAGGTCACTGTGCCGCTGGAAAGGATGACGGCAAGAATCTCCGTAAGAATAGACCGGAGCAAACTGGACAAGGACGTAAAGATAAAGATTGTTTCTGCCAGGGCAGGCAACGCCCCAAGGTCGGCAACCGTGTTCGGAGAGAGTGCCGCGAGGTATCCGGGGGATGTATTTGAAGGAGGATATGCTGTTTCCGGAGCTGACATTGACTGTCTGAACAGGGATACCGGCCTCGGGACAAGCGGGACAGCCGGCCTCTATGTGCTGGAAAACCTTCAGGGCGACCTGCTTGAAGAAGATGCCCCAGAAAAGGAGAAGTACCCGGAAGGCATTGAAGCAGAAGTATGTACCTACATTGAGCTGAAGGCCGAATACTCTTCCCCGGCCTTTCATACACCGGCAGGAAAGTACATCTACTACCGTTTCTATCCGGGAGCATCCGGGAAGAGCTTCGACATCAGGCGCAATACGGTCTATGACTGCACGGTATCACTCTCCGGAGACGGTCTGGACGGGGATCCCCCGTTTCTTGACGCATCATCCCTTGAAGAGAGAAACAATCAGGATTCATTGTTGGAGAATAATTCCTTATCTTTGTAAGGAATCTGCCTGAAGATTCCCAAGACAAAGTCAAACAAATGCCGGGCGAAGGAAACATCATAATCAAGCGGGCTAAGGCCAACAATCTGAAAGACATCACCATCGGGATTCCACGGGGGAAACTGACCGTCATAACGGGCATTTCCGGTTCGGGGAAATCCTCGCTTGCATTCGACACCCTCTTTGCCGAAGGGCAGCGGAGGTTTGCGGAGAGCCTGTCTTCATATGCCAGGCAATTCCTCGGAAGGATGGCCAAGCCGGACGTGGAAGTCATTGAAGGGCTTCCTCCCGCAATTGCCATCGAGCAGAAGGTGGCCACGAGAAATCCCCGCTCGACAGTAGCCACAACGACTGAGATCTATGACTATCTCAAGCTGATATTCGCACGGATCGGACACACATTCTCCCCCGTCAGCGGGCAGGAAGTCAAATGCAACAGCGAGAATGACGTGATGGCCTATATCCTTGAAGGAGGGTCCCGGAGCGCATATTTCCTTGCCGACCTGGGCTGGAAGGACCGCTCCGACAAGGTGGAGCTGATGCTCGACCTCAAAGGGCAGGGTTATTCCCGCTTCTGGACAGACAGGATGGTCAGGATTGAAGACATCATGGCAGCATCGGAGACAGGGGATTTTCCGGAGGACCTGTATCTTCTCGTTGACAGGGTGAAACTCCCGGTTTTCAGGAACAGGCTCCCGTACGATGACAACGGGCAGCCGTGGTCGCAGACGGACTGGGAGGATCTGCAGGCAAGGCTCCGCAGCTCCATTGCCAACTGCTTCAGCACCGGCATGGGAAAGATGTATGTGATTACCGACGGTGACGGCATGAAGATGTTTGTCAACAGGTTCGAAGCCGACGGAATGACATTCCGCGAGCCTGATGAATACATGTTCAGCTTCAACAGCCCGCTCGGAGCCTGTCCGGTCTGCGGAGGACTCGGAAAAGTGATCGGCATCAGCGAGGACCTTGTGGTGCCGGACAAGACAAAATCCATCTACGACGGGGCAATTGCCTGTTGGAGAGGGGAAAAGATGGGATGGTTCAAAGACCGGCTGATAAAGGTGGCGGACCGCTACGGGATACCGGTATTCACTCCATACTGCGAACTTACCGAAAGCCAGAAGGACATATTGTGGAACAGCGACGGTGACCCGGAGGACGAAAACTGCTTCTGCAGCATCAACAATTTCTTCCGCTGGGTTGACAGGAACAAGTACAAAATACAGTTCAAGTATATGATGAGCCGTTTTTCCGGACGAACGACCTGCCACGAATGCAGGGGAAGCCGGCTTCGGAAGGACGCTCTCTATGTGAAGGTGGGCGGAAAGAACATCCATGAGCTGCTCACGATGAATGTCGATTCGCTTCTGGATTTCTTCTCGGACCTGAGGATAAGCGACTACGAGATGGACATCGTGCGCAAAGCCGTCGGGGAGATAGTTTCGCGCCTGAAGTACATCCAGGACGTGGGGCTCGGCTACCTGACCATGGACCGCACCTGCAACACCCTGTCCGGAGGAGAAAGCCAGAGAATCAACCTGGTGACTGCACTGGGAAGCTCGCTGGTCGGTTCGATGTACATTCTTGACGAGCCGAGCATCGGACTCCATCCGAGGGACACCGACAGGCTCATCACCGTGCTGCGGAAGCTGCGTGACATCGGCAACACCGTGATTGTGGTGGAACACGACGAGGAGATCATCCGGGCAGCCGACATGCTCATCGACATGGGTCCGCTCGCCGGCGTAAACGGGGGAGAAGTCGTATTCCAGGGTGCGGTGACAGACAATCTTCCGGAAGACGCAGTGGACAAATCCCTCACACTCCAGTACATAACCGGCAAAAGGAAGAGGATCGTCAGGGAAAAGCGTCCGTGGAACTACTCCATCACCGTCGAAGGCGCTCTCGAGCACAACCTCAAGGACATCAATGTCCGGTTCCCGCTCGGAGTGCTGACAGTGGTGACCGGAGTCAGCGGAAGCGGCAAATCCTCCCTTGTGGGAGACATCCTCTATCCTGCCCTCTACCGGCGCATCAATGAAACGGGAGCCCTTCCCGGCACGTTCAGGGGCCTTTCCGGCAATCTCGACAGGATCAGCCAGGTGGAATATGTCGATCAGAACCCCATCGGAAAGAGTTCACGCTCCAATGCCGTGACATATCTCAAAATCTACGACGACATCCGCAAGCTCATGACAGCCCAGCAATATGCCAGGATCAACGGCTACACGGCATCCTATTTTTCCTTCAACCAGGAGGGAGGACGCTGCTCCGAGTGTCAGGGAGAGGGGTTCGTCCGTATCGGAATGCAGTTTATGGCGGATGTGACGATGGTATGCGAAGCGTGCGGGGGCAAGAGGTTCAAGCCGGACATCCTCGAGGTGAGGTATCAGGGCAAAAACATCGATGACATCCTGAATATGAGCGTGGAAGAGGCCATAGAGTTTTTCGGGGCGCAGAAAGACGCCGAAGCAAAGACCATTGCAAAGAAACTCCAGCCGCTTGTGGACGTGGGCCTGTCCTACATCAAGCTCGGACAGAGCAGCAGCACCCTCTCCGGAGGCGAAAGCCAGAGAATCAAGCTGGCCTATTTCCTGTCCATGAACCTTGACTCCGCCCCGAAGAAGGGCAAGATAATGTTCATATTCGACGAGCCGACCACAGGACTGCATTTCTACGATGTGGAGAAGCTCCTGAAAGCCTTCGATGCACTGCTTGCAAAGGGGCATTCCGTGGTTGTCGTTGAGCACAATCCGGATGTGATCCGTTCGGCGGACTGGGTCATAGACCTCGGCCCGGATGCCGGGGACAAGGGCGGGTCAATCGTGTTTGAAGGCACTCCGGAGGATCTGGTGAAGCATTCCGACGGATGGACGGCCAGATACATTGGAAAAGCATACGGGGCGGTATGACAATAATGAATCCACCCCTAAAAACAGCAAAAGATGGACGCAATCATAACATACGTTGACGGGCTTGACCCGCTATGGCAGAAAGACTACGAAGCCTACTTCAAAACGCCGGCGCTGACAAAGCGTTTCCGCGACTGGGGCACCCTGAAATACCTTCTCAGGGGGATTGAGAAGCATATGAAGTTCGTAGAAAACGTGTATCTGCTCGTATCGCGCGACAGCCAGGTGCCTCAATGGGCCGACACCGGCAGACTGAAGATAGTGCGCCACACGGACATAATGCCACAGGACAAGCTGCCTACATTCAACAGCTGCATGATTGAAATGTTTCTGCACAGGATTCCTGGGCTCTCGGAAGAGTATCTCTATTTCAATGACGATATGTTTCCGATTGCGGAGTGCAGCAGGGAGGATTTCTTCCCGCAGGGAAAGGCTGCCATATCTTTTGAAAGGCACTTCTTTGCCGGAAGCAGCTACAAGGAATGTTCGCAAGACTCGCACTCCTTTGCACTCAGGGCCCTCGGCAGGAAGCCTTCAAGGACATACCTGCGCCCGCAGCATACCGTCTCACCGATGCTCCGCAGCTGTTGCGAAGAGCTGTATGCAAAGGAGGAACAGGCGATTCTGGACTCGTGCACAAGGGTCCGAAGCAAGGGCAACTTCAACCAGTACGCATTCCTTGACTATATGTACTATTGCGGCAAGGCCGTTTCCCGCAGGCAATCGAGCCGCTACTGCTCCATTGCCGTCACCCCTTTCAGGAAAATCACCGGGTCAATCATCAAGCCTTCGTCAAGGATCATCTGCATCAACGATGTTAGGTTGTCCGATGACAAATACACAAAATACAGGCGACTTCTCCTGGAAGCCTTCGAAAAGGCATTCCCGGAGAAGTCGGCATTCGAAAAATAGCATCCCCCTACTGCGGGAGCTTTACCCTTACGCTGCTTCCTGATGCAACCGTACTGTCGGAGTATTTTGTTCCTGACTCCGAGCCGGTCACGGTAATGTGCAGTTTATCGCCGCCTATGCGTACCACACTGATATCGAACCTGTTGCCGAAGGCACATACCCGGCGCAGTGTCATTTCCGGCCATTCCTGCGGCAGTCTCGGTGTCATGGTGAAACTCCTGAGCCCGTCAGGACGGATGCCGAAAAGACCCTCGGTAATGATCCTGCCGTACAGTCCGCTTTCTGCAGAAAGATGCCTCTGCTCACCTTCCGGCCAGGCCTCGATAGCATAAGGGACATGGTCGCCGAGAAGGCGCGTGGACGAGTAGCGGTGAAGATAGTCGGTAGCCTTTTCCGTCTCGCCCGCAGCATATACTCCGCGAAGGGCATAGAGCGTGGACCTGTCCCAGAAAGTCACGTCACCGGCCTGGGTCAGAAGGCCGTTTTCAGTCCACAGCCTCGGGGAAAACAGGGCTGCAACCGTCCCTTCCTTCCTCTCGAATATGCCGGCTGTCAGGGGAATGCATATCCAGGACCTGAGCACATCAT
>JBJEJU010000056.1:0-68175 GCA_051878275.1 Candidatus Cryptobacteroides sp. | reverse complement strand
TCCGGCATATTTGGGACTATGGGGTATTTGGGATTTATAGAGGAAATATAGAAAAAAATGGTTATCTTTGCAATCTTGACAATAACTATAACTATGGCTGGCCGAGTTCAAGTACTTGGTAGGTAAATTACCGGCCAGACCAATTTAATTTTAGTAATATGCAGATCAACATTACATTTCCTGACGGTAGCGTACGCACCTATGAGCAGGGCGTGACCGGCTACGAGATCGCATCGGGCATCAGTCCGAGGCTTGCGGCAGAAGTCCTGGCAGTTTCAGTGAAGCCCGAGGGAGACACCTCGGCCGACAAAGGCGTTACAATCGACCTTACCCGCCCTATCACCGGAAACTGCTCGGTCCGTCTTCTCAAGTGGGAGGACGATGAGGCAAAGAAGGTTTTCTGGCACTCATCATCGCACCTTCTCGCAGAAGCTCTCGAATCACTATATCCGGGAGTGAAGTTCGGCATCGGTCCGGCCATTGACAACGGTTTCTATTATGACGTTGACCTCGGAGGAAGGACAATCTCCGACTCGGATTTCCCGAAAATCGAGAAGAAGATGCTCGAGCTTGCGCGCGAAAAGCAGGAATTCAAGAGAATAAACGTATCAAAGGCCGAGGCTCTCAAGCATTTCGAGGAAAAGGGCGACCAGTACAAGTGCGAGCTCATCAGCGAGCTTGAGGACGGTACCATCACATATTATGAGAACGGTGCCTTCACCGACCTCTGCCGCGGACCTCACCTCATGAGCACCGAGCCTATCAAGGCTGTGAAAGTGACCGCCATTGCGGGCGCATACTGGAGGGGGGACGAAAAGAGGGGCCAGCTCACCCGTGTCTATGGTATCACATTCCCGAAGAAATCGCTTCTGGACGAGTATCTCGTAGTCCTCGAGGAGGCAAAGAAGAGGGACCACAGGAAGCTCGGCAAGGAGATGGAGCTGTTCACTTTCTCCAACAAGGTGGGCCAGGGCTTGCCCCTGTGGCTTCCGAGGGGCGCCGTGATGCGCTATGAGCTCGAGACCTTCCTCCGCAGGAAGCTCAACGAGTCGGGCTACCTCCCTGTTGTCACCCCGCATATCGGAAGCAAGAACCTCTATGTGACTTCCGGCCACTGGGCAAAATACGGCAAGGATTCATTCCAGCCGATCCATACTCCGCAGGAGGGCGAGGAGTACCTTCTCAAACCTATGAACTGCCCTCACCACTGCGAAATCTACCGTTCGGCACCAAGGTCATACAGGGATCTTCCGCTGAGGCTTGCTGAGTTCGGTACCGTTTACCGTTATGAGCAGAGCGGTGAGCTCCACGGCCTTACCCGCGTGCGCAGCTTCACCCAGGACGATGCCCATATGTTTGTGCGTCCCGACCAGCTCAAGGACGAGTTCAAGAAGGTCATTGACCTGATTCTCTATGTGTTCCGCGTTTTCAACTTCGAGGATTACACCGCACAGATATCGCTTCGTGACAAGGTGAACCGCGACAAGTACATCGGAAGCGACGAGAACTGGGAGAGGGCAGAGCAGGCCATCATAGAGTCTGCTTCCGAAAAAGGGCTCAAGACTGTGGTGGAGTATGGTGAGGCCGCATTCTATGGCCCGAAGCTCGACTTCATGGTAAAGGATGCAATCGGACGCCGCTGGCAGCTCGGAACAATCCAGGTTGACTACAACCTTCCGGAGCGTTTCCAGCTTGAATATACCGATGCCGACGGCTCTAAAAAGCGTCCTGTGATGATCCATAGGGCACCGTTCGGCAGTCTTGAAAGGTTTACTGCCGTGCTTCTCGAGCACACCGGCGGACACTTCCCTCTCTGGCTTGCGCCTGACCAGGTCAAAGTGCTCCCAGTCAGCGAAAAATACGCTGATTATGCAAAAAAAGTTTGTGAATTGATGAATAATTCCGATATTCGCAGTTCCGTGGATGACCGTAATGAGACTCTCGGCAAGAGAATCCGTGAGATTTCGCTGTTGAGGGTGCCTGTATTGGTGATTGTCGGTGAAAAGGAGATGACCGACGGCACCGTTTCGGTACGTCTGCGCGGAGCGGATGAAGGCTCTAAGACAGTCGGGGACTTCATCACTTGGTTCAAGGACGCCGTAAAGGCAGAGCTTTCCAAGTAGTGCCCCGGAGTATAACAACTTAACTTATAGGAGGTTAATTTTATCGCAACGCCTAACAAACCACATTTCAGCGGCCCGAGGCCGGCTGGAGGACCGAAACCGGCAGGAGCAAGGCCGAACGGTCCGAAGAACCCGCAGGGACGTCAGTCCAAGGGAGAGAATGAACTGAACATCAATGAGGAGATTACCGCTTCTCAGGTTCGTCTTGTCGGTGACAATATCGCCGAGCCTGGAGTATATTCTCTCTCCGCAGCCTTGAAAATGGCTGAAGGGATGGAGCTCGACCTTGTCGAGATCAGCGCAAAGGCGGATCCTCCTGTATGCAAGATACTTGACTACCAGAAGTATCTCTATCAGCAGAAGAAGAAGGCCAAGGAGATGAAGCAGAATGCTTCCAAGGTAGTCATAAAGGAGATCAGGTTCGGTCCAAACACGGACGAGCACGATTTCCAGTTCAAGCTCAAGCACGCGAAGGAATTCCTCACGGAAGGGTCGAAGGTCAAGGCTTCCGTATTCTTCAGGGGAAGGTCCATCCAGTTTTCGGACCAGGGAGAAAAGCTTCTCCTTCGTTTTGCAGTGGAGCTCGAGGAGTTCGGACGCGCCGAAAGCATGCCGCAGCTTGAGGGCAAGAGGATGATCATGATGATCGCCCCTTTGAAAAAGAAATAACCTGACGGTTATATTATAGTTTAACAATTAAAACAAACAGAGATGGCAAAGCTTAAGACCAACTCCGGTGCCAAAAAGCGCTTTACGCTTACCGGAACGGGCAAAATCAAGAGAAGACACGCTTACCACAGCCACATTCTCACCAAGAAGACGAAGAAGCAGAAAAGAAATCTTGACCACTTCGCAATCCTTCACAAGGACGATGTCAAGAGGGTTAAGGAGCTCCTCGTAATCTAAATTTCAATCATTTAAGTTTAACTTGGAAAGCAGTTTGCACAAGTGTCGCATAGCGGCCACTGCCTCCGGAAAAATTCAAAATTATGCCAAGATCAGTAAACTCAGTAGCCTCAAGGGCTCGCCGCAAGAAGATTCTCAAGAGAACCCGCGGTAATTTCCTTTCAAGGAAAAATGTCTGGACGGTAGCAAAGAACACCTACGAGAAGGGTCTTACCTATGCTTACCGTGACCGTAAGGCCAAGAAACGCGAATTCCGTTCTCTCTGGATCCAGAGGATTAACGCTGCTGCACGCAGCTACGGTATGTCCTACTCCCAGTTCATGGGCAAGCTCGCAAAGCAGAATGTAGGGCTCAACCGCAAGGTCCTTGCAGACCTCGCCATGAACAATCCACAGGCATTCGAGGCCATCATCAACTCTGTAAAATAGTATCTGATGATGTCCTGGAAGGATCTCTGCCGCAATGATTGGGTGAGGATGGCCTTCTGGTCCCTCCTCTATATTGCGTGGGTGATCTGGCTGGGAAACTATTGGTGGCTCTTCGGGCTCATTGTCATTTTCGACCACCACATTACCCGCCGGGTGAAGTGGATGTTCTGGAAAAAGGAGTACAGGGAGGGCGAGAAACACAATGTCTGGCTTGACTGGCTTGATGCCATCATCTTTGCCGTGATATTTGTCTCTTTCATCAATATTTTCTTCTTCCAGGCCTTCAAGATTCCTTCCTCTTCGATGGAAAGTACGCTCTATACGGGAGACCATCTTTTCGTAAGCAAGCTTACTTTCGGCCCTAAGCTCCCGGAAACACCTCTCACGGTGCCGTTTACCCACAACGTCATCGGCAGGAGCGAGTCCTATTCCACGCTTGTCCAAAGGGATTACAAGCGCCTGAAGGGATTCCGCAACGTAAGGAGGGGAGACTGTGTGGTATTCAATTTTCCCAATGGGGACACGGTACTCGTCAAGGCTCCGGCCGATGATTACCACTCCCTCTGCAGGACTGCCGGAAAAGATTATGTCATAAGGACATATGGACCGATAAAGGTCCGTCCTGCCGACAAGAAGGACCATTACGTAAAGAGATGTGTTGCCGTAGCAGGCGATACGCTCCGGATAAAGGACGGTAAGGTCTATATCAATTCCGCCGCCCAGGAGATCTGGCCGGGTGTGCAGACTACCTACACTGTCACTACAAACGGGACTCCAATCAATCTCAAGATTATTGAGAATCTCGGGTTGAATGTATCGGAACTCTGGTGGGACAGAAACCTTCCCGGTTATCCCGCAATGCCGCTTACCGCTTCAATGCTTGAGACTGTCCGCGGTCTTGCAAATGTGGTTTCGGTGCAGGAGAACATCGATGTATATCCGCCGGATTATCCTGACTCTTATCTGATGATATTCCCGTTCACGCAGGACTTCAGATGGACCAGGGACAATTTCGGACCGCTCTGGATCCCGCAGAAGGGAGTGACGGTGGACCTGACGGTGGAGAATCTTCCGCTTTACGAAAGGATTATCCGCGACTATGAACACCACGCCCTCGAGGTCCGGGCCGACGGCTCAATATACATAGACGGAAGGCAGGCAACGTCCTATACATTTGCCCAGGACTATTATTTCATGATGGGTGACAACAGGCACAATTCGCTTGACTCCCGCTATTGGGGGTTCGTGCCGGAAGACCACATTGTCGGAACACCGTCCATCATATGGCTCTCGACAGACGCACACAAACGTTTCCCAAAGAGCATAAGATGGCGCAGATTCTTCAAAATTGTGTAGTTTTCTTGCATTTAAGCGAAAATAATCCGATATTTGCACCCCACATATTGTTTGATTAATAATAAAAATATCATATTATGGCAAAGGTTTGTCAAATTACTGGCCGCAGGAGAATGATCGGAAACAATGTTTCCCACTCAAAGCGCCGCACCAAACGTGACTTCGCCCTCAATCTCAAGACCAAGAGGTTCTGGTCAGAGGAGGAGCAGAGGTTCATCACCCTCAAGGTTACCGCAAAGGGTATGAGGATCATCAAGAAGAACGGTCTCGACAAGACAGTGTCCGAGGCTCAGAAGAAAGGATTTGTTAACCTTGTTTAATTTCTAATACTATGGCAAAGAAAGCAAAAGGAAACAGGGTGCAGGTCATCCTGGAGTGCACTGAGCAGAAAGAGAGCGGTGTACCTGGAATGTCAAGATACATTACCACCAAGAACAAGAAGAACACCCCGGAGCGTCTTGAGCTCAGGAAGTACAATCCGTACCTCCACAAGGTTACTCTTCATCGCGAAATAAAGTAATTATAAGGAGATTGAATTATGGCAAAGAAAGCGGTCGCTACCTTCGCAGCTAAGAGCGGTGCAAAGAGCATGATCAAGTGCATCCGTATGGACAAATCTCCAAAGACCGGTGCTTATGTTTTCACTGAGCAGCTCATCGAGGCCGGCAAGGAGAAAGAATTCTTCAACAAGAAGTAATTTACTTCAAGATACCGATTTGAGGTTGACATCCGTCAACCTCTTTTTTTTGTTTATGCAACCTTTTCTGCAATTTGCCAAACGGCAAGTATTTTAGTATATTTGTAAGTTAAAACCGGTGTCTCAAAATGGGAATATTCGACAAAGGAATCAAGAAAACCAATGAGAGCTTTTTCAAGAGGCTTTCAAGGGCCGTGGTGGGCAAGTCAAGGGTGGACGAGAATGTCCTTGACGCCATAGAAGAGGCCCTTGTCTCATCCGACATGGGAGTGGACACAACCCTGAAAATCATTGACAATCTCGAGGACAGGGTTGAAAAGGACAAGTATATGTCCATGGACGAACTTGCCGACCTTCTGCGGGATGAGATAGGCAAGCTGATGAATGTCAGCGGGGATGATGCTCCGGTGGAGCCTTTCGATTTCTCGAAAAAGCCTTATGTGGTACTTGTTGTAGGGGTGAACGGAGTAGGCAAGACAACCACAATCGGAAAGCTCGCCGCAAGCCTCAGGCAGCAGGGAAAGAAGGTTGTCATTGGTGCTGCCGACACTTTCCGTGCGGCGGCTGTTGACCAGCTCGTGATATGGGCCGAAAGGGCCGGGGTGGACATAGTCCGCCAGGAGATGGGCTCCGATCCCGCTTCTGTTGCATATGACACTGTAAAGTCCGCTGTTGCCAGGGATGCCGATGTGGTGCTGATTGACACTGCCGGCCGCCTCCACAACAGGGTGGACCTCATGAACGAGCTCACCAAAATCCGCAATGTGATGCGCAAGGTCATCCCTGATGCCCCTCACGACGTGATGCTCGTGCTTGACTCCACTACGGGGCAGAATGCTTTCCAGCAAGCCAGGGAGTTCTCAAGGGCAACCGATGTCACCTCTCTTGCCATCACCAAGCTTGACGGTTCGGCCAAGGGCGGAGTGGTGGTAGGTGTAGTGGACCAGTTCAGGATTCCGGTGAAGTTTATCGGCATCGGTGAAGGAATTGATGACCTCAAGGTCTTTGACAGGAAAGAATTCGTGTCATCTCTGTTCTCGAAGAATGACATTGTCGGATAAAAATTGTTGGACAATAAATATCATTACATAAATGAAACTTTCATACAGCTGGCTCAAGGATTATCTTGAGTGCGATCTTACCCCGCAGCAGATTGCGGATGCTATGACTTCAATCGGAATCGAGGTCGATTCGGTATCGGAGCAGGAAGAAATCCCCGGCGGGCTTGCCGGAGTAGTTGTGGCTCACGTTCTTGAGTGCGGCCCGCATCCTGATTCAGACCATCTCCACATCACCAGGGTTGATGACGGTTCCCCGGAGCCGCTCCAGGTGGTTTGCGGTGCCCCGAATGTTGCGGCAGGGCAGAAAGTGCTTTTTGCACGCATTGGTGCCGTACTGCCCGGCGATTTCAAGATCAAGAAGTCAAAGATCCGCGGGGTGGAGTCTTTCGGCATGATCTGCGCCGAGGACGAGCTTGGCATCGGATCTTCACACGAGGGCATCATGGTGCTTCCGGATGACGCAGTCCCGGGTACTCCTGCCAAGGATTATCTCCATCTCAAGACCGAGGCAGTGATAGAGTATGAAATCACTGCCAACAGGGTTGATGCCGCGTCGCATATCGGAGTTGCAAGGGACCTGTATGCATATCTCATGCTCAACGGCATCCCGTGCAGGTTCTCATATCCGGACGTGTCCGCCTTTGCTGAAGGCCAGGGCGAATCGATGCCGGTCGAGGTGCTTGACAGCACTGCAGCACCGCGCTACTGCGGTGTCACAATCAAGGGCGTAAAGGTAGGCCCGTCACCTGAGTGGCTTCAGAAAAAGCTTCTTTCCATCGGTTCAAGGCCGGTGGACAATATCGTGGACGTGTCCAATTTCGTGCTTTTCGAGCTCGGCCAGCCGCTCCATACATTTGATGCGGCGAAGGTCACCGGAGGCAAGGTCATTGTGCGCAGGGCGCAGGAAGGTGAAAAGATCCGCACTCTTGACGGAGTGGAGCGCAGCCTGAAGGACCGTGACATCGTCATTGCCAATGCCGACGGACCGATGTGCATTGCGGGAGTGTTCGGAGGTGAGGACTCCGGCGTCTCTGAAAGCACTGTGGATTTGTTCCTCGAGAGCGCATATTTCGATCCGGGCTCAATCCGCAAGACATCCAAGGTACACACTCTCCAGACCGATGCGTCGTTCAGGTATGAAAGGGGCTGCGACCCGCTGATCACTGAATATGCGGCCAAGAGGGCTGCCCTCCTCATCAGGGAAGTTGCCGGCGGTGAGATTGTCGGCACCCTTCGCCAGGTGTACCCGGAGAAGATTGAAAAGGCTGTCATCGACCTTGATTTCGACCGTATAGAGGCCCTGATAGGCAAGAAGATAGGTCACGATACCATTGAGAGGATACTTACATATCTCTCATACGATTTCATCGAAAAACATCAGGGTGGTGCCCGTGTCGCCGCGCCTTCGTATATGGTGGACGTGACAAGGGAGTGCGACGTCGTGGAGGAGGTCCTCCGTATCTATGGCTACAACAATGTGGAGATTTCCGACAATATGCGCATGTCCGTGCAGCCGTCTCCGTCGCCTGATCCTGAAAATGTAAGGAATTATATTTCCAACTTCCTCGCAGCCAACGGCTTTGTCGAGACTATGAACAATTCCCTGACAAAGTCGGAATACTATTCTTCGCTCAAGACCTACCCTGAGGATGCCTGCGTGAGGATTGTCAATCCGCTTTCTTCCGACCTCAACGTGCTCCGTCAGACACTGATCCTGAACGGACTCGAGGTCGTGGCTTACAATATCAACCGTCAGATCCAGTCCATCCGCAGCTTCGAGTACGGTTCGGTTTACAGGAGGCTTCCGGAGGGGGACGGCACAACCCTCGATTCTTATGAGGAGCACCAGTGCTTTGCCCTGTTCATTACCGGACCTGAGGAGAAATCATGGAGGACGGAACCTCGCAAGGGCAATTTCTTCCAGCTCAAGGGATATCTCGAACTTCTGCTCAGGCGCTACGGCGTGGATATCTATACGCTCGACACCGAAGCCGCTCCTTCGGACATCTTCAGCGAGGGTGTAGTGTACAGGCTTCCGGGAGGAGGAAAACAGCTGGCACAGATCGGTACCGTCAATCCGGCACTTGCCAGGAAATTCGATATCAAGCAGCCTGTCTTTGCGGCTGAAATCAGCTGGCCTGTGTTCTTCCAGCTCATCAGGAGGGCAAAGGTGCAGTTTACCGAGCTGCCGAAGTTCCCTGGCGTGAGAAGGGATCTCGCTGTGGTGATTGACGAATGCGTCAACTATTCCGACATCATCAGGAGCGTCCGCCGTGCTGCCAAGAAGCTGCTCAAACAGACAACCCTGTTTGACGTTTACCGTGGTGACAAGCTTCCTGAAGGCAAGAAGCAGTATGCCCTCGGATTCTTCTTCCAGGACCCGGAAAAGACTCTCACGGACAATGAGATAGAGAAGGTGATGGGCAAGGTGCTCTCAACCCTCCAGAACGAATACGGAGCTGCTCTCAGATAATGAAGGACCTTCTGCGCAACGGGATTCTGGTGGTGGCCATCATTGCCTCCATCGTCGCCTGCTCCGGGAAACGGGCGCGGCTGATCCCGTCGGACAGGCTGTCGGAGATCTATGCGGAAATGTTCCTCGTTGACCAGTGGATAAAGGCGGACAGGCATTTAAGCAGGATTGCCGACACGATGCTGGTATATGAGCCGGTGTTCAACAAATACGGTTACACTACGGAAGATTTCCGGCACACTGTGGAAGTCTATCGTACCAAACCCGACAAGTTTGCCAAGGTGTTCAATACGACTGCCACAATGCTCAGGACCAGGGTCAACGAGCTGATTATGGAGGAGAATCTCCGCCGGCAGCTCGACAGCCTGAAGAAGGAGACAAACTCCCGGGACTGGGACAGGTTCGTAGCCGGAGAGTTTGACAGCCTGATGGTAAGTCCCGGCATCATCGACTCGATTATGGGGATTGTCGCCGTGCTCCCGCCGTATTCCGACAGTGTGGTCATTGCGAAGATTGACACTTTGTTGAGCGAAAAGCCCGACAGTGCGGCCAGGCCGGTCACGGCAATTGACGGCTTACGCGGAAGAAGGCTCCCGCCTGTGATGCCAAAAGATAGGAAAGTATTGGAAATTGACTGATATGAAGCGATTTACAGCAGACTATATCTATACTTTGGAAGGGTATGAGCCCATTGCCGGAGGCTTTGTTGAGGTCGAGGATGACGGGACTGTGATCCGTACCGGAAGTTGTACCTCGCCTGCCTCGGAGGACAATTATGTCCGTGGGGCAATCATCCCGGGAATGGTCAATGCCCATTGCCACGTGGAACTGTCCTCGATGTGGAAGCTGTTCCGCAAGGGGACGGGAATGGCCGGTTTCATAGACCAGATCAATGCGCTCAGGGACACGACCACAAGGGAGCAGAAACTCGGGCAGATCCGCCTCAGGATGGACCAGATGTGGAATGCCGGGGTGTCTGCTATGGCCGACATCAGCAATTGTGCCGACTCTTTTGCAATCAAGGCTGCTTCTCCGATGTACACGAGGACTTTCATAGAGGTGTTCGGTACAGAGCCGCAGGATTGCGATTCGGTGATTGAAGGCGCACGCAGGCTTGAGAGGGAGGCTGCATCATATTCGCTTGATGCGGGGATCACTCCGCATTCCTGCTATACGATGAGCCCCCAGCTGCTTTCTGCCGCTTCTGCCGCCGGACTTGAAACGGGATATCTGTCATATCACAGCGAGGAGTCCGACGAGGAAGAGCAGATGCTGATTTCCGGAAGCGGGCCCATGTATGACAACAGGGTTGCCGCCGGTATGAGCACGCCTCCGGTCACCGGAAAGTCTTCGCTCCTGTATTTCATCGACAGGCTGCGCAAGGTCGTGGATGTCCCGGTGAAGGGAAAGGTCCTGCTTGTGCACGAAGTCTGCCTTGACGGTGAGGGTTGCGATGCCATTAAGTCCTGTCTGGAAAATGCCTATGTGGCACTCTGCCCTCTTTCCAACATATTCATCCACAATGCACTGCCTCCTGTGCGGCTGATGAGGGAGCGCGGCCTGCGCATTGCCGTGGGTACGGATTCCCTTTCGAGCAATGATGACCTCGATATGATAAAGGAGGTCTTCTGCCTACAGCAGAATTTCCCTGACATCCCTATGGGAGAAATCCTTTCGTGGGCGTGTCTCGGCGGCGCCTCATTCCTCGGGAAGGACGATGTCCTCGGTTCGCTTGCCCAGGGGAAGAAACCGGGGCTGGTGGCAGTGTCCAATATTGCCGACGGAGGACGCCTTACGACTGCAAGTATTTCAAAAAGAATTATATAGCCTATGATGAGGGAAGAAATAGTGTTCGGACCGATTATCAGCCGCAGGCTCGGTTCCTCGCTCGGCATCAATCTGCTGCCGGAGCGGGGCAAACTGTGCAACTTCGACTGCATCTACTGCGAGTGCGGCTGGAACAGGGATGGCCTTGACGACAGATATTTGCCGACAGCCGATGATTTGCGCAAGGCCCTGGCCGCCAAGCTTGAAGAATGTGTTGCAAACGGTACTCCGATCGATTCCATCACTTTCTCGGGTGACGGCGAGCCGACCCTGAATCCGGATTTTGCGGAGATCATCGGCATCACGCTCGAGCTCCGCGACAGGTACTACCCTTCGTCGGTGGTATCGGTTCTTTCAAATGCCACGATGGTCTCCCGTGACGAAGTGTTCAATGCGCTCCGGAAGGTTGACAATCCGATCATGAAAATAGATGCCCCGACTGCGCAGCTGGCCGCCAGGATCAACCGCCCGCAGGGTCATTATGACGTGGAGGAAACAGTAAAGGCCCTGTCACGTTTTGAAGGGGATTTTGTCCTGCAGACAATGTTCCTCCGTTCCCCGGATTTCGATTCGTCATCTCCTGAGGTGCTCGGGCCGTGGATGGAAATAGTGCGCCGGCTCCGCCCACGTGAGATAATGGCCTATACCATTGACCGTGAGACACCTATGAAGGGTCTTGAAAAGATTTCCGCAGAGGAGATGGCTCTTCTTCTCAAACCGCTCTCCGACGAGGGCTTCAGAATACAGATAAAAGGATAAAACTTCATATATGGAAAATTTATTTCAGAAATATGCCTATACCCCTGACAGGGAAGCTATTGGCAGAAGCATAGAAATTCTTGCCGAAAACCTTGACAACGTGGTTTCCGATGCGGTCCTGAAGACCTGCTTTTCGGTTATGGACCTTACATCGCTTGGTAACGGAGACACTCCGGACAAGATTGCATCCCTTACCGCAAAGGTCAATTCTTTCAGGGAGAGCTATCCTTCCTACCCGCTTCCGGCCTCGATATGCGTATTCCCCAATCTTGCCCGCGTGGTGGCGGAGAACCGTACCGGAGACTTCCACGTAACTGCCGTGGCTGCCTGTTTTCCTACAGCGCAGAGCTTTTTGGAGGTGAAGGTGCTCGAAGCTGAGATGGCTGTGGAAAACGGAGCTGATGAAATCGATATTGTGTTGGCTCTCAATTCATTCCTTGCCGGGGACCATGAGTCTGCACGTCGTGAAATCAGGGCTGTACGGGAGGCTGTTGACCGCAAGGCTTCTTCGCTTGGACGTACTGTGGTCCTGAAGGTCATTCTTGAGACAGGTCTTCTCGTGACTCCGGAGAAAATTGCGGAAGCCTCGTTCCTGGCCATGGAGGAAGGCGCGGATTTCATCAAGACATCCACAGGCAAGGTAGATGTCAATGCGACTCCGGTGGCTGCATATGTAATGTGCCAGTGCATCAAGGCTTTCCATGAAAAGACAGGCAGGATGGTGGGCTTCAAGCCTGCAGGCGGCATTTCCTCGGCCATGGATGCTGTCGGCTACTACTCCATCGTATCTTCCGTTCTCGGAAAACAGTGGCTCGACAAAAAGTATTTCAGGCTCGGCGTCAGCAGGCTTGCCAACAATCTCATGTCCGCCATTGAGAAGAAAACTGTTGCAGTATTCTGATTTTTTTCATAAATTGTTGCCGTTGAAAGGAACGGATCGGACAAAAACAGTAATATCAACTAAATTAATCTATGTTATGAAAATCAACGCATTGAAGACGGCAGGCCTCCTGGCTGCCTCTGCGGTCTCCCTGCTTGTTTCCGGCTGTATGGGAGAATACGATCTTAATGACATTGACACTACGGTCGAGATAA
This sequence comes from Candidatus Cryptobacteroides sp., assembly GCA_051878275.1. Taxonomy (GTDB): domain Bacteria; phylum Bacteroidota; class Bacteroidia; order Bacteroidales; family UBA932; genus Cryptobacteroides. The sequence continues at coordinate 55,450 of JBJEJU010000056.1, read as the reverse complement.
AAGTCAATGACCTCGTCGTACCTGTCAATCTTGACGCAATTACGCTTGACAATTTCATCGAACTTGAGGAAAACAGCACAATAAAGGTAGTGGAGTACAATGGCTCCCGCTATTATGCCATTACCGAGAGCGGCTCTTTCGGCTCGGATCCGGTGGGAATCGATGCTGCCAGGGTGTCAAATCCTGAATTGGGCTCAAGCTCGGTTTTCATCTCCACGGGTTCCGCCACCGTGCCTGGCGGAACTGATCTGACCCTGCCGCTTCCCGAATCCGACCGCACCCCGTTCAGCTTCTCCACGGGCGCCGTTGATGACAAGGTAAAGGACATAACAATGGTCGGCGTAAGCGGTCTTGAACTCACCGTCGATTTTACCCTGACGGGTGCAGACGCGCTTGCGGACAAGTTTTCCGTTTCAGACCTTGTCCTGCAGGTGCCTCAGGGACTTGTGTGCACTGCAGACGGCAGCTACAACCCTTCCACCGGCCGTTGGGAGATCCCTTCGGTGCAGATGAATGCGGGTCGCGGTACAATCAGGATGAATGTGACAGGCCTTGACCTCAAGGACAATGGCAATATCCGTTTCACCTCTTCGGGAATTGTGTTTGAGGGTGAGACTGCGCTTTTTGGCGGAAATGTCACATTCCGTTCCGGTACGGCAGCCACGCTTCCTGCCTATGTGGGATTTGACCTGGACTTCGCCATGACACCGTTCAGTGTAACCTCGGTTTCCGGAAGGGTAGGTTATCAGATTGAAGGCCTGGACATTGCCCCTGTTGACCTTGGCGATATACCGGATTTCTTCGCCGGCGAGGACTGCAATGTCATTCTCGGCAATCCGCAGCTCTATCTTCTTGCAAACAACCCGCTTGCCCAGGACAATATCTCCTTCTCGACCGGACTCACAGTCACGGCATCCCGCAATTCCGCTCCGGATTATTCCTACAGCCTTGACAATGGTGAATTTACATTTGGAGGCTCCTCTCCGGTGCAGAGTTATGTATTTGCCCCTTCCGATGACCGGCTCTATGTGCCGGAGGCATTCGGTACCCCTGAATTTGTCAGGTTCTCAGGCCTGAGCTACATCCTCGGAGTCCCGCAGGGAAGCGAACCTGCCGGTTTCCCGGACCGTCTGGGCTTCTCGCTTGACAATCCGCGTATCCCTGTCCAGGATGTAAACGGCTTTGCCCTCGGACGTACCATCGATGGCGTGTCCGGACAGTATGAGCTTGTGGCCCCGCTTTGCCTTGGCAACGGTGCCGTTGTCTCATATTCTGACGATGTGACGGGCCTTCTCGGAGACCTCGATGACGAGCTCAATATCACCTCTGCAGCCATCATCGCAAAGGTTGCCAACGGATGCCCGGTGTCAATTGAGCTTTCTGCCATTGCAATAGATGCATCCGGCAATGAAATGACCGGAATCAATGTAAAGGGATGCACCGTTGCTGCCGCTTCCGAAAGCGACATTACAATTGAGCTTTCCGGAGACATAAAGAATCTTGACGGACTGCGTTTCAAGGCAGTGATGCGTGCCGGAGAGGATGCCATTCCTTTCTCGCCTGACCAGACCATAGCATTCAAAGACCTGCGCATCAGGGTCGGCGGCAATTATGTAATGGATTTTAACGAAGACTGAGATTTATGAAAAAGATGATTGAAGCGGCCATAGCCTGTGCCGCGATTCTATGTACCTGTGCTTCTGTCTCTGCACAGAATGCCTATTCCGGATATTTCCTTGAAGGATATACATACCGTTACCAGATGAACCCGGCCTTCGCCAACGAAAAGAATTTCATCTCGATGCCGGTACTCGGCAATTTTGACCTGTCCCTTTCGAGTGACCTCAAGGTGTCGTCAATCCTTTACAACGTTGACGGCCAGACAGTTCTTTTTGCCAATCCGAAGGTGTCCACCGAAGAGGCGATGAAGGGCTTCGACAAGGTCAATGACCTCAAGGCTGATATGAAGCTCGGCATCCTCAGTGCCGGTTTCAAGGGCTTCGGAGGCTACAACACCATCTCCGTCAATGCCGTTGTGGGAGCCCATACCGGCATCCCTGGCTCACTGTTCTCCCTTGTCAAGGAAGGCGTAGGCAACAGGGAATACGACCTCAGCGGCCTTTATCTCAACGGAAGCGGCTATGCCGAGATTGCTCTCGGACATTCCCACGAAATCAAGGCCGTTCCTGGCCTCAGGATCGGTGCCACCCTCAAGTTCCTTGTCGGTCTTGCTTTTGCCGAGACGGACATCCAGAAGGCAAATCTTGTTTTGGGCGAAGACAGCTGGACTGCCGCCACACAGGGTGACGTTTATCTCAATATTCTCGGTACGAAATTCTCCACAAAGACCAATGACCAGGGCAGGGAGTATGTGAGCGGAGTCGATTTCGATGCTTCCGAGATTGCTCCTGCAGGCTTCGGATTCGGGGTTGACCTCGGTGCCGTATATGAGTTCAAGGATTTTGTGTTCTCTGCCGCAGTCAACAACCTCGGAGCCGTCAACTACAATAACGTACAGTCCGCTTCAACGGGCGGTACCCGCAATTTCGACCTCGACAAGTTTGTGTTCAGTGTTGATGACGATGCGGATAATTCGTTCGACAAAGTTTCCGATGAGATAGTTGATGCACTCAAAGACCTTTACGAGCTTCAGGACAAGGGCAACATCGGTTCCCGTTCACGTTCCCTTGCCGCCACGCTCAACCTCGGTGTACAGTACAAGCTTCCGGTGTACAGGAAATTGTCATTCGGCCTTCTCAGCTCCACTGTGTTTGATACGGGCAACACCTTCTCGTCCGTAAGGCTCAGCGCAAATGTGGCACCTGCAAAGTGCTTCTCTGCCGGAGTCAATGTGGGCATGGGTTCCTTCGGCACGGAGTTCGGCGCGATGCTCAGCCTTCACGCAACAGGATTCAATTTCTTCCTCGGAGTGGACAGGGTCCCGATGTTCCCGAACCTTCCTAACCTCCACCTCAACACGGGAATCAACTTCCTGTTCTAAGGAATTACCGATATTTTTAGGGTGACCTGAAGTGCAAGACTCCGGTCACCCTTTTCTTTTGCTTTCAGGATGCAATCAATATGCATCGTTGTGGACTCCTGCAACTGCGCGCCCGCTCGGGTCATTCATATTCTTGAATGCCGCATCCCACTCGAGTGCGACTGCAGATGAGCACGCTACGCTCGGAACGCTCGGAACGCTTCTGGCTGCCGATTCGCTCGGGAAATGCTCTTCGAAAATGGTCCTGTAGCAGTACTCCTCCTTGTTCATAGGCGGGTTGATCGGGAATCTTTCCGCCGCGTGGGCCATCTGCCCGTCGCTTACGGATTTATCGGCAACCGCCTTGAGCGAATCAATCCAGCTGTAGCCTACGCCGTCGGAAAACTGCTCCTTCTGCCTCCAGGCAATGGACTCCGGGAGCATATCCTGGAACGCCTCCCTCAGGATCTTCTTTTCCATTGTCTTTCCCGGACACATCTTTGCGGCTGGGTTGAGCCTCATCGCAACATCGAGGAACTCCTTGTCAAGGAACGGCACCCTGCCCTCCACTCCCCAGGCAAGAAGGGACTTGTTGGCCCTGAGGCAGTCGTACTGATAGAGTTTGCCGAGCTTGCGGACGGTCTCTTCGTGGAGGTCCTTTGCTGACGGGGCCTTGTGGAAATAGAGGTAACCGCCGAAAATCTCGTCAGAACCCTCACCGCTGAGAACCATCTTGATGCCCATGCTCTTGATTACCCTGGCTAGGAGATACATCGGAGTGGATGCGCGCACTGTGGTCACATCATAGGTCTCAATATGGTAGATGACGTCCCTGATAGCGTCCAGGCCCTCCTGCACGGTGTAGTTGATTTCATGATGGACAGTGCCCAGATAGTCGGCCATTTCCTTTGCTTTTGCAAGGTCCGGAGCCCCTTTGAGACCTACTGCAAAGCTGTGCAGGCGGGGCCACCAGGCCTCGGTCCTGCTGTCCTCCTCCACACGGTTCTGGGCATATTTTGCCGCGATTGCGCTTGTGATTGAAGAGTCAAGACCTCCGCTCAGGAGCACTCCGTAAGGCACGTCCGACATCAGCTGGCGCTTTACGGCAGCCATCAGGGCCTCGCGCAGTTCACCGGCATCGGCAGGGTTGTCCTTGACTGCATCATAGTCAAACCAGTCCCTTGTGTACCATCTTGTCATCTTTCCGTCGGGACTCCAGTAATAGTGTCCCGGGAGGAACGGCTCGTATTCGTCACAGAATCCTTCGAGAGCCTTGAGCTCGCTTGCGACATAGACTGTACCGTCCTTGTCCCTGCCGATGTAGAGCGGAATAACCCCGATCGGGTCCCTTCCCACCAGCAGCGCGTCCTTTTCCTCATCGTAAAGGGCGAATGCGAAAATGCCGTTGAGGTCGTCCAGGAAGCCTATGCCCTTCTTTTCATACAGGGCAAGAATGACTTCACAGTCCGAGCCTGTCTTGAAATCATACTGCCCGGCAAGACTCCTGCGTATGTCCTGATGGTTGTAGATCTCACCGTTGACGGCGAGGACTTTCTTTCCGTCCGGGGAATAGAGCGGTTGTCCTCCTGACAGCGGGTCAACGATGGCGAGGCGCTCGTGCGCCAGAATACAGTTGCTGCCGGCGTAGATTCCGCTCCAGTCGGGGCCGCGGTGCCTGATTTTTGCCGACATTTTCAATGCTTTTGTCCTCCAGTCCACTGAAGGGTCCTTCATTCCGAAGATTCCTGCAAATCCACACATAATTAAGTTCGTTTTGAAATAATCCCAATAAAAAATCCGGCCCGCAATGGGCCGGATGTTACATTTTCAAATAATGAGTCCAAATCACCGGCCGCTACGTAACAAATTATTAATCAGATTATTATTAATCTGATTAAGATTAGCGGCGTTGTTGTTGGACTGAATCATGACGCAATATTACGAATTATAGTTTTAATTTGCAATAGAGTCCGAAGGATTTTGATTTTCCACGTCAAAAATCTTCACTGAAGGATTCTCCGCGGAATACGGGTCCCATCCCGGATTCCCGTCCCTGCAGAAGGAAGTCCATGCATCAAGCATACGTTCGGACAGTGCATGGTCCGCTTCCGTGAACGGACGCCAGCTGCGGTCCAGGGTACCGAACATGTACCATAGCTCCGATGAATGGAATGCGCCGGGATCTTTCTCGGGATCATCGTCGTCCCCAGGCAGATTGCGCGAGAAAAAGTATTGATAGACAGGTTTTTCCGACAGGGAATCGCGCAGGCGGCAGAAAGTGTCTATGGAGCTTCCTCCAACCCCTGCAAGATCCTGTGCCGTACATCCTATCATATACGGTATGTCAGCTACGGTATTGGAGCTGACAGCTTTGTCGAAGCTTTCCGTGATGTATTTCCCGTCATTGTGCGGAGCGAGCATAACCCACCCTTTGCCGTCGGCAGTGTATTTGCCCATTGCCCCGAGCAATTCTTCCGGGGAAGCTGCACGCATCGTGGCAATGCCTGAAAGCCCCGCATTTTCCATAATGTCTTTTCCCTGCTTGTCGAAGAAATCCTGCGGGATGCCGTCCCCGCCGAAGAGAGGCTTGTCGGAAACTCCTCCTCCGCTTTGGATGATGGCTTTGGCGACCATATCTTTGGCCATAGGGGAGGATACAAGGGTTTTTACACTCATGGCCCCCGCACTCTGCCCCATCAGGGTGATATTGTCCGGATCGCCGCCGAAAGCGGAGATGTTGTCCCTGACCCACCGGAGGGCGGCAATCTGGTCCATAGTGCCGTAATTGCCGGAAACTCCGTCCTGCTCGGCGGAAAGGTCGGGATGCGAAAGAAATCCCAGCGGCCCAAGGCGGTAATTGATGGTAACCAGTATTACATTCCTCTTTGCCCAGGCATCTCCGTCCATTGTCACCTCATGGCCGTATCCGTTCATGAAAGCACCTCCATGAATCCACAGGCATACAGGCAGTCCGGCTGATTCCTTTCCGATGGAGGATGATGGCGCCCAAATATTCAGGTACAGGCAGTCCTCGCTGCAGTCGGGAGTTCCTTCCCAATAGAACTCATCACCGTAAAATGTGCCTTTGGGGTTGCCGTTTTGCCAGGCAATCGGTCCGAAGGTGCCGGCTTTCCTTATTCCATCCCAAGGGATGACAGGCCCGGGGGATTTCCAGCGGAGATCCCCGACCGGCGGAGCGGCATAGGGGATACCTTTGAATACGGTAACCCCTTCAGCTCCGGACGGGACTCCCTGGATTTTGCCGCCTGTAACGCTGACAACAGGCTCTTTTGCAGTGCATGCACAGAGCATCAGTGCTGCCGCAAGACATATGAACCGGTGTCCCATATGATGTTATTTGAAGAGTTTCTGTGCGAAAACGGTAAGATAGATGCGCCAGTTTCTCCAGATATGCCCTCCGTCGGTCTCGAGATACTCATACGGATATCCTTTTTCATCGAGATAGGTCCTGAGGTCGGCCGTTGACTGGTACAGGAAGTCAGTCTTGCCCATGCCTATCCAGTAAAGCTTCGGTTTGGCGGCAAACAGCGCTTCCATGGAAGCCTGGAACTCTTTGTTTGCACGGGCCTGCTCAAGAAGCGGAGAATTGCGGTCGAATTGTGTCCCAGGGATGCTGAGGCCGGCCGAAAACAGCCCGATATAACCGAAATCCTTCGGGTACATCAAAGTGGTAAGGAAGGTGTGTCCGCCGCCCATCGAAAGACCGCACATCGCACGGTTGGCCTGTCCTTTCAGTACCCTGTAATGGCTTTCGACATATTTGATTATGTCAGGGAAACTTTCTTCCATGGATGCCTTCGGAGCACCGAAGCGGCCGTCGCCCCTGCCGAATGACGGCTGGTACATGCCTGCAGCCCATTCGCCCGGAGCGGCTGAAGTGTTGACATTGCCGTTAGGCATCACCACAATCATAGGCTGGGCCTTTCCCTCGGCAATGAGATTGTCCATGATCTGCGCTGTGCGTCCCAGTGCAATCCAGGCCTCCTCGTCTCCTCCGGCGCCGTGACAAAGGTAAAGGACCGGATACTTGGCCTTTGAATCGGAATAGCCTGCCGGCGTGTACACCGTGAGCTTGCGTTTCATCCCGAGGGTAGGGGAGTCGTACCATACGCGGCTCACATCACCGTGAGGCACATCATTTACACTATAATAATAGCCCGGATCGTCTTTTTCGCGGGATACGATGAGGATGCTTGTCCAGGTGGATACATCCCTGTTCATATAGATGTTGGAAGGGTCGAGAAGCCTTGTCCCGTCCACAACGAAATTGTAGGAATAAAGCTCTCCCTCCAGCGGCCTGGTGGTGTATTCCCAGACACCATTCTGGCCTTCCTTCATTTCCACCACTCCTGTAGTCTCGTATTTGCCGTTGGGGGTGTCAATGACCCTCTGCGGGAGCATGTCACCGGTCAGCTCCACCTTGACGGCTTTAGGTGCACGGAGCCTGAATGTCACGGACCCGTCGGCATTGATTTCGGGAGATACTACCGGAGCAGAATTGAAAAGCGCCTGCTGTGCTGATGCTCCAAACCATACGCAGAGCATTAGTGCAATAATTGATGTGATTCTTTTCATGACAGATGTTGTTTGTTTCCGTAAAAGTAGTAAAACGTTCAATCCATGTCAAATCATTTGAACGCCGTTGACTTATTTTGAACATAACGGGAAACAATTCCGGCGGCAAGGACGGTCGGAGGGGCTCCCGCTTGGACAAGGTCTTGGACATCCCGGAAAACCGGAAAATAAAAAAGACCGGCTATACCGGTCTTTTGGTGCGCGGGAGCAGAGTCGAACTGCCACGCCAGCAATAGGCACTACCTTCTGAGAGTAGCGCGTCTACCAATTTCGCCACCCGCGCTTGGATAGGAATGCAAATATAAGAAAACTTTTCATATTTCCGCAACAAAACTGAATGTTTTATCCCATCCTTTCCGGTAGAGTGTCAATCTTGTCAACGAACAGTCTATGACAATCTCAATGTCTTCAAGGTTTTCAGCATTCCAGTCGTATCCGCAGTCAATCAGGTAACGCCCGAGGGGGAATGACCTCGAAACACTCTCGTCCGAACAGACCTCCATCAAGAGCGAACCGTCCTTCTGGCGTGGAATCCTGACAGAAGTCTCTCCCTCAGATATTCGTCCTGCCGGAAAAGACAGGGGACTTTCCGAACATCCCCCGCCCGTCAAAATGCCGTTCACTCTGCTTATAAAGTTGATCTCCAAAGGAATGCTGCTTTGACCTTCTTCGAGGACGACAACTTTCACACGGCAGAACTCCTTATGCAGCCTCACATCCGCCACGGCCGATTCCCCGCGGATTTCAACTCCGCATCCGAACCGCCACAAAGCCGGAAACTGTTGGCCGTTTTTCCCGAAAAAGCCCCCCTGCCCGAGATAATCCTCGGCATCCAGTTCCTCTTCCAGCATAAATACTTCAACATCAAATGCTTCCCTCGGAACAGCAATCCTGTATTCTTCCGCATCCTGCGGAATATTCCCTCTGTATCTGAAATCCGCCGCGTCCAGTGCGAGATACATCCTCTGTACCCCGAGGGAGTCCCCGAGGGTGCGTGCACTGCCAAGGAGCAGCCTCAGTACAGACGGGCATCCGTCCCTGTCCTCTTTGACCGAGCATCCGAGGAGAGAGCACAATATTATTGATGCAGTTGCCGCAAGGGCAGGGATGGCCGTACGCCCGTTCATGGTCAAAACAGATAGCTAAGGGAAAGTGCCACGTCGTGGGGAAGGATGAAAAATCCCTGCCCGTCCTCAACCGTGAGCCCGCATACAGGACAGTCATAGATTCTGTAGGAATCATATCCTCCCCAGGCCCCGGCTGACACTTCAAGATTGAAGTGCTTGGAAATCATGTATGTAAAACCTGCTGCAAGTCCTGCACCGATGCGGTCTCCCTCTCTTGTCCGCGGACTGCTGATGCCTCCGCGATTGTATTCCTGATACTGAAGCTTCCCGCCGAACCACCATCCGGAATAGACATGCCACAGCCAGTATCTGCCGCCGGCCGAGAAAGCCCGCTGCCTGTTGCTGACCCCGGTCCCGTCTTCTCCGCCTCCGTACAGGAACGGGTTGTACCGTACGCCGGCGCTTGCGCTCCAATGCCGGGAAACTGAGCAGGAAATCTCCGCGCTCATCGTGCCGTAGTCGGCATAGCCGCCCAAATCGGTGGAAAGGGCAATCTGCTGGGCACCTGCCCTGAAGATTATTGATCCTGCTGCAATTGCAGCAACGGAGAGCAGCATCCTTTTAGTGAATCCAAATGTCGTCATACATCTGAAGCTTTAGTCAGAATACCTTGTGAACACCTGCGTGATGATGTCACTCTGCTCCGGAAAGTTTTCAACCAGTTCCGCCTTAAGTACTGACAGGCTGTTGACATCCTTTCCCAGCACGTTGAATATGTCCGCTCTCGAAAAGCCCCTTTCGTAGAGGTACCTGAAAATCTGCGGATGGAACCAGAATGAAAGCCCGTCGGAAGGCATCGCCCCGCCGTACCTGTCGGCGGTCATCGCGGATTGCATGAAATACCCCCACATCTCGCCGATGCAGCATTCTCCCGAGCCGGTGCCGGTGCCGTCACCATAGACAACGCCTCCTCCGGTCACAAAGGAAGTGATCACATATTCGATATACCTGTTCCAATAGTCCTTTCCCACCTTTGCGAAGTGGCTGGCATGGGCAAGCTCGTGACACGTCCTGGAGTATATTGTACTGTAGTCCCCGGCCCCTTTTACGCCAATTGTGATGTCGGGCATGAACAGTCCCAGTACCGGGGAATAGTCCCCGAGGAATTTCTTGAAAATCCCGTCTCCGAGAAGGGCCCCGTGCCTGAGCATGGGAGCACTGCTTGCTTCCATCTCCTGGAAAATCCATATACGGAGCTTCTGCGGAGGACGCGGAATGTCCAGATCGTCTTCGTTGCAGCGTGAGATGTAGTCATAGATACTGTTGTTGACCACGCTCCTGCAGAACATCTTGCGGTCCGATTTGTCCGTAATCGTGTAATCGATGCCTTCGGACGGTCCCTTGCCGAGGGTGGACATTGAAGCCGGGATGATGATCTTGTTGAATCCGATTGCGAAGTCGAGGGTGTTCTTGAACAGTATCCTGTAGTGGAGTTTTGTAGAATACTTCTTTGACATCTCATAGTAGCCGTCCCTGTCAGTGTATGCAGTGGCTATTTTCACGAACGAATTGCACACTATCTTCACTCCGGCCAGCCCGAATTCCTTTCCGCCTGCGTATTTGTCGTCAACAATGGTGATCCTGCCTTTCGGGGCGGTTGCAGACGCCTTTGTCTCCGGCACTATCATATCTCCGTTGCCCGTAATCCTGTAGGCCTCCCTCTCAACCTCGTCCCAGTCGATGTCATCGGACTTGGTGGAATCGTTGACCGGGATGTAGCAGTCATCCAGGATTTCGCAAAGTATTCCTTCAGGAAGAGGAGTGTCGTGCGGGATGACTGCATACTGCCAGGTGATCTTGTCATCATCCACTGCAGGGTCGTGGTAGTAGTCCCCGTCTTTGATGATCTGATAGTCAAGAGGCATTTCCATAAGGTTGAAGCCGCATTCCACAAGGCGGTTGTATTCTTCCTCCGAGTCCGGAAGGAATCTTACGTACATATCCGTAGGGGTGATGTCGGTCCGTTCCGCCTTGGTAGGGGACACATTCTCCAATGCCTTTGTAATGTTCCTTACCGCATAGGGATTCTCAAGCTTTATTCCGAGCTCAATCATATCGTGCCCTACGGTCTCCGCGTCGCTCTGGTCAGAATTTTCCATGCTGAACGGGTCTTTGCTGCATGATGCCATACTGAGGATGGCAGACAGGATGCAGGCCGTGAGCCGCACCGGCCTGCGCAGTCTGGATGGTTGATGGTATTTCATAGTTTTTCTGATTTATGGTTGCGGCAAAGGTATGGATGGCTATCCGTATTCGGAAATTTTATACGTTTATTTTCAAAAACAGCCCTTACAGATACTCCTGATGGGGATTTTTTCACGCAATCACAAGACAGAAAAGCCAAAAACTATGAAAAAAGCCTTCCGCCGGTGACGCGGAAAGCTTTGTGTGGACTTTCTTATATTGTTGAAAAACAGATAGTTGAAATACTGTGCACAGGTGTACCGTCGGGAGGCGGGACTTGCCTATCCGTATTTTCGGAAATCCGGAAAAAGCAGGCCTATCTCTTATTTTTCAGGAAGCTCCTGAGGAGGTCGGCACATTCTCCGGCGAGCACTCCGCTTTCAACCTCCGTCTTGGGATGGAGGAGTGACGGGGAAAACAGGCTGAATCCCTTTTTGGGATCCGGGGCACCATAGACAATCCTGCCGATCTGGGCCCAGGCAAGAGCCCCGGCGCACATCGGGCAAGGCTCAATTGTCACATACAAAGTGCAGTCATTAAGGTATTTACCGCCTATTGCCTCCGTGGCGGCGGTGATGGCTATCATTTCTGCGTGTGCGGAAGGGTCATGGAGGGATTCCGTCATATTGTGACCGCGTGCGATTATCCGTCCCTTGCACACGATAACGGCTCCGATTGGAATCTCGTCCTCCTCCATTGCCGCTTTGGCCTCGCAGAGGGCCTCATTCATATATCTTGTATCCTGGTCCATCAGTCCAAATCAAAAAAAACCGGGCCAAAAGGTCCGGCTGATTTTCACTACTTCATTCAGAAACAGATGATTAGTACCTGTCCTCTGAAGAAACGGTAAGTTTTTTGCGGCCGTGACGGCGGCGTGCTGCGAGTACGCGACGACCGTTGGCAGTAGCCATTCTCTCGCGGAAACCGTGCTTATTGATGCGTTTGCGCCTTGAAGGTTGGAATGTTCTTTTCATTATGATATATTTTTATATATTCGGATAGGGACTGCAAATTTAGTCTTTTTTGGGATAAATACAAAATTATTTTATGATTTCCACCACCATCTTGCCTTTGAAATACTCATCGTCAAGCCATTCGTCCACTTTCCAGGTGCATACGCTGCCCGCCTTTCTGCGGAACCGCCCCATAAAGAGGGCGCTCTCCTCTGCCACATCCCCGCCTTTCAGGCAGAAAATGCTCCCGTCATACTTGCCCCTTACCCAAGGGTAAAGGTCCGACATTGTCGCCACCGCCCTTGTCACAACGTGGTCGAAGCATCCCTTCAGGGACTCTGCGCGGCAATTCTCCGTCACTACATTTTCCAGTCCCAGGCTGTCTGCAACTCCGGCTGCGACCGTGATTTTCTTGCCTACCGAATCGCACAGCACAAACTTTGTGGCGGGGAACAGGACAGCAAGCGGAATCCCCGGGAATCCTCCTCCTGTGCCGAGGTCAAGAACCCTCAGCCCTCCTTTGCGGAAAGCTTCGGACACATCCGGCCTCTTCCTTCCGAGATAGGATGCAATGCACAGGGAATGAAGCACGTGATGGGAGTACAGATTGCCGATATCCTTGCGTGAGATCACATTGATTTTAGAGTTCCAGTCCCTGTAGAGGGCGTCAAGCCGTGCGAATCTCTCCAAAACAGCATCGTCTGCAAACGGGAATTCCCGCAAAACCATTTGCCTGAAAACTTCAAAGTCCATTTCATTCATCCTCCATATCCAGCATCATGCCGGTCAGAATCTCCTTGGCCCTGCGGATTCTTGTCTTTACCGTGTTGAGCCCGAGACCGGTCTTTTCTGCAATTTCCTTATATCCCATATTGTCCACGAAGCAGAGCGCTGCCACTTCCTTGTAGATGTCCGGCAATCCCTCAATGCATGCGACAAATTTTTCGTGCATCTGGTCCCTTATTATCGCCTCGTCCGGCGGAAGCGTCTCGTCTGCAATGCTCACAGCCCTGTTCTCGGTCTCCCCGGAGAGGGCCGTCATTATGTTTCTGCCCCGTTTTTCCTTGTCATTGTGGTCAAATGCCGTATTTCTTGCAATGGTCAGGATCCAGGTCGAGAACTTGGCGTCCGGCCTGAAGGATGAAAGCTGCTTGAAGGCCTTCTCGAAGGTCTCCATGCAGATGTCTTCCACCTCTTCGCGGTCCTGGACGAACTGCGAGATGTGGGCGCTCAATCCTGCGTGGTATCTGGTGTACAGTGCAAAATATGCCGCCTGGGACCTCCCCTCAAGCGCCATTGCCACAAGTTCGGCGTCAGAAAGCTCCGATGTGCGCATGTCAGTGTGCTTCAAGCCAGTTTTTGCCATAATTGCATTCTACGGTCAGCGGGACCGACAACCTGATAATATTCTCCATGGTGTCCACGACAATCTCCTTCAGCCTCTGCTCTTCGCCGCTGCGGACGTCGAAAAGCAGTTCGTCGTGGATCTGCAGTACCATCCTGCTGGCAAGCCCTTCTCCGGAGATGCGGCGGCCGGTCTCGATCATTGCAAGCTTGATGATGTCGGCCGCGGAACCTTGGATAGGGGCATTGACGGCATTCCTTTCCGCAAGGGCGCGGACATTGCCGTTGGCCGAATTGATGTCCGGAAGGAATCTCCTGCGGCCGAAAATCGTCTCCACGTAACGGTTGCTCCTGGCCTCCTCCAAAGTCCTGTCAATAAATGTCCTGATGGACGGGAAGGCATTGAAATAGCCGTCAATCAGCTCTTTGGCCTCGCTCCTTGACACTCCGAGATTCTGCGCGAGCCCGAAGGCGGAGATCCCGTACATTATCCCGAAATTGGAGGTCTTGGCTATTCTTCTCATGCTGGAGGTGACTTCCTCCACAGGCACCCTGAAAATCTTGGATGCCATGGAGGCGTGGATGTCAACCCCGGTCCGGAATGCTTCCTTCATATGCTCGTCCGCGCACAGATGTGCCATTATCCTCAGTTCGATCTGCGAATAGTCCGCAGACATGATGAACCCGTCAGGAGTGCTCGGGACAAATGCCTTGCGGATGTTTTTCCCCTGTTCCGTGCGGATGGGGATATTCTGGAGGTTCGGGTTTGAGGATGAAAGCCTACCGGTAGAGGTAAGTGCCTGGTTGAAAGTCGTATGGACCTTCCCGTCAGTCTTTGCAACAAAAGACGGGAACGGCTCTATGTAGGTGGAAAGAAGCTTTTTGGCCGCCCTGAAATCCAGGATTTCGTTGATGAGCTCCGGGCTTTTCTGCTCGATTGCACGGAGTGTCGCCTCGTCGGTGGCCCAGGCCCTCCGGCTGCCTTTTTTTGCCTTCGGATCGAGTTTCATCTTCTCAAACAGAAGATCCCCTATCTGCTTTGGGGAGGAAACGTTGATGTCGGGTTCTCCCGAAAGCTCGCGCACCCTTGCCTGATGGCCGTCAATCTCCTTGCGAAGCTCTCCGGCAAACTCGTCAAGTGTCTTCAGGTCCACCTTGATACCGTCCCGCTCCATCCTTGCAAGCACCTTGAGCAGAGGCTCTTCCATGTCGTCATAAAGTGAAGATGCGGATGATTCGGAGGATGAGGCTATTTCTTCTTTGAGGGCGAGGTATGCAGCAGCCTCACGGATATGGGTATCTCCCGTCTCCTGCGAGAACAGGGAAAGGTCCTTTTCCTTCGGGGAGTCAAGCGTGATGCCGAGATAGGTTTCAGCAAGAATGGCCGGGTCATGACTCTTCTCCGGGTTGGCGAGATAGTCCATCAGCCCTATGTCCCAAAGCTTGCCCTGCAGACTGTATCCGTTGTATTCCAATACGTTGAGAAGCCTCTTAAGGTCGTTCCCCGCCTTGTCCGTGTCCTTGTCCCGGATGATGGAGGCGAAGTCTTCCACGCTACCTTCGGAGCAGAGGTATTTCCCGTCTTTCAGCGCTGATGCCGTCATCCTCGGGATGCCGGTGAAAATCCCCTCGCCTTCATAATCGGCAATCAGGGACACGATTCCCGACTGCTTTGCCGCGAGGCAGACTTCGGATGGGGAAACGGTGACTGTCTGCAGGTCCACGGCCCTGGCTCCGGAGGGCTTGGCATCGCCAAGGAAATGCCTCAGGGACCTGAATTCATATTTTTCGAAAAGGTCGGCAGCCTCCATGGAACAGGTGTTGTCAACCTTCATCATGTCGAGTGTGATGTCCACAGGGACATCAGTCCTGATGGTTACAAGGTCGTGGCTGAGGCTTATGTGGCCTTCCGCCTCCCTGAACATATTGCGCTGGCGCCCGGAAAGTTCGTCAAGATGCCTGTAGATGTTGTCCACGGTGCCGTAGGCTGCAATCAGCTTCTTTGCCCCCACTTCCCCCACGCCCTTGACTCCGGGGACATTGTCGGCCGTATCACCGCACAGTGTCAGGATCTCAATGACCTGCTCCGGAGAGGAAATGCCGTATCTGCTGCAGATTTCCTCCCTGCCCAAGAGGACATCATCCGCTCCGGATTTCCCCGGTTTGAGCTGGAAAATGTTGTCATCGATGAGCTGCCCGTAGTCTTTGTCGGGGGTGACCATATAGACCTTGGTGAGGTCTCCTGCAAACCTTTTTGCGACAGTGCCTATGACATCATCCGCCTCATATCCGCTGACCATCATCACCGGTATGTTCAGTGCCCGGCAAAGCTCCTGGAGAGGCTCGAGGGCATCTATGACAAGCTGCGGGGTTTCTTTCCTGTTGGCCTTGTACTGCGGGTACATGATGTTGCGGAATGTCCCTCCCGGGGGGTCGAATGCAACTGCGAGATAGGCAGGCTTCTCTCTTTCCTTCAGCTCGAGAATGTACTTCGTGAAACCATAGAGTATCGACATGTCAGCCCCTTTGGAGTTGATCATGGGCCTTCCGGCGAAGGCGTAGTACATCTTGAAAATCAGGGCGTGACCGTCGATAAGAAATAATCTGTCGCTCATTTGCACACAAGTTTTGTCAAAGCAGCAAGCTTTTACGCAATCTTTCAAAGATAATGATTTTTTGCCGATAACGCTTATGGCAGCATCTTTTTTTCTTATATTTACAATTTCTTACGGATTATTTACGATTCCTTACAGTTTCTGGATTGATGGATAAGAAAACTCAACCGCTTCTATGGGGCCTTCCGGTACTGTTTGCGGTACTGATGGCCATTCCGTTTCTTGTTCCGCACTGCGGATGGACGGCACTTTTCGGTATAGTGCCGCTTCTGTGCATGGACAGGATTGCCACGCAGCTGCAGGTCCGCAGGGTATGGATATACCATTATACCGCTTTTGTCCTCTGGAACGCCTTCACCACCTTCTGGGTGTGCTGGGCCACCGTCGGGGGAGGCATCTTCGCAGTCTTTGCCAATGCACTCCAGATGTCCCTCATCTTCGGCCTTTTCCGTTGGAGCAGAAAGTATTACGGAGGCACTCTTCCTTATATTTTCCTGGCTGCCCTGTGGATAGCCTGGGAAAAGCTCTATTTCGGGGCACAGATATCCTGGCCGTGGCTTGTCCTGGGCAATTCATTCGCGCGCACGACAGGCCTTGTACAGTGGTATGAATGGACGGGCTCGCTTGGCGGCTCGCTGTGGATCTGGGCTTCCAACCTGTCCATATTCGGGGTGATGTGCGCCCTGTCCGACGGCAGGTGGGACTGCTGGAACCCCAAGGCGAAGACTGCTGCCCTTGCCGGCACGCTCGCCGTCATATTTGTCCCCATGGCGGTTTCCGCAGCGGTAGGACACAACTGCAAGGAGACGGGAACTCCGATGGAAGTGGCTGTCCTCCAGCCTAATATTGACCCGTACAACAAGTTCGGGGGGATGACCAGGGACACCCAAAATGCCATCCTTGAGGGTCAGGTGAGAAAGGTTATGAAGGCAGCGGGAGATTCGGCGCAGGTGCTGCTTATCGGTCCGGAGACCTTCACGGGAGATGTGATTGTAAATGATTTTTCAGCCAGCCGCACCTGGAACCGTTTCCGCAGGGTGCTCGAAGATTATCCCAATGCCAGCCTTCTTCTCGGAGTGTCGGCGCACGAGTTCTTCGAAGGGGCGGAAAAGCCTTCCCCGACCGCAAGGAAGGCGGGAGACAGATGGGTGGAATCACGCAATTCCGCAATCCTGATGGACGGGACCGGCAGGACCGACATCTACCATAAGTCCAAGCTCGTGGTCGGGGTTGAGATGACACCTTATCCTGCCATTTTCTGCAAAATCGACGACCTGCTCGGAGGGGTTATGGGCCGTTGCATCGGGCAGGAGCATCCGACCGTCCTGCACACTGCGCAGGGTGAACCTCTTGGATGTGCCGTCTGCTATGAATCCGTATATGGGGATTTCTGCCGCGGATATGTACTGGACGGGGCAAGGGCGATGACTGTCATTACCAATGATGCCTGGTGGGGAAATACTCCGGGCTACAGGCAGCATCTGAGCTATTCTTCCCTCAGGGCGATAGAACTCAGGCGCGACATTGCAAGATGCGGAAACACAGGCATTTCCGCAATCATTGACCAGAAAGGGCGGATTGTAGCAAGCACTCCCTGGTGGGAAAAGGCCGAGCTTTCCGGCACAATCAACCTCAATGACCGGCAGACTTTCTTTGTGCGCAACGGTGACATAGTCGGACGCCTGGCGCTGCTCGTCACCCTTCTACTGGCGCTGTCCCTGGTCGTGAGGGTATTTACCAAAAAACGTAATCCAAATGGCTGAAACGGATATATTTGCCCGTAACGAAAGGCTTTTCGGGTCAATGGACAGGCTGCGTGATGCCCGCGTGATAATCTTCGGCGTGGGCGGAGTCGGAAGCTGGTGTGCCGAGTCCCTTGTACGGAGCGGAGTGGGGCATCTTACAATCCTGGACCAGGACAGGGTGGTGGCGAGCAATATCAACCGCCAGCTGATGGCAACTACAAAAACCGTCGGCAGGGTAAAAGTGGAGGTGCTCCGGGAGAGGCTCCTTGAAATCAATCCTGATGCCGATATCGTTGCAATCGAAGGGGCATACAACAAGACGACGGCCGACAGCTATGACCTCTCGCCCTATGACTACATCATTGATGCAATAGATTCTCTTTCCTGCAAGACGGAACTCCTGCTGAGGGCTTCCAGGACACGTGCGACAGTCTTTTCGTCAATGGGGGCCGCGCTGAAAGTCGATCCGACAAGGGTGCGCGTGGCCGAGTTCTGGGACGTCAGGGGATGTCCCCTCGGGGCTGCAATCCGCAAGAAAATGCGCCAGAACAAGACGCTCCCCGCCAAGAAGTTCCTGTGTGTCTATGATGACGAAGTCCTTCCCAATGTGGGGGAGGGCGAATCCAACGGCACCACCGCACATATTACCGGCATTTTCGGACTCACCCTTGCCGGACTCGTAATAAAGGATATATATTCCAAGGGCTGAAATCATGCCTTCAAATAAGATGGAGCCTTTGTACCGTACTGGACAAAGGCTCCATCTTATTACATCCTCATCGGTGGTGGACCGCCCGGACCTCCAGGGCCGTGACCCGGACCGGGACCTCCCATGCGGCCCTTCATTCCTCCGAAGCTGCCGAATCTCCATGTAAGCGAAAGGATTATGTACCTTCCGAGAGTGTTGTTGACAGTCTCGGTATGGTAGTTGGAAGCATCGGTCACCGACAGGTTCTTGGCCTGGTTCAGAAGGTCATATCCCTTGAGCGTAAGCGTGAGCTGGTCCTTGAACAGCAGCTTTGAAATCTCCACATTGAGAATCACCTCGTCATCCTGCGGGGTGCTGTAGCCCTCATACCAGTTGTAGTTGGCCTCTGCCACAAATCCGAGTCCTCCAGGAATGGTCCAGTTCATGGAGCCGCTCACCTGGTTGTTCCAGGTCATATCGGTGCTTGCTGCAGCTATTGTGTACCAGGACTTGTTGATGGAGGTGCGTCCTCCTGCGATAAGTTCCACGAAATCATTGCGGTAGGTAAGTCTGAGGCGCTCGGTTGCCGATACGGAACGGATGTTGTTGCGGGTAAATTCCGACGAAGCGTCCAAGTCCGGATAGTCCCTGAAGAATGCGTCGTAGTCCATGCTTCCGCTGTCAGGGTCATAGTATCCTGTCATATCGAAAGTCGAGCCGATATATGAGGAACTCTGGGAGTAGCTTCCCCTCAAAGTGTTGGAAATCGAGAAGTTGGACCTTGCGATAGGGGAGTTGAACATTATGTTGGTACTGATGTTGCCGGAATTGTGCCCGTTGACCGGCATCGAATACTGTGCTCCGTTGAGTCCGTACCAGGTGGCATTCACTATCGGATTCTGGACAAGGCTTCCGTTGAGCATAACCCTGAGGGATGTGAATGTCTTCGGGTTGGAGAAGCTGAAGTTGCCCCTGAGCCTGTGCGTGAAATAAGGCTCAAGCCTGATGTTACCGAACGAGATGCTCAGCGGATTGGTATTGTCCGGCACGCTGAGGAGCTGCGAGGTTGACGGCTGGGAGGTGGAACCGTTGTAGAAGAACCTTAGGTTGGTATTGTCGCTCTTGTCCCATGAGAACATTGCCTGCGGCGCCCAGTTGACCACCTTGTTGTTGTATTCGAGGCCGTTTGTCTCGTTGTGGGTGTTGGTCGGGTTGGCGGTGATTCCGAGCTGCGCGCGGATCTTCGAGTTCTGGAACATCACGTTGGCACCGATCCTCTGTCTTATGTACCTGTTGGTCACCATTGATGAGTAGTCTTCGTTCGGAGTCTCACCGGTAGAGTTGTAGAGCCTGTCTTCGGCGAAATTGTCGTTGATTCCGCTGTCAAAGGTGTTTTTTTTCGATGTGTTTTTGTTCCAGCTCAGCTCATAGTTGCCCTCGAGGTAGAATCCTCTTCCGAGCGGTTCGGTGTAGGTGAGCCTTCCCGAGAGGGAGTTGCTGTTCTGGTTCTGGTCGTATCTCTGGTTGATAGGAGATGCGGTCATCGTGCCGTCTTCTTCGTAGCTGTTGGTGATTGACTGGTTGAATCCGTCCATCGTCGAATTGCTGAAACTGTAGTTGGCACTCAGGGACAGGGTCCTGCCCGGGATTCCGAGTTTCTGGCGGAGGAGAAGCATACCGTTGGCACTGTTGGTCCTGCTGTCGCCGAGGTTCTGGTTGAAACCGTCGTTTGTCTTGAAGGACCTTCCGTCAGCATATTCCTTGTCGGTGCGGAAATCGGAAAATTCCGCGAAATCCCCGCCTCCGAATGAGAACTGCGGCTGGAAGAGGATGGAGGTGTTGTCGGAGAACTTGTGGTCCAGACGGAAACCGAAACGGTGGCCGTAGGTGTTGGTCGTGCTTTCGCCGTCGTTGTGGTACTTGAGGTTGTAGTTGTCAAGATAGGTGGTCTGGTCGCTGCTCTCGGTCACATATTTTTCCGAACCGTTGTAGAGGTAGTTGCCCATCAGCTCCATCTTGTCGTCGAAGAAGTTGCCTCCTCCGTTGATGCCGCCCATCCACGAGGTGGTGATGCCGTTGCCGGAACCGAATCCTCCCTGTCCGCGGCCCATTCCGCCACCGCCTCCGCGCATGCCGGCCATCATGCTGCTGGCCATATCGTTGAATCCGCGGTTGTTGGTGTTGTTGCCGTTGAGGATGGCGCTGAGCTGGGTGCTTTCAGTAAATTTGCCGAGGAATGCGGAGCCCTGGTAGCGGAAGTCGCCGTTGCCGTATTCGTTGCGGTAGCTCTCCTGCGGATAGTCATGGCCTCCTCCGAGCATCATGTTGCCGATGAGACCGTTCATCATGCCCTTCTGGACCGAAAGGTCGATGACTGTCTCTTCGTTGCCGTCATCGATGCCGGTGAACTCCGCCTGCTCCGACTTCTTCTGGACCACCTTCACCTTTTCGATGATCTTTGCCGGAATGTTCTTGGTGGCAAGCTGCGGGTCGTCGAGGAAGAAGGTCTTTCCGTCAATGGTTATCTTGCTGATAGTATTGCCGTTGGCGGTGATTGTACCGTCTTCGTTCACTTCCACTCCAGGGAGCTTCTTGAGAAGGTTCTCAAGCATGTCGTTGTCGGTCGTCTTGAAGGACGAGGCGTTGTACTCGACTGTATCTTTCTTGATTATTATAGGATTGCCTGCGGCCGAGACACTTGCCGCATCGAGCAGGTTCAGGTCCTGGTCCATCTTGATTGTCCCCAGGTCGAGCCCTTCCCTGCCGACGGTGATTTCTTTCGTATAGGCCACATATCCCATCAGTTCAGCCTTCAGGGTATATGTGCCGGCCGGCACCTTTTCAATCACAGCCTTTCCGGTGTCGCTGCTCAGTACATATTTGTCCGGACTTGACGCTCCTTTTTTCGTGAGCGATACGGTTGCAAATGCGACCGGCTCCCCGGAGGATGAATCGCTCAGCACCATCGATACAGTGCGGGCCGTCTGGGCATGGCCCTGCACACTAAAAAGCAGCATTGCCGTGAATGCTGCAATCAGGGAAATTGTGTTCCTTAGTACTCTTTCCATCACAGTTCTTTTGTTTGTACGGTTTTTAGACACGTCTTTCCGTGCGCGGTTTAATCCCCAAAACAATATTTTCAAAAATACACCGGTCCCACCGGAGGGGAATCCCTTTATTTTACCCTGCCGGGGTTGTCCGCCACGAATTTTTCCCATCCGCCCTTGCCGTCTCCTGCGGAAGTGCCGAGCGGGGAGGTGGTCTCATAGAAATGGCACATCGCGATTGCAAGTGCGTCGGTGGCATCAAGATGTCTTGTGGAGAGGTCCACGCCCAGGGTCTTTTCAAGCAGGGTGCGGACCTGCTCCTTGGAGGCGGCGCCGTTGCCTGTAATAGCCTGTTTGGCACGCCGCGGAGCATATTCGTGAACCGATGTGATGCCGTATTCCATTGCGGCAATCATTGCCGCCCCCTGTGCCCTGCCGAGCTTCAGGACCACCTGGGCGTTCTTGCCGTAGAAGGGGGACTCGAGCGCCATCTCGGTAGGGTGGTAGCTCTTGCAGACCTCGCCCACGGTCTCGTAGATCTGGCGGAGCTTGGAATATGCGTCCGGCTCCTTCCGGAGGTCGAGTATGCCCATGTCAATGAATTCGGCCTTCCGCCCGACAACACGGACAACCCCGAAGCCAAGTATGTTGGTTCCGGGGTCTATTCCTACAATTGTCCTTTCACCGGTCATTTGCGGCATCAGTCGATACGGTCAAATCCGGTGTATGGCCTCAGAATCTCAGGGATCTCGATATATCCGTCCTTCTGGTTGTCCTCAAGAAGCGCTGCAACGACACGCGGAAGTGCCAGCGAGCTGCCGTTCAGGGTGTGGCAGAGCTGTGTCTTGCCGTTTTCGTCCTTGTAGCGGAGGTGGAGACGGTTGGCCTGGTAGGATTCGAAGTTGGAGACTGATGAAATCTCAAGCCAGCGTCCCTGTGCTGCGGACCAGAGTTCAAAGTCGTATGTGATTGCGGAAGTGAAGCTCAGGTCGCCGCCGCAGAGACGGAGGATCCTGTATTTCAGGCCGAGCTTCCCGACGAGGGACTCCACGTGTGCAACCATCTCATCAAGGGCGGCATATGAGTTTTCAGGCTTTTCCACCCTCACAATTTCTACCTTGTCAAACTGGTGGAGACGGTTCAGCCCGCGTACGTCCTTGCCGTATGATCCGGCCTCGCGGCGGAAGCAAGGGGTATAGGCGGTCAGCTTCTGCGGGAAGCTGTCGGCTCCGAGGATGACATCGCGGAAGATGTTGGTCACAGGCACTTCTGCCGTAGGTACGAGATAGAAATCGTCAAGCTGGGCGTAGTACATCTGAGCCTCCTTGTCCGGGAGCTGTCCTGTACCGAATGCCGATGCGGCGTTGACCATTACAGGAGGCTCCACCTCCCTGTAGCCGGCGGCAGTGTTCTGGTCGAGGAAGAAGTTGATGAGGGCCCTCTGGAGCTTCGCACCCTTGCCCTTATACACAGGGAAACCCGCTCCCGTTATCTTGACACCGAGGTCAAAGTCGATGATGTCGTATTTTTTGGCGAGGTCCCAGTGGGGAAGTGCATTCTCCGGGAGAACCACTTCCGGACCGCCTGTCTTGACTATGAGATTGTCATTGGAGTCCTTTCCTTCAGGTACGAGGTCGCACGGAAGGTTAGGCAGAAGGACTAGCTGGGCTTCCAGCTCCCTGTTGTTCTCATCTGCCCTGGCAAGAAGCTCCGTCGAGCGTGCCTTCAGGACGGCAACCTCTTTCTTTGCCTCTTCGGCTTCCGCCTTCTTCCCTTCTTTCATAAGTCCGCCTATTACTGCGGCCTTTGCTTTCTGTTGCGACAGGAGTTCGTCGCTCTCCTGCTGCAAAGAGCGGCGGTTGGCATCGAGCGTGAGAATCCTGCCGACAATTTCCCTTGCATCGAAGTGTTTTACTGCCAGCTTTCTGATGACCATTTCCGGATCATCGCGGAGCGTCTTAAGGGTAAGCATTGTATTATCTGTTGAATTGTTCCTGTAAAAAAAAGAGGACTGCACATCCAACCCGAAGTGCACTCCTCTGTAGATTACCAATCTCCGAGTCCGTTAGTTCTCAAAAGGAATAACCGATACGAAAGATTTGTCGTTTCTCTTTTTTGTGAATTTTACGGTACCGTCAACGAGAGCGTAGAGAGTGTGGTCCTTGCCCATGCCGACATTCCTGTCAGGATTGTGTACGGTACCCCTCTGGCGTACGATGATGTTGCCAGCCTTTACAGCCTGTCCGCCTGACTTCTTCAGACCGAGGCGTTTGCTATGCGATTCACGACCGTTCTTAGAACTTGATTGACCTTTCTTATGTGCCATAATGAATTCCTCCTCAATAATTAAGCGATAGAGTCGATCCTGATGCTTGTGAGCTTCTGGCGGTGGCCATTGAGCTTCTGGAAGCCTTTGCGACGGATTTTCTTGAATACGAGTACCTTGTCTGCCTTTACATCGTCAGCAAGTACTGTTGCCTTTACTACAGCACCCTCAACATAAGGGGCACCTACCTTGACTGCACCCTCGTTGTCGATGAGGAGCACCTTGTCAAACTCTACCGACTCATCCTTCTTTGCGGCGAGACGGTTTACGTAAATCTTTGAGCCGGCTTCAACCTTGAACTGCTGTCCGGCGATTTCCACGATTGCGTACATTTGTTATAAACTCATTAAGTTCCAGCCGTAAGCGTCCGCTCCCTGGGGCGAATCTTTGTGGGCTCCCCGGCCATATCAAAAATCAGACTGCAAATATAGCAAGTAAAAGCGCGAAAAACAAAACTTTTGGAAAAAATTGTGTATGTTTGCATAACATCAATGTTACAGAGTATGGATACGCCATTCCCTTACAACCGCTATGTCACCGGACGCGATTTTACCGGACGCCGCAATGAGAGGACCGTTCTGCAGAATCTCATTTCGCAGGGCGAGCATGTGGCCCTGTATGAGCCCGAAAACACCGGGAAGATGTCCCTTGTCCAGCAGGTCCTGCTCGATATGCGCCTGTCCGGGAAGCAGTTTGCAGTGGCCCGCGTGCAGATGATGCAGGTAAGGAGCGTGGCGGCTTTCCTGAAGGTGTTTGCAGAATCGGCAATCAAGGCCGTGACTTCTTCTCCTGCTGAGTATCAGCAGATTGTGGAGACCTGTCTTGCGGGCACCCATTTCGTGTTCGACAAGGAGGAATTTGCGGCAAAGGGGCATATCCTTTCGCTTAACTGGGACATCGACGCGCAGGACGAGGAGGCCGTACTCCGTCTGCCGCAGGCTCTTTCCCGGCGCGGAATGCCTCTTGTCGTGGTGTTTGAGGAGTTCCAGAACATAATGCGCTGCGGCGATCCGGGTGAATCCCTTGTGCGCTCTTTCGACAAGATGCTTGCCGGACAGAAGCAGTCCGCCGAAAATGGATGTACCTGTATATTCATGGGCTCCGAGGTCAATGCGATGAAGGAGATATTCGAGAAACGGCATTTTTTCTACCGCACCGTGCAGAGGCTCCCGCTTTCGGACATAACGGAGAGGGACATCATCGACTATGTGGTGCGCGGATTCATGACAAGCGGAAAGGTAGTAGAGAAGGAACTGCTCCTGGGCATGTGCAAGCTTTTCAGGAACAACATCTGGTACATCAATACCTTCATCTCGATATGTGACTCCCTGTCAAAGGGTTATATTTCCGAGCAGATCCTTGTGGAGGCGCTCAAAAGCATAATTGCCGTCCACGAACCCCGCTTTATGATGATAATGAACGATCTTACCACTTTCCAGGGCAATATGCTCCGTGCCATCCTGGAAGGCAACAAGAAGTTCAGCTCCACCGGGGTCATCCGCCACTACGGGCTCAGCTCCTCCGCCAATGTAAAGAGACTCAAGGATGCGCTCTGCAAAAAGGAAATCGTGACATTCAACGACAAGGACGAGCCGGTGCTGCTCGATCCGCTGTTTGAGTATTGGGCAAAGAAGTATTATTATGAAATAGAATAGTCAAGAGATTGACAGAATATTTGTTTGATTATGGCAAAGAAAAAGATTGCGGTGCTGACCGGTGCCGGTGTCAGTGCCGAAAGCGGATTCAGCACGTTCCGCGACAGCGGGGGCCTGTGGGCACAGTACGACCCGCAGGTGGTGGCTTCGATTGACGGATGGTATCGCGACAGGGGCCTGCTGCTTGATTTCTACAACGGGTTGCGCCACCAGCTGCGTGACGCCAGTCCTAACGCTGCCCATTATGCAATTGCCTCGCTTGAAAAGGATTATGACGTGACCGTCATCACCCAGAATGTGGACAATCTCCACGAAAGGGCAGGCAGCACACGTGTTGTCCATCTTCACGGCGAGCTTGACAAGGCACGCCCGGAGCATGGTGTCTATGATGAAACATTTTCGGAGGCGGAGGTGATAGACCTGCACTATGAGGACATCCGTCTGGGGGACAAGGCTCCCAACGGCTCACAGCTCCGGCCCCACATCGTGTGGTTCGGGGAGGCTGTCCCGAAGATTGAAAGGGCGATAGATTATGTGTCGCAGGCCGACATCCTGCTGATTGTGGGCTCGTCGCTTTCGGTCTATCCTGCCGCCGGGCTGTACCGCTACGCAGGCCCTGACTGCTCCGTCTATATTATTGATCCCCAGGATGTCAACTTAAGGCACGACAAGCGCATCACCCACATCCGGGAAGTAGCCACAGCCGGAATGCCGAAGTTCATGGAAATGATCAGTTCACTGAAATAATCCTCTGCTCCGGAGGCGGATCCGGACTGGCCGGAAACCTGCATGCAGGGATCATGTGAAGATACATAACAAGAAGGGCGGCCTCCTGGGCTGCCCTTCCGGATTTCAATTATTTAAGGAGAGAGAATTACTGCTCGTCCTCGAGCTGAAGATGCTGCACGTAGATAGCTTTCTGCAGCTGCTCCCTTTTCTTTACGGAAGGCTTGACAAAGTTCTTCCTTGCGCGAAGCTCACGGATTGCGCCTGTCTTCTCGAATTTCCTCTTGAATCTCTTAAGAGCCCTTTCGATGTTCTCACCTTCTTTGATAGGAACTATAATCATTGTAAAATCACCTCCTTTTTATTTCGGACCGCAAAGATAAACAAAATTCTTCATTCTGCAAGCGGCCGGGGCGAATAATTCATATATCTGCTTAATAATCGGATTCATCTTTGCCGATGAGGCTGACATATTTTCTTGTCACCCTTCCCTTCCTGTCGGTTGTCATTATGAACGGCATGCATGAAAGGTCAATGGATTGGGCGAGGGTTTCGAAAAGCTCCGGCTCATTCTCCCGGATGCTGTCAACGTCGATTGTCAGCGACTTGATGTCCATTTTCCCGGCAGCCTCTACATTCCGCTGGCAGTCATAGCACATTGGCAGGTGGAAAATGATGTAGGTGTTGCGCATTTTCCTGAGGTTGTATCTTCCCGGTTTGCCGTCCAGGACTCCCGGAACCGTGATTGACGGGAGCCGTTCCCCGACCGGGCAGAGGCCCAGCAGGTCATCAAGCATATTTGCAAACCCTATGACCTGAAGGGAATCGTTCTGCGAGCTCCATATGTCACGCCGTCCTTTTATCTTTGTGGCAATCAGCTGCTGTGCAGCCTTTGCATTTTCTTCGGAAATGAAGGTCCCGAGGCAATAGAGAAGGTCTCCCGTGAGCTGACGGAAATTGATTGTGTCACGGTGTTCCGTAAGTGTCCTGCGCTCGATATGGTCTGCAAGCACCATGATGCTGTCGGCTGGCAGCCCGGAGGTCATCCGGTACAGTCTCATCATATTGTCATATTCGCCGTAGGAAAGCTCCCCGGCGCTCCCGTAGATATCCAGAAGCTTTGCAAGCGCCTCTGTGTCAAGGCCTCTTCCGAGTATTGTGCCGTCCCTTCCGATCAGGAACATCTTCGGCGTCTGCAGTACTCCGTATTTCATCTGGAAGCCGGACTCCACTTCAGGGTCCCAATAGTGGCTCGTGAGCGCAGGACCTTCGGTGTCGAGATATGGGCGATAGCCGTCCCAGGCGTCCCGGTTGGCCCCGCAATATACCGCAACAAGTTCCACATCAGCCTTCCTGTCTGAAAGCATCTTTCTCAGGAGGGGTGTCTCCACCTTGCAGGCTGCGCATTCTGTGTCATAGAAATACAGAACCCTGAGCCTCCGGCACCCGTCTGCGAGCACTGATGAATCAATGGCAGTTCCGAGAGCTTCGCGGACTTCTCCGGAAGGAGTCCCAAGCCTGAGCGACGGGGCCCTGCAGCCGATGAGCGAACTGCGGTTGAACTCGGCAAATACCCTCGCGTTGACAAGGTCGATGCCGTTGGCGAATGATACCTTGCCCGGGATGAACCATTCGTCTGCAAGATGGACTGCAACCCCCTCGTCGCCCATAAGCTTCGAGCTTAGAAAATGGCTGTATAGCCTCACGGCAGTGTAATTGCGGATGTCCTCGTCCTCGCACTTGTCCAGCATGAAGTCACATTCGAAAGACTTCTCTCTGACGCTGAGCTTCTCAATTGCTGCCAGGTACTTGTCAATCATGTTGTTG
Organism: Candidatus Cryptobacteroides sp.; assembly: GCA_051878275.1. GTDB lineage: Bacteria > Bacteroidota > Bacteroidia > Bacteroidales > UBA932 > Cryptobacteroides. The sequence continues at coordinate 27,637 of JBJEJU010000056.1, read as the reverse complement.
ACTGCTGTGGTGTCGAAATCACGGCAGGGTGCGGCGGTGGAAAGCAAAAGCCCTGCGGCCAGGGCGGTGAGGATTTTTCGTATCATTGCAGGAAATGTTTATTTTGTGTCCGGCTCCGGGAGGGTGACGCCCTCGGGCAGGAAGAGCGAGGTGTCTCCGTGGTGACGGAGGATGTCCCTGACTGCCGAAGAGGAGATGTGCGCAAACTCCTGTGATGTCGGGATGATGATGGTCTCGATGTCCGGGGCGAGCCTCCTGTTCATGTCGGCAATGCTCCTTTCCGTCTCGAAGTCGAGCATATTTCTCACTCCGCGGACCATATGCTTGATGCCCAGTTCTTTGCAGGTGTCAATGGTGAGATTTTCGTATTTGATTACCTTCACTCCTGCCATATCCTTCGTGGCCTGGCGGATGATGTCCATGCGCTGGTCCATCGAAAAGAAACCGCGCTTGTCCTGATTGATTCCCACAGCTACATAGACTTCGTCGAACATTGTAAGTGCCCTGCGCAGAATATTCTGGTGGCCTGCTGTAAACGGATCGAACGATCCGGGAAACAAAGCTGTCCTGGTCATTGTAATATTGTCTAAAGCCTCCAGTCGATCGGGTCCAGCCCCTCCTGACGGAGAATTGCATTTGCCTTTGAAAAATGCCTGCATCCGAAAAATGCCCCTCCTGCAAGCGGTGAAGGGTGCGCTGCCTCGAGTACGGTGTGCCGCGAGGTGTCAATCAGCGCTTTTTTGCTCCTGGCGTAATTGCCCCAAAGCATGAAGACTATGCCGGAGCGGTTGCCGGAGAGATATCTTATGACCGCATCGGTAAACTCCTGCCAGCCGATTCTGCTGTGGGAGGCTGCTCTGCCCGCTTCCACCGTCAGGATCGAATTGAGCATAAGGACTCCCTGCCTGGCCCACGGCGTAAGGTCCGTGCTGCCGCTCATGGTCACCCCGAGGTCAGAAGAGATCTCCTTGAAAATGTTCTTAAGGGAAGGAGGTGCCGCTATTCCGTCGGGTACGGAAAATGACAGCCCCATTGCCTGTCCCGGTCCGTGGTAGGGGTCCTGGCCGAGAATGACGACCTTGACCCTGTCTGCCGGAGTCAGCCTGAAAGCGTTGAAAATCAGGCTTCCTGGAGGGTAAATCACTTTTCCTGCATCCTTCTCCCCATGCAGGAAACGCACCAGGGATGCAAAATACGGCTTGCCGAATTCGCTCCCCAGTGCGTCTTTCCAAGTCTGTTCGATATTGACTTCCATCAATTGAAAATATAATCAAGTACGTCGTTGATAGTATTGACGTACACAAAGGTAAGGCCTTTTATGTATTTTTCATTGATGTCTTCGATATCTTTTCTGTTGTCTTCGCAGATAATTATGGTTTCCACTCCCGACCTTTTGGCTGCGAGTATCTTCTCCTTGATGCCGCCGACAGGGAGAACCCTGCCCCTGAGGGTCATCTCTCCGGTCATCGCAACCTTGGATTTCGGTTTCTTTCCGCTGAGCGCGGATACCATCGAGGCAACCATCGTAATGCCGGCGGAAGGACCGTCCTTCGGTGTGGCCCCTTCAGGCACGTGAACGTGTATGTCCTTCTCCGAGAATGTCTTGGCGTCCATTCCCACTACATCCGTATGCGCCTTTATCCACTGGTAGCCTATGGTGGCGGACTCCTTCATCACGTCCCCGAGGTTGCCTGTCATCGTAAGCACACCTTTGCCCTGGCTGACGGAGCTTTCGATGAACAGGATCTCACCTCCCATTGCTGTCCATGCAAGACCGGTGACAATCCCGACGCCTTCGTTGCCCTCCTGCCTGTCGTGGAAGGAGGTCGGAAGCCCGAGGTATTCCTTGAGGTCGGCAGGCTTGATGCTTGACGGGAGCGTCTCGCCGGTTGCCACCTTCCTTGCCGTCACGCGGGCGATTTTCGCAATCTGCTTTTCAAGTCCGCGGACTCCCGATTCGTGCGTGTACCTGTCGATTATGGCCGGAATCGTGGCCTTGTCCAGCTTGAGCTGTTTCCTGTCGAGCCCGTGCTCCTTGATCTGCTTCGGGACAAGGTGCTTCTTTGCGATCTCCACCTTTTCCTCGGCAAGGTAGCCGGTCACGTTGATGAGCTCCATCCTGTCCAGGAGGGCGGGCTGTATGTTGTTGATTGTGTTGGCCGTAGTGATGAACATCACTTTCGACAGGTCATAGTCCATATCGAGGTAGTTGTCGTGGAAGGTGGTGTTCTGCTCCGGGTCCAGCACCTCAAGAAGGGCCGATGAAGGGTCCCCCTTGTAGTCGGAGGCGAGCTTGTCTATCTCGTCAAGCACCATCACGGGGTTGGATGTCCCGGCACGGTGGATGCCGTTGAGGATACGTCCCGGAAGGGCTCCCACGTAGGTCTTCCTGTGGCCGCGGATTTCGGACTCGTCGTGCATGCCGCCGAGCGAGATCCTGACATATTTTCTGCCGAGGGCCTTGGCTATGGATTTGCCGAGGCTGGTCTTTCCCACTCCCGGAGGGCCGTAGAGGCAGAGAATAGGGGACTTGAGGTCACCTTTGAGCGAAAGCACCGCAAGATATTCGATGATGCGCTCCTTGACTTTTTCGAGCCCGTAGTGGTCCGCGTCCAGCACCTTTTGCGCGTGGACAAGGTCGAAATTGTCCTTGCTGGTCCTGTTCCACGGGAGCTCGACCATGAACTGGAGGAAGTTGTACTGGATGCTGTATTCCGGCGAGGACGGATTGTACCTTTCAAGCTTGGCAAGCTCTTTCTCGAAAAGCTCCGCAGTACCGGCGGACCATTCCTTGTCCTTGGCAGCCTTGCGCAGGCGCCCGATTTCCTCGTCCTCGTCCATTCCGAGCTCCTCCTGAATGGTGCGGAGCTGGTTGTTGAGGAAATACTCCCTCTGCTGCTGGTCGATTTCGCTCTTGACCTTGGCGTTGATTTCCTGCTTGATTTCCGCAAGCCTGTTCATCTTGTCGAGGATAGAGAGCAGTTCCATGCCCCTTTCCTTGATGTCGCCGGTCTCGAGGAGGCGGATCTTGCCTTCGAGATTCTCCTCCACGTCAGTTTCGATTGTGGTGGCGATGAAATTGACAAGGAAAGAGAAATCGTGGATCATATTCATCGCGTTGCTCACGTCCGGACCCATGATGCCGGAACCGCGCAGCACCATCGTGGCCTTTTCCTTGATGGACTCGCTGAGCATCTTGATGAATGAGTCGTCCATGTCGGCGGCCGTATCTTCAAGAACCATTATCCTTCCCTTGAGGAAAGGCTCGGTCTCGACTAGATACTTTATATATGCGCGTGAGTAGCTCTGGATTACGGCCGAAAGTGTACCGTCAGGCATTTCGAAGGTGCGTACGACCTTTGCCAGCGTGCCGAAGGGCGACAGTACCTGCAGGTCCTGGGGGTCCTCCACGGTGATGTCGGTCTGCGGTGCGGCAATGAAATACCCGTTGGTTTTCTGTACTTCCTGTATGAGCCTTACGGACTTCTCCCTTCCGATTGTCACGGGATAGATCGTGCCCGGGAAGAGCACGACATTCCTCAGTGCGAGGACAGGTACGTTTTCCGGCACATTGCCCAGGTCAAGCTGTGCAGGTCCTTCCCCGGTCATTACCGGGATAATGCTCACTTCCGCTCCTGCTGCGGAAATTGCGTCGTTGTTTATATTTTTTTTCATATTCATTCCGTTGGTTTGCGGTCCGGTCTGGTTTGTCAGGGGTGGGGTGCGGCGGTATGACGCCCCTTTCTGCCATTTTGTCATAATGGCGGCGTCCCGACAATCCGGGCTATATATGGTCAACGACCGTGCCATTGCGAAAATGCATGATTATTGGGCAATAATGAAGAAAAAATCGTACTTCGATGTTGGAAATTGCAAAAATTCAGTTTAACTTTGCCGTTCAAACGAAAAAGAGGTAGCACCTTAAATGTAAAAACTTCTTAAAAAATTAATTATGACAAAGGCAGAAATTGTAAATGAGGTTGCTAAGACAACCGGTATAGAAAAGACAACCGTACTGAGGGTTGTTGAATCTTTTATGGAGAGCGTAAAGACTTCCCTTGTTAACGGTGAGCCGGTTTATCTCCGCGGTTTCGGCAGCTTCATCATCAAGCAGAGGGCAGAAAAGACAGCCAGGAACATCAAGGAAAAGACCACCATCACCATCCCTGCACACGCTATTCCGGCATTCAAGCCTGCCAAGGTATTCGTCGCAGCTGTAAAGAAATAATCTTTAAAATCATATCAATATGCCAAGCGGTAAAAAAAGAAAAAGACATAAGATGGCGACGCACAAACGCAAAAAGCGTTTGCGCAAGAACAGACATAAGAAGAAGTAATTCTTCTGAGTCTGCCATTTTAGCAGTCTGCTAAGAGAGAGGGGCTGACCGGAGGAGCCGGCTGGCCCTTTTTATTATCCTAACATTGAAATTCCCGATGGAGTCTGAAAAGGAAGCTTTAAAAGAACTGATTGTTGACGTGCAGCCGTCCGAAGTGCATATCGCGCTTATGGAAAACCACAGGCTGATCGAGCTCAACAAGGAGTCCAGCACAGGGAGGACACTGGGCGTCGGAGATGTCTATCTCGGAAAAGTCAAGAAAGTGATGCCTGCCCTGAATGCTGCCTTTGTGGACATCGGTGATGAAAAAGAGGCCTTTATCCATTATCTGGACCTGGGCCTGTACTTTACGGCGTTTGACGAGTTTGTGAGAAGGACCAATCCCAATGTCAATGCGGGTGAGGTATTCTCCTCAATCAAGCTCGGTCCTATCCTCGAGAAGGAGGGACGCATAGAGAATGTCCTGAAGAAGGACCAGATGCTGGTCGTGCAGATAGTAAAGGAACCGATTTCCACCAAAGGGTCGAGACTGACTGCGGAGATTTCATTAGCAGGAAGAAACATTGTTCTGCTCCCTTTCGCCGAAAAGGTGAGCGTATCCCAGAAGATTTCTTCGAGAGAAGAAAAGAAAAGACTTGAAACACTTGTCAGGAGCATCCTCCCGGCCAACTACGGCGCCATCATCCGCACTGCTGCAGAAGGAAAGAATGCGGCAGTCCTCGTAAACGAACTCAAGGCGCTCATTTCCAAGTGGGAAGGTTCCTGGCGAAAATTGTCGCAGTCCAAAGGCGTGCAGCCGCTCTTTGCAGAGTACAGCAAGACGACCACCATCCTCCGCGACCTGCTCAATGACTCTTTCACGGACATCTATGTCAATGACGGGAAGGAGTATGAAGAGGTGAAGCGTTATATAGCGAGGATTTCTCCGGATCAGGAGAAGATAGTCAAGCTCTATGACGGAAAGGAACCCATTTTCGACCATTTCGAAGTCACGAGACAGATCAAGAGCTCCTTCGGAAAGGTGGTTCCCATCAAACAGGGCGCCTATCTGGTAATCGAATCGACAGAAGCGCTGAACGTTGTGGATGTCAACAGCGGAATCCGTGCCAAGACAAAAGAGCAGGAGGAAAACACCTACGAGGTGAACCGCTATGCGGCTGAAGAGATTGCAAGGCAGCTGAGGCTGCGCGACATGGGCGGCATCGTGATTGTGGATTTCATCGATATGGAATCCGGCGAACACCGCAACGAGCTCTACAAATATATGGTGGAGCTTATGAGCCAGGATCGCGCAAAGCACAATGTGCTGCCGCTTACCAAGTTCGGTCTTATGCAGATTACCCGCCAGAGAGTGCGCCCGGCAACGGAAATCAACACCACGGAAGTGTGTCCTGTCTGCCACGGCACCGGAAAGATCGCTTCGAGCGTCGTCATCGACGAGCAGATCGAAAGAAGGCTTTCCTACTATGTGTCGCAGGGCGGTGCGAAGGTGCTGACCCTGAAGGTGAGTCCTATTCTCGGAGCCTATCTTACAAGGGCAAAGGGACTTATGGGAACGTCTTATCTTACGAGATGGAAGAAAAAGTACAAGTGCAAGATCAATCTGTCGGAAGTGACCGACTTTTCTGTCCTGCAAAATGAATTCTACGATGAAAAAGGCAACAAGCTGGACGATTAGTCCGGCTTGTTGTTTTTTTGTGGAGGGGGAATATTCAGATACGGCGGTATGACACATTGTCAGTATCCCTTTCGGCATCCTGCCGGAATACGGGGCCTGCAAAGCAATTTGGAATAAGGAACAAGAATTGCTATTTTTGTTATCCGGCAAATTAAAACAAAGGAAAAATGAACATCTGGTTAATAATGATCCTGGTGATGGTATTGAGCTTCATAGTCCAGAATACCCTCCAGAGCAGATTCAGCAAATATTCGCGGGTAAGGAACTCAAACGGGATGACAGGCGCGGAGATCGCCAGCATGATGCTCCGCCAGAACGGTATATATGATGTACGTGTGGAATGCATTGAAGGTCAGCTCACTGACCACTACAATCCGCAGACGAAGACCGTCAACCTCAGCAGGAGCGTATATGAAGGCAACTCGATTGCAGCGGCCGCTGTTGCCGCCCACGAGTGCGGACACGTCCTTCAGCATGCCACCGGCTATGCTCCGCTGCGTTTCCGTACATGGCTTGTGCCTGTTGTCACCTTGTGCAATTCCACTGTACAATGGGTACTTCTTATCGGAGTCATATTGATCAACATCACTCCGTTCTTCTTCAATCTCGGAATTGCCCTCTTCGCGACGACCACACTTTTCAGCTTGGTCACCCTGCCGGTCGAAATCAATGCCAGCTATCGTGCAATCAATTGGCTTACTTCCAACAATATAGCCGACAGCGTCACCAAACCTATGGCGATTGACGCGCTCAAATGGGCGGCATACACCTATGTCATTGCGGCAATAGGCTCGCTTGCAACCCTTCTGTACTATATCGGTCTTGCCTCACGGCGCGATTAGCCTGCCAATCCATCAATTTGCATCCGGCAAATGAACAATGAAGATTTCTCGAGGCTGGAGCTCAGGCTTCCCAACTGCCTTGTAAACTACAGATATTTCAGGTCGAGACTCAATCCGTCAACACGGCTCCTCGTGCTCGTGAAGGCAAACGCCTACGGCCACGGCGCCGTGGAATTTGCCTATATGATGCAGAAGGCCGGAGCCGACTATCTGGCGGTCGCATACCCTGTGGAGGGCGTGGAACTGCGCAGCAACGGTATCAGCCTGCCGATAATCGTCCTTACGGCCGGGACGGACTTCTTCGACGAGATGACAGACAACCGTCTCGAGCCCGGAATCCCCAATCTCTATACCCTCAAGGCTTTTTGTGAGGTCCTGAAAGCCAGGGGATTGAAAGACTATCCTGTCCACATCAAGCTTGATACGGGCATGCACCGTCTCGGCTTCATGTCGGATGAGCTCGAAGATTTGTGCAGGTTCCTCCGGGGATGCCCTTATGTGAAAGTGAAATCGGTGTATTCCCACCTGGCTGCCGCCGAGGACCCTGCGGAGGATGAATTTACGCTGGGGCAGATCCGCCTTTTCAGCAGGAATGCCGACATGATAACATCAGCAATAGGATACAAGCCTATGTATCATATACTCAACTCTGCCGGCATTGAGCGTTTCCCCCAATACCAGTTTGATATGGTCCGTCTCGGCATCGGGATCTACGGGATCAGCGCGGTGCCGGGAGTAAAACTCGCCCCGGTTGCCTCGCTTAAGTGCAAAATATTGCAGGTCAAGCATCTGACATCACCGGACGATACCATCGGCTACAACCGTCACGGCCATATTGCCCCGGGAGGAACGACCATTGCCACGATTCCTGTGGGATATGCCGACGGAATAGACCGCCATCTCGGATGCGGAAGGGCCTCCTTTATGCTCAACGGACACAGGGTGCCTACAATCGGCAACATCTGTATGGATATGTGCATGCTTGATGTCACGGGAGTGCCTGCCGAGCCGGGAGATACAGTCACGGTGTTCGGGGATGACCCTACCGTATCGGAGCTTGCGTCAATCCTGGGCACAATCCCTTATGAGATAATGACTTCCGTCCCGAGAAGAATCGAAAGGACAGTGATCAGAAAATAATCATTCATATGAAAGGAATCCATATATTTCTTGCCGACGGATTCGAGGAATCCGAGGCCCTTGTCACTCTTGACATCCTCAGGCGTGCCGGTCTCGAGGCCTGCACGGTCACACTTCCTGCAGAGGAAGTCCCGCAGCCGTTCGTGACCGGTTCACACGGGGTGACAGTCGTTGCAGACATGATCTGGGAGGATTTTGCAGATGAGGCCGAAAGGGGCGCTTCTCCGGAAGACGTGATGATATTCCCGGGAGGCATGCCGGGCACAAAGCATCTGGCAGCGTGCGAAGACCTCATTGAGATGATGAATGAGCATTATGCTGAAGGTGGGACGGTGGCTGCAATCTGTGCAGCTCCGGGACTTGTCCTTTCGCAGCTTGAAGGGATTGCGGGAAAGAGATTTACGGCCTTCGACGGCTTTGAGGGCCATACCGTGGAAAAGGGCGGAATCTATGTCAAGGCACCGGCAGTCCGTGACGGCAATGTCATTACAGGCCGCGGAGCGGGATGCGCCATCGACTTCGGTCTTGCAATAGTGGAGCATGTCCTCGGTCCCGAGGCTGCCGCAAAGGTACGACATGGACTTATGATATAAAAATAGAGGTGATATGAAAAAGAGAGGCTTCCAGTTGTCCGGAAGCCTCTTTTTCAGTATATTCAGCAAGTTGAAAAGCAACTTGTTATTCCCATTCAATGGTTGCCGGCGGTTTGGACGAGATGTCATAGACTACACGGTTGACCCCGCGGACCTTGTTGATGATCTCGTTGCTGACATCGGCGAGGAAGTCGTAAGGGAAGTGGAACCAGTCGGCTGTCATTGCGTCTGTCGATACCACGGCCCTGAGTGCGACAGGATTTTCGTAGGTGCGCTCGTCGCCCATCACTCCGACGCTCTTGACCGGAAGGAGGATGACTCCGGCCTGCCAGATGGCTTCATAAAGGTTCCTGGCCTCGATTCTCGGGTCGGAAGCCGAAGGGATGTGAAGCGAAGTGCAGTCGTAGTTGCGCAGGCCCCTGATGAAGATGTCGTCAGCCTCGCGGAGCACCCTGAGCTTTTCTTCGGTGACGTCGCCTATAATCCTTATGGCAAGCGACGGCCCAGGGAACGGATGCCTTCCCACAAGCTCTTCCTTGATGCCGAGGGCCCTTCCTACACGGCGGACCTCATCTTTGAAAAGCATGCGCAGAGGCTCCACAATCTTGAGGTTCATCTTTTCCGGAAGGCCGCCCACGTTGTGGTGGGACTTGATTTTGCTGGCAACTCCCGGTATGCCGGCGGACTCGATCACGTCAGGGTAGATGGTGCCCTGTGCAAGCCAGCGCGCACCTTCAATCCGGCGGGCATATTTGTCAAAGGTCTCGACGAACAGCTTTCCGATAATCTTGCGCTTGGTCTCCGGGTCGGATACTCCGGCAAGTGCGGAAAGGAATTCGGCGGAGGCGTCCGCACCTATGACATTGAGGCCCATATCCTTGTAGGAGGCCATCACGTCTTCGAACTCGTTCTTGCGGAGAAGACCGTTGTTGACGAAAATGCAGGTGAGGTTGTGGCCGATTGCCCTGTTGAGGAGAACGGCTGCAACCGTAGAGTCAACTCCTCCGCTCAATCCGAGGATGACCTTGTCGCTGCCGATTTTTTCGCGCATCTCGCTGACTGAGGTGTCGATGAATGACTCGCTGGTCCAGTCTCCCCTGCATCCGCAGATGCCGAGGGCGAAATTGGCGAGAATCTTCGTGCCTTCTACTGTATGGAATACCTCCGGATGGAACTGGACACCATATGTGTCCTCGTCCGGGAAGCGGAATGCGGCATTTTCTACATCGGAAGTGGAGGCTAGAACCTTGCATCCTTCCGGAAGGGAGGAGATTGTGTCACCGTGTGACATCCAGACCTGGGAGCTTTTCGATACGCCCTTGAAAAGCGGGGAGGCGGTGTCTGTAATTTCAAGAATCGCGCGACCGTACTCCCTTGCAACCGATCCTTCTACCTTGCCGCCGAAGTTCTGGGCAAGATATTGGGCTCCATAGCAGATGCCAAGCACCGGAATACGCCCCTTGAATGACTCCAGGGCCATCTGCGGTGCGTTTTCCTGACGTACCGAGCATGGACTGCCGGAGAGGATGACTCCCTTGACTGAGGCGTCCGTTTCCGGAACTTTGCTGTATGGCTGGATCTCGCAATAGACGTTCAACTCCCTGAGACGGCGGCCTATCAGCTGCGTCAGCTGCGAACCGCAATCGAGAATGATGATTTTTTCAGTCATATTGTTCGGATTGAAGTACAAAAATACGTCTATTTTTTCATATTTTTATCGGAAATGCGTATTTTTGTCAGATTTTTCTAAGTAACAAATAGACCTTATGGATGTTAGGAACATAGCGATCATCGCCCACGTCGATCACGGCAAGACAACTCTCGTGGACAGGATGATCTATCAGGCAAATCTGGTTCGCAAGCCTGAAAACCTCGGGGAGCTCATCCTCGACAACAACGACCTCGAAAGGGAAAGAGGCATCACCATTCTCGCAAAGAATGTTTCGGTAGTATATAAAGGAGTCAAGATCAATATAATAGATACTCCGGGCCATAGCGATTTCGGAGGCGAAGTGGAAAGGGTCCTGAATATGGCGGACGGCGTGCTCCTTCTCGTGGATGCATTTGAAGGCTGTATGCCGCAGACACGTTTCGTGCTCCAGAAGGCGCTTGACCTCGGGAAAAAACCTATTGTCGTAATAAATAAGGTGGACAAGCCGAACTGCCGCCCGGACGAGGTGCAGGAAGAGGTGTTTGACCTTATGTTCGCCCTCAATGCCAACGAGGACCAGCTGGACTTCAGGACTGTTTACGGCAGTGCAAAGCAGGGATGGATGTCCCTTGACTGGAGGCAGCCGGGCAGCGACATCACCCCTCTTCTGGATACCATCCTTGAGGTGATTCCTGCACCGCAGCAGGTCGAAGGCACTCCACAGATGCTCATCTCCTCGCTCGAGTATTCCCCGTATGTGGGAAGAATTGCGGTGGGACGCATCACCAGGGGCAGCCTCAGGACCGGGATGAACATAAGCCTCTGCAAGAGGTACGATATAGTGGAGAAGCAGAAGATCAAGCAGCTCATGGTCTTTGACGGCCTCGGAAAGAAGAATGTCGATGCTGTCCAGTGCGGTGACATCTGCGCCGTGGTGGGCGTGGAAGGCTTCGAGATCGGAGACACGATTGCCGATTTCGAAAATCCGGAGGCCCTCCCTCCGATTGCCGTTGACGAGCCAACAATGAGCATGCTCTTCACTATCAACAACTCTCCGTTCTTCGGAAAGGACGGCAAGTTCGTGACCTCACGCCATATCAAGGACAGGCTTGACCGTGAGCTTGAAAAGAATCTTGCGCTCAGGGTGAAACCGGGCCTCAATGCCGATTCTTTCGTGGTGTACGGAAGGGGTGTGCTCCATCTGTCGGTGCTCATCGAGACTATGCGCCGCGAGGGCTTCGAGCTTCAGGTAGGCCAGCCGAAGGTGCTTGACAAGACAATCAACGGCCAGAGGTGCGAGCCGGTGGAGGAGCTTACAATAGAGGTGCCTGAGGAGTTTGTGGGTACCTGCATCGAGATGGTGACACGCCGCAAGGGCGCCCTGCTGAGGATGGAACCGCGCACCGACCGCACACTGCTTGAGTTTGACATCCCTACCAGGGGCATCATGGGACTCAGGAGCAATCTGCTCACAGCTACCCAGGGAGAGGCCGTGATGGCCCACAGGCTCAAGGAATACCAGCCGTACAAGGGTGACATCGAACGCCGCACCAACGGCTCCCTCGTGTCCCTCGAGACCGGGGAGGCGATTGCATATTCGATGAACAAGCTTCTCGACAGGGGAAAATTCTTCGTCGAGCCTGGTGAGGAGATTTATGGCGGCCAGGTTGTCGGTGAACATACGAGGGAGCGTGACCTCAATGTCAATATCTGCAAGACCAAGAAGCTTACCAATGTGCGTGCAGCCGGAAGCGACGAAAAGATCGTTCTTCCTCCTGCCATCAAGTTCTCGCTTGAGGAAGCCCTCGAGTACATCCAGGAGGATGAGTACGTGGAAGTGACCCCTCATCATATGAGAATACGCAAGATTTTGCTCGATCCGCTCGATAGAAAGAGAAAATCTGACCAGGAAGATTGTTAATTCAAAAGTTTTTTGTATCTTTGCATCCCTTAAATCTGTTTATCGCGTCGTGAACGGGAGTTTTTGCATAGCTTTAAATGGATTGCGTGCCGGGAAAAAAGCATTTTCCATACACGCGGGAAAAGAGTTCTTTGCCAATTTCGACAATTCCGAAATCCTTGATGCAGACGTGTCTGTTGAGGGTTGCGTGGAGAAGTCAGGCGGTTATACCGGCATAGACTTCGTCATTGAAGGGACGGTTATAGTCCCGTGTGACAGATGCCTCGAACCGGTGACCCTTGATGTCAGAAGGGATGTGAGGCTGAGCGTAAAGTGGGGCGACGAGCCTGCGCAGGAGCAGTCCGGGGCTGACCCTTCAGGAAGGGAGGTGGTCTATCTTCCGGCAGATGCCGCAGAGTTTGACCTGTCCCAGACGGTCTATGACTATGTCATCCTCTCCATGCCCCTGCAGAAAGTCCATCCCGACGGGGAATGCAATCCTGACGCAGTCAGGTTCATCAAAGGGGATGCGGAAGACTTTGAAATCCGGATGCCGGAAGAAAGCCCGGCGGAAGATGGCGGAGACAATCCTTTTGCAGCATTGAAGGATTTGCTGGAAAAGGGAAATTTGAATTAAAATTTAAAAAGTATATAACAATGGCACATCCGAAACACAAAATCTCAAAGCAGAGAAGGGACAAGAGAAGAACTCATGACTTCGCGGCTGTTCCTACACTGGCTACCTGCCCTAATTGCGGTGCTACCGTGATGTATCACAGGGTATGCCCTGAGTGCGGCTTTTACAGGGGACGCCAGATTATCGAGAAGAGCGCAGAATAATGTTCTTCGGAGTCTCTTGACATAGAGAGACACACGGCCTCATAGTTCAACGGATAGAACGGAAGTTTCCTAAACTTTAAATCGAGGTTCGATTCCTCGTGGGGCTACAAAAGGCGGCTGACCGGAAGGTCGGCCGCCTTTGTAAATTTTTTTTCATGATTACTTGAAGCAGCGCATCCTGTCCGGGTGCGCTGCTTCATATCCGGAAAGGGCTCTGTCTGCCGGTATGACAAAATGTCATAACTGCTCATCATTGTTTCGCTAAATTTGTTCAAAAGGTCTGATTTTGCTTTCCGGCCGGATTTATCGTTGATTCTGACAGGGAATTTGTACATATCTTTACATTCTGTCGCCATTTTGCGACGGCTGGAAAGAGTACTGAAGATGAAAGAAAAGAACCTGGACCGGAAACCTGGGGTGGGAGCCTGCTATGCGTTGTTCAAGAAATACCTCAGGTTTCTCAATGACAAAGTATATTACAGACATACCTACCGTCTGAATCCGGAAAACATTCCCGCTGCCGGGACTCCGCTGCTTATAGTGGGCAATCACCAGAATTGCCTCAATGACGTGTTCGGGATATTGTTCGGTATCAATGACCGCAAAGTGAGGTTTCTCACAAGGGCCGATGTGTTTGCCCTTTCTCCTCTTGCGGCAAAATTCCTTTATTCCATTGGACTTATGCCGACCTTCAGGCTTAATTATGAGGGTGCGGAAAGCCTCGGCAAGAACAGGGGAACATTCGATGTGACCGAACAGGCCCTGATTGACGGGTGCACCATAGGCCTGTATCCTGAAGGCGGCCATCAGGACAAGCGCTGGCTCGGTGACTTTACATACGGCTACACGCGTCTTGCCTTCGAAGCGGCTGAAAAGGGAGGCTTTGAAAAAGATGTGATGATACTCCCGGTAGCCAACCACTATTCCGACTATTTCGGCATACGGAATGACTATATGGTAAGGTTCGGGACACCGATATCCCTCAAGCCTTATTATGAGCTCTACAAGACCAGGCCGAGGACGGCACAGCGGCAGGTAAATGCCCTCGTAAGGGAGCAGATCCAAAGTATGATGCTGGATATCAGGGACCTGGACCATTACGACCAGATTGATTTCCTCCGCGGGGCTTACGGCATTGATTATGCGCGCCGCAATGGCTTCAATCCGGGTTTCCTTCCTGAAAAGCTCGAGGCAGACCGCTCCCTGGTGCAGGCACTTGCCGATGCCGGGGCGCAGGCGACCGAAGGCATTTTCGCTGCCATATCCGAACTGATGGACGGAATGGGGAGGCTCGGCATATCCGACAGGGACCTGCGCTGCCCTCCCGCTCCAGTTGCGGTTGCCGTCAGGGGACTCGGCCTGCTGGCTTTGCTGCCGCTATGGATTGTCTCCCTGTGGCCCTCGCTTCCTATGTATGCAATAGCCAAAGCACTTGCAAAAAAGACTCACGACATTATGTTCGAAGGGACATTCCTGTTTGCAATCAGCGCCCTTTTCACCATCCCGATATTCGGGATTGCGACCGTCGCTGTCCTGTGGTGCACGGCCGGCTGGTGGGCGGGACTCCTGTGGCTTGCAGCATTCCCCCTGCTGATTGTGTTTGCCTGGATTTATTCAAGATGGTTCGGCCGTTTTTTCGGGGAGGTCCGGTTCCTTGCAAGGAAAAAGGATGCAGGCAGGCTCGGCGAATTGAGACAGGGCATCTTCTCCGCCCTCGACGGAATATTGTATAAACAGAACATAAAATAATCCGCGACTTGCGGAACAAAAAGAATCAGACTGTATGAGAAGAGTAGTGATAACGGGAATGGGGATTTATTCCTGTTTGGGAAAGACGCTGGACGAAGTAAGGGATGCCCTCTATCAGGGCAGGTCGGGCGTGGTGTTGGACCCGGTAAGGAAAGAGATGGGATTCCGCTCGGCCCTCACCGGAAAGCTTGATGTGCCGGACCTGAAGGCGGAACTGAGCCGTTCCCAGAGGGTGTATATGCCGGAACAGGCAAAATATGCGTACTGTGCGACTCGTGATGCGCTTGCCGGTGCAGGAATAGATGAAGAGTTTCTGCGTACCCGTGAAGTCGGCCTCCTGTATGGAAATGACAGTTCCACGGTGCCGGTGGTCGAGGCAGTTGACAAGATGAGGGAGAAGAAGTGCACCACGCTCTGCGGCTCAGGAGCCATTTTCCAGTCGATGAATTCGACCGTCACGATGAACCTCAGCTGCATCTTCAAGCTCAAGGGCATAAGTCTCACGGTGTCCGGCGCCTGCGCCAGCGGGTCGCATGCAATAGGACTTGGGACCCTTCTTATCCGCAACGGCCTGCAGGATACTGTGGTCTGCGGCGGGGCACAGGAGGTCAATCCGTTTGCCGTGGGTTCATTTGACGGCATCTCGGCATTCTCCACGAGGGAGGATGAACCGGAGAAGGCAAGCCGTCCGTTCGACCGTGACCGTGACGGCCTTGTGCCTGGCGGAGGCGCCGCTACCATTATCCTGGAGAGCTATGAATCAGCCGTCAGGCGCGGGGCACCGATTATCGCTGAGGTCCTCGGATACGGTTTTTCCTCCAACGGAGACCATATCTCATCCCCGAACGTGGACGGTCCGGCAAGATCCCTGACGATGGCAATCAAAAATGCCGGAATCGGCATCGGTGAAATCGGCTATATCAATGCGCACGCCACCTCCACCCATATCGGAGATACCAACGAGGCGAAAGCCATCTACAATGTGTTCGGAGACAGAAAGATAGAAGTGACCAGCACCAAGTCGCAGACGGGCCACGAGATGTGGATGGCCGGGGCAAGCGAGGTCATCTATTCGATCCTGATGATGAAAAACGGCTTCATTGCCCCGAACCTCAATTTCGAGAATCCGGACGAGGACTCGGCGAAACTGCTCATCCCTGCATCCAGGGTTGAAAAGAGGTTCGACACATTCCTGTCCAATTCGTTCGGCTTCGGGGGCACCAATTCCACCCTGATAGTCCGGAATATATAAAATATTTATTGTCAATATATTATAAAGAATCAAGAAAAATGGAAAGACAACAGTTAATCAGCCGGATCAATGAGAAACTGGCAGAAGAATTTGAAATCGAAGTTGCAGCAATCACCCCTGATGCGGACATCAAGACTACTCTTGAGCTCGACAGCCTCAGCCTTGTGGATATGGTTGCCCTCATAGAGAATGAGTTCGGAGTCAACATTGGTGCAAACGAGGTCTCGCAGATAAAGACTTTCTCCGCACTCTACGACTTCATCCAGGAAAGGATGGGAGCCTGACGGGGCTGCTATGACTCTGAGTGAAACAATCAGGGTAAGGGTACGGTTCTCGGAGGTGGACTCCGTAGGGATGGTCTGGCACGGGAATTATGTCCAGTACCTTGAAGATGCAAGGGAAGCTTTCGGAAGAAAGTATTCCCTTGAATATTTGCGCTTTTATGGCAATGGCTTCCTCATCCCGGTCTATGACCTGCATATGAGGTATCTGCAGAGTGCATCGGTTGATGATATTCTCACGGTAAAGATCACCTGGAAGGATGTCCCGGGAGCCAAAATCGTGTATGAATACGAAATAAGGCGGGAGGGCGACTCACAGTTGCTCCTCACTGCCGAATCGGTGCAGCTTTTCACGGACCTGGACGGCAATCTTCAACTTTCCTGCCCTGCTTTCTACAGGGAATGGAAGGAAAAATGGGCGGGAAACAGCGGGGCAAAACTATGACAAAGGCTGTAATATCAATATACAACTTCCTGAAAGACAGGAAATGGCTGATGTACCTGCTGCTGGTGGCAAGTACCGCGGTGTTTGCTTTCTTCGGCTTCAGGGTAAGGTATGAGGAGAATATTGCAAAGCTTCTTCCCGCCACGGAAAACTCCCGTGCGGGGGCCGTGGCGTTTGACAATATAAAGGTCAAGGACAAGATTTTCATCCAGATTGCAGGGAAGGACGGCCCCGCGGATGCTGCCTGGCTTGGGGAGATGTGCGATGAGTTTGTCGATTCGCTGATGGCTGCGGACCAGGGAAAGGGCTATATCGGAAGCATTCTGTCACGCATTGATGCGGACGATATGTCGGGGGCGCTGTATTATCTTCTGGACCACCTCCCGTCGTTTGTCGATACCTCCTGCTATAGTGCCTTCGACTCCCTTCTGACAGAGGAGGCAATAATGGCACAGATGGCTGTCAACAGGGAGATTATCGACGGGGATATGGACGGCTCGGCCACAACGGCCATTTCATTTGACCCTGCCGGGCTGGGAAAAGTTGCGCTCGGGACCTTCGGAGACATTGGAGAGGCTGCAGGAGGGTATGCGTTGGTGGACAGGCAGCTTTTCTGCCCCGACACCACGGTTGCGCTCGCGTTTCTGTCGCCGAATTTCAACTCGCTTGATTCCAAAGCGGGAAGCCATCTTGTGGAAATGATTGAAAAGGAGGCTGAAAGCTTTGAGGCAAGTCATCCGGACGTGCAGGTCCTCTTCCACGGTTCTCCGGTCCAGAGCGTGTTCAATGCAAGGCGTATAAAGATGGACCTTCTGGTCACCGTAGGCATCTCGCTGCTTGTTGTATGCATACTTCTCGGAATGTGTTTCCGAAGCTTGAGGACTGTATTCCAGCTGCTTGCGCCGGTGGCATACGGGGCCCTTTTCTCCCTGGCCTGCATCTGGCGGATAAAGGGCGGGATGTCGGTGATGGCGCTCGGAATTGGGGCAATCGTGATGGGCGTAGCGCTGAGCTATTGTCTCCATATAGTCACCCATTTCAAATATGTCGGGGATCCTGTGAGGGTGCTCCGGGACGAGACCGTTCCCGTCACGCTGGGGGTCCTGACCACGGTGGGGGCATTCGTGGGCCTTCTTTTCACCGGCAGCGAGCTTCTGCGGGACTTCGGCATGTTCGCCTCGCTCGCAATGGCCGGCACCCTTGTGTTCATCCTCATCTTCCTGCCGCATTTCCTCGGCGGGGAGGCAGATGCCCGTCACGGGAAAGCGTTCAGCCTTCTCGAAAGGATCAATTCATATCCATATGACAGGGTGGGATGGCTCAAATGGGCAAT
Organism: Candidatus Cryptobacteroides sp.; assembly: GCA_051878275.1. Lineage (GTDB taxonomy): Bacteria > Bacteroidota > Bacteroidia > Bacteroidales > UBA932 > Cryptobacteroides. Next base: position 9,596 of record JBJEJU010000056.1, on the reverse strand, counting down.
TGCGGCAGTGTGTGCCATGGGCTGCATTTTTTCCGGAAGAGTGCAGTTCGACAGCGACCTGAAAAATATCGGATGGAACGAGCCGAAGGTCACCCGCTCCCGCATTCTCTATGACGAAAAGAACAATCACGGCCTTTCTTCGGTCTATTATGCCGCAAGCGCGGAGGATTATGAGGCGGCCCTTGCCGGCTATGGGGAGGTGCTTTCCGTGATGGATTCGCTCAAAAGTGCGGGCGTGACAGGGAAGTATTCGGATGTCTCTCCGATTCTTGTCGGTGAGGCGCAGCAGAGGGAGCGGATAGCCCGGTGGAAGGGATTCTGGGATGGCGGACGCCTTGAAAGGACAAGGGACGCCGTAAGCCGTGCCGCGGTGAAGGAGGGACTCGACCCGGGGATGTTCTCCGGCTTCTATGATATGGTGGAGGCTGATTATGAAACCTGTGACATCTGTGCCGACCAGGTCCTCCCGGAAGGGCTTTTGTGCAATTTTGTGGAAAAGGCCGGGGACAGATGGCTTGTATTCACTTCGGCGAAAATGCCTGCGGAAAACGTGGCGGAGGTCAACAGGGCAGTGGACGGGATAGAGGGCGCAGTGGTCATCGACCCGTTCTGGTACACACGTGATATGGCCGAGACTCTCAATGAGGACTTCAAGACAGTCGTGTGGGTGTCCTCGCTGTTTGTGCTTGTCGTGCTCCTTGTGTCTTTCAGAAGCATCCTCACTGCACTTCTTGCATTTATGCCGATGGCGCTGAGCTGGTTCTCCGTCAACGGGCTGATGGCCGTCGCGGGGCTGGAATTCAATCTCATCAATATTGTCATTGCGACATTCATCTTCGGAATCGGGGTTGACTACAGCATCTTTGTGACCAACGGGCTGATAGACCGTGCCCGCGGCAGGGGAGACAGTATGCTCACTTACCACAAGACCGCCATCTTCCTGTCGGCAGTGGTGCTGATTGTCGTGACGGGGTCGCTGGTATTTGCATCGCATCCTGCAATCAAGTCCATCGGTGTCAGCACTTTGATCGGAATGAGCGTGACCATTCTCATAACCTATACCCTTCAGCCGGCGCTTTTCCGCCTGATGCTGAAGTCACGCAGGTACAGGGAAAGGAACGGATTGACCGGGATGGAATGATGCGTGGCGGACGTGTAACTATAATAGGATCAGGACTCGGGGGTCTCCAGTGCGGATACATCCTTGCAAAAAAAGGGATGGAGGTGACTGTGCTCGAGCGTCAGGCCTCAATAGGCGGGTGCATGCAGAGTTACCGCAGGCCGTGCGGGACTTTCGACACCGGGATGCACTATGTAGGCTCGCTCGGGGAGGGGGAGTCCCTGTGGTGCCTTTTCAGGTATTTCGGACTGATGGACCTCCCGTGGGTGGAGCTTGACAGGGACTGCTTCGATGAGGTAGTGTTCGGGGAGGAGAGCTTTGCCTATGCCAATGGGCACGAAGAGTTCGCAAGGAGGATGGCAGACCGTTTCCCTAGGGAAAAGGAGGGGATCGGAAGGTATGTGGCCCTGCTTAAAGACGTGGGTGACAATATATTCGGCTTTCTCTATCCGGAGAAATGGTCCTCCCGGGCGGAGTCTCTTTCAGGCTGTCAGGCATACGGATTTCTTTGTGAATGTATAGGCGACCCGCTGCTGCGGAGGGTGCTTTCCGGTACTTCGGTGAAGATGGAACTGCGGCGTGACACGCTTCCGCTCTACACCTTTGCGCAGATAGGGGATTCGTTCATACGCAGTGCCTGGAGGCTCGCAGGAGGCGGAAGCCTGATTGCGGAAAGTCTTGCCGGGAGTATCCGCAGGATGGGAGGACGGGTGCTTGCAGGCAGGGAGGTTGCGGGGATCTGCGAAGACTCCGGAGGAGTCACCGGTGTGGTGACTGCAGATGGTGAGTTTTTCGGGGCGGACTGGGTGATTTCCGATGCCCATCCGGCGGTGACGGTGTCGCTTGTGTCCCCGGAAAGCAGGATGCGCAGGTCTTTCAGGAACAGGATGGCTTCCGTCCCCAATACAGCGGGAATGTTCACCGTAAGTCTCGGACTGAAAAAGGATGCCGTCAGATACTGCGGGAGAAATCTCTTCATCTTTGATGCTGATGCAGACCCGTGGGATGCTCCTGGCGGCTGCGTCCGTGGAGTTATGGTCAGCTGTCCGGTGCCTTCCGGGGAAAACGGTGGAAATCGGGGAGAGTTCGCCGACAGGCTGGATATCCTGACGCCGTGCTCCTGGGAGGAGGTCAGCGCCTGGGCCGGCACCAAAGTCGGACACAGGGGAGAAGACTATGAAGCCTTCAAGCGCTGCAAGGCTTCGCAGTGCATCAGTATGGCGGAAAGGCTCATCCCGGGGCTTGGCGATGCTGTCACCGGGATTTATGCAAGCACACCGCTGACATATCATGACTACAACCTTGCTCCCTGCGGGAGTGCCTACGGGATGAGGAAGGACTGCAATTCTCCCCTTATGTCGGTGCTTTCGCCGCGTACACCGGTGGAGGGGCTGCTTCTGACGGGGCAGAACCTCAACCTTCACGGCGTGCTCGGCGTGTCGATGACCTCGCTTCTGACCTGCGGGGCGGTCCTCGGGACGGATACGGTCAGGGAAGAACTTGCGCCTTTCATAACCGGGGGCGTACAATAGTGAAAACAATGCAGGTTCCGGCCTGCACAAAAATGACATTTATGGCAAAATATGCACTTGTAACCGGCGGAAGCCGTGGAATAGGACGGGCAATATGCATCAGATTGGCGCGTATGGGATATGACATACTCATAAACTATGTCTCCAACGATGCGGAGGCAGCAGTCACCTTGGAGCAGGTCAGGTCCGAAGGGGCCGGAGCCGAGCTCCTGAAGTTTGACGTGAGCGATGCGCAATCCTGCGCGGATGCAGTAAAGGGCTGGCAGAAAAGCCATCCCGGAGAATATATAGAAGTGCTAGTCAACAATGCCGGCATACGCAGGGACAGCCTGCTTGTGTGGATGGAGAGGGAAGACTGGGACAGGGTGCTCGGAATAGGCCTTGACGGATTCTACAATGTGACCCGCGAGGTGATCCAGCCCATGCTGGTCCGGAAGAAGGGACGCATCATCAATATCGCTTCGGTGTCGGGCCTGAAGGGACTCCCCGGCCAATGCAATTACTCCGCGGCCAAGGGCGGAATGATTGCCGCCACAAAGGCACTTGCCCAGGAAGTGGGACGCAAAGGAGTGACGGTCAACGCTATAGCTCCAGGCTATATCAGGACCGATATGGTAGCCGGACTCGATGAGGACAGCCTGAAAAAGACGATTCCGCTCAGCCGTTTCGGTGAGCCGGAGGAAGTGGCGGCCCTGGCGGGCTTTCTCGCCTCGGATGAGGCAGGCTACATCACGGGCGAATGCATTTCGGTCAACGGAGGCCTGTGCTGATCCCCGGGAAGCGGAGTGTTTCCGGAGCGATTGTGGAGTGTTGGGGAATGTTTCAGGGAGTTTGTGGCGAGGTTGCGGACCAGTTGGAGACTGGTTCCGGATTAATTGTAATAAAAGTATAAAGAAAGATATGAAAGATAAGAAAAGATACTTTTTTGCGGCAATAATTGCCGTATTGACGGCTTCTTTGCAGGTATTGTCTGCGCAGGATTGTGACGCCATCCTTCAGGCGCTGCAGCAGAAGAATGCCCCGGTGGAGGGCTTCCAGGGGAAGTTCAGCCAGACAAAGACACTGGTCAACGGCCACGAAATCAAATCCCACGGCACTTTGTATTATGCCGGTCCGGACAGGATGTCGATGATCTATATGGAGCCTTTCGGAGAGAAATTCGTGATCAATTCCGGCAGGATGCTTGTGCGCAGGGACGGCAAATCCAATGTCTATGACCTCGGAAAGAACAGGCGTATGAACAGCCTTGCAGTCACCCTCCTGTATTGCATGCAGGGCAGGATTGCGGAGCTGGCGGAGTCCTGTGATGCCTCCGTGGATGCCTCCAGGAATGGTTCGGGCTGGCAGATTACTCTAACGGCACGGGGCAAAACATCCGGAGGATACTCGATGATAGAGCTGCGATATGCCCCTGACGGAGGCATCAGATACATGAAAATGACGGAGCCTTCAGGCATTTTCACTACCTATGAAATGCCTTCGCTCTCTGCCTCCCTGCCTTCGGATGTGTTTATTCTGAAGTAGGTAATCCGCCGGGGAATCTTGAATATTCCTGGGGAATCCTCAGAGAATCTGTTCGCTGTGGTTTTTGGTATCCACCTTTTCAATGATTTTCGTGCAGACCAGGTCGCTGTCAAAGACATAGGTCCTGCGCAGTGTCCCCATGCTCACCTTGCCGCAGAACTTTTTCTCGCCCCAGGCACCGAACTGCTCCATGAGCACGTGGTCCGGGTCTGACAGGAGAGGGAACGGAAGGGAATTGTTGAGCGCAAACTTGCGGTGAGATGCAAGGGAGTTCTTGCTGACACCGATTATCCTGTAGCCTTCGGCGAGGAAACGCCCGTAGTTGTCCCGGAGGTTGCAGGCTTCGGCTGTGCAACCCGGCGTGCTGTCTGCCGGATAGAAATATATGACGGTCTTTGTCCCCGCAAGGGACTGCGAATCGATTATTTGTCCGTCGTGGGCCTCCATTCTGAATGAAGGCATCCTGTCTCCGATGTTGATCATAAATGGCTGGTGTTTTTAGTTGCGAATCTCCAAAGATAGCAAAAATTCTTGCTCAAACGCAATCGAATTCATACCTTTGCAACTTCAAAAAACGGGCATATAATCATGGGCGGAATTTTCGGATCAATATCCAGGGAGAGCGAGTGCATCTCCGACCTTTTCTACGGAACAGACTACCACTCACACCTCGGCACCCGCCGTGCCGGCATGGCTACCTACAGCGGGACCGACGGCTTCAACAGGAGCATCCACAGTCTTGAATCATCCTATTTCAGGACCAAGTTCGAGGCGGAGCTTTCCAAGTTCAAGGGCAACGCCGGCATCGGTGTCATCAGCGACACGGACGCCCAGCCGCTCCTGATGAAATCGCATCTCGGAAGGTTTGCAATCGTTACGGTGGCAAAGGTCAACAACCTTGACGACATTTCAGAGGATCTTCTGGACAAGAATATGCCGCTGAGCGAGTTCAGCAGCGGAAAAATCAACCAGACCGAGCTCATCTCGCTGCTTATCATCCAGGGCCGCGACATTGTGGAGGGTATCGAGAATGTCTTCAGGACAATCAAGGGCTCCTGTTCCCTCCTGCTGCTTACCGAAAACGGAATCATAGCCGCAAGGGACAACTGGGGAAGGACTCCGCTCATCATAGGGAAAAAGGACGGGGCGATGGCAGTTGCAAGCGAGACAACTTCCTTTGCCAATCTCGGTTACGGAATCGACCATTATCTCGGCCCGGGAGAAATCGTCCGCATCAGTCCGGACGGCTACGAGGTCCTGCGCCAGCCCAACAAGGGAATGCAGATCTGTTCGTTCCTGTGGATTTACTACGGTTTCCCGACAAGCTTCTACGAAGGCCGCAATGTGGAGCAGATGCGCAATATGACCGGAAGGATAATGGGAAGTGAGGATGAAACTGAGGTGGATTACGTCAGCGGCATCCCTGACAGCGGCATCGGAATGGCCATAGGGTATGCCGAGGGACACAATGTGCCTTACAAGAGGGGCATATGCAAGTACACCCCGACCTGGCCGCGCTCGTTTATGCCTGTCAACCAGGAGATGAGGAATCTTGTCGCCAAGATGAAGCTGATTCCCAACGATGACATCCTCAGTGGCAAGAGGGTACTTTTCTGCGATGACAGCATCGTAAGGGGCACCCAGCTGAAGGACAGCACAAAGCGTCTCCATGAACTCGGCGCGAAGGAGGTGCATATGAGGATTGCCTGTCCTCCGCTTCTGTACGCATGCCCGTTTGTCAATTTCTCCGCAAGCAAGAGCGAGATGGAGCTTATCACAAGACGCATAATAGCAGATCTCGAGGGCGGAAATACTGACAATGTGGAAGAGTATGCCAGGACGGATTCCCCGCAGTACGGGAGGATGGTTGCCGAGATAGCGCGCCGGCTCAATCTCGATTCGCTCAAGTTCAGCAAAATCGAGTCGATTGTCAAGGCCATAGGCCTGCCGAAGTGCAGGATATGCACCCATTGCTTCGACGGAAGCTCGTTCCACACACTTGAGGAAGAAAACAGGTAGGGATTTACAGCTATATCAATGATAACCCTTATTGTCAGCATTCTGGCCCTGGTATTGGGCTATATGCTTTACGGAAGGCTGGCCGAAAAGGTCTTCGGCCCGGACAAAAGCAGGAAGACTCCTGCATACAGCAAGTCGGACGGGCTGGATTTCATCCCTCTTCCTTCGTGGAAGGTGTTTATGATCCAGTTTCTCAACATTGCGGGCACAGGCCCGATCTTCGGAGCCATAATGGGAGCCAAGTTCGGTCCTTCGTGCTATCTGTGGATAGTCCTGGGCTGTATTTTCGCCGGTACCGTCCACGACTATATGATGGGCATGCTTTCGGTGCGCAGCGGGGGAGCCGGTCTGCCGGAGCTCGTCGGTGAGCATCTCCACCCGAAGGCAAAAAGCGTGTCGATAGCTTTCTCCGGTGTGATGCTGCTTTTTGTCGGAGCGGTGTTTGTCTACAGCCCGGCGCTCATCCTCGGGTCATTCACATCCACCCCTGCCCTGGATACAACCTTCATCTGGGTGCTTATAGTGCTGATTTACTATGTGATAGCCACTCTTGTGCCTATTGACAAGATTATCGCCAAACTCTATCCGGTCTTTGCCATTGCGCTCCTCTTCATGGCGGTGGCCCTGCTTGCCTGCCTGTTTGCAAAGTGGCCTTCAGGCATGCCGGAGCTCTGGAGCGGGCTGCAGAACCGTGCCCCTTCTTCCGGAAGCATTTTCCCTGTGCTTTTCATCACGATTGCCTGCGGTGCGGTGAGCGGTTTCCACGCTACCCAGTCCCCGCTGATGGCGCGCTGCATGAAGAATGAGAGCCTCGGGCGTCCTGTATTCTATGGAGCGATGATTACCGAGGGTATCGTGGCACTTGTCTGGGCCGCTGTCTCGTCCTATTTCTTCTTTGCGGGCGGAAACGCCGAAATGGGTGCCGAGGGCGTAAGCGCTGCTCCGCAGGTGGTCACTACGGTCTCCAAATACTGGCTTGGCCCTGTAGGAAGCATCCTTGCAATCCTGGGCGTCGTGGCTGCGCCGATTACAAGCGGGGACACCGCCCTGCGCAGTCTGCGCCTTATTGTGGCCGATGCCTTCAAACTTGACCAGAAACCGATGCGCAACCGCCTTGTGGTGAGCATCCCGATTTTCATCGTCACAGCTGCACTGCTATGGTTCAACATAGCCAATGCCGAGGGTTTCGACATCATCTGGCGCTATTTCGGTTGGGCCAACCAGACGCTGGCAGCCCTTGCGCTGTGGACCGTAACGGCATTCCTTGCAAAAAACAGGAGGGGTATCAGCTATATGCTTGGACTCATTCCTGCCGCTTTTATGACATCGGTGACCCTGACGTTCATCCTCACGGCCAAAATCGGCTTCAATCTCCCCGCCGGCTCCACTCCGTACCTCGGTGTATCGATCTTCTGCCTTTCCATCGCCATATTTTATATGCTGAAAAACAGGAAGGCGGCAATTTGAAAAGCGGCGGACAGAATATGAAAAAGCAGCGGATTATTTCCGCTGCTTTTTCATATTCTAATATTCCTCCTCGTTGAAGAAAAAGTCATCTTTGGTAGGGTAGTCCGGCCAGATGTCTTCGATGCTTTCGTATATCTCGCCGTCATCCTCCAGTTCGAGAAGGTTCTCCATCACTTCCTCGGGTGCTCCCGAACGGTTGGCGTAATCTATCAGTTCATCTTTGGTTGCAGGCCATGGTGCATCATCAAGGCTGCTTGCAAGTTCGAGTGTCCAGTACATGTTATATTTCTTTTTAAAAACAAACATATGTCCCTGCTTCTTCCGCCCGTCTCTCCAGGGACTGTTGAGAGCCTGCGTTACGGAGCATTCTCCCTGATTGTCAACAGAATGACTCCGCCTGTGCAAATTATGGAGCGCAAATATAGGAATTTTTCTTTATATTGAATTAATTTTCATTAATTTTGCGATTCAAATTCATAAAAAAGCAACATAAGGATATGGCATACTACAAAGAAGACAATTACGACCCGCAGACTACCTCCGAAATCGCCGTTCACGTCAAGGAAATCCTGCGCCTTCTTGGCGAGGATCCTGAAAGGGAAGGACTTCTGAAAACGCCTGAAAGGGTTGCAAAGTCTCTGCAGTATCTTACCCAGGGCTATACCCAGGACGGGGAACTCATCATAAAGCAGGCCCTTTTCGACGAGGAGTACCAGCAGATGGTCCTTGTCAAGGACATTGAACTGTATTCGATGTGTGAGCACCATATGCTTCCGTTCATCGGCAAGGCCCACGTGGCATATATCCCCAACGGCACCATCACGGGACTGAGCAAAGTGGCAAGGGTTGTCAATACTTATGCCCGCAGGCTCCAGGTACAGGAGAGGCTCACGGTCCAGATACGTGACTGCATCCAGAATTCGCTCCATCCTCTCGGGGTGGCCGTCGTAATCGAGGCTATGCATACCTGCATGAAAATCCGTGGCGTGGAAAAGTCCAATGCCGTGACCACCACCTCGGCCTTCTCCGGAGCCTTCCTCCGCGACGCCCGCACCCGCAACGAGTTCCTCAATCTGATAAAATAATCCTCCGGGAAATTTGCAATTCCCCGTAAAAAATCATAGGGCATCCTCCGGGATGCCCTCCATTATTTTAAGGAATTATATCTTTTAGTTTGACATTCAGTGCGTTGCATATTGAGCACATGGTCTTGACGGTTACATTTACTTTTCCTGATTCAATACGGCTCATATTGGATCTTTCCATCTCACATCGGTAAGCCAGTTCCTGGATAGTCATTTGCTGGGCTAGTCTCTGTTGTTTGATTTTTGACGCTATCGTCCTTATCGCGTCGTCCGGATCAATCTGCATTTTTATCAAATTTAATTTTTATTTTGAAATGCAAATATTTTGATATATCTTTGTCCCGTGCGTATCATATATGATACGGAAAGGCGGACGAAAAAGCCCTTTGGCGAGTGCTGGAGTTGACTTTTGACCGGATCAGGATGCTTGAACTATATGTAATGGCACAGACGGGAAATATGATTCTATCTATTGTTGCCGGTAAACAGACATCAGGACCGCTGCCCATCCCGGATACATCTATATAATAGCAGGTGTATGAAAGGGAGATTTGAAAAAGTGTAATAATATTTTTATACAACTTGTAACATTTAATGCAGTTATGAAAAAATTTTTCAAAACTTTTCTGACACTTGCCCTTATGGGCGGGGTGTTGACCTTTACTGGCTGTCAGGATTATGAGGCGGACATCAACAGCCTCGATGACCGCCTTTCAGCAGTAGAAGGTACTTTGAACGAGCTCAAGTCCAAAATTGAGGCCGGAAGTGTCATCACCGGAGTTGAGAGCGTTTCTAATGGTGTCAAGGTTACCTTGAGCGACGGCAAGTCTTTTACCCTCACCAACGGCA
>JBJEJU010000055.1:0-26705 GCA_051878275.1 Candidatus Cryptobacteroides sp. | reverse complement strand
ACGCCGCGCCTTCACAGCCTTACACCTTTGTTGCACTGTTCACTTGAATTGGGGTATTCTTTGGGGAATATGATGCAGAATATTTTCAAATAGAAGCAATGAAATGCATGTTGCATCTTCATACATCTTTTGATATATCTATAGTTTTCATGCAAAAAACAGGATTATTATTGAAATATCAAAAGTTTCTTTCTGAAAACAAACGTCGGAAAAAGCTTCCGGCAAAGGCGGTGCGGTTTTGAAAGATCAGCGGAATTTGTGTATATTTGTCCTGTCCTGCGCCGAATGGCCTGCTGCGGCAGGCAGGGAGGGTGGGACAAGACATATTATAAGGCGTTTACTACGCTTTGGTTTTGACGATCTGAAATCGTAGGAAAATTTCAAATTGTCTGTCAGAAACAAAGCAACGTGAATGCCCCGAAGGTATGTAAACAGCATTCCTTCACTGTGTTGTATAGCCATAGGTGTACCCTGTGGACGTCTGCGCAATGAAGGCAATGATTACATATCGGCGTGGGGCTTAGGCGTTGCTCGTCTTCGACAGACAGGGCTTTCCTACGAGCCTCAGATCGTGAAGCGAGCAAAGATGCAGGGCTTCACGCTTTTTTTATGTCTTGAAGGCAACGGTTAACCGCGGATAGTGTAGCCCTGACCGCACTTGTATTACTGCAATGGCAGATAAAGGGCGGCAGAAGTCCCAGATAAAATCCAGGGAAAGGGTTTCCCAGCGCGGAGAGGTTTTTACGGCAGAGCGTGAAGTGAACGCAATGCTGGACCTTGTCGCCGACGAATGCATCCGCCCTGACAGCCGTTTTCTCGAACCGGCCTGCGGCGACGGCAACTTCCTGTCTGCCATTCTCGGACGCAAGCTCTCATTCCTTGTAAAAAAATACGGAAAAAGCCCCCGGGACTTCGAAAAGAACTCGATTCTTGCCCTCGGTAGCCTCTACGGCATAGACATTATGAACGACAATGTCCTTGCCTGCCGGGAAAGGCTTTTCTCCATATGGGACTCACAGTATTCAGCCGTGTGCGGGAAAAACGCCTCGTCACAGGCAAGGGAAGCCGCGCGCTTTATCATAAGCCGCAACATCATCTGCGGCAACGCACTGACTCTTATGTGCGTGGACGACAACGGCAACGACACTCCCTCCCCGATAGTCTTTTCCGAATGGGCACTGATCGATTCAATCCATATGCAGCGCTCCGACTACACAATGGCCGGACTCCTTGCTCCCGAAGATGGCCTGTTCGGCAGGGGTGGAGGGATAGCCTGTGAGGGGGGAACATTCCTGAAAAGGTACGTAACACACTATAAAAAGGTACAAGAAGATGGAGAACAGTCTGTTTCAGAACGTCTATAATCCGGACGTGCTTTCGTGCATAGCCAACTTGAGCAACGACGAGGTCTTCACCCCTCCGGAGCTTGCATGCAGGGTCCTAGATATGCTCCCGCAGAGTTTGTTTGAAAATCCCGACACCACATTCCTCGACCCCTGCTGCAAGAGCGGAGTCTTTCTGCGGGAAATAGCCAAACGCCTGATAAAAGGATTGGAAGGGCAGATCCCCGACCTTGAGAAACGCCTGGAGCACATCTTCTCCAGACAGCTTTTCGGCATAGCCATCACCGAGCTTACAAGCCTGCTGTCGCGCCGGAGCGTCTATTGCAGCAAATACCCGAGCAGCGAATGGTCGGCATACCGTTTCCCGGAAGACAGGCCTCAGGGCAACATTATCTATCAGCGCATCGGGCACAGTTGGAAAGACGGCAAATGCATCTGGTGCGGAGCCTCGCAGAGCGAGTACGACCGTGGCCCGGAACTCGAAAGCCACGCATATCAATTCATACACAACCTTGACGCAAAGAAAGTATTCAATATGCATTTTGATGTAATAATCGGCAATCCGCCGTATCAATTGAGTGATGGGGGAGGAACAGGTTCAAGTGCAATGCCTTTATATCATAAATTTGTTGAACAGGCTCTAAAACTGAAACCACGATATTTGACAATGATCATTCCTGCCAGATGGTTTGCTGGAGGAAAGGGACTTGATAATTTTAGATTCAATATGTTGAATTGTCCAAACATTAGAGAAATAGTCGATTATGCTGATAGTAGTGATTGTTTTCCTGGAGTAACAATTGCTGGTGGGGTATGTTATTTCTTATGGGACAAAGACTATAAGGGGAAATGTTGCGTTACAAATATTAAACAAGGAAAAGCGATTTCCAAAGTTTTGAGAAAACTAAACGAGTATGATACTTTTGTGCGAGATAACACTGCTGTTCTAATTGTAAGAAAAATAAAAAAACTTAAAGAAGCATCTCTCAATAATGTTGTACATAGCCGAAATTGTTTTTCAATAATCAGTAGCGAATTGGGACACAAGGTACAAAGGGCAAATGATTATACTCTTTATTCCCTGAATGGTGTGTCTTATATCAGTTCTGATGAAGTAGAAGATAAAGATAATATAATCGATAAATATAAGGTAATTATTACAAAAGCAATGTCTGGAGGAAATAAGCCTACTTCTGAAGGTAATTATCAGGTTGTATCTTCATTAAAAGTACTTCCTCCCAAAAGTGTATGTAGTGAGACATATTTGTGCCTTGGAGATTTTCGAACAAAGAAAGAAGCATTTTATATGGAACTGTATGTAAAAACAAAGTTCTTCCGTTTTTTACTGCTTCAGGCATTATCTTCTATTAATATATCCAAAGACAAATTCTGTTTCGTACCGCTCCAGGACTTTTCGTCCCGCTCCGACATTGACTGGAAAGGTACTCCGGACGATATCGACCGGCAGCTCTACGCCAAATACGGTCTGACTGATGACGAGATAGGATTCATCGAGAGTATGATCCGCCCGATGGAATGATGTCCCGGTACCCTTGCCTGCTATTTGAAACCTTCTGACACTCAAAACGATAACTGCACCTGCCATGGACCAGAACTTTTTCCCCCAGCGCCCGGCCGTCACCCCGACCATCTATGCCTATTCCCTTCCCGGAGTCGCCTCGCACAAGGGCTATCTCAAAATAGGATACACCGACCGCAATGCGCGCCGGCGTATAGAAGAACAGCTCCACACCAGCAAACTCGGCTACGAAATAGTCCTGGTGGAGTCCGCCATGTCTATCGACGGCTCCTGCTTCACCGACAAGGATGTCCACAGGATCCTGGAGAGTAACGGATGCCGCCGGCTCAATCCTGCCGACAGGACAGACGAATGGTTCAGGTGCAGCGTGGACGATGTGGAGTCGGCAATACTGTCACTGCGCACCGGATGCGCCAACCTTGAAAACAGGACAAAGGACTTTGCGATGCGCCCGGAGCAGTACAGGGCGGTGGAGAAGACTAAAAGGTATTTCGAGCAGGCACTAAAGGATGAGCCTGACCGTATCCCGAAGTTTCTCTGGAATGCGAAAATGCGTTTCGGCAAGACATTCGCCGCCTATCAGCTTGCAAAGAAAATGGGCCTGGGGCGCATCCTTGTGCTCACTTTCAAGCCCGCCGTGGAGTCTGCCTGGAGGGAGGACCTCGTGACCCATATCGATTTCGAAGGGTGGCAGTTCATATCCAACAAGGACGCCCGCAACAACAATCTCAACATTGACCAGGAATATCTCAATGCCGACAAATCCAGGCCTATTGTAGTATTCGGCTCTTTCCAGGACCTTCTCGGCACCAACGAGAACGGAGGCATCAAGACAAAGAACGAGTTTATACACACTACAAGCTGGGACCTTGTAATATTTGATGAATACCATTTCGGTGCTTGGCGTGAGCGTGCAAAGGAACTCTTTGAGAAGGAGGACGAGGAGGAACAGGTCAATTTCGATGCGGAAGAATATCAGAGCAGGGAGGCCGGAAATGCCATCAACGAATCCTGGCTGCCGATTTCCACGCGATACTATCTCTTCCTTTCCGGTACTCCGTTCCGTGCCATCAACAACGGCGAATTCATCGAGGAACAGATTTTCAACTGGACATATTCCGATGAGCAGAGGGCAAAGGCCGAATGGAAGGGCGGAGGGAACCCTTATCTTTCCCTTCCGCGGATGGTGATGCTGACCTACCGTATGCCGGATGAAATCCAGGAGGTTGCAAGGCAGGGTGAGTTTGACGAATTTGACCTCAATCTGTTCTTTTCGGCAGAGGGAAAAGGGAAGGATGCGCGGTTCAGATATGAGGATGAGGTGCAGAAGTGGCTGGATCTTATCCGCGGGTCATATCTGCCGTCGGGCATTGATGACCTCAAGCTTGGACGCGACAGGCGTCCTCCGATGCCTTTCAGTGATGCAAGGCTGCTCAATGTGCTTTCGCATACTCTCTGGTTCCTTCCGAATGTGGCTTCGTGCCATGCTATGGCCAACCTTTTGAGACAGAGGCAGAACCGTTTCTATCACGACTACACTGTCGTCGTGTGTGCGGGATCCGGGGCCGGAATCGGCCTGGATGCGCTTTATCCTGTGCAGGCGGCGATGGACGATCCGCTGCGCACAAAGACCATAACCCTTTCGTGCGGAAAGCTTACGACCGGTGTGACAGTAAAGCCATGGACGGGAATACTTATGCTGCGCAACCTCAAGAGCCCGGAGACCTATTTCCAGGCTGCGTTCAGGGTGCAGAGCCCGTGGGAGGTAAAGGACGGCGAGGGCGGAAGGACCATTATGAAGAATGAGTGCTATGTGTTTGATTTTGCCCTCGACAGGGCACTCCGCCAGATATCGGACTACAGCTGCAGGCTTGATATCAATGAGTCCAATCCGGAGGCCAAGGTGGGCGAATTCATAAAGTTCCTACCTGTGCTCGCCTACGACGGCAGCACAATGAAAGAGGTTGATGCCCAGGATATTCTGGATATTGCCCTTGCCGGCACATCCGCTACCCTGCTTGCCAAAAGGTGGGAGTCTGCCCTGCTTGTCAATGTGGACAACGACACCCTCAAACGCCTTCTGGACAGTCCTGAAGCGATGAAGGCCCTTATGAGCATAGAGGGGTTCCGCAATCTCAACAACGACCTCGCGACCATAATCAACAAGTCGGACGCCCTGAAAAAGGCAAAAAAGGAAAATGTCAATCCGACCAAAAAGGAAAAGAAGGAAATGTCCGAGGAGGAAAGGGAGCTGAAAAGCAAGCGCAGGCAAATCCAGGAGAAACTCATCAAGTTCGCTACACGCATCCCTGTCTTTATGTACCTTACAGACTATCGTGAGCGCTGTCTCAAGGATGTGATTACCCAGCTTGAGCCGGGCCTGTTCAAGAAGGTGACAGGACTTGGGGTGGAGGACTTCAATATGCTGTGCTCGCTCGGGGTGTTCAATGCTCCGCTTATGAACGATGCCATCTTCAAGTTCAAGCGGTATGAGGATTCATCCCTGACCTATACCGGCATAGACAGGCGTGAGGGCGATGAGGTCGGCGGTTGGGATACGACACTCCGCAGGAGCCAGTATGAGAAACTTTTCTACAATCAGCAGCTGTCCCTGACTGATGTGGATTACAGTCCTTACGGTTTTGCAGCGGATGATGTCGGGGCCGGGCAGGGCCCTGCAGCGAAAAGTACCCGTCATGATGCTGTCCGTGAGAAGGCCGGACAGGTGCGTCTGCAGGGCTATGATTCTAAAGCCAGTCCTGCTCAGGGACGGGCCTTTTCCGGTGAATCCGCCGGGATGCCGCAAGCCCGCCTGAAGGACTCCATGGCTTCCGTCGGAATCGGGACCCAGGTAAGGCACAAGAAGTTCGGAAACGGTAAAGTAGTGAAAATCAATCGCAATGAGAAATTCATTTTCGTGAGATTCCTCGTCGGGGAGAAGAAATTCGTGTTCCCCGATGCTTTCGAACAGGGATTCCTCCAGCTGCCGTGACAATGGATGCCCTGTTCCGGTAAGGATGCTCATCGTCTGCCGGCAAAACAGCATCTTTGCCGTCTTTAAAACGATAAATCTTTGCAAATCACCATTCCGGGTATGGAAAAAACCGGAATAAAATGCTAAATTGCGCGCCCTAATTGCAATGTAACAAACCGGGCACAGTCCCGCGCAAAAAGTAGTGTTAAAATGAAGGTAATGAAGTTCGGCGGTACCTCGGTAGGTTCCGTCCAGAGAATCAAGGATGTCGCAGGAATCATCACTGCGGAAAAAGGCAATTTTATAGTCCTGTCGGCAATGTCCGGCACCACAAACACTCTTCTCGAGATTGCGGACTATCTCTACAACAAAAACGCCGAAGGCGCAATGGAGACCGTATCGAGGCTCGAGGCGAAGTATCACAAGCACGTTGCCGAACTCTACGACAATCAGGAGTACCGCACCAAAGCAGAGGAATATGTGGACGGGGTGTTCAACTACCTCAAGGGATTCACCAAGATGCTCTTCACCCAGACCGAGGAAAAGCTCATCGTGGCCCAGGGAGAGCTCCTCTCCACCCATCTCATGTACTACTACCTTCTCCAGCAGGGCTTCAAGCCGGTGCTGCTCAATGCGCTCGACTTTATGAAGACCGATGCGCAGGGCGAGCCTGACAGCCTCTACATCAGGGAGCATCTCAAGGAAGTGATGGCAAATGCGGGCGAGGCCGACCTCTACATCACCCAGGGCTTCATCTGCCGCAACCTTCACGGCGAGGTGGACAACCTCCTCCGCGGCGGGTCCGACTACACCGCATCCCTCGTGGGCGCGGCAATCGGGGCAGAGGAGATCCAGATCTGGACCGACATCGACGGCATGCACAACAACGACCCGCGCATCGTCGAGGGCACGACCGCAGTGCGCCACCTCCATTTCGACGAGGCCGCCGAGCTCGGATATTTCGGGGCCAAGATCCTCCATCCGACCTGCGTCCAGCCTGCTCGCTACGCCAATATCCCGGTGCGCCTGCTCAACACAATGGACCCGGCCGCACAGGGAACTCTCATCAACAACGAAAAGGAATACGGCACCATCAAGTCCATCGCCGCAAAGGACAATATCACCGCCATCCGCATCAAGTCTTCGAGGATGCTCCTCGCACACGGCTTCCTGCGCAAGGTGTTTGAAATCTTCGAGAGCTACCAGACTTCAATCGATATGGTCTGCACCTCGGAAGTGGGAGTGTCGATGTCCATCGACAACACCCTCCATCTCGGCGAGATCATCCACGACCTCAAGAAATACGGCACCGTCTCGGTTGACCTCGACATGTGCATAGTGTGCGTCGTGGGCGACATGGACTGGGAAAATGTAGGCTTCGAGTCAAGGGCCATGGAGGCCATGAAGGACATCCCTGTCAGGATGATTTCCTATGGCGGAAGCAACAACAACATCTCCTTCCTCGTAAAGGAAGAAGACAAGGCAAGGACGCTGCGCTCGCTCAGCAAATGCCTCTTCGGCAATGCTTAAGGGAGTTTTTCCGGTAGAAAGGTTCGCCTCCCTGCGCACGCCTTTCTATTACTACGACCTTGACCTTCTGCGCCGCACCCTCCGCAAGGTGGCCGAATCTTCGGCTGTCCTGCCCGGAGCAAGGGTGCATTATGCTGTAAAGGCCAATTTCAACCCTGTCATCCTCAAGGAAATAGCCTCTTCCGGATTTGGGGCTGACTGCGTGAGCGGCGGAGAGATCAAGGCTGCCCTCGATGCGGGATTTCCTCCGGAGGGAATAGTGTTCGCCGGGGTGGGGAAGAGCGACTGGGAGATCAATTATGCCCTTCAGGCGGGCATCAGCCGCTTCAATGTGGAATCCGCCGCGGAGCTGGAGGTCATCAACGAGCTTGCCGGAAGGGCCGGGAAAACTGCCCCGGTGAGCCTCAGGGTCAATCCGGACATCGGAGCCCACACCCATTCCAACATCACCACCGGCCTTGCCGAAAACAAGTTCGGCATCAACTACGAGCAGCTCGAGGGCGTCCTGCGTCTTGCCCTCCGCCTCGGGCACGTCAAGTTTATGGGACTGCATTTCCATATCGGTTCGCAAATCCTTGACATGATGGATTTTGTGGCCCTGTGCAACCGCATCAACAGCCTGCGCGATTCCCTTGCCAAGAGGGGTCTCCCTTGCGGGGACATCAATGTGGGCGGGGGACTGGGCATCAACTACCAGCATCCCAACCACCTCGACATCGCAGACTTCGATGCATATTTCAGGACATTCAGGAAGCATCTCCAGCTCCCGCAGGGCACCGCTGTCCATTTCGAGCTCGGAAGGAGCATCGTGGCCCCTTGCGGAACCCTGATTTCCAGGGTGCTGTATGTCAAGGAGGGCACAACCCGCAGGTTTGCAATCATCGATGCCAGCATGACCGAGCTCATACGTCCTGCAATCTACAAGGCCTACCACAGGATAGAGAACCTCACTTCGGACGAGCCGGAGGAAATCTATGATGTCGTGGGGCCTGTGTGCGAAAGTTCCGACGTGTTCCTCAAGGGCGCCTCAATCGACAAGTGCCGAAGGGGAGACCTGATGGCAATCCGCAGCGCCGGTGCCTACGGGGAATCAATGGCCTCCGGCTACAACTGCCGTCCGCTTCCTCCTTCGGTATTCAGCGACCGGCAGTAAGGCATTGCGGCACTTTCAGCAAAGTGAATATGAAAAATCCGGCCGATATCTCTATCAGCCGGATTTTTTGTGTCTTGATTGATTAGATCATAAGTGCGCCCACAAGACCGAGAATTGCGTAGAACTCAGGAAGAGCGGCGTAAATCAGGGTGTTGGTGAACACATTGTGTCCCTGGCTGATACCTACGATACCGTTGGCGCATACCTGGCCCTGACGGATGGCTGAAAGCATACATACAAGACCTACGCAGGCTCCGATTGCGAGGACGATGACTCCGTTGGCCGGGTCGCTCATCTTGCTGAGGAGCATAAAGAATGCAACGAAACCGTAGATACCCTGGGTTGCAGGGAGTGCGGAGAGCACCATATAGTTACCGGAACCCTCCGGTTTGATCTTGAGACCGCCTTCTGCGGCATTTCCTGCGATGGTCGTACCGATTGCACTGCCTATTCCGGGAAGTGCAAGGACAAGTCCGAGACCGAGATAACCTAAAAATGTGTTGAGCATAATTGATGATTGTTTTTATTGTTATTTAGTATTTTTCAATGGATTGTAATTTCTGCGGCTTGTCTCGTAGCCGGAGTTCTTGAAGAACTCGAGGAAGTTGAGTCGCAGGGGGTGTACGAAGGCGCCCAGGGCTGCCATGGCGATGTTGAGGACGTGGCCGACGATGAGTATGAGCACACATCCTGCCATTCCCAGTGCTCCGCCGCCTGCCGCCATGCCTCCGAGGCTGTTGAATGCCGCACCGAGCATTGCGCCTGCAAGGCCGAGGGCATAGAGACGGAGGTAGCTCAGCACATCACCGAGCAGGCCCGTGGCTGTATTGTAGGTCTCCCAGAGGCCCATTCCGATATTGGCGAGCGGATTGCGGTGAAGGTCGCTGAAGATGAAGATGCCCAGGGCGGAAAGTATTCCGAGGACTATGATCACCCACTTTGTGACAGCGGATGACATCACTCCGGTAAGGGCAATGGCACCGACAATGGTACCTCCCACAATAAGGAGCGTCCATCCCCAGGTCCCGAGGCAGTTGAGGAAGCCCTTTCTCTTTGTCTGGTTGATGGCCTTCACGAGGAACGCAAGGCACAGGTGCACTACACCGGTGATGATGGCAAATACCATCGTAGCGTCCATATTGGCAATCATTTCAGGCATAGGGGTACCCAGGAGCCTGGTGAAATGCTTCGGCAGCATCAGGCTCTTCACTCCGTCCGGAATCCACGCCCAGTCGAGCATCTCCATCGAGAAGAAGGTGTGGAACAGGAGTCCGATGACGGTGGTGCCGATTCCGAGGGTGACCACAAGCGGGGCCATGCTCTTGAAGCTTGCCACGCGGCCCATGAACAGGCCTCCCAGGATAAGCACAAGGCCGTAGCCGGCATCGCCCATACAGAAAGCGAAGAACAGGAGGAAGAACACCGAGATGAACGGAGTCGGGTCGAAACCGTCATATTCAGGGCGTCCGTACATATCTGTAAGGACGGAGAACATCCTGGTGAACTTGTTGTTGGTAAGGCTGATAGGTGGGTTGTCTTCCTGCCGGGCATCGCTCTTGTACCAGAGCACCGGCATCTTGTCGAAAGCATCCGTAAGGGCTGCCTCATTCTCTACCGGGGCAAATCCCTCGAATACTGCCACATGGCCTTCCACAGCCTTTGAGCAGCCTTCACCTGCAAGATACCTGTCAAGGTCGCAGAGGCCGCCTTCAAGCTCTTTCTCAAGGTCTCCGGCGCAGGCCTTCAGAGCGGAAAGCCTAGCCCGCGTGTCTTCAATCTCCTTTTCCGTCCTGTCAAGCTGCTCCATGGTCTCTTTCCAGGAGGCTTCCGGTGCAGGGCATTCAGCAACAGGGAAAGTATATGCGGGATCGTCGGATACGGTCACGAACCATACCGAGGAATCATCCTCGCTGATGACGCAAAGAGGTACAATGGATGCCCATTCTTCGGAGAACTTCTTTTTTGCCACCTTGTAGTAGCGTACCCTGCAGCCTGTTTCCTGGAGCCTTGCAATGTCATCGGGGTTGAATTCTCCCCATGGCTTGCGCTCAGCGGCCTTTCTGTCAAGGCTGTCGCGGCGTGCGGAGAGCTCCTTCAATGTCCCGGACAGGGCAAAGGTGTCTGCAACCGGGTCTTGGGAAGTGACTGCCGAAGCACCCTCCGAAGGCACTTCCTGGAGAATACCCAGGGCCTTGCGGATCTCCTCTGCACGTTCAAGCATGGCAGTGGACTTGTCGTCCACAGGCTTGAGACTGCGGGTGATGTCGACTACCCCGAGCTCCTGGAGCTGCCTCAGGAACTCCTCCTGCATCCCGTCAAGCAGGATGAAGGAATATTTTGTCATTCTGTCAATCATACTGCAGCCTCCTCTTCTTCCGCTTCATGGCGGCTCTTCACGATCTTCTGTGAAGCCTTGCTGAGGTTCTCCTCATCCTCCATGTAGCGCTTTATCTTCCTGATAGCCTCCTTGTAGCCCGGAATCTGGACCTTCTCATAGAGGTTGACCTTCTGAGTGGTCTTCTTCCTGTTGTATTCAAGAATACGGCTTTTTTCAAGATACACCTCGGACTCGATTCCAAGCCTTGAGAGCTCTTTCAGAATCTCGACGCCGTCCGCAAACCAGGCAGGTTTCACAAAGGCGTTGAACGGCTTGATCTCGTATCGGATCTCCCCGAGGTACGGAGTCTTGACTCCGGCCACCTTTACGGTTTTCAATTCCACGTCGGTGATGGAAATGAGCCCGGGTTCAAACTCGTTCCAAAGCGCAGCGAGGTAGTCGTATCTCTGCAATGAGGCTTCCAGTTCTTCAGTAACACGTTCCGCATCGGCCTTGGCGCGGCGCACCTCAAGACGCAGGGCGGACTCCTTGTTCTGGAGCGTAGGGAGCGCGTTCTGCCTCATTTTGAGCTGCTTGCCGAGGTTGGTCAGCGACGTTTTGTTATATTGGAACTTTATTGCCATTGTCTGTCAATTAATTGCCTTTCCAGTATTTGTCGATAAGGTTCTGCTTGATACCTGTCTCGGCCTTGGTGAAGTATTTGCCGAAAAGGTCCCATGCGGTGTCGAGCATCTCGTTGATGTTGATGTTGACATCGATGGACAGGAGCCTTGTGGCATATTCCTTTGCGTATGCGAGGGCGCGGTGGTCATAGTCGCTCAGGTCGAAACCGTTCTCGAGCTTGGTCTTGGCATTCTGCGCATCGGCATAGAGACGTACGCCCGCATTCATCACCTGGCTGTGGTCCTCACGCGTTTTCTTGCCCTGCACGAGCTGCTTGAGTCGCGACAGTGAGCGGAACGGGTCGATGATGACCTTTCCGGAGTCGGTGTCCGCACGCAGGTAGAGCTGTCCCTCGGTGATGTAGCCGGTGTTGTCAGGCACGGCATGGGTGATGTCACCGTCGTTGAGGGTGGTCACTGCGATGATGGTGATCGAACCGCCGTCAGGCAGCTGCACGGCCTTTTCGTAGATCTTTGCGAGGTCCGAGTAGAGCGAGCCGGGCATAGAGTCCTTTGAAGGAATCTGGTCCATACGGTTCGACACGATCGAGAGCGCATCGGCGTACAGGGTCATGTCGGTAAGGAGCACGAGCACCTTCTCGTTCTTGTCCACTGCGAAATATTCGGCTGCGGTAAGAGCCATATCCGGAATAAGAAGCCTCTCCACAGGAGGTTCCTCGGTAGTATTTACAAATGAGATGATCTTGTCGAGCGCACCTGCAGCCTCGAATGAGTGCTTGAAGAAGAGGTAGTCGTCGTTGGAAAGACCCATGCCTCCGAGGATGATCTTGTCCACGTCCGCACGGAGGGCAACGTCTGCCATCACCTGGTTGTAAGGCTGATCAGGGTCGGCAAAGAACGGGATCTTCTGTCCGGAGACGATGGTGTTGTTGAGGTCGATGCCCGCGATGCCGGTAGGGATCAGCTCGGAAGGCTGGCGCCTCTTGTAAGGGTTCACGGACGGTCCGCCGATGACCCTTTCCTCTCCTTCAACTTCAGGGCCGCCGTCGATAGGGTGGCCGTAGGCGTTGAAGAAACGTCCGGAAAGCTGTTCGCTGACTTTGAGTACCGGAGGGTTGCCGAGGAATACGACCTCTGCGTTGCTCGGGATGCCTTCGGTACCGGAGAACACCTGGAGGGTGACGAGGTCGCCCTTGGTGCGCACCACCTGGGCAAGCCTTCCTGCCACTACGGCAAGCTCGTCATTGCTTACGCCCTGTGCCTTGAGGCTGACTGTAGCCTTTGTGATGGCCTCAAGAGAGGTGTACACTTTTTGATATGCCTTATTTGCCATTTTCTTCTACAAGTTTTTTGAGGTCGGCGAGATATGAGTTGAACTTTTCGCTCTCGAATTCGGAGTAGTTCATCTGCCTGATGATGTTGATCATGTTCTTGAAGTAGTTCCTGCACTCTTCGTAGCCTGCAAAGCTGAATTCATGGTTGCAGACGTCCAGGATGAGGTCGAGCATAAACTTCTGGCGGGAGATCGGGGAGACGGAGTCGATTGCGTCGAACGCATCCTGCTGGAGGAAGCAGAAGTCGATGAGCTCTGACTTCCAGAATGTCTCATGGTAGCTGATCGGCACGCCGTCAT
Organism: Candidatus Cryptobacteroides sp.; assembly: GCA_051878275.1. Lineage (GTDB taxonomy): Bacteria > Bacteroidota > Bacteroidia > Bacteroidales > UBA932 > Cryptobacteroides. Next base: position 13,571 of record JBJEJU010000055.1, on the reverse strand, counting down.
CTCCGAGGATGTTGATCTGCTCGTTGGCTTCACGGCCTTTGCGGACTATGTTCTTGGCGTCCTGGATCCTGCCTACCCAGCCCTTCTGGACATGCTCGTCGAGGAAGCTGATGATTTCAGGATATTCGAGATACTTTGAATACGAGTCGATCGGGTTGACTGCAGGATACCTCTTCTGGTCCGCGCGGTTCTGCTCGAGGGCGTAGAAGCATCGTGCCGTCTTCTTGGTGGATTCGGTCACAGGCTCCTTGAGGTTGCCTCCGGCAGGGGACACGGTACCGATGAAGGTGACTGCCCCGCGCTTGCCGTTGTTGAGGATGACCATGCCCGCACGTGCGTAGAAGTTGGAGATGATGGCCGAAAGGTCAACAGGGAATGCGTCGGCACCCGGAAGCTCCTCCATACGGTTGCTCATCTCCCTGAGGGCCTGGGCCCAGCGTGAGGTGGAGTCTGCAAGGAGAAGGCAGTGGAGTCCCATCGCCCTGTAGTATTCGCAGATGGTCATGGCCGTATAGACGGATGCCTCTCGTGCTGCCACAGGCATGTTGGAAGTGTTGCAGATGATGGTGGTACGCTCCATCAGGTGGCGTCCTGTATGAGGGTCGATGAGTTCAGGGAACTCCGTGAAGATCTCCACGACCTCGTTGGCACGCTCTCCGCAGGCAGCCATCACTATCACGTCGGCATCTCCCTGCTTTGCAATGGCGTGCTGGAGCACTGTCTTGCCGCATCCGAAAGGTCCCGGGATAAATCCGGTGCCACCCTCTGCAATAGGGTTGAACGAGTCGATGACGCGCACGCCGGTCTCCATGATCTTGTCCGGCCTCGGCTTCTCGCGGTAGTTCTTGATTGCCACCTTGACAGGCCATTTCTGTGTCATCGTCACGCCCACGTCCTCCCCGTCTTCATCGGTGAGGACTGCAATCTCGTGGTCCACATTGTACTGTCCTGCAGGGACTATGCTCTTGACGGTGTATCCGCCCTTGAAGGAGAACGGCACCATGATCTTGTGAGACAGCCATCCTTCCTTCACCTCCCCGAGCCAGTCGGCGGCAATCACCTTGTCGCCCGGCTTTGCAATCGGGGTGAAGTCCCAGAGCTTTTCGCGGTTGAGGGGGTCGGTGTATTCTCCGCGTTTGAGGAATACGCCCTCCATGGTGGTGAGGTCATTCTGAAGTCCGTCATAGACGCTTGACAGAAGTCCCGGACCGAGAGTGATTTCGAGCATCCTTCCCTCAAACTCGACCTTGTCGCCGTTCTTCAGTCCGCGGGTGCTTTCGAAGACCTGGACGAGGGCGTTGCGGCCGTTGACCTTGATCACTTCGGCGAGGAGGCGGGTGTCGCCGAGCTGGATGTAGCAGAGCTCGTTTTCAGCGACAGGTCCGTCGGCAAGCACAGTGACAAGGTTGGAAACGATGCCTATAACTGTTCCTGTTGTTTTTGAATTCATATCCTGTTGTATTTTATTGTCTTATCCGTTATACTCTACTCCCTTGAAAGTGCCGCGCACCTCACCGACGAGGCTGCGGAACATCTCACGGCCCTTCTCTTCGTCGAGCTTGAGCCAGCGGGAAATGATGTGGAGCTTCGCGATGAATGCGAGTATGACGTTGATGTTGAAATAGTCAAAAAGGACAAGCGAACTGATCCTTTCCCACATCATATCGTCAATCGCCCTCTCGCGGGCAAGCAGGTCGCCGGAACGGAAAACCTGCGGCAATGACTCCTTTTCTTCGAAAGAAAGCTCAGGGTCAAGGAAGATGTCCTGGTCGGCAGGACGCCCGAGGCGGCCGTTGAGGTAGCGCACCTTTGCGTTGCGCATCTTCAGGTCGAGGGTGAAGTATTCCCTGATGAAACTGTTGCGTGAAGACAGGGCCCTTTTGTAGAATTCTTCGCCGAGGGTATTCTCGTCGAATCCTGCAAGAAGGCTGTCTATCAGTTCATTGTCTTTCTTTGAGCACTGTCCCTTTATCCACGCGACAATCCCGTCGCAGTCGATTCCGCGGCCGGACTGTGCATCACTGGAGATGACCGGAAGAGAGGAGATTATGTACTCGTAGTTGTTCATAGACTATTCTCCGAAAAGAATCTTCCTGGTCGCCGGGCGGAGGTATTCGCCAAGGAGGGATGACATTGTCTCGTCGGAGAGGCTGATGAAGTATCCGCCGTTCTTCGGGCCGATGTTGAATCCGCCTGAAAGCTTCTTGGAGAATGATGCATCGATGCCTTTGCCCACGATCCTGCCGAGTTCGCCGCTGACGAACGGCTCAAGCTCAGATTTGAGCTTCTCCGGAAGGACGACCTCAAGGTCTGCCGACTGCTCGGAACTGAATTTCTTTGCAACCTCGGTGAGGATGGCCTTTACGAATTCTGCTGAAGAAAGGGCCTCCTTTGCCGGTGCCTGTGCGGCTTTTGCGAGGATGAGGTTCTCGATGTCGCCCTTGGTCGCCTGGATAGCCTGCCCGGAAGCCATGCGCAGGTCGCTTGCAGTCTTTGATTTGATCTCGGCTGCTTTGGACTCGGCTTCGGCTACAATGGAAGCGGCCTCTTTGCGGGCATTCTCTACAATTGCGGCAGCCTCTTCCTTTGCTTTGGCAAGAATGGCTTCGCCTTCAGCCTTGCCTTTGGAAAGGCCTTCGTTGTACAGTTTGTCTGTAAGTTCCTGTAATTTGTCCATATTTGATAGTGTTATTTAAAAATCAATGATAAATCGTTGCAATTTCGGCATTTTTAACCGATTTTCCAATACCCTCAAAAAACCTTCCTCAAATAATTGTATTCGACCTTCAGAAACAATTTCTGATAATTTCGACAATATTTGTAGCCCTGCCCATCGTGTAGAAGTGGACGGCCGGTGCGCCGTGGGCGAGAAGGTCTTTGCATTGCGCTATGGCCCAGTCAGTTCCGATGCGGTAGGCCTCTTCTTTGGATGATGCTCCGTGGATTGCGCCGGTCAGTTCGACGGGGATGTCGATGGAAAAGCTCTGCGGAAGCAGCTCGATCTGTCTTGCAGTGGAAAGCGGCTTGATGCCCGGGATGATCGGGACATTGATGCCGGCTGCGCGGCACTTGTCCACGAAGTTGTAATATACGCTGTTGTCGAAGAACATCTGGGTGATGATGTAGTCGGCTCCGGCATCGACCTTGCGCTTGAGGTTGATGATGTCGGTCTCGATGTTGGGGGCTTCGAAGTGCTTTTCGGGGTATGCCCCTACGCCGATGCACACGTCGGCACCGGTCTTTGCTTCGAAGCTGCGGATGCCTTCCACGAGCTCGTTGGCGTGGTTGTAGCCTCCCGGGACAGGCTCGAAGCGTTTCTCCCCGGTAAGGGCGTCACCGCGCAGGGCCATGAAATTCTGGACTCCGAGAAATGAGAAGTTGTAGAGCTGGCTCTCGATTTCGTCCTTTGTCGCACCTCCGCAGATGATGTGGGGCACCATCTCGATGCCGGTTTCGGCCATTACGGCTGCGCAGACGGCCACCTGGCTTATGCGGTTGCGCACAAGGTGGCGGGTAAAGCCTCCTCCAGGGGTGTCCTGGCGGAATTCGTACTCGTCGCGGTGGAATGTGACGTTGACGTATTTGGGTGCAAATTCCATGAACGGCCTGATGGCGTCCAGAAGGTCGCTTTTGCGCATCCCGTTCATCGGGGGAACGATTTCAATCGACGGGAACGGCGAGGCCGATGTCCTTAGCATTTCGGTGATTTTCATCTGTATGTCCGTTTTATCTGTTTGTCAATCAATAATCTGTATAAATTATTCCGGTGGCGCTGCTGCTTTGTCTGCACCTTCGTGCCCGGTGCGCTTCCTGCGCTGGTTTTCCAGGCGCCACGCGGTTTGCCGTGCTGTAGTCCTTGGAGGCCCCGAGGGGCCGATGGCAAGTCCCTCCGCGCTACAGCAGATACCCCAGATACTGCCGCGCCTGCTCCTCTGTGAAGCCGCGGCGCATGGCATATGAGGCATACTGCTTCGAGCTGATCTTCCTGATCTCCGGGAAGGCGGCGACAGGGTGGATGAACACCAGTCCGCAGATGGACGCGTCCGGGATCATCGCGCAGCTCCCGGTCAGCTCAATGCCAAGGCTTTCCGCTCCTCCCGGAAGCAGCCCGAAAATATCTTTCTTGAGCGAGTGGTCCGGGCAGGCGGCATAACCCACCGCCGGCTTGGAGATGACTTTCGAGGTGCTCTTAAGCGCCTTTTTCAACTCGCGGTCAAGCCATCTCGACGCGGTCTCCGCAAGGGTCACCCTGACCGCCCTTTCTATGAGGTTGTCGTAGGTGCTTTCGCAGCCCGGACACCTGCACGGCCCGGCGGAGCCCGTTGCCGCAAGTCTGGCGGTCCGGCCGCCGGCATCTGAAACCATCGGGCAGTCACCCGTGTGGACGCTGATTGCAAACAGTCCCACAGGGGTACGGGTGTCGTATTCGGCAGGAGGGGCCCAGTCGCAGAGCGACATACGGCACACCTTGCCGTCGGCACGGCGTGCCGGCTCTTCCTGGCGGAGCATAGGAAGAGCGGCCCCTCCTCCGGCACCACCCTCCAGTACCAGCGTATCGTCCTTGGAATAAGCCTGGAAAAACTTCAGCGAGTACCTCACACGCACCTGTGCGCCCCTTGCCAGGGCGCGCAGGCACCTCCGGCCTTCGGCCCGGAGGCCGGCAATCTCCCGATTGCCCTGCGTGGAGGTACGCGGAGCCCTGACTCCGCAGGCCATCAGGAAAGTATCCCAGTCAAACATACTCTGAAGATCCTTTATCGGGATCTCCTGCGCCGCAGCCTCCCACGGCTCGAATTCGGCCTTCGTAAGGTAGCTTTTCCGGGAGAAACCTCCCTCGTCCGAGCCCGCTGCCGGCGCCGCGGCCCGGCCCTGGCGCATATCGCGCAGCCTTCCCTGCGCCTCGTGCTCCGACTTCTCGAATGCCTCACGGTCAAGCATTATCCTCTTTGCCTTGACGGCAGTGTCCGACGCATCCTGACCGTAGAACACGTGGTCGTACAGTGGCGCAAGCTTCACTGCAGTATGCAGCGCCGAAGTGGTGGCGCCCCCGATAAGCAGCGGAATGTCCAGGTGCCGCGCCGTCATCTCCCGGCAAAGCTCTTCCATCTGGAAAAGGCTCGGGGTTATAAGGCCGCTCACCCCGATGATGGCAGCCTTCCCGGCCACGGCGGCATCCAGTATCTCCGCCTTGTCCACCATCACTCCCAAGTCCTTGACATCAAATCCGTTGCATCCCAGGACAATCCCCGTAATATTTTTTCCGATGTCATGCACATCACCCTTGACCGTAGCCATTATCACAAGCGGCCTGCCGCCGGAGGACTCTCCGTCCCCCTTCATATAAGGCTCCAGAATCGCCACGGCGTCCTTCATCACCTTGGCGGACTTCACCACCTGCGGGAGGAACATCTTGCCCTCGCCGAACAGCACGCCTACTCGCTCCATACCGGACATCAGCGGGCCCTCGATGACCTTGACGGCAGCCCCTTCCTTCTCAAGGCACTCGAGCACATCTTCCCGGAGGGTCGCACTCTTGCCCTTTACCAGAGCCTCGGTAATCCTGTCCACGGCTGTTCCCGCACCTTGCGCGGCAGCACCTGTCTCCCCAGCCTTGTCGGAAGACTGCTGCTCCATAATCTGCTGCGCCTTTGCTATGAGCCTTTCGGTAGCCTGCGGGTCGCGGTCGAAAATCACGTCCTCCACACAGGTGCGCAGCTCCGGCTCGATGTCGTCATAGACCTGGAGCATCGCCGGGTTGACTATGCCCATATCAAGTCCTGCCGCGACTGCGTGGTAGAGAAAAGCCGAATGCATGGCCTCGCGTACCGGATTGTTGCCCCTGAAAGCAAATGAAAGGTTGGAAATGCCTCCGGAAGTGTAGCATCCCGGCAGATTGGCCTTTATCCAGCGCACCGCCTCGATGAAATCCACTGCATAGCGGGCGTGCTCCTCGATGCCGGTCCCGATGGAAAGCACATTGACGTCGAAAATGATGTCTTCCGGGGATATCCCGTTGGATGTGAGTAGGTCATAGGCTCTCCGGCAGATTTCCACCTTGCGGTCGAATGTCGTGGCCTGTCCCTTCTCGTCAAAGGCCATCACCACCATAGCCGCACCGAGATTCCTGATTTCCAATGCTTTGCCCAGGAAAGCCTCTTCTCCTTCCTTGAGGCTGATGGAATTGACGATGCACTTTCCCTGTGCGTTCTTGAGTCCAGCGAGTATGCTCTCCCAGTGGGAGGAATCAATCATCAGCGCAGCCTTTGCCACAGAAGGGTCGTTTTCGATGTAGCGTACGAACGCCTCCATCTCCCTTGGGCTGTCGAGCATAGCATCATCCATATTGATGTCGATGATGTTGGCTCCGTTTTCAATCTGTGTCGCAGCCACTCCCACGGCTGCATCATAATCCCCGGCCGCAATCAGCTTGGCAAATTTGCGCGAGCCGGCCACATTGGTCCTTTCGCCGATATTGGTGAACCTGTTTTTAGCCGTATCAATGGTATATGCCTCCAGTCCGCTGACTTTCAGGTGTCCGTCCCTGCCCGGGACCTCGCGCGGAGCTATGTCCGTCAAGGCCGTTGACACTGCGCAGATATGGTCGGGGAGTGTGCCGCAGCAGCCTCCCGCGATGTTGAGGTGCCTGCCCATCTTGCCCATAAGGTAGGCCATATGCTCGGGCTTTTCGTTGTAATTGCCCAGCTCGTCAGGGAGTCCGGCGTTGGGATAGCAGATGACCGGCACCTCGCAGAATGAGGCTATCTCCTTGACTATAGGTATCATATCGTGTGCTCCGAGGGCGCAGTTGATGCCGAATGCGGCGAGAGGGTAGTGGCGTACGGAGTTGTAGAATGCCTCCATCGTCTGTCCGGTCAGCGTCCTGCCGCTCTTGTCGCTTGCGGTCACGGACACTATTACCGGGAATCCCCACTTTATACTGCTGACGGCATACAGGGCCGCCTTTGTATTGAGGGCATCAAAGCAGGTCTCGATAATCAGAAGGTCTGCTCCGCCGTCAATCAGGGCCTTTGCCTGTCCGCAGTATGCTGCGGCCATCTCATCGAAGGAGATGTCGCGGTGTGCCGGATTGGAGATGTCCGGGGCAAGGGTCAGGGACTTTGATGTCGGGCCCATGCTTCCCGCCACGAGCACCTTTCGTCCGCCCGGCTTAGCGGCCTCGGCGTCGGCAGCTTCGCGTGCTATCCTTGCACCGCAGTATGCCATCTTTGCAGCCATATCTGCAAGTCCGTATTCTTTCTGCGATATGCTGTTGGCACTGAACGTGTTGGTCTCTATTATGCCGGCTCCGGCGTCAATGTATTCCTTATGGATTTCGGCGATGACGTCCGGGCGCGTGAGGTTGAGACACTCGTTGTTGCCTTTCAGGTCCTTGGGGTGGCCTTCGAAACAGCCACGCCTGAAATCCTCCTCTTCCAGTCCGTATTTCTGGATCATGGTGCCCATCGCACCGTCCAGAATCACAATTCTTTTCGGGTTGGTAATGTCCATTTGTATATAGTCCGTATCAAATCTTCAAAGTTAGTAAAAATTTAGCTATAACCCTTACCGATCCTGTTTGTTTCGTGCGCGGTGATTTGCCCGGGACTACAAAAAAACCGGCCCTTTTGGGCCGGCCTCTTTATATGATGTTGTCTGTTGGGCAGATGTTATCCGAGGAAACTCAGCAGGATACCGGCAGCCACGGCGGAGCCGATGACTCCGGCCACGTTAGGTCCCATCGCGTGCATGAGAAGGTGGTTCGTAGGGTCACTTTCCCTTCCCACAACCTCTGAAACCCTTGCACTGTCAGGCACTGCAGACACACCGGCATTTCCGATGAGCGGGTTGATTTTCCTCTTCGGGTCCCTGATGAACAGGTTGAAAAGCTTTACGAAAAGCACTCCGCAGGTCGTCGCGATGACAAATGACAGGAGTCCGAGTCCGAAGATGAGCAGCGATTTGCCTGTGAGGAACTTGTCGGCCTGTGTGGACGCACCCACGGTGAGCCCGATGAGGATGGTCACGATATCCACAATCGGTCCCCTTGCAGCCTCTGCAAGCCTCCTTGTCACACCGCTTTCCTTGAGCAGGTTGCCGAAAAACAGCATGCCCAGGAGCGGAAGGCCTGACGGAACAATGAATGCCGTGGTGAGGAAGCCTATGATAGGGAAGATGATCTTTTCCTTCTGGCTTACCTGGCGCGGGGCCGGCATGCGGATGAGGCGCTCCTTCTTTGTGGTGAGTGCGAGCATGATAGGCCTCTGGATCACAGGCACGAGGGCCATGTATGAATAGGCCGATACAGCGATTGCACCCATAAGGTCCGGTGCGAGCTTTGAGGAAAGGAAGATGGCGGTAGGACCGTCAGCACCTCCGATGATGCCGATGGCACCGGCCTCGTTAGGCATGAATCCGCAGGCAAGGGCGAGCAGATATGCTCCGAATATACCCATCTGCGCCGCAGCACCGATGAGGATGAGCCTCGGTTGGGAAATCAGTGCCGAGAAATCGGTCATCGCACCGATTCCGAGGAAGATCAGAGGCGGATACCATCCCATCTTCACACCCTGGTAGAGGGTGTTGAGCACGGAACCGTTTTCATATATGCCGATGTTCAGTCCCGGAAACATAGGGATGTTGCCTATGATCATACCGAATCCGATCGGCACCAGAAGCAGCGGCTCCCATTCCTTCAGGATTGCAACCGTGATGAACGCAATTCCGATTACGATCATCGCGATGTTCTGCCACTGGCAGTTTGCAAATCCGGTGAACTGCCAGAATTGCTGCAGGCTGCTGATTATCTGCTCCATAAATGCTTATGCGATTGTAACGATGTCTGCGCCTTCAAGCACTGAATCTCCTTTGGCCACATGGATGGCGGTGATTGTGCCGTCCTTCGGTGCGGAGATTTCGTTCTCCATCTTCATGGCCTCGATGACAGCCACTTTCTGGCCTGCCTTCACTGCCTGTCCTTCCTTTACGGATACCTCAATGATGACTCCAGGGAGAGGTGAAGGGACTTTTTCCCCGTCTGCTGCAGGTGCTGCAGCGGCAGGCGCAAGGGTTGCGGCCACTGCCGGAGCAGCTGCCACCGGTGCCGGGGCTGCCTGGACAGGAGCTGCTGCAGGGGCGTTTTCAAGCTCCACCTGGTAGTCGGCGCCGTTAACATTGACATTTGCAATCTTTCCTTCGATTGAGTTCACTGCAACTTCGTATGCGTTGCCGTTGATCTTGAATTTATATGTTGCCATAATTTTTATGTTTTATCTGGTCGGGTGTTTTCTGAAATTCTGTGTCTTGTCGTTCCAATCGCTTGAAGATGAACGCTTGATGGTGATAAAGTAAGGCTCTGTGTCATGGACGCAGTCAGTGAGGTGGAGATGGAGCGCCATTGCGATGGCAGCATATGTCTCACCGTTTCCGTCCATGTCGAGGGCAAGGGCTACGGCTGCTGCAATCTCGTCCTCCTTTCCGCCTTTGGCGGCAGCTTTCTTCTGTGCCGCAGGCTTGTCCTTTGCTTTGGCTTTCTGCTTTGCAGGCCTCTCGAACAGGATCCAGAAGAGGAACCAGAGGATTGCGAGTGCGCAGAACACCACAGATACCGATGTGACTGTCAGGGTCCATCCGTGCGGGTCGCTTTCGGCAATCTTCTGTGCTTTGGATTCAGCGCTGTGGGCGCCTGCAGATGAATACGGGGTAGGCTTTGCCGGCTGCGGAACAGTCCGGAAGTCCATCTGCTTGAGGTCTTCCGCAATCTTTGTCACTGACATGCCTGCAGGGAGGTCCTGCGGGACTTCAATGGAGTCCACTATTGTCCTTCCGTCGTTGCTGACAAGATAGATGGTGCTGCCGGGACGGATGGTGAAGTTCGTGTAGAAAGTACCGTCCGAGGAATCACCGCTCGCAAAGAACACGATGCTCTGGCGCGGACCCAGCTGTGTGCGGAGGTCGCCCTTCTGTATCAGGCTCTTCTTGAGGTTGTCCCTGTCATCGGTCAGGTAGCAGCCTCCGAGATTGACCGTTCCCTGCGATGTGTTGAAGATCTCGATCCATCCGTTCCTCCTGCCGTAGTCATCCACGAGGGAGAGCGAATCGCTTTCCGCCATGACCTCGGACACAATGAGGTCAATGACGTTCTGCGAACGGGCCCCGGCGCAGAATGCCAGGAGAACGGCGACCGTTGCTATTATTCTGTGTTTCATCATAAACGGCTGTTAAAGAGGAAGGTTGTCGTGTTTCTTGGCAGGGACGTCCTGCTTCTTGCCGGCGAGCTGCTCGAGGGCCCTGATCACGCGGAAGCGGGTGTTCCTCGGCTCGATGACGTCATCGATGTATCCCTTCTGGGCAGCCTGGTAAGGGTTGCTGAAGAGGTCGTTGTATTCCTTTTTCTTTTCTTCGAAGATCTCTGCCTGCTTTGCCGGGTCTTCCTCTGCCTTGATTTCCTTGGCGTAGAGGATGTTGACTGCCCCGTCCGCTCCCATTACGGCGATGTTGGCAGATGGCCATGCGTAGTTGATGTCTCCGCGCAGCTGCTTGCAGCTCATCACGATATGAGCTCCGCCGTAGGATTTGCGGAGAGTGACGGTAACCTTCGGAACGGTGGCCTCACCGTATGCGTAGAGGAGCTTGGCCCCGTTGGTGATGATTGCCCCGTACTCCTGCTGGGTGCCGCAGAGGAATCCCGGCACGTCCACGAGGGTGACAAGCGGGATGTTGAATGCGTCGCAGAACCTCACGAAGCGGGATGCCTTGCGGGATGCGTTGATGTCGAGCACGCCGGCGAGCACCTTCGGCTGGTTGGCCACGATGCCGACGCTGCGTCCGCCCATATGCGCAAAGCCCACGATGATGTTCTTTGCATATTCCTTGTGAACCTCGAAGAACTTCCCGTCATCCACGATGCTGCCGATGACATAGTACATGTCGTAAGGCTTGTTGGGATTGTCGGGGATGATGGCGTTCAGGGCATCGTCAACCCTTCCCACAGGGTCCTGGGTCGGCACTTCCGGTGCTGTCTCCATATTGTTCTGCGGGAGATAGGAGAGCAGTTCCTTGATGGTGGCGATGCCTTCCTGCTCGTTGTCTGCCGCAAAATGTGCCACACCGCTCTTAGCTGCGTGCACTGCCGCTCCTCCAAGCTGCTCCTGGCTCACTTCCTCCCCGGTGACGCTCTTGACCACGGCCGGACCGGTAAGGAACATATATGAGGTGTTCTTCACCATGATGGTAAAGTCAGTGAGGGCAGGGGAGTAAACCGCACCTCCGGCGCAAGGGCCGAAGATTCCGGAAATCTGCGGAACCACACCGGAAGAGAGGATGTTGCGCTCGAAAATCTCTCCGAATCCGGCGAGGGAGTCGATTCCTTCCTGGATACGCGCGCCGCCCGAGTCATTGAGCCCGATGCAAGGGGCCCCGTTGCGTGCGGCAAGGTCCATCACCTTGCATATTTTCTCCGACATCGTCTTTGACAGGGAACCTCCGGTAACTGTGAAATCCTGTGCATACACATACACGAGGCGTCCACCGATTGTGCCGCAGCCTGTCACGACTCCGTCTCCGTCGAAATGTGTCTTCTCCATTCCGAAGTTGGTGCAGCGGTGCTGTACAAACATATCGTACTCTTCGAAGGAACCTTCGTCGAGAAGCAACGCAATTCTTTCACGGGCAGTGAGTTTGCCCTTCTGGTGCTGAGCGTCTATACGTTTCTGGCCACCGCCCATCCTGGCATTGGCCCTGCGCTCAACGAGTTTGGCTATATTTTCCTGCTGAATACTCATAAATCAGGTATTTATTGAAATAAAACAAGCAAATTTACTAAAAACTCTCCGATAAATAAAAAACGAAGCATCCAAAAATAGGTGCTTCGTTCCAGATTATTTGTCTATATGGAGCATTTATCCTTATTCCTCAGGCTTGAGGGTGGTGAAGACGTTGGTCACGTCCTCGTCGTCCTCAAGGAGGTTGGTGAGCTTGTCAAGGGTGACTCTCTGCTCCGGTGTCACTTCCTTGAGGTCCACGTTGGGGATCCTGTCGAAACCTCCGGAGATGAGCTCGTAGCCATTGTCCTCGATGTATTTCTGGATGGCTCCGTAGGCCGTGTAGTCGCCGTAGATGACAATCTGCTTTGTGATGTTCTCGTTCTCGTCCTCGGTCTCCTCCTCGAAGATCTCGTCAAGTCCGAGGTCGATGAGCTCGAGCTCGAGGCTTTCAAGGTCAACAGGCTTTGCCGGGTCCTCCTTGATGCGGAATACGCACTTGTGGTCGAACATGAAGCTTACGCTGCCGCTTGTGCCGAGGGTGCCTCCGCATTTGGTGAAGTAGCTGCGCACGTTGGCAACGGTGCGGGTGGTGTTGTCGGTGGCTGTCTCCACGAGGTATGCGATGCCGTGGGGACCGTATCCTTCGTAAACGACCTCCTTGAAGTCGCCGACGTTCTTGTCGGTGGCCTTCTTGATGGCCCTTTCGATGTTTTCCTTAGGCATGCTCTCGTTGCGTGCCTCGGCGATGAGGGCGCGCAGACGCGGGTTGCCCACAACATCAGGACCTCCCTGCTTTACCGCAATGGTGATTTCCTTTCCGAGCTTGGTGAAGACGCGGGCCATGTGACCCCATCTCTTCATCTTCCTTTCCTTTCTGAATTCAAATGCCCTTCCCATATTACTCAGCGTTCTCTATTCTTGAAATGTATTTTTCGATGTCGTAGCCTTCGAGGGACTGCGGATACTCCTCCCTGATCCTCTTGTAGTAGCCGAGAGCCTTCTGCGGGTTGCCTTCCTCCTCGCACACAACGCCTGCCTTGAAGAGGTAGGAAGCGGCGAACATATTGTCGGCCTTTGCAGCGGCCTTGTCATAGCAGGAAAGGGCCTTTGAGTTATCGCCGAGACCTACATAGGCGTCACCCATGCATCCGAGTGCCTTTGCAGCGAGAATCGGGTCCTTGCCGCTGTATTTCTTGAGGTAGCCCAGGGCACTTTCGTAGTTGCCCAGCTGGAGCTCGCAGACGCCGGCATAGAGATAAACGGCCTTGCCGGCCTTGTTGCCGTACTCCTTTGCAATCTCGGCAAATCCCATGATGTTGCCGTCCCCGTTGAGCGCCACGTCATAGGCCTGTGCATCGAACTGGGCCTCTGCAGGGAACATCTGCTGGAGGGCCTCCTCGGTCTTCGGCTCGACATAGAACTTGTTGTAGATGAGGATCGCAAGACCTACCGCAACGATGGCTACAAGTATGCCCACGATGGTCTTTTTGTTCTCATTGAAGAACTTTTCGACGGACGAAATCTTCTCGTCCACCATTTCCTGCTGGGCCTTTTCAAGGTCCTTGAGGTTTTCTTTTGCCATATTCTTAAAGTTTTTGTTATTTCAATTTTATCGACAAGAGTGCAAATTTAATGTTTTTTACGCAATCATCCAATTTCCGCAGCGGAAATATTGACTGCCCCTGCCCCGGAAACTGCCGGTTTTTTGTGGCGGATTGCAGTTGCACCCCGTTGCGAATGAATCAGAATGTTTTTATATTTCCTCTATAAATCCCAAATACCCCATAGTCCCAAATATGCCGGAGTGCG
>JBJEJU010000054.1:0-27659 GCA_051878275.1 Candidatus Cryptobacteroides sp. | reverse complement strand
AAATTGCGAAAATGCCCGTTGAAAATCAATGGGTTGGAAAAGTGAACGCTTACATTTTTTGCAGTTTTTTTAGATTCTGCGATAATGGTTTTCATACTCTGCTTAGATATAATCTGCGTATCTGTTCTGAAGCCGGCGGATCCGTGCAGGTTGTTGGTAAGGTCGGTTCTGGTGTATCTCGGTATATAGCCTTCTCCACTCACGGCTATGAAGTTCATATCCTTGAGAGTGTCAATTATCTCAGCTGGAGAGAAGTTCATTCCGCCACGGCGCGTGGTAGCGCCCGGGTGCAGTTAATTCTGGTACATCCCGGGTAATGCGGACTATTTCCTTTCCGGCACCGGGATTGATCATGTCCCGGTTGCAAGTGGTCCCGTGAATACATCACGCTGATGTACTCCACTCAAGTTTCAGTGGTAGATATCCGCCATCCCATTCTTAAGAACTGAATCCCAAAATCAAATCGGTCCTTCGATTCTTCTTTCCGTGAAATTCATCTGGAACGGGCAGACCCTCTACAGGTACCTGTAAGGCATATCCCCGTTCCCGATGGAGGCAATTTGTCATCATCTGGGCCCTTCCTAAAATCCATCATTCTTATAATCAATTAGTTAGTAAATTCCAACGGCCCAGATGAATTTCACGAGGGCGATAGCTGGCAAATTCCCTCCGCCCAGGTGAATCTCACGGGGCCTCTCCTAATACCAATAACCCCGAAGCCATGAGGAACTTCGGGGAAAACCATTGTCATCCAAGGAATCAACAGAATCTCTCAACGCGCTTCGCCAGGTCGGGATGACAAAAAGGGGCTTGTTTGTGCCGGTAAACAATAGCCCCGCAAGAGAGATCCGGCTACATTGCCTGTAATCCAAAAATTGTATATATCTTTGCGGTGGATGCTTGGCGACCCTCCGGGTGGACAGGTTGCATCCGGGGAAGGCTTCGGCTTTCCTTTTTTATGGAAAAACATGAATAACAGAATGAAACCGAACATGAAAATCTTTGATATATTTTCGCCCATGGGCGATATCAAATGATTTTCATCGTGAGAGTGAGCGATAGCGAACGGCTATCATACTCTCACAAAATTTTTATAAATGTAAAAATTTTTGATAGTATGAAATACCTGGTCGTATCCGACATACACGGCTGCTTGCCGCGCCTTGGGAAGGTGCTCTCGTTCCTCGAACGCGGGCATTACGATATGCTCCTGATACTTGGGGACATACTCAACTACGGACCGCGCAACGGCATCCCGGAGGGCATCGACGCCCCCGGCATCGCGGCAAGGCTCAACGCCCTGGCCGGCAGGATTGTGGCAGTCAGGGGCAACTGTGACTCCGAGGTTGACCAGATGCTTCTCTCATTCCCCTGCATGGGCGATTACTGCATCCTTGTGGCGGAAGGTACAAGAATCCTTCTTACCCACGGGCACCGGCTGGGCGAAGACAACATCCCGCTGCACGGAACGGATGCCGTTTTCTGCGGCCATACCCATCTGTGGAAGCTCGAGCGGACACCGGAAGGCGTGCTTGTCTGCAACACCGGCAGCATAACATTCCCGAAAGGCGGCAACCCGGCGACATTCGCCACCATCGATGAAGACGCGACAGTACGCGTGCGTGACCTCGAAGGAACCGTTCTTAAAGAAATGCCCCTGAAGCGGTGCGCAGCCGGCAATAACCTGTAAAAACTGACTAACAATAACATTACTTGACCCTGTATCTGCAACTATGGCCAAAGAAAACATCTATCTTGCATCAAAGCCCCGTTATGAGATTCTGGACGGGCTTCGCGGCGTGGCTGCGCTGATGGTAATCCTGTTCCATTGCTTCGAGACCTATATCCCGTTCTTCGGGACCCAGATAATCAACCATGGCTATCTCGCCGTGGACTTCTTCTTTGTCCTGTCAGGCTTTGTAATCGGCTATGCCTACGATGACCGTTGGGACAGGATGACCACGTGGGGTTTCTTCAAGAGGCGTCTTGCCAGGCTCCATCCGATGGTGATAGCAGGTACCCTCATCGGGGCGGCGCTGTTTTTCTTTTCCGGTTCCGCTTTCCCGAAAACCCTGGAAACCCCTCTCTGGATGTTTGCCCTCTGCCTTGTGATGGGACTGCTGATGCTCCCTTGCCCCAACAGCCTCGACATCCGCGGATGGGGTGAATTCAACTCATTCAACGGCCCGCAGTGGTCACTGACCTTCGAATACATCGGCAATATCCTTTACGCATTCATATTCAGGCATTTGCCGAAAATGGCCCTTGCCGCTTTGTGCCTGCTGTGCGCTTTTTTCACGCTGGACCTTACGCTCGGGTGGGATGTGTTCGGCCTGTTTCCAAGAGGCCCGCAATATACCGTCATCGGCGGCTGGAGCCTTACTCCGCAGCAGATTTATATCGGCTTCACACGCCTGCTGTATCCGTTCCTCTGCGGCCTGCTGATTTCGCGCATACTTCCGTCGCGACGCAGCCCGGACAACCCGAGCGGCTCGCCTATCCGCCCCAAGGGTGGATTCTGGTGGTGCTCCATTGCGCTTGTTGCCTTGTTTTCAATACCTTGCATCGGTGGCAGCAGGGGGATTGCGGACGGAATCTATCAGGCCATCTGCATCCTTCTCGTCTTTCCGGTCATAGTCATTGCCGGCGCCGGATCAGTGACCACCGACAGCAGGAGCACGGCACTCTGCAAATGGCTCGGTGACATCTCATATCCGCTCTACATTACGCATTATCCGCTGATGTATATGCAGATGAACTGGGTCGCCGCCCATCCGGAGGCCCCGATATGGATGCATATTGCGATGAATGCAGGCGTGGTATTCATCTCCATCGTTCTTGCCTGGGGCGTGATGAAGATCTACGACGAACCGGTGCGTGAATGGCTCAGGGAGCACTGGCTGAAGCGTTAGCTGCCTACCTTCCGCCCAGCTTGGCCTTGAGCCTCTGCCGGGCCTTGGTGACGGACGGGGCTGAAATCCCGAGCATCAGGGCCTGCTCCGAAACGGTGAAATGAAGCCTGTCGAGAATATACACACGGATGTCGCCCGGTGTCAGGTTGGGAAAGTCCTGGCGCAGGGACTCCGGAGTAACGGAACATGTGTTCCGCAGCACCCTTTCCAGCTCGGACCATTCCCCGTCCTTTACATATCTCGGGCCCTTGTGGAGCGACTGCATCAGAAAGTTCTGTCCCACAATTGCTTTGCTCAGGTATGAGTCCAGATTCCCCTCCGGCCCGTGCTCCCCTCCGGGCATATATTTCTCCCTCTCGTCAGCCCCTGCGCGGATGACCATCATAAACGCGCGGGCATTTCTGCCGAGTATCTCCGAGGCCCGGGACAGATCGAGCGCCGCACCTCCGCTGACGCAGGCAAATCCCAGCCCGAGCGCCACGGTCACCAGCTGGTAGTAGAGGGCTTCTTCAGCATCGCTTCCCTTCAGACCCAGCGAGGCTTTTATGGCTTCCATGCTCTCTTTTTTGAAGCCGAGATGACGGTCAATATACTCCTCAAAGGAGCACCCTTCCTGCCCGCCAGCCATAATAAGCCTGAACAGCTCGGGCTCGTCCATTGCAAACCACAGGAATGCGATTCCGAACCCCTTGAAGGGCGGGTCCTGGAGGAACCCGGCTCCCAAGCGCTTCCTAAAGAGCCTTCCTGCCTCCTCCCTGACGGCATCAAGCACCCCTCCGATGGAACCGAAGGCGGTGAAAATCGGATTGAGTCCGCAGCCGAGGGCTGCGGTGAGATTGCGTGCGGTCAGCGCTGCCGCCCCTCCCTGCCGTACAAGGTCGAGGGCTGCTCCTGTAATCTTTTCTTTTGTGACGGTAACGGGACGTGCCATAGCCAGATCAATTGTAAAGTAACGGATGTTCCGTAACAACGCCTGCAAAAATAGGCAATTGGACCGTTTTGTCCAACCCGTGCCCACCCCCTGAAACGCCAATGTCCATATTGTTGTCCATATCAAAATCAAATTACGGAACACGATATCCGCTATCTTTGCTGCCGGTACATATGGACAGGTATAATGGAAGCATACATTACAGAATGAGATGGAAATGAAAAAACTTCTTGCAATGGCATTGTTCCTTTCGGCGGCGTTGACCGCATCCGCCAATGGCGACTGGAAAGGAAAAGTAATCGATGAAAATGGAGAACCGGTGGCTTATGCAACCGTAGCGGTCCTCTCGCAGGCCGACTCAACCCTTGTGTGCGGAACCACGGCGGGGGAGGACGGCACTTTCAATATCGTGACCAAAGAGACAAACGGTGTGATGATGGTGGCGATGCTCGGCTATCAGACACAGTACCTTGCTCCTGCCGACGGCATTACTGTCGTCCTCAAGGAAGACGCGGCCCTGCTGCAAGGCACTGTGGTGACCGCAGTGATGCCGAAGACCAAGCTCACAGGCGAAGGGCTCCAGACCAGCGTCCGCGGCTCCGTGCTTGAAAATGTAGGCTCCGCCAACGACGTGCTTGCAAAAACCCCCGGCATCATCAAGGGCCAGGACGGGCTTGAGGTCATCGGAAAAGGTGCCCCCCTTGTCTATATCAACGGGCGCAAGGTAACCGACGCAACCGAGCTTGACCGACTCCAGAGCAATGAAATACAGAGCGTTGAGGTGATCACCAACCCGGGAGCCCAGTATGATGCGACCGTCCGCAGCGTAGTGCGCATCCGCACTGTAAAGCGCCAGGGAGACGGCTTCGGATTCAACCTCACCGCCGCTGACTCGCAGTCCCTCCGCTGGGACAGGGGCAACGGCCCGTTCGCCGCGCTCAACGCCAACTACCGCACCGGAGGAGTGGACATCTTCGCCGGCGTCAACTACTCCAGAAACACCTCCCGCCAGCAGAGCGACCTCGTCAAGAACACTTACGGAAAAGATTTCGAGCTCACCAACAGGGGTGACCTCCTCAACGAATACATCGGGGAAAGCATATACGGCAACGCCGGCGTCAACTGGCAGATTGCCGATGCCCACTTCGTCGGCGGAAAAATCGAATGGGGCCGCAACCTCAGCTACAGCGTCCACACCGTCGTGAACGACAATGTCACAATCAACGGCCTGTTCTCCGACAGCATCAACACAGTCTCCGACGACGCCCTCGCCGACAACGGCATCAGCAACCTCGGCGCCAACATCTACTACAACGGCCTCATCGGCGGGAAGCTCGGCATCGACATCAACCTCGACTATTACGGCACAGGCTACTCTACGGCTTCCGCTTCGCACGAGACCAGCGCCGAGGCAGAGAACCGCATCCTGCACTCCGGCAGCAGCACCGACGGAAAGATGTATGCGGCAAAGGCCGTGCTCTCATATCCTGTGTGGAAGGGACAGCTCCAGGTGGGGACCGAGGAGTCATTCTCCCGCAGGTCAGACGATTACACAATCAGCGGAATCGATATTCCGGCATCGCAGGCCGATGTCGAGGAAGACAATTGCGCCGGTTTCGTAAACTATGGATTCTTCATCCCGCGTGCGGGCCAGTTCAGCGCAGGCGTCAGGTACGAGCACGTCCGCTATGCCTACAGGGACGCGCTGGCCCCGGAAAACGATATCACGCGCGGCTATGCCAACTGGTTCCCGACGGCGTCCTGGGCCACGGCATTCGGCCCCGTGCAGATAATGCTCAACTACAGCGTCCGCACGCGCCGTCCGAACTACGGCAACCTTTCCAGTGCCATCCGCTACAACAGCCGCTACCTCTGGCAGAGCGGAAACGCCCAGCTCCAGCCGGAGATTTCCCACAACGCCAGCATCACCGCAATCTGGAAATTCATCACATTCATGGTCAACTACACAAGGACCGACGATGCCATTATGGTATGGTCCTCGGCAATAGGTGACGAGGGAGTGGTGCTTGTCAAGCCGCGCAACATCGAAAGCCCGTACCGCAATCTGTCGGCATTCGTCAACTTCACCCCGACCATCGGCTGCTGGACAATGAACTGGACCGTCGGTGCCCAGCCCCAGTGGCTCACAATCGAGGCTCCCGACCCGAGGGAGGCCGACGGCATCAGGGTGACCAGGTTCAACGACAAGCCGATGTTCTTCGCCCAGCTTTTCAATACCTTCACGGTCAGGGGAGGGTGGCAGTTCGAGCTCGGCGCCTCGCTGATGACATCCGGCTACACCCAGAATATGCATATGACCAACAACTACTGCGATGTCTCTGCCGCAATCCAGAAAGTTCTCCTCAGGGACGGCTCCCTGGTGCTCAGGCTTGAGGGCGCGGACCTCCTCGGCATGGCCCACTTCAATATGGACACGGACTTCGGAAGCCACACCATCTCCCAGACCAACCTGATGGACACGCAGAAGGTAAAGCTCTCTATACGATACAGTTTCAATACGGCACAGAGCAAGTACCGAGGCACCGGGGCGGGAGCCGACTCCAAGAGCAGGATGTAGATGGCGCTTGTATAATGCTGAAAAAATCGTATTTTTGCAAGATATTCCGGTAATGGCCGGATTATCCTGCAACTTGCGCTTTATCAGTGGGGATACGGACCGCCGCTTGAAGTGGCGCAAATGGGACAATAAGAGACAATAAGAACAATATCATATGACATCCAAGGAAATCAGGCAGAAATACCTGGACTTTTTTGCAACGAAGGGCCATACCGTGGTCCCTTCCGCCCCGATGGTAATAAAGAACGACCCGACGCTGATGTTCACCAACGCCGGCATGAACCAGTTCAAAGACATATTCCTCGGCAACACGGCGCCGAAATTCACCCGTGCGGCAGACAGCCAGAAATGCCTCAGGGTCAGCGGAAAGCACAATGACCTCGAGGCTGTGGGCCACGACGGACGCCACCACACAATGTTTGAGATGCTCGGCAACTGGAGCTTCGGAGACTATTTCAAGACCGAAGCCATCGACTGGGCCTGGGAGCTTCTTACGGATGTGTACGGAATCGACAGCAGCAAGCTCTATGCGACCGTATTCGAGGGAAGCGTCGAGGACGGGACATCCCTTGACGAGGAGGCCCGCACGGCATGGCTCAAGCATATGCCCGAGGACCACGTCCTTCTGGGAGACAAGCACGACAATTTCTGGGAAATGGGAGATACAGGCCCGTGCGGACCTTCCAGCGAGATCCACATCGACCTCCGCAGCGACGAGGAAATCGCCCGTGTCCCGGGAGCCAGCCTCGTCAACACCGACAACGACCAGGTAATCGAAATCTGGAACCTTGTCTTCATGCAGTACAACCGCAAGGCTGACGGCCATCTCGAGATGCTTCCTCACAAGAACATCGATACCGGAATGGGCTTCGAACGCCTCTGCATGGTGCTCCAGGGCAAGACCAGCAATTACGACACCGACATCTTCAGCGGCCTCATCGGGGTCATCGAGCAGCTCAGCGGCCACCGCTACCACGAATCGGCCAAGACCGAGGTGGCAATGCGCGTAATCGCCGACCATATCAGGGCAATAGCTTTCTCCATCGCCGACGGCCAGCTTCCGTCCAACGTCAAGGCCGGCTATGTCATCCGCCGCATCCTGCGCCGTGCAGTCCGCTACGGCTACACCTTCCTCGGATTCAACGAACCTTTCCTCTGCCGTCTTGTGGACAGGCTCTGCGAAGACATGGGCGAAGCCTATCCTGAGCTTGTGGCGCAGAAGTCGCTGATTGTCACCGTGATGCGTCAGGAAGAGGAAGCCTTCCTCAAGACACTCGACCGCGGCATCAGGCTTATGGACGACTGCATGGCAAGAAATGCCGAAGCCAAAGTCATTCCGGGAAAGGACGCCTTCGAGCTCTACGACACCTACGGCTTCCCGTATGACCTTACGGAGCTGATTGCCACCGAGAACGGATATACCGTGGACAGGGCCGGCTTCGATGCCGAAATGGCAAAGCAGAAGGAGCGCGCGCGCAACGCCACGGCCAACGAGTTCGGCGACTGGACCGAGTTCAAGTCCGGCGAGGAAGTGGAATTCCTCGGCTATGACACCCTCAAGGTGGAGGACGCCGTCCTGCTCAAGCACAGGACCGTAAAGCAGAAGAACAAGACATTCTACCAGCTTGTGTTTGACCGCACTCCGTTCTATGCGGAGATGGGCGGACAGGTCGGGGACACCGGATATGTAGTCTCCGCTTCGGGCGAAAAGATAGCCGTCATCAACACGGTCAAGGAAAACAACCTCACAATCCATCTTGCCGAGCGCATCCCGGAGGACTGCACAGGCGCATTCGGTCTCTATGTCGATGAGGCAAGAAGGAAAAGGATCATGGCCAACCATACCGCCACCCACCTTCTCGACAATGCCCTGCGCAGTGTCCTCGGCACCCATGTGGAGCAGAAGGGCTCATTCGTGGCACCGGACTATTTCCGCTTCGACTTCAGCCATTTCGCAAAGATGACCGAGGAGGAGATTTCAGCAGTCGAGCACAAGGTCAATGAGCTCATCCGCGCCGACTACCACATCGAGGAGACAAGGAATGCCACAATGGAAGAGGCGAAGGCAATGGGAGCCATCGCCCTGTTCGGCGAAAAATACGGAAGCCGCGTCAGGGTGGTCAAGTTCGGCCCTTCAGTGGAGCTTTGCGGAGGTACCCACGCCGCCGCAACCGGCAACATCGGCTTCTTCAAGATCGTGTCCGAGGGGGCAGTGGCAGCCGGAGTGCGCAGGATCGAGGCTGTGACCGGAGAGGCTGCGGAGCAGTATCTCGACAGTCTTTCCGAAATGCTTTCCGCTGCACGTGCATTCTTCAACAATACCCCTGACCTCACCGCAGCCATCCAGAAGACACTCGCCGACAACGAGGCTCTCAAGAAGGAAGTGGAGGGATTCATGGCTGAAAAAGCCGAGGAAATCTCCCGGAGGCTGATGGAGAAGGCTGAGACCGTGGGCAATGTCAAGCTCATCCGTTTCGACAAATCCTTGGACCCGGCACTTGTCAGGGAGGCCGTGATGCGTCTCCAGAAAGTGACTTCCGGCTTCATTTTTGCCGGGGCATTCGAGTTCGGCAGCAAGCCTAATCTTGTCCTCTCATATTCTCCGGACCTTGTTGCGGCAGGAAAGAATGCCGGCAAGGACATCCGCGAGGCTGCAAAATGCATCCAGGGAGGCGGCGGCGGACAGCCGGGATTCGCAACTGCCGGAGGCCGCAACATCGAGGGCCTTCCTGCAGCTCTCGACATGCTTGTTGACATCGCCACCAGATAGCATCTTCTGCCATAAGGAATGAAGAAACTCGACAGATTCATACTGAAATCGTTCATAGGGCCGTTTGTCGGTACCCTAATCGTCGTCGTATTCATCCTTATGATGCAGTTCCTCTGGGTCTATATCGACGAGCTTGTGGGCAAGGGCCTGGGATTCAAGGTCATACTGGAATTTATCGGCTGGGGGGGAGCTACCCTTCTCCCGCTGAGCCTTCCGCTTGCCACCCTTCTGGCATCGGTGATGACCATCGGCCAGATGTCCGAGAATTTCGAGCTCATAGCGATGAAGACGGCCGGCATTTCGCTCGTGCGCATAATGCTGCCGATGTTCATCGTGTCCCTCTTTATATGCGTGGGCGCGTTCTTCGCCGCCAACAACCTTGTCCCTACGGCCTACAACAAGATCTACACCCTCCGCGACGACATCGGCCGCACCAAGGAGGAAATCAACATCCCTACGGGCACCTTCTACGACGGCATCGACGGCTACATCCTGCGCGTTGACAGCAAGAACAAGAAGACCGGGATGATGTACGATGTGATGGTCTATGACCACAACCAGAAGGGCGGGGCGATGATGATGACCCTCGCCGACTCTGCGATGATAAGGATGTCACAGTCCAAGGACTATATGACATTTGAGCTTTTCAACGGTGTCAACTATCAGGAAAACAACAAGATGACCTACAGGGACACCACCCTTGAGCTCCAGAGCATAGGTTTTTCCCGCCAGGAGATGATCATCCCCCTGGAAAACTACTCCTTCAACAAGTCTTCCGATACCCGCTACGGCGACCAGGTGAGGTCCATGGACAACGGGCGCCTTGCCCACGGCATCGATTCCATATCGCAGAAGAAGGACTCCACCCTGCATGTCCAGGCAAATGCGCTGGAAAAGAAGAAGGTGTTGAAATTTGCCTCCCAGCTCGATTCCACGGCCTCCGTGCGGCTTGCCGACGCCTCCCCGATGGACCTGGGCGGCTTCGGGCAGTGGAAAGACAAGTATTCCGAGCGGCGTGCCTATGAGAGTGCCGCCGTGCAGGCCGAAGAATATGCGTCAATCATGAAGACCTATGATTCGGAACTTTACGAATACAACTGGCTCCTGAGGGCCTCGTGGGTCGAATACCTCAAGAAATTCGCCGGTGCCATCGCATGCCTCATCATGTTCCTTATCGGAGCCCCTCTCGGAGCGTCGGTGACAAGGAAGAGCGGCCTGGGTACCTATATCATTGCCGCCGTGCTGTTCTTCGTGCTGTACTGGGTGGTGGACATCACGGGTGTCAAGCTGGCCCGCGGAGGTTCGGCGCCTCCTCCCGTGGGAGTGTTCATTTCAACGCTGGTGCTCCTTCCGACCGGACTTTTCCTCTCGTGGAAGGCCATCAACGACAGTGCATTCTTCAATACCGACAATGCAGGTGCCGCCTGGCGCAAGGTCAAATCCAAAATATCGTCTATGTTCAGGAAAACACGAATCGTATATATGGGTACTCCGGAGTTTGCAGTCGCTCCGCTGGACGCCCTCATCAAGGCCGGCTACAAGGTGGTCGGCGTGGTCACCGTGGCGGACAAACCGTCGGGACGCGGTCTCAAGGTCAACGAAAGCGCGGTCAAGAAATATGCAGTGGAGCACAATATCCCTGTCCTGCAGCCTGTCAAGCTCAAGGACCCGTCTTTCCTTGCCGACCTTGCCGCATTCAAGGCCGATCTTTTCGTGGTCGTGGCCTTCAGGATGCTGCCCGAGGAAGTTTGGAAGATGCCGCCCCTGGGCACGTTCAACCTCCACGCCGCCCTTTTGCCGCAGTATCGCGGAGCAGCTCCTATCAATTGGGCCGTCATCAACGGCGAGAGGCACACCGGCGTTACTACTTTCATGATTGACAAGGATATAGACACCGGAGGCATCATGCTCCGGCAGTCCTACCGCATACAGGATTCCGACACTGCCGGTGATGTCCACGATGCACTTATGCCTCTTGGCTCGCAGCTTGTGGTCGAGACCGTCCAGGGCATCATTGAAAGGAATATCGAGACCCGCCTGCAGCGCAGTTTCATCCAGGGCTCGGAGGTCCTCCGCCCGGCGCCGAAGATTACCCGTGAGCTGTGCCACATCGACTGGAACGACAGCGTCGTATCCATCTACAACCTCATCCGTGGCCTGAGCCCGTATCCGGGAGCATTCACGGAACTTGTCAGGGACGGAGGTGCTCCGGTCCAGCTCAAGATTTTCAGGGCCGAAAAGGTACTTGGGGCAGACTATGGGGCAATGCTTTCCGCCTCCGGAAAGACACAGGCCGCTCCGGGAGACATCCTTTCCGACGGCAGGACGTTCTTTGCAATAGCCGCAAGGGACGGAGCCGTTTCCGTAAGGCAGCTGCAGCTCGCCGGCAAGAAGGCGATGGAGACGCAGGCATTCCTGCTCGGCTTCAGGGACCCTTGCTCATATACGGTGACCGAAGGCACTTCCGCCGCGGAGATAGCAAAGACAAGGGTATGACGGCGGCTGTGATATGCAACGGGGATTTCCCGAAAAAGGAGTATCCGCGCTACCTCATCTCGCAGAGTGATGTCGTGATATGCTGTGACGGGGCATTCAGGGCGTGGCGGCGGGCCTATCCGGACAGGCTGCCCGACAGGATAGTGGGTGATATGGATTCGCTGCCGAAGACGCTCCGTGAAAAATATGCCGGCATAGTGGTGCATTATGAGGAGCAGGACTACAACGACCAGACGAAGGCGGTGCGCTATCTGGCGGAAAACTGCCCGCAGGTGAACTGTGTGCGCATTTTCGCCGCCACCGGCAAGCGCGAGGACCATACAATCGGCAACATCTCGCTGCTGATGGAGTACCAGCGCATGTTCCCGGGAAGGTTTGAAAGCATCGAGATGGTATCTGACCATTCTACCATGTTTGCCGTCACCGATACGGTGGAACTTGCTGTGGGCCAGGGACGGACGGTGTCGATTTTCTCTCCTGACAACAGCCTGTCCATCACTTCCGAAGGCCTGCGGTGGCAGACTTCAGGCGTGGTTTTTGACAACTGGTGGAAGGCCACCCTCAACAGGGCGGAGTCCGACGTGGTGAAGCTTGTGTTCAGCCATCCGTCGATGGCTCTCATCATATTGCCATAGAGCAGAAAGTTATGTCGCAGACGGGAAAAAACTACAAACTCAATCCGGAGACCCTCCTCTATGAAATAGAAAAGGTCTCCGGGAGCTCGTATCTCGCAAGGGTCGTTGCAATGGCGATTATGGCCTTTGTGCTCTCGTTTGTGTTCATCTGGGTGTTTACCGGAGTGCTCGGGGTGGACCTTCCCAAGACATCTGTCCTGAAAAAGCGCAATTCGCAGTGGATTTCCCGCATCGAGGTGATGAACCGCAAGATTGACAACTACGACGCCATCCTCGACGGGCTTGCGATGCGTGACAATGAGATTTACCGCAATATCTTCGGAATGAACGAGATAAGCTACGAGACCCGCAACGAGGGCTTCGCAGGCGACTCCCGTTACGAGGAATTGCTCGCCCAGGGAGCCAGCCGTTCCCTTGTCACTACGGCCGACAGGGTGGACAATGTGATGAAAAAGGCCTACATCCAGACAAAGTCCTTCGACGCCATTTCCTCGCTGAGCAAGCGTGCCGGGGATATGGTCTCCTGCATCCCGGCAGTGCCTCCGATCAATCCCGACCCTTCAACTTACCGCAAATCAAGCAGTTTCGGATACCGCAGCGACCCGTTCACCGGGGCAAGCAAGATGCACACCGGGATGGATTTCGCCTGCAAACCTGGCAATCCGGTCTATTCCACCGGCGACGGGGTGGTGGAGAAGGTTGCATACGACCTTTTCGGCTACGGCCACGCTGTCACCATTGACCACGGCTTCGGCTACAAGACCCGCTACGCCCATCTCGGCAACATCTATGTCGCCGAAGGCATGAAGATAAAGAGGGGGGAGTGCATCGCCGAATCGGGCAATACCGGGCGTTCGTCCGGACCTCACCTCCATTATGAGGTCATCTACCGTGACAGGTTTGTCAATCCGGCAAACTACCTCGATATGGAAATGCCTGTGGATGAATTCATCACAATGGTCGAAAAGGCCGAGTCCGAATCGAAGAACATGATAGTCAGGCCCCACCAAAGGATTAAACGATAGCAGCTTATGTCACCGAAATACATATTCGACCCGCGCAGCGCAAGTTTCCAGAAAGTGACCCATTCAATCGGCCACACCCTCTGGAATGCATGCAAATGGCTTGTGGGCACCATTTCGCTGGCGGCGTTCTGCTATGTCCTCGTGTCCCTTTTCATCAGCACCGACACCGAAAGGGCTCTTGCAAGGGAAAACAGGATGTACGAAAGACTCTACAGGGAGCTTTCGGAAAAGGAGAGGATCCTCTCCCTGGAGACCGAGGCGCTGATGCAGAGGGACAATGAGATTTACCGCCAGATTTTCAATACGACGGCCCCGGAGGTGGATCCCGTCAGCGTTGCGGACTTCTCGATGGTGGCCGACAGCGTGGAGGAGAAAAATGTCGTTGCCTATACTGCAAGGAAGGCGGAAATCCTGGTCAGGAGCGCCTTGTCCGTGGAAGACAATTTCAGGACGATATTCGGGGTGCTGCAAAAGGAGGATTATGTCCTGCCGCCGATGTTCTGCCCTGTCGAGGGGATGAGCTATGCCCAGACCGGGGCGTCCGTGGGCCAGAAACTGAGCCCTTTCTACAAGGTGCCGTCGCAGCACGGGGGGCTTGACATTATAGCCGGGCAGGGTGAAGATGTCCTCGCTTCGGGAGACGGCGTCGTGGTGTCCGTGGTCCACAGCGGCAAGGGCCTCGGCAATGTTGTGACCATCGACCACGGCAACGGATTCACTACCCGCTATGCCCATCTTTCGGACATTTCCGTCCACAAGGGAAGCAGGGTGACAAAGGGGAAGAAAATCGGCTCCGTGGGCATCTCCGGCAATACTTTCGCACCTCATCTCCACTATGAGGTCCTGCTCGGGGAGGAGGTCCAGGACCCGGTCTATTATATGTTCGGCTCGCTCACGCCGGCGGAGTTCGCATCCGTCGCATTTATGGCGGCAAAGACCGAGCAGTCGCTTGATTGACAAATAGTTGTAATAATCAATAAAACATTGTCCGGTTATGGAGAAGCTATACTACACGATTACGGAAGTGGCGCAGATGCTGGAGGAGAGTCCTTCCCTGGTGCGCTTCTGGAGCAACAAGTATCCCAGATACGTCAAACCGCGCCGTACTCCGCACGGCAACAGGTGCTATACCGTAGAGGATATAGCCGCCCTGCGTGAAATCCACCACCTTATCCGCGATCTGGGCATGACCCACGAGGGCGCAATGGCAAAGATGGCGGCGGACCGCAGGACAGTTGCCGGCAAGGTCCAGGCGCTCGAGCGTCTCAAAGCGGTGAGGGCACAGTTGCAGGAGATAAAAAGTTCATTGTAATTCAAGGAAAAAAAGCTAACTTTGTCAACTTGATTCCCAACGAAAATAAAATAATGATATAATATGGCAACAAAGAAAACCAAGAAGATCGAAACCCCTGTGGACAACAGGGAAACCTTCGTTTCCATCCAGAAAAACTTCGCGGATTCCGACGCTGCGGCACAGGAAAAGCTCAGGGATCTCTATGATCTCCAGCAGGCGGACAGGGAGCTGGACAAAATCTATATGACCCGCGGGGAACTTCCTTCGGAGGTCGCATCCATCGAAGAGGAAATCGCATCCCTCAAGGCCAAGTCAAAGGAGATTGCCGACTGGATCGAGGGCATGAATGCCAATATCAACGACAACAAGCAGAATATCATCGACTGCGACGAGCAGATTGCAAAGTACCGTGCACAGCTCAACGACATCGCCAATAGCCGTGAGTTCGACTCCATCAACAAAGAGATTGAAAACCAGGGACTTCTCCGCCAGATTGCAGAGAAGAACATCGGTGAGGCAAAAATGAGCATCGGGGAGGCCAAGGCCGACATCGAGAGCATCAAGGAAAGGGTGGCAGTGAGGACGGAAGACCTCGAAATCAAGAAGCACGAGCTCGACAACATCGTCTCCGACACCGCCGACCAGGAGAATGCACTTCTTGCAAAGCGCAAGGAAATCGCCTCCAGGATCGACGACCGCACCCTCAGCGCCTATGAGCATATCCGCGGCGGCGTGAAGAACCATCTTGCTGTGGTTGAACTCTACAACAACGACTCCTGCGGAGGCTGCTTCAGCACCATCATCCCGCAGAAGATCGAGGACATCAATTCCGGCAGGAAGCTCATCATATGCGAGCACTGCGGACGCATAATCGTCAATCCGAAGGCACAATCCGCCGAATAATGCCGACTGCCATGCCGGAGCCGAGAAAGACACGCAAGAAACAGGCTGACCTGGATTCCATTGGGCTTGAGATGGGCAACCGCCCGCCTCAAGCTCCTGATTTTGAGGAAGCTGTGCTCGGAGCGCTCCTGATTGAGCCTTCCTGTGTGGATGAGGCTATGGACGAGCTTACCCCGTCCTGCTTCTATGACCCCAGGCACAGGACCATCTTCGAGGCAATGGTCCAGCTTGTCAATGAGCATGTTGCCATAGACCTGCTGTCCGTATCGCAGAAGCTCGGTGCGCTGGGCAAGCTTGAGGAAGTTGGCGGCAACAGTGCGCTTGCTCTGCTCTCCCAGAAAATCGGCGCGGCAGTAAATGTCGAGTATTACATCAAAGTCCTCAAACAGAAGAATATACAGAGGGATCTCATCTCTGCCTCCTACGATATCCTGAAAAGTTCGTACGACGATTCGGTCGATGTAGATGAGCTCATAGACAGCGCCCAGACCAAAATCTATTCCGCCATCCAGAGCAGTGTCAAGAAGGATGTACAGGAAGTCGGGTCCGTGATCAAGCAGGTCATGGACAGGATAGAGGAGATGCAGACCAAGACCGGCCTGAGCGGAGTGCCTTCCGGCTACAGCTCCATCGACAGGATCACAATGGGGTGGCAGCCTTCAGACCTTATAATCCTCGCGGCGCGCCCGTCAGTTGGAAAGACTGCTTTTGCCCTCAACATCGCGCGCAATGCTGCCGTTGACCACAATATGCCGGTTGCCGTCTTTTCGCTTGAGATGCCTGCAAGCCAGCTTGTAAGCCGTCTTATGATAAGCGAGACCGGACTCCCTGCCGACAAGATCAAGGGCGGCGTGAAGCTCGACGAATACGACTGGGAACAGCTTGAGTACCGTCTCAAGTCCCTGTCGAAGGCTCCGCTCTATATCGACGATACCCCGTCCCTCCCTGTAATGGAGTTCAGGACCAAAGCAAAGAGGCTCGTCAAGAGCAAGGGCGTGAGGATGATCATCGTGGACTATCTCCAGCTGATGCAGGGTCCTGCGGAGCTGCGCGGATTCCGCGAGCAGGAGGTCGCAGCCATCTCAAGGACGCTCAAGGCCACAGCCAAGGAGCTCAATGTCCCGATCATGGCTCTTTCACAGCTTTCGCGAAATGCGGTCCAGAGGACGGGCAGCAACGGAAAGCCGCAGCTGAGCGACCTCCGTGAGTCCGGCTCCATCGAGCAGGATGCCGACATGGTCATATTCGTCCATCGTCCGGACTATCTCGGACTCTCGGAATCTCCTGAAGGAAAAGAACATACGGAGATCATAATAGCAAAACACCGCAACGGTTCCGTTGCCGACGTGCCGATGCTCTTCAAGAGCGAGAAGGTGCGTTTCGTGGAGCCGGACGACAATCTCATCAACAATGCGGAGGCGGAATACGGCTCCGCGATGAACAACGATGCCCCGATAGCCGGAGGCGGAGGCGGAGGATATCCCGGAGGATACCCAGCAGACGACTTTTCCGGCGCATATTCCAATCCAGAATTCCAATAGCCCATGAAGCTTATCCATTATCTGGCAGCCTGTCTCCTTATGCTTCTTCCGGTGCTTTCCTATGCGTCCGGGACGGGCGACGGGGGAGGGTGCATACCCCTGAAGGACCTCTCCGCTGGCAATCTGGCATTCCGCCCTGGCGAGAAGCTCGATTACTCGATGAGTTTCAAATGGGGTCCCGTGCGCACTGAAATCGCCACCGCGACCCTTACGGTGGAAAACGACTATCTCAACGGCCGCAGTGTCTATAAGGCCGGACTGCGGGCAAAGACTACAAGATTTTACGACTCCATTTTCAAAGTCAGGGAGGATTTCAATTCCTGGTTTGACCGTGACGGGCTTGTCCCGAGGCGTTTTACACGCGACACGCGCGAGGGAGGCTACATCGCCAAGGACGATTTCAACTTCGTCTGGGATGCTCCGGAGCCATATATCGCAGCGCAGTTCGAGACCGGAAAGAAGCCGCGCCGCAGCTTTGAAATACCGCTTGAAAGCAGCTGCACCCACGACGTGATTTCGCTTTTCTACAAGGCAAGGAACGTCGATATGTCCCGTGTGCGCGAAGGAGAACCCAATCCGATGGTCTTTGCAATCGACGATGACGTCTATACCATCGGTTTCGTGTTCAGGGGACGGGAGACAAGGGACATCAAAGGCTACGGCAAGGTCAGGACGATGAAGTTTGAAGTATCCGTGGTGCAGGGCGAAGTGTTCGCCGACAGCGGCATCTTCATCTGGTTCACCGACGACGACAACCGTGTCCCGGTCTATATCGAGGCGGGGCTGAAAATAGGGATGGTCAAGGCCACGCTGACCGGGGCCGCCGGGCTCAGGCACAAATCCGCATTTAATCTTCAGAAATAGCTTCTTTGACTTATGGAAGAAATATCACACAGCGCAGTCGTGAGGGAGATCGGGGAGAAGGAAACTACCGTAGAGATAGTGTCCGAGTCCGCCTGTAAATCCTGCGCTGCGGCAGGCCTTTGCACTGCTGCGGAAGCTGTCAGGAAGGAAATAAAGGTCCCGACCGACCCGCAGGGGGGATTTGCCGTGGGGGAGACCGTGGATGTGGTCGTGAGGGAGTCCCTGGGGATGAAGGCGGTGGTGATTTCCTATGCCGTTCCTCTTTTGATATTGATTCTTTTAGTAGTATCTTTGTCCTATACTTCCCTCGGTGAAGTGGCCGCAGGACTCATAGGGATAGGTGCCGTTGCCGTTTATTACCTGGCAGTCTATCTGATGAGGGGGCGCTTCTCGCGGGAATATGTCTTTTCCATCAGACATAAGTAAAACAAACAATATTTTATTAACTGATGTCATCAACAATTATCTGGACAATCGTCATCATCGCCGGTCTCGGCCTGCTGCTGGCAGTCATCCTTTTCCTTGTCGCAAGACAGTTCAGGGTTGAGGAAGATCCGCGCATCGATGAGGTTGAAAAAGTGATGCCCGGTGCCAATTGCGGCGGCTGCGGATTTGC
The DNA here is from genome assembly GCA_051878275.1 of Candidatus Cryptobacteroides sp. GTDB lineage: Bacteria > Bacteroidota > Bacteroidia > Bacteroidales > UBA932 > Cryptobacteroides. The sequence goes on along the minus strand of JBJEJU010000054.1, from coordinate 9,094 downwards.
AGGTTGCCGTGCTTTCGCCGAGGCTGCGGTCAAGGCTCCCAACCTTGACAACAATTATTGTCCGGTCGGAGGCAACGAGGTGATGCAGAAAGTGGCCGCAATCCTTGGCTACGAGGTCAAGGAAAAAGCTCCCCAGGCAGCTGTGGTCCGCTGCAACGGCTCCTGTGCCAACCGTCCTAAAACCAATGTCTATGACGGAGCTGCATCCTGCAAGGTAAAGGCTGCCCTCTACAGCGGAGACACCGGATGTCCGTTCGGTTGCCTCGGTTGCGGGGACTGCGTCAATGCCTGCCAGTTCGGCGCCATCGTCATGGATCCTGAAACCGGTCTCCCAGTGGTGGACGAGAGCAAGTGTACCGCCTGCGGTGCCTGCGCCAAGGCCTGCCCTAAGGGCATCATCGAAATCCGTCCGAAGGGACCGCGAGGGATGAAGCTCTATGTAAGCTGTGTCAACAGGGACAAGGGTCCTGTGGCAAAGAAGGCCTGCGCCGCCGCCTGCATCGGCTGCGGACTCTGTGCGAAGACCTGTACTCACGGAGCAATTACCGTCACCGACAACGTGGCTTACATCGACCCTGCAAAGTGCAAGCTCTGCCGCGAATGCGAGGCTGTCTGCCCTACCGGAGCCATCCACAGCGTAGGATTCCCGAAGCCTGTGGACAAGGAAGCCGTCAAGAAGCGCATTGCCGACCGCAAGGCCAAGGCCGCCGAGGCTGCCAAGGCCGCCGAAGTTGCCGCACAACCCGTAAAGAAGGAGGAAAACAATGGCTAAGATCACATTCAATATCGGCGGAGTCCATCCTGATGACTCCAAGCTTGCAAAGGACCGCCCGATTGAGGTCCTTCCTCTCCCGCAGACTGTCTGGGTATCTGTAGCCCAGCATCTTGGCGCCCCTGCCAAGCCTGTTGTCGCTGTAGGTGACAAAGTGCTTGCAGGCCAGGTGATTGCAGAGCCGGGCGGATTCATCTCCGCATTTGTCCACTCTCCTGTCAGCGGTACCGTGAAGTCCATCGCCCCGCGAAAGGACCTCGCCGGCAACAATATGACCCATATCGAGATTGCCGTGGAAGGCGACGAGTGGGTAGAGGGAGTTGACCTGAGCGACACCCTTGTGACCGCAATCCCGGAGGACCGCCAGGCAATCCTCGACAAGATCAAGGCCTGCGGAGTCGTAGGTCTCGGAGGTGCCACGTTCCCTACCCATGTCAAGCTCAATCCGGCTCCCGGCAGTGTGGCCGAGTGCCTGATAATCAACGGTGCGGAGTGTGAGCCTTTCCTCACGAGCGACTACCGCATAATGCTCGAGAAGACAAAGGAAATCATCGTCGGCGCCGCCATAATGCAGAAAGTGCTCGGCGGATGCCGCTGCGTAATCGCCATCGAGGACAACAAGCCTGAGGCCATCACCGCCATGCGCAAGGCCCTCGGCGAGCTCGGCTATGCCAATATGGAGGTGCTTCCTCTTATGAAGAAATACCCTCAGGGCGGTGAGAAACAGCTCATCGATGCCGTGATGCACCGCCAGGTCGGCTCCGGAGCCCTCCCTATCAGCGTGGGTGCCGTGGTCCAGAACATGGCTACCGCCCTTGCCGTCTATGAGGCTGTCCAGAAGAACAAGCCTCTTGTCACCAACACTCTTACGGTCACCGGCGACTGCCTCCCTGTGGAGAAGCAGCACAACTACCTCTTCCGCATCGGCATGCCGCTCAGTTACATCGCCGAATATGCCGGCGGAGTGCCTGGGGATGCCGCCAAGATTGTCAGCGGCGGTCCTATGATGGGCAAGGCCATTGCCAATCTCGACGCCTGCACAGTAAAGGGATCATCCTCGCTTCTCTACCTTTCCGAAGGCATGACAAAGCGCGGGGAGCAGTCTGCCTGCATCCGCTGCGGCAAATGCGCACAGGCGTGCCCTATGGGACTCGAGCCGTTCCTGCTCTACCGTCTCTACAAAGCCGGTAATGCCGGGGAACTTGAGAAGAATGCTGTTCAGGACTGCATCGAATGCGGCTGCTGCCTCTACAGCTGTCCTGCCTACATCCCGCTTCTCGACAATATCCGTCAGGCCAAGGGACAGGTTCTTGGCATAATCCGTGCGCGCGCCGCTGCCGCAAAGGCTGCTGCGGAGGCCGCAAAATCCAACGAAAAAAAGTAATTTGATATGGACAGAATATTGGTTTCACCGAATCCGCATATCCATGCGCCCGTTTCCACACGGTCGCTGATGCGTGACGTAGTGATTGCCCTGCTTCCGGCCTCGCTCGTGTCTGTGATCTACTATGGATTGCCGGCCCTCGTGGTCTTTGCGGTGAGCATCATCACCTGCGTGGGCCTCGAGTATCTTATCGAAAGGTTCCTGATGCATGCTCCAAGCACCGTGGGCGACCTTTCAGCAGTGGTAACCGGCCTTCTTCTCGCAATGAACCTTCCTTCGTCAACCCCATGGTGGGTAGTAATGACAGGTGCGGCCGTTGCCATCGGTGTCGCAAAGATGACCTTCGGCGGCATAGGCCAGAACGTCTTCAACCCGGCTCTTGTGGGACGTGTGTTCCTGCTCGTCTCCTTCCCGGCAATCATGACCACCTGGGTCATCCCAGGCGGCTATTTCGGAGCTGACGCCATTACCAGTGCCACCCCTCTCGGCCTTGTCAACGAGGCAATCATCCAGGGCAAGTCCGTCACCTCCGTGGTCGGCGACTACAGCTACTGCGACCGTCTCTTCACCTTCATGGGCGGTTCCGCAGGCGAGGCGAGCGTCCTTGCGCTTCTTGCCGGCTGGATCTATCTCCTTGTCCGCAGGGTGGTACGTCCTCACATTACCGTGTCCATCTGGGCCACCGTAGCCGTGATTTCGCTGATTTTCTGGCTGTGCAACCCTGAGCGCTTCACCGACCCTCTCTTCAACCTCCTTAACGGCGGTATGATCCTCGGCTCCTGCTTTATGGCAACCGACTATGTGACATCCCCGATGAGCACAAAGGGAGGAATCATCTTCGGTGTCGGCATCGGATTCATTACCATGATGATACGTTATTTCGGCTCATATCCTGAAGGCGTTTCGTTCGCAATCCTCATCATGAATGCGACCGTTCCGCTCATCAATATGTTCTGCCATCAGAAAAAATACGGGAGGAAATAGTTATGGCAGTCAAATCAACATTGACCAGCATGGTCGTATGCCTTACGGCCACCTGTCTTATCTGTTCGGCGATTCTCGGCGGAGTATATGCAGTCACTGCCGCCCCTATAGAGAAGGTAAATGCCGATATTCTCAAGGCTTCCATCGGCCAGGTGCTTCCGGAAGGCTGCGAGATTTCCGAGGCCATGGAACTTGAGGTGGGCGGCATGCCTTCCGAGTATTATGTCGCCACCAGGGACGGCGAGACCGTAGGTTTTGCAGTGAAGTCAACTGCTGTGGGCTTCGGCGGACCTCTCACACTTATGGTGGGCCTGATTCCGGGCGGTACCGTTTACAACACATCCGTCCTTTCCCACAGCGAGACCCCGGGCCTCGGTGCAAAATGTACCTCCGACCCGAAATTCACCGGGCAGTGGAAGGGTTTTGACGTGATTTCCAAGAAATTGACCGTAAAGAAGGACGGAGGAGATGTAGATGCAATCACCGCTTCGACCATCACCTCGCGTGCCTATGCCCTTGCAATCAAAAACGCAGTTGACGCCATTGCCGCCGTTCCTGCACCTTGTTCGGAGGTCAGCGCAGGCGACGGGGCTGAAGAAATGATAGGAGGAAATGACAATGACTAAGTTGCAACTTATCACCAAAGGCCTGATCAAGGACAATCCGACCTTCGTCCTGCTTCTGGGTATGTGCCCGACGCTTGCCACCACCACCTCGGCAATCAACGGCCTCAGTATGGGACTTGCCACCCTGTTTGTGCTCGTGCTTTCCAACATGGCGATTTCAGCCATCGCATCGCTCGTGCCGGACAAGGTCCACATCCCGGTCTATATCGTTGTGATTGCAACGTTTGTGACTGTGCTCCAGTTCCTTATGCAGGCGTTTACTCCGTCTGTCTATGCTTCGCTCGGACTGTTTATCCCGCTTATTGTAGTCAACTGTATCGTGCTCGGCCGTGCAGAGGCTTTCGCCAACAAGCACGGCGTCATCGATTCTGCCCTTGACGGTCTCGGGGTTGGCCTCGGCTTCACCCTTTCGCTTACAGTCATCGGACTTGTGCGCGAGATCCTCGGCAGCGGTTCCGCTTTCGGCTTCAAGTTCATCCCGGGCGACGGCATGCTCGCATTCGTGATGGCTCCGGGCGCATTCCTCGTGCTCGGCTATCTTATGGTCCTGTTCAATAAGTATCTTGCCAAGAAATAGTTATGGAAATTCTACTTATCATAGTATCGGCGATATTCGTCAACAATATCGTTCTTTCGCAGTTCCTCGGAATCTGCCCGTTCCTCGGAGTTTCCAACAAGCTTTCCACAGCGACCGGCATGTCGGCTGCAGTGTGCTTCGTGATAACTCTCGCAACGCTCGTTACTTATCTGCTCAACAAGTACTGCCTTGTGCCGCTTGACCTGCAGTTTCTCCAGACAATCGCCTTCATCCTCGTGATTGCGGCCCTTGTCCAGATGGTCGAGATCGTGCTCAAGAAGGTCAGCCCGTCGCTCTACCAGGCCCTGGGAATTTTCCTCCCCCTGATTACCACCAACTGCGCCGTTCTCGGTGTTGCCATCAACGTGGTTACCAAGGAGTTCACCTTCGGACAGCCTTCCCATATGCTCGGCCTCGGCGAGGCGGTGCTCTATGCATTCGCAACCGCAGTCGGATATGGCGTGGCCATGATTCTCTTCTCGGGTCTCCGCGAGCATCTTGCGATGAACGATGTCCCTAAGGCATTCAAGGGAGTCCCGATTGCCCTTGTGACCGTCGGCATCCTTGCAATGGCCTTCATGGGATTCTCCGGAATCGCATAGCATTGCAGAAAAGACTTCCGAAGTTCATCAATAATGATTATATTTGGACGTGTACTAATTTTTTAAATTATGAAAAAAGCACTTGTTATCATTGCTGCCGTCATGTGTATGGCAGTGACCGCTTCAGCCCAGTCAAGGGCACTCGGTGTCCGTCTCGGCTACGGCGGTGAAGTCTCCTATCAGCACTATATGGGCGGAGACAACTTCCTCGAGGCCGACCTCGGATGGTTCTCCAACGGTTTCTACGTATCCGGAGTCTATGATTTCGTGCTCGCATCGGAGGGCAACTTCAATTTCTACGCCGGCCCCGGTGCACAGCTCGGTGCTACAACCGGAGATAATGGAGACTTCGCAATAGGCATCTGCGGACAGCTCGGTATGGAGTACAACTTCAACCTCCCTATCCAGCTTTCGCTTGACTGGCGTCCAGGCTTCAATTTCATCGGCGGCTCTTTCGGATGGAAGAGCTTTGCGCTCGGCGTCCGCTACCGCTTCTGATCCGGGATTTCCCGTTGAGACCTGTATCAGGTTTCGCCGATTCGAAACTCAAATACCTGAAAGACTGTGACCGTACGGAATGCTCCGTACGGTCCTTTTTTCTTGGCATTCCCATATAAAAGCAGTAATTTTGCCATTGCGGCAGAAGCCGCACAATAACACTAATATTATGTGGCAGGGCCCTTGCGCCCTGTCAAAAACCGATTACCGATATGTCAGTTTTCAAATCACTGTTATGCAGCGCAGCCATTGCGCTTAGCATTCCTTTTGCGATGCGGGCCCAGGAATCCCCGGACGCCTGCACAAGTATTATGGTAGGACGCGAGGCCTCCGTTGACGGCTCCGTCATCACAAGCCACAACTGCGACAGCTGGTACCGCACCTGGATGCAGGTGCAGCCTGCGCAGGACTATGAGCGCGATACCGTCATGGCCGTTTACGGCGGACGTATGCACACGGAGTATCCTTCGTCGATGGACGGGGTGACCGAGCGCGGACGCGTGCCGCAGGTTTCCCATACCTACCGTTTTCTTGACACAGCCTATCCTTGCCTGAACGAATATCAGCTTGCAATGGGCGAGACCACCTATACGGGCCGCAAGGAGATGCAGAACAAAAAGGGAATGTTCATGATCGAGGAGCTCCAGAGGATTGCCCTCCAGCGCTGCAAGACCGCCCGTGAGGCCATTGCCCTTATGGGAAAGCTCATCAAGGAGTACGGCTACGGTGATTCGGGAGAGTGCCTCACCATCGCAGACCCGCAGGAAGTGTGGATTTTCGAGGTCCAGGGCGAGGGCCCGGACAACATCGGAGGCGTATGGGCTGCACAGCGCATCCCTGACGACCACATTGCCGTTTCCGCCAATATCAGCCGCATCGGAGTGATCGACTTCAAGGACAAGAAGAACTTCATGTATTCCGACAATGTCCGCGAGGTTGCAAAGAAGATGGGTTTCTGGGACGGCAAGACCCCGTTCTCGTTCTGGAAGGCCTACAGCGGTGTCAACTATATGAACGAGCCGAAAAACTACAGTGTGCGCGAGCTCTACATCATGCAGCAGCTTGCTCCTTCGGCCGGTTTCAACAAAGATATGGACGAGCTCCCGGTGAGCGTGCGTCCTGACAAAAAGGTCAGCGTGGCCGACGTATCCCGCCTTCTCGGCACATATTACGAGGGTACGGAGCTCAACCTCAGCGGCCGTCTCAAGGTGGCAAATCCTGCAAAGAGGACCGATGCGAGCCAGCCTGACAGCATCGTGAGCCCGCGTGCCAATCCGTGGATGCGTCCTGACGAGATTGCAATCTACGAGGCTCTCGGCGACGATGCGATGCACAATATCCGCACCGTGGGTGTGTCCTGGTGTGCATATTCGACTGTAATCCAGTGCCGCAGCTGGTTGCCTGATGCAGTGGGCGGAGTTGCCTGGATCAGCCTCGACAACCCTGGACAGAGCCCTCGTTTCCCAGTTTTCGCCGGCAATACCGAGCTCCCGCAGCTGCTTTCCATCTGCGGCCAGCACCGCGAGCGTGACGATGCCGCCCTCTGGCATTACCGCCGAGCCAACCGCCTTGCCACCGTCAACTGGGGCCTCTGCCGCAAATCGCAGGAGCCTGCACGCGACTATTTCCTCGCAAAGGGCGAGCGTGAACTCCCTATGGTGGAGGCCGCCTATGCCCGCCTTGTGGAGGAAGGCCGCCAGGACGAGGCCACCGGGATGCTCAACGGCTATGCCCGCGACTTCTTCGGCGCCACCATTCTCCGCTGGGACGAACTCGAGAACACCTACTGGAAAGCCCTCTGGCAGGGATTCTGATGTTGATACAATAATAGAAAACGGTCTGAATCCATCGGGTTCAGACTGCTTTTCTGTATTCGCACAGACTGAGCCGGTCGGGAGGAGAGGGTCTGACGATATCAGTCGGATATGCCTGAGTCCTGAAGTGTATAAGTGTCGGGTAATAAAGTCTGAGCCCATAAAGGCACATCACTCACGTACATTTTCCCCATAACACCATTGACTAAACGGAATAAAATCTTAGCCTCTTCACCGTCGGTGGAATTGTCGTAAACATATAGACGATCTACGATTGGAGCAACTGTCTTGCAGTTTTCAATTGATTTATAATAGCGTGAAATTATCTTGGGGATCGGTACGTCGTGACCTCCTTTCATCACCCTTCCGGCAATCCTTGCTGCATTAATTGACGGATGTGAGGTTGAAATGAAAAACAATCTTATGAAATATCCCGCTTCTTTTGCCCGGATAATAAAATCTATCTTATCTTCAGCAGACATAACGGTTTCAAACACAAAGCTTATCTTCTCTTTGAGACAGTCTTCACGCCATTTCGCGCAATAGCTTGCGGCACTCAAGATTGCTTTCTGGGAATTCCAGTCCCCAAATTTGTCTCTGGCTATCTCGTCGGGATTGATGTATATGGTTCCTTCTGCCCATTCATGATGTAAGAATCTATATGTCACGGAAGTTTTCCCGGACCCGTTAGGACCGGCAATAATGATAAGCTCGGGTCTATGTCCAGGATTAACCATTGATGACCCCATTTATACGTTCGGACCATTTTTCTCTCTTCGCTGCAATGTTGCGGAGCATTATTGAAAAATGGATATCCGCAGCTTTCTGATTCCCGATAGTTGCATCTTCCGCAACTTCCTTCATCAGTTGGCTCAACATTTCATCTGTAGGTTCCTGTCCTGAAACAAACCTATATGAATTCATTTCTTTTTCTGACATATAAACTATTTTTACTGCAAACCTTGGAATATTACAAGAAGCGGAAAGCCTTTCTCCCTGTCCAAGGCTCGAGGGACAAAAGTAAAAAAAATATGCTGATAATAAAAGATGGGCAAGGACCAAAATGCTGAGCATGATTATGTCACCGAGCAACCCTTCATATATAATAAGCTTGATTATGAGTTAATTATAAAACTACGCCGTGCTCGGTGAATTGCTTGAAGCCTCTTTAGCATTTTACCAGGTCCCTCCCAGTCCCTGGAACGCCAACCCCATTCTACACTACTGCAGGGCACATCTCCAGCCCAGGTGAATTTCGCGGGAAAGCCTTCCCTGCCTTCCCTGCCCCCGGCCGAATTGCCTGTTGGCGAGATGAATCTGTATGAGACATACCGTGGGGTATCTTGCCTGGGTTTATTGCATGGGAAGGCGCCGGCAAAATGAAAAATCCCCTACAGTATCGCCACGGTCATCAGCGAGTTGTAGAGGGTGGAGAGGGTGTTACTTCGATTGATGGTGTCTTTCATAATACATACATTCAGTATTTTGAGGAACTGCAATATTTTACGGGTATTGATTGCATCCCGGAGTACGCTTTTTCGGGTTGTCAAAAATTGCGAAAAGTGATTTTACCACCTAATATTGTTACACTCGAGCAAGGAGCTTTTTACAATGCATTATCATTGCTTGATATTTCTATCCCTGAGGGGGTTACAACGCTTGGACGAATATGTTTTTATGGTTGTGAGGAGTTATCCAAAATCAGTCTTCCCAATTCATTAATTAAAATTGGAGATAGGTGTTTTTATAAATGTTATGCACTTGAGTCTTTGGTGATACCTGATAGTAATGCTTAAAAAATAACTTGGTTCAATTGAGAGGTTTGACAAGGTAATTC
>JBJEJU010000053.1:0-27897 GCA_051878275.1 Candidatus Cryptobacteroides sp. | reverse complement strand
ACCTGATGCTCTTCTCCGCCGGAGCCTATACCCTCGGGGCGGGGCTCGACGCCACAAAACTTCCGGAAACCCTTGTGAATGTGTTCTTTGACGGCCTCGGCATCACTGCCCAGACCCCGTTCTGGGTGCTGTATGTGGTCCTTACTTTCCTTATGCTCTTCAGCGGGCTGATTTTCCAGTCAAAGACCATGAGGACCCTGATTTTCGTTCCGATTGCCATTGGCGTCGAGCAGAAGTTCAATCTCCCCATGCTGAGCCTTGCCTTTCCGGTGGCGATACTCATAGAGCATGTGTATGTGCTTCCGTTCAACAGCAAGCCGGCAGCGCTGCTCTACACCACAAACCACTACAGCTGGACAGACACGTTCAAGTTCGGCATAGTGATGATGACAATAGCCTGGTTGCTCGTTCTCCTCTGGGGTGAGACGGTGCTGCACTGGCTGGGTTATACTCCTTTATTGTTCTGATCATGATAACTATACAGGCGAAGAAACACGACAATCTCTCGGTTGAGTTCAAGTTTGGATTTGAGGTTGGCGGCGAAGACGTGGACATCAATGATTTCGCGGTCAATGTTTGGCTTTTTGTGCCGAACAGCCTGGGAATCAACTCCGAAACCTATGGAAAAGACCAGTTTTACCGGGATATCAAGTCCAACCTCAGACTGATTACGCCTGTATTTTCATTGGAAGAGTTGTCCGGAGGGACATCTCTTCCGTTTTCTTACCTCAAAGAGTCCGTAGCCAAGGCCGCTTCAGGGGCCGGGGGTGGTGAATACTATGAGTATCACCTCAAGATGTTTGCCGCCATATTCAAAAGCGCACTCAAAAAGGAGATGGCCCTGGTCCGCCAGATCCGTAATCCGCACCAGATGGAGGAAACTGTCAGCGGACTGTGCGGCAATGTCTCCGGAATACTCTCCCTCTACAGGTCGTTCCGCCCGCAATCCGAGCTGATGCCGCCGTATGAGAGGGTGCGCTATTGCGCTGTCGATGAATACCTGAGCTATCTCGTCCAGCTCCAGCTGATGCGCATAGTCAAATTGATTGACTCCCAAAAGGCAGGTGACTGCGGGGATGTGCGTGCCGGCATTCTTGCCGCAATTGCCTCCGAAGAAGAATATATGCGGCAAAACGGTTACGCCACCTTCTCAAAGGACGCGGTCAACAACAGGGAGGTGGTCTATCGTCATGCCCTCCTGAAAAAATACATCGAGAGCGACCTTTACATAGGACTCGACAAAAAGCGTGACGGAGTGGCGGTGGAGCAGATCTATTACAGCATTGCCGCAGGCGTGGCAATGATTTTCGCAACCAGCGTAGCCTGGGCGACGCAGGTCAGGTACGGCAACATCACGCTGCCCCTTTTCATCGTGCTTGTGATAAGCTATATGATGAAAGACAGGATAAAGGAACTGATGAGATTCTATTTCGCCCATAAGCTCGGCAACAAATACTTCGACAAGAAAGCACCTATCAATATCGGCATCCACAAGGTCGGAGAGATGAAGGAGGGCGTGGATTTCATATCCGGAGGCAAGATAGACCCCCGGGTAATGGAAATGAGGGAGGACGGAACGTTCATGAATGAGGAGTCCAATGTGCTGGAGGAAAAGGTGCTGCTGTACAGAAAGCACTGTGTCATAGACCATCGCGGCCTTTCTTCCGAGATGCAGTATCCGTTCCGCGGCGTCAATGAGATAATGAGGCTGCACCTGACCAGGTTCATGCAGAAAATGGACAATCCCGAGATGACGGTGGATATAGCAGAGGGGGACGGCAGCATCTCTTCGCTGAAGGCCCAGAGGGTTTACCATATCAATGTGGTCCTCCAGCTTATACACCGTTCGCAGTCGGAATACAGGCATTTCCGCATCACAATGAACCGCAACGGCGTAATAAAGGTCGATGAGATGTAATCCCACCGACCGTTCTTGGAGCGGAATACGGGGCTCGGACCCGCGACCTTCGGCTTGGGAAGCCAACGCTCTACCAACTGAGCTAATTCCGCATCGGACTACAAATATAATAATATCCGCCCGCAAAACCAAATTGTCCGGGCTAAAAACGATTATATTTCAAAAACACGTCTTCTTGCCGGAAAACCATATTGAAATCCGTCAAAAAAAGTTAATTTTGCATTTCCAACAAACAACGCCGGAATGATAGAAAAGCGCGATGACCAACTCCACGAAGAATGCGGCGTATTCGGAGTGTTCGGAGTGGAGAATGCTGCCGAGATCACATATCTCGGTCTTCAGGCCCTTCAGCACAGGGGACAGGAAGGGTGCGGTATAGTTACCGTGGATGAAAACGGAAAACTTCTCAGGGTCAGGGGGCAGGGACTCGTGGCTGAGGTTTTTGACGACAGGTCCCTGAAATCCCTGCAGGGCACTATGGCAATCGGTCATGTGCGCTACTCCACAGCCGGAGGCGGAGGCATCGACAATGTACAGCCCCTCCTTTTCAGGCAGGAATCAGCCGGAGATTTTGCCCTGTGCCACAACGGCAACATCGTCAATTCCGCCCGTCTCCACTCCTATCTCGAGGACCAGGGCTGCCTTTTCCAATCAACATCCGACAGCGAAATCGTCGCACACCTTATCAAGAAAGGCCCGATGAACCGCAACCGCAAGAGGTTTTTTGCCATCAAGAGTGCCCTGAATATGATTGAGGGCGCTTTTGCATTTCTTGTGATGACTTCGGACCGCCTCTACATATGCCGGGACAAATACGGCTACCGTCCGCTGTCGCTCGGACGCATCGGTGACGGCTATGTGGTCAGCAGCGAGACCTGTGCGTTCAACCTTGTCGGAGCCACCTTCGAACGTGACATCAAGCCCGGAGAGGTGCTTTCGATTGATGCGGAAGGCACAATCAGCAGCCTCTACTCGGAGTTCCACCGCAGCGCGATGTGCGCAATGGAGTATATCTATTTCTCACGGCCGGACTCCAACATCGAAGGCGTCAATGTGCACGCGTTCCGCAAGGAATCCGGGCGTCTCCTCTACAGCGAGGCACCGGCAGATGCCGACATAGTGGTCGGAGTACCTGACTCAAGTCTCAGCTCAGCAATGGGTTACGCTGAGGCAAGCGGCCTTCCTTACGAAATGGGCCTTGTGAAGAACCGCTATATCGGAAGGACTTTCATCCAGCCGTCCCAGCGGATGCGCGACCTCAGCGTCAGGCTGAAGCTCTCGCCGGTCGAAAGCATCGTGCGCGGCAAAAGGGTAGTGCTCATAGACGACTCCATAGTCAGGGGCACCACATCCCTGCGCATTGTGCGCATGCTCCGCCAGGCAGGTGCATCCGAAGTACACGTCAGGATTGCGAGTCCGCCGCTGATTGCACCGTGCTACTACGGAGTGGACATCTCCTCCTACAGCGAGCTGATATGCGCAAGGATGGACATCGAGGGGACGCGCAAGGCAATCGAGGCCGACACACTGGCCTTCCTTTCCAAAGAAGCCCTGTACAAGGCGGCCGGCCGCAGCGACCTGTGCATCTCCTGCTTTACGGACGAGTATCTCACTTCACGCTATGACAACGGCGAAGAATAAAGAATCAATACAAAGTTCAAAGTTATAATGCTATGTCTAAAGCAATTGTAAAAACAGATTTCAATTTCCCGCAGCAGACGGGAAAGTATGTCGGCAAGGTGCGCGACGTCTATGACATCGACGGAAAATACCTTGTGATGGTAGTATCGGACAGAATCTCTGCCTTTGATGTCGTACTTCCTGAGGGCATCCCTTACAAGGGACAGATCCTCAATCAGATTGCTGCAAAATTCCTGGATGCGACAACCGACATCCTCCCCAACTGGAAGATTGCCGTTCCGGACCCTATGGTCACCGTGGGCTACAAGTGCGAGCCTTTCAAGGTCGAGATGGTCATCCGCGGATATCTTTCAGGCCACGCATGGAGGGAGTACAAGGAAGGAAAGAGGGAAATCTGCGGAGTCCGCATGCCTGACGGAATGGTAGAGAACCAGAAGTTCCCGGAGCCTATAATCACTCCTACCACAAAGGCTGTCGAAGGCCACGACGAAGACATCTCTCCCGAGGAACTCATCGCTGCCGGCATCGTTACGCGCGAAGAATACGACCAGCTCGAGAAATATACCCGTGCAATTTTCCAGAGGGGTACTGAAATAGCTGCAAAACAGGGACTTATCCTTGTCGATACCAAGTACGAATTTGGCAAGAAGGACGGTGTCATCTACCTTATGGACGAAGTGCATACCCCTGACTCCTCACGTTATTTCTATGCCGAGGGCTACGAAGAGCGTCTTGCAAAGGGCGAGCGCCAGAAGCAGCTTTCCAAGGAGTTTGTACGCGAATGGCTCATGGCAGGAGGCTTCCAGGGAAAGGAAGGCCAGAAAGTGCCTGAGATGACTCCGGAAGTCGTTGCCGGCATTACCGACAGGTATGTAGAGCTTTATGAACACATCACCGGGGAGAAATTCAACCGTACAGACTACACTGCCGAAAAGATCGAAGCCGACGTGAAAGCCTGCCTTGCCAGCCTCAAATAGCATCCGCGGGGACCGATAAGCAGGGGCTGCCGATCCAGCCCCAATCAACCAAATGATAAACTTCAGATAACCACACCACATAATTGCAACACAGTATAATGAACGACATTTTGAAAACCCTCGGTACCTGGAAATTCTGGAAGGAGCTGTTCCTGATGACATTCGGAATGATGATCGGAGCGGCTGCTGTCTATTATTTCCTTTTGCCGAGCAAACTTATCATCGGTTCCGTTTCAGGTCTTTCCATCGTCATCTCCACTCTCTTCGAGAAAATCGGCCTTCCGATAAAGGTATCGGTTATCGTAATGGTAGTCAATGCGATACTCCTTATCCTGGCATGGCTTCTCATCGGAAAGGAATTCGGTGCCAAGACCGTCTATACCGCAATGATCCTCGGACCTCTCATGGATGTCTGGGAATGGATCTGCCCTTGGGAAAAGCTCATGAGCCCTGGGACCACTTCAGTAATGGGCGACCCATGGTTTGACCTTCTCTGTTTCGTGCTGATGCTCAGCATTTCACAGGCTGTGCTGTTCAATATCAATGCCTCCACCGGAGGTCTTGACATCATAGCCAAGATTGTCAACAAGTATTTCAACCTCGACATCGGGGCCTCGGTTACCGTGGCCGGCGTGCTGATTGTCTGTACCTCATTTGCAATCAACCCGTTCCGGATGGTGATCATCGGCCTCATAGGTACATGGCTCAACGGCCTGATTGTGGATTACTATTCCGCTACGCTCAACCGCAGGAAGAGGGTATGCATAGTCTCCGACGAGCACGAGCGCATCCGCAGATTCATAATCGACAAGCTTGTGAGGGGATGCAGCCTCTACAAGATGACCGGAGGATATGAGGGAACTGAGCATATCGAAATCCAGACCCTTCTTACCCAGGAGGAGTTCGCCTCCCTTATGGCCTGGCTCAAGGACAACGATATCCACGCCTTCATCACAGCCGGCAATGTCAGCGAGGTTTACGGACTCTGGCACAAGCACACGAAAAAGGAAAAGATTGCGGCCAAATCCCGCGATGACCTCAGCAGTTTCTGACAAGTCATCCCATATGTACAAGGCCCGCCGGCATCCCGGCGGGCCTTTTTTCAGATTGTCCGTATCCAAAACGATATACCTTGTCAATCAAAACGATACACCCGGATGTCGGTTTTTGGAAATCCTTCCCGGATTGCTATCTTTGCACTTTCAAACACGGCCGTTGCCATTGCAGCAATCCGAAAACTGTTTTTTTATTATGATCAACGCCAAACTTCTTTTCAGACCGAGACTGTTTTCCTGTCTTAAACATTATTCGAAAGAACTGTTCATGGCTGACCTGATGTCCGGCATCATTGTCGGAATCGTAGCCCTCCCTCTTGCCATCGCCTTTGCCATTGCATCGGGCGTTTCCCCGGAAAAAGGTATAATTACTGCAATCGTGGCCGGATTCCTGATGTCATTCTTCGGAGGAAGCAAGGTCCAGATCGGCGGCCCTACGGGAGCCTTCATCGTAATAGTCTATGGAATTGTCCAGAGCTACGGTATGAGCGGACTGATCACTGCCACCATGCTTGCCGGGGCAATCCTGGTGCTGATGGGCGTTTTCCGCCTCGGCACAGTCATAAAATTCATCCCGTATCCTGTCATCGTGGGATTTACCAGCGGTATTGCCCTCACGATTTTTGCAACGCAAATCCCTGATGTTCTTGGACTTACATTCTCCGGAGAAAAAGTCCCTGGTGATTTTGTAGGCAAGCTGGCCCTGTATTTCCGCCACATCGACACGATCAACTGGTGGAATGCCCTCGTTGCCGCCACCAGCATCGTGATAATACTAATAGCCCCGAAAATATCCAGGAAGATACCGGGTTCGCTGCTCGCAATCCTTGTAGTGACGGTCGGCGTGCTTCTCCTTAAGAATTATGCGGGCATTACCTGCATCGACACCATCGGAGACCGCTTCTCCATCAAAGCCTCAATGCCGTCCGCAGAGATGCCTGCAATCAACTGGGCGGCCATCCAGGACATCTTCCCGATATCCATCACCATTGCCGTGCTTGCTGCCATCGAGTCCCTCCTTTCGGCAACTGTGGCCGACGGTATGATAGGTGACAAGCATGACTCCAATACCGAGCTCATCGGACTCGGAATCGCAAACCTCATCACCCCGCTTTTCGGCGGCATTCCTGCTACCGGAGCCATTGCAAGGACAATGACCAACATCAACAACGGGGGAAAGACACCTGTGGCCGGTATCGTCCACGCAGTAGTCCTGCTCCTGATACTGCTTTTCCTGATGCCTCTGGCCAAATACATACCGATGGCCTGCCTTGCGGGAGTGCTTGTGGTTGTGTCCTACAATATGTTCGGATGGCGTTCCTTCAGGGGCCTTCTCAAGAATGCCAAGTCGGATGTGCTCGTGCTTATGCTCACATTCGTGCTGACTGTCCTCTTTGACCTCACCATCGCCATCGGGGTGGGCCTCCTGATTGCCTGCCTTCTCTTTATGAAGCGTGTGATGGAGACCACCGACATCTCGGTCATCACGGACGAGCTCAATCCCAACTCCGACACAGACCTTCTCAAGGGCAATGCCGAGAGCCTCACCGTACCTGAAGGCGTGGAAATCTATGAAATCAACGGCCCGTATTTCTTCGGAATCGCAACCAAGTTTGAGGATATGATGACAAAGCTGCACGACCGTCCCAAGGTAAGGGTCATCCGTATGAGGAAGGTGCCGTTCATCGACTCAACGGGCATCCACAACCTGACATCGCTGTGCGAGATGTGCAGGAAGCAGAATATCGGGGTGGTGCTTTCCGGAGTCAATCCGAAGGTGCGCGAATCGCTTGCCAGGACAGGTTTCAGCGCCGGGCTGGGAGAGGAGAACATCTGCCCGGACATCCATGCTGCACTTCGCAGGGCCGGTGAGATTACTTTCCGGCAGTGAGAAGATTGCTGAACCCGGGTTTACAGGGATTCTTTCTGTATCAGTGATACTATTTCCCCGGCAATTTCAGCCGGGGTTTTTCCGTCCGTGACGATTGTATGGCTGGCGGAGCGGAGATAGATGTCTAGGCGTGATGCCATCAGTGAGGAGATGCGGCTGCGGAGCCTTTCTTCTTCATTGCCGTTTCCTCCGCCGCAGAGCATAGGACGGTCAAGAGTGGCTCCCATAAGGTTTTCCACAAGGGTGTCCGCCGTGGCGGAGAGATAAAAGCAGATTGTTTGCCTGCGCACAATCTCCTCGCACTTGGGGGTTGTCAGCGTGCCGCCTCCGAGGGAAAGGATGAGGTTGCCATTGCCGGAGGATGTGATTTCACGCAGGGCACAAAGCTCCATCTCCCTGAAGGCCCCTTCGCCCCCGGCACTGAAAATATCCTTGATCCTGCGGCCTTCATGCCTCTCAATCCATTCGTCCAGATCCGTCAGGGGCCAGCCGAGAATGCCCTGGAGCTCCCTGCCTACGCTGCTTTTCCCGCAGCCCATAAACCCGGACAAAGCGATTGTCATATTGTCAAATGTCAAAAAGACTGTCAGGAATGTCGTCCTCACCGAGGTCCACCACGTCACCGGCACTGTAGCCCTTTTCCTGCGGCGAAGGCCCTGAAGCATTATCCTCCACAGCGCTAACTGCCTCCTCACCGGTGCTTTCCGCATCCTCCGGGATGTCATCTTCTTCCGGAAGTGCATCGTCTTCCGGCTTGTGGAGCGGCTCCCCGAATTCCACGCCGGAGAGCTCGTACTGGTGGCACTTCCTTCCCTTTGCGGCGAGGCCCTTCTTGCCGATGAACTCCTCCGCATCGATGGTCTCGTCCTCCCTGTGGGCATATTTGCCTCCGAAATGGACTACAATCTGCGGATGAAGGTCATCAGAAATGGCCACAAGGTATGACCCCTTCGAATCGGAAATGAACGAAACAGGGGTATTGTCGCTCAATGTGAAACTGAACCTCTTGACATAGAATGCCTTTGCCGCGCTGTCCCAATAAAGGGCGGTGAAGGTCCTGTCGGCGTCGAACTTCTCGATCCGGAGGACTTCGCCCTGATAGCGGCTGCTCAGGTCAAACGTGGTGGTGTAGTAGGTTCCGTCACTGAATACGGCCAGGATGTGGTCATCGGCTGCAAAATTGCCCAGCCATGTGCCGTGCCCGTCTTCGTTGAGCCTCTGTATGTCGCTGTCATACCAGATGTCCTTCCCGCCGATTGTGGATACTCCTTTGGACTTCATCTGGATGCGCTGGATTGCAAATTTTGTGATGAGATTGCCTCTCGAAGCCTTTCCCTTGACGGCAAGGGAGGAGAAATCATACTCGAGGGATGTCTTCTTGAGCTTCGGACGCGGACGCAGATAGACGCGCACGGTCTCGGCCTCGCCGTTGGGATTGACGGAGAGGTACTTGATCTCCGAGCCCGGCTTGCCCTGCGTGATGTCATATTCCTTGTCCCTCGTGATGGAGGTCACGGCAAAGCGTTTTGCGTAGTAGGTGCTTTCCTTGCCGTCGCGGTAGATGACGTTGTAGATGGTACGGGTGTCATTCCTGTTCCACAGGCCCACGTACTGGAGATTCTCCCCGAAGAATGCCTTGTCCGACACCTTGGTCACCTTGTATCTGCCGTCACGGCTGATGACGATGATTTCAGACAAGTCGGAGCAGTCGCAGACAAACTCCCCGCCATCGTCCTTCTTGAGCGCAATCCCCACAAAACCGGTCTTGAGGTTGGCGTAGAGCCTGGCGTTGTTGTTGACCACCTTGGTTGCCGCGATTGTCTCGAAGGAGGTGATTTCGGTAAGGCGCGGATGGTCCTTGCCGTACTTTTTCTTCAGGCCTTTGAACCAGTCAATCGTGTATTCGGTCAGATGGTCAAGATTGTACTGCACCTGGCCCATCTGTTCTTCGATGGCGCGTATTTTCTCGTCGATGACCTTTGTGTCGAACTTGGAAATCTTGCGCACAGGCTTCTCCACCAGCTTGAGGATGTCGTCCATCACAATCTCCCTCCTGAACCCGGGCTGGTATTCCTTCATCTTTGCAAACACCTCGTCGAGCTGGTCTTCCCATGACTTCTGGTCCTGCTCCAGCACCTTGTAGATGCGGTTTTCGAAGAAGATGCGCTCCAGGGAATTGTAGTGCCAGTCGTCGGCAAGCTCCGACATCCTGATTTCAAGCTGGCGCCTGTGGATGTCGCGCGTGTGGTTGGTGCTGTAGATGAGGATGTCGTCAACGCTGAGGAACTCCGGCTTGTTGTCCACTATGACGCAGGCGTTCGGCGCAATCGTGGTCTCGCAGTCGGTGAACGCATAGAGTGCATCGATGGTCTTGTCCGGGGACACATCGTTGTGGAGGTGGATTATGATGTTGACCTTGCTTGTGGTGAGGTCGTCGAACTTCTTGATCTTGATTTTTCCCTTGTCCTTTGCCTTGATGATGGAATCAATCACCATATGGGTAGTCTTTCCATACGGAAGCTCAGTGATGGCAAGGGTATTCTTGTCGATTTTCTCGATGCGCGCGCGTACCTTCAGAGTGCCTCCGCGCTTTCCCGCCATATATTTCGAGCAGTCAAGAAGACCGCCGGTAGGGAAGTCCGGAAGGATGGAGAAACTTTCTCCCTTGAGGATGGCTATCGACGCATCAATCAGCTCGTTGAAGTTGTGGGGAAGGATCTTTGAAGCCATGCCCACGGCGATACCCTCGGTGCCCTGCGCGAGCAGCAGCGGGAAGCGGACGGGGAATTCGGTAGGCTCATCGTTGCGGCCGTCATAGGATGTCATCCAGTTGGTGACCTTCGGGTCGAAGATGACCTCCTTGGCAAACTTGCTCAGGCGTGCCTCGATGTACCTCGGTGCGGCATTGGAGTCTCCTGTGAAGATGTTGCCCCAGTTACCCTGGCAGTCCACGGTGTATCCTTTCTGTCCGAGCTGGACGAGTGCCCCGAGGATGCTCTGGTCGCCGTGAGGGTGGAATTGCATCGCCTGCCCGACAATATTTGCCACCTTGGTGTAGTTGCCGTCGTCGATGCGGTTCATCGCGTGGAGAACCCTCCTCTGGACAGGTTTGAGACCGTCCACGATATGCGGAACGGCCCTCTGGAGGATCACATATGACGAATAGTCAAGGAACCAGTCCTTGAACATCCCGGAAAGCTTGAATTTGCGGCTGTCTTCCCCGAGCAGCTTTCCGAAGCGTCCGTCCGGAGCAGAAACCTCTCCTTCCACGGGCACTTCGCCGTATTCTTCTTCCATTCCCTCCTGCTGAGGGTTCTCGTCATCCCAATCCTCTCTCATTTCCTGTGTATTTGCAGATTAATCAATATTCCCTAAATCAACTCACAGGTCGGGCTATTCCTCGTAGCCGAACCTGCGCAATTCCTTCCTGGAGGTCCTCCAGTCCGGATCGACCTTTACGAAAAGGTTGAGGAAGACCTTCTTCTGGAAAAAGTCCTCCATCTCAATCCTTGCATCGGTGCCCAGCTTCTTCATCGCGCTGCCTCCCTTTCCGATGAGGATACCCTTCTGCGAGTCTCTCATCACATAGATGACCGCGCTGATGTCATAACGCTCCGCCCCTTCCTTGAAGGCCTCCACAACCACCTCGCAGCTGTACGGAATCTCTTCCTTGTAGTTGAGCAGGATCTTTTCCCTGATGATCTCGGAGGCGAAAAAGCGCATGTTGCGGTCGGTGAATGCATCCTTGTCATACCACGGCGGAGATACCGGAAGATGCCTCAGGATGGCGTCAAACACATTTTCGAGCCCGAACTTTTCCTTTGCGCTCACCGGGAACACCTCCGCTCCCGGGACTTCCTTCTGCCAGTATTCCATCAGTGCCACCACGCTCTTCTGGTCGCTTATGTCAATCTTGTTGACAGCGATTACGACCGGGCAGTCCACTTTCTTGAGCTTTTCGATGTATTCCGAGTTCTTGTCGGCCTTCTCCACCGTATCCGTCACATAGAGAAGGATGTCGGAGTCCCCGAATGCCCCGTCCACATAGCTCATCATATTCTGCTGTAGCCTGTAGTTGGGCTTCAGTATGCCCGGGGTGTCGGAATAGACAATCTGATAGTCATCACCGTTGACAATGCCCATGATCCTGTGGCGGGTGGTCTGGGCCTTGGCGGTCACGATGCAGAGCTTTTCGCCCACAAGGGCATTCATAAGAGTGGATTTGCCGACATTGGGGTTTCCCACTATGCCGACAAATCCGCTTCTGTGCTGTTTTACAATGTTGTCTGCCATAGACGGCCTATACGTATGCACCCATCTTCAGGACGCTTGCCTCCCCAGGGGTGAGGAACCTCCATTCGCCCTTCTTGAGGCCTTTCTTGGTAAGTCCTGCGAAATATACCCTGTCAAGGGCCTTCACGTCATATCCGAGCGACTCGAAGATGCGCCTTACGATGCGGTTCTTTCCGGAATGGATTTCGATGCCGATCTTGCGGTGGTCCTCGGCGTCGATATATTGGAGGTCATCGGCGCACACCTCTCCGTCACCGAGAGTGATTCCCTGGAGAATCTTGTCGAAATCCTCCTGATCGAGAGGCCGGTCAAGAATGGTCTGGTAGATTTTCTTCTTGTCGTATGAAGGGTGTGTAAGCCTCTCCGCAATGTCCCCGTCATTGGTGAAAAGGAGCACGCCGGTAGTGTTCTTGTCGAGCCTTCCCACAGGGAATACCCTGTAGCCCGCACCCTTGATGAGCTCCATCACGGTCTTTTCCGCGTGGGGATCTGTGGCGGATGTGACATATCCCTTAGGCTTGTTCATCACAAGATATACCTTTTCCTCGCCCTTGAGTGTCTCGTCATTGAACTTGACCACATCGTGAAGGACGTTGATCTTGGTACCGAGCTGGGTGACAACCTCTCCGTTGACGGTGACCACGCCGGCCTCGATCATCTGGTCGGCCTCGCGGCGTGAGCATACTCCTGAATTTGCGATGAAACGGTTCAGGCGCATCGTCTCCTTGAACTCGGCTGCAGGAGCCTGATCGAAATCCGACATGGTGCTGTCGTTTACAACCGGCTTGCGTGCAATCATATCATTGATTCCGCTGTTGTCATTGAACTCGTATGGATTCTTGCGGACCTTGCGCGGCTTTGTGCCGAACGGCTTCTTCGGGCCCTGCTTCTTTGCAAATCCCGGCCTTCCGCCGTTGCTTCTGCGCTGCGGACGGTCTCCGTAGCTTCTGCGCTCATCCTGCTGCTCTCCGTCGGAAGAGAATCTCCTTCCGCCCTGGGGCTTTCCGTAGCTCCTGCGCTGTCCTCCGTATGAAGGGCGGTCACCGTTGCTCCTGCGCTGCGGACGGTCTCCATAGTTTCTGCGCTCCTCGCCGTCATTGTTGTATGACGGGCGGTCGCTGTAGCTCCTGCGTTCGCCTCCGTTGTATGACGGACGGTCGCCATAGCTCCTGCGCTCACCGCCGTTGTATGACGGACGGTCACCGTAGCTCCTGCGCTCGCCTCCGTTGTAGGTCGGACGGTCGCCATAGTTTCTGCGCTCGCCGCCGTTGTATGACGGACGGTCGCCGTAGCTTCTTCTTTCGCCTGAGCCGGGACGACCCTCGCCGTAGCTCCTGCGTTCAGCCGGGCCTTCGGAAGACCCGTACACTTTGCCTGGTTGCCTTGACCCGGAAATCCTCGGCCTAAGCTTCCTTCCTGATGCGGAATAACCGCTCTTTTCTTTTTCTTCCATAATTCTATGCCCCTGCGGGGCCTTTTAAATAACTTATATACAATGGCATCACGCCATGGTTGCTGTTCAGCTCCGGCCCGAAGGCCGTCGGTCAATTCAATTTGAATATGTATGTAATCGTCCCCTCCTGCAGTGCCGGTGCATCTGCATCAGTGTTGAAGTGGGCCTGGAGTGCAGCCGCCCTTGCCGCCGACCAGAGCTTCTGGTCCACTACGGTGGTGCCTTCCGCCCCGGCCTTTGCCTTCTTGACATTGCCGTACTGGTCAACCCAGATGGTCACGACAACGGTACCGGATTCCTGGCTGTTGTAGGACGGCTTGGGGAGGTAGCCGTTCACAGGCTTGCGCCCCTTGAGCCTTGCGCTCGGTTCCCCGCTCTGCTTGCCGCTTTCGGTATTGCCCGCGGCGTGCCCGGCTTTCAGTGCCTCCGTGACGGTATGCGCGGTCTGTGCCGCAAGGGTGTCTTCCGAAGGCTGGTTGTCGGCAGCGTGGAAGAGAGCTTTTTTCTCAATAGGCTTCTCGCGCGGCGGTTCGTATTTTTCGACATCGCCGAAATCGTCCACTGTGGCTTCCTGGGCGGTGTTTGCCTTGCTGCCGGTTTCCTGCGCCTGTGACTGCTGCACAAGGTTTACCGGCTTTGTCCTGTCGATCTCGACTGCCTGCGGCTGGTTGCCGTATTTCTGCCTCTGCGGCTTCTGTGCCTGCTCTTCGGAGAAATCGATCACGAAAGTATTCTCCTCAGGCGGAGGGTAGATGTACCTGAAGCCCGAGAATGCACCGCAGCATAGCAGGACCGCGTGGAAAGCGACCGTGAGCGCTATGCCCAGGCCTCTGGAAATCTTCTCCTGAAGGGAACGTTCCTGCTTGTAGTGTTGCATATCATTCAGGTTGTGTCGCCAGGATCACCTTGTAGTGGTTCCTCTTGGCGATATTCATCACCGCCACGATTTCCCTTACGGGAACGGTCTCGTCGGCGTAAATTGCAAATGTAGGGTCCTCTTCGCTCTGGAGCAGGCTCACAAGCCCGTCCTCAATCTCTTCGAAAGGGACTGCCTGCTCGTCACCGTTGAGGTGGTAGGTATAGACTTCACCCTCGTGCCAGTCCTTGATGGACACGCTAACGGTCGCCTTGGCCGAAACCTGTCCAGTGCTCTTCGGAAGAAGAAGCTTCAGGGCGTTCGGATTGACGAGCGTCGAGGTGATGAGGAAGAAGATCAGGAGCAGGAACACAAGGTCTGTCATTGACGACATCCCGTTTTCCGCGAGGACCTTCGTTGTTCTTTTCAGTGCCATAGTCCGTTATGCTTTGTCTTCAGCCGGTTCGTGGAGCATGTCCATAAAGTCGATGGTGGCGTTCTCCATCTTGGCTACAAGGTCGGAAATGTTGGAAGTCAGGTAGTTGTAGCCGAAGTAGGCGATGATGCCGACGATAAGGCCGCCGACGGTGGTGATCATCGCGGTGTAGATGCCGCTGGAGAGCAGGGTGATGTCGATGTTGTTGCCGGCCATGGACATGTTGAAGAATGCCTGCACCATTCCGAGCACCGTCCCGAGGAATCCGATCATCGGGGCTCCTCCGGCAATCGTGGCGAGAATCGGAAGTCCCTTCTCAAGCCTTGCAATCTCGGCGTTGCCCACGTTCTCGATTGCCGTCTGGATGTCGCTGAGCGGACGTCCTATCCTTTCGAGACCTTTCTCGACCATCCTTGCAATAGGGGAGTCGTACTTGGTGCTGAGGGTGATTGCAGACTTGAGCTTGCCCTCGTGGAGATAGTCGCGGATGTCGTTCATGAAGTCCTTGTCTATCTGGCCCGCCTTGTGGATCATCCACCATTTCTTGCCGAAGAGATAGATGGCCACGATTGAAAGGGCGAGAAGAACGAGCATCAGCCAGCCGCCCTTGGCTGCCATGCTGATGAAGGAGAATGACATTTCCTGCTGCACCGGAGCGGCTGCTGCGGCCTGTCCGGCGAGTGCAGAAAGCGAATCTGCCTGAAGAAGATTGAAAAGCATATGGTATCTGTATTTAATTGTCCTCCGATGGTCCGGATGCGTCGTATGCAAGTTGCGGACCGTTTTATTTCAACAACCTGCAAATATAGCAATTTTTTGGAGATAAGGAATCACGGGAAACTTCAAATGATGACCTGCCCCTTCTTTGCCGGTCTTTCCGGTCCATATATCCTCCTTTCATCAGTCACCCGGCTGCGGAGCGGCCTGGCTGCCGCCGCTTATGCCGTATTCCACCCTGCAAAGGAAGAGCCCCTGCGGCGGGACCGACTCGCCGGCCCGGCCCCTGCTGCCCGACTGCAGTACCTCAAGTATCCATTCCGGTTCGTGGCGCCCCCTGCCTATCTCAATAAGGGTACCGACCACGGCACGGACCATGTTCCGGAGGAACCGGTCGGCGGAAATGGTGAATACAAGGTAGTCACCATCCGCCGCCGCGTAGCCCAGAAGGGCTACGTGGTCCGGCCGGTAGCTCTCCCAGCCTGCCATGGTGACAGTGCATATTGAAGTCTTGTTGCCTCCGCCCGTCTTTTCGAAACAGCTGAAGTCGTGCGTCCCGACAATCAGCCGTGCAGCCCGGTTCATCGCATCCACGTCCAGAGGGTATCCGCACCTGTAGGACCTGCCTTCCATGAAAGGGTCCTTTTTGCGGTGCAGGAAATACCTGTAGGTCCTTTTTGTGGCCCCGAACCTTGCGTGGAAGCCATCAGGGGCCGGCACCACCTCGTGGATTACAATGCTGCGCGGCAGGATGGCATTTAATTTGTAGCAAAAGCCTTCCGCGCCGGGACTGGCGCTGTCAGAATCAAAGTGTGCTACATAACGGACGGCGTGGACACCGGTATCGGTCCTCCCCGCACCCGTAACCGAGACCTCACCGCCCAGCAGCGTACCCAGAGCCTTCTGGAGACAACCCTGGACGGAAGGGGCATCATTTTGAATCTGCCAGCCGCAAAAGGCGGAGCCGTCATAGCTGAGAACAATCCTGTAGCGCATTGGAATTGATTTTTTGCAAAAATACAATATTTTATGGAGAGCGTAAACATCAAGGAACTCAACGACCGCATCCAGCAGGAAAGTTCTTTTGTGGACCTTCTGTCCCTGGAAATGGGCAAGGTCATCGTAGGGCAGAAACATCTCATCGACAATCTTCTCATCGGCCTTCTCGCCAACGGGCACATCCTTCTCGAAGGTGTCCCTGGTCTGGCAAAAACACTTGCAATCAACACATTGGCCCAGGCCGTATCGGCAAAGTTCAGCCGTATCCAGTTTACTCCGGACCTTCTGCCGGCGGACCTTACCGGTACGCTGGTCTATTCCCAGAAGGATGGCGGATTCCAGGTGCACAAGGGCCCGGTATTCGCCAATTTCGTGCTTGCGGACGAGATCAACCGAAGCCCTGCCAAGGTGCAGTCGGCCCTTCTCGAGGCTATGCAGGAGCGCCAGGTGACAATCGGTGACGACACCTTCCGCCTCCCGGAGCCGTTTCTAGTGATGGCGACACAGAACCCTGTGGAGCAGGAAGGCACATATCCTCTTCCGGAGGCACAGGTGGACCGTTTCATGCTCAAGGTGGTCGTGTCTTATCCCAAAAAGGAAGAGGAGAGGCAGATCATCCGCATGAACAATACGGGAGAGTTCCCGAAGGCATCCCCGGTTGTAGGCCTCGAAGACATCGTCCGTGCCCGCAAGGTTGTCAAGGACGTGTATATGGACGAAAAGATTGAGAAATACATCGTGGACATAGTCTATGCCACCCGTACTCCGGGAGACTACGGCCTCAAGAATCTCGAGGGTCTCATCTCCTTCGGAGGTTCTCCACGTGCAAGCATCTCTCTTTCAATGGCTTCAAAGGCCTATGCTTTCATCAAGCGCAGGGGATATGTCATCCCTGAGGATGTGCGTGCCGTATGTCCGGAGGTACTCCGCCACCGTATCGGGCTCACCTATGAGGCCGAGGCCGAAAATGTCACCCCGGAGAACATCATTTCCGAGGTCCTCAATGCGGTGATTGTCCCGTAACAGACTGAAGGGATGGAAAATACCCGTACAGCAGAACTCCTGAAGAAAGTCAGGAAAATTGAAATCCGGACCCGTGCACTGTCCCATCAGATATTCGCGGGCGAGTACCATTCGGCTTTCAAGGGCCGCGGTATGGCTTTCAGCGAGGTCAGGGAGTACCAGTGGGGTGACGACGTCCGCAACATGGACTGGAATGTCACTGCGCGCCTGAGCGCCCCATATGTAAAGGTGTTCGAGGAGGAAAGGGAGCTGACGGTCGTGCTCCTGATTGACGTGAGCCGTTCAGGACTGTTCGGCACTGCCGTCCAGACCAAGCGCGACCTGATAGCGGAGCTTGCCGCAATCCTTTCGTTTTCGGCCATCCTCAATAATGACAAGGTGGGCGCCCTGCTGTTCAGCGACAAGGTGGAGAAGTTCATCCCTCCCAAGAAGGGAAGGTCCCACCTGCTCCATATCATCAGCGAAATCATTGATTTCAAGCCGGACAGCGACGGGACCGACATCAGCCAGGCGCTGAGGTACCTTACCAATGCCATGAAGAAGAAATGTACGGCGTTCCTTCTTTCGGACATGCTGGATACTGACTCCGAAGGCAATCCGCGCTACGAGGACGCCCTGAAGATAGCGGCATCGCGTCACGACCTCTCTGTCATCAGGGTGGGCGACCCGAGGGAAAAGACCATTCCTCCCGTCGGCCTTGTGCATATAAAGGATTCGGAGACAGGACAATGCGCCTGGGTAAATACAGACAGCAGGAAGGTCCGCTCGGCATACGCATCGTGGTTTGAAAAGGCCGGTGAAAACGCTCTTGCCGTGATGAGGCGCTACCGCGTGGACAGCGTGGACATTACTACTGACAGTGATTATGTGAAGGGCCTGATGGGGCTTTTCAAGAGGAGATAGAAATGAAGAGACTCGCTTTGATTTTGACGGCGATGATGCTTGCTGGCGCCCTGCAAGCGCAGGACGGTGCATTTTTGCGCCAGGAGCCGCAAAGGGATTCTGTCCTCATCGGGGACAGGCTCCACTACGGTTTTTCGCTCGAAAGGGTTCCCGAGGGGACGGATTTCGGTCTCCCGGATTATTCCGCAGGGCTTCCCGAAGGGCTTGAACAGATAGAAAAATGGCATTGCGATACCCTCAGGACCAGAAAGAAAGAAATGGCTTACGACCTTGAGTTCAGCACCTGCCTTACTTCTTTCGACGAGGGGGAATATGAGCTTCCGCCGATAGTGGTGCTGCGGAAGACTCCGGCCGGCGGAGTGGATACCCTGGTGTTTGCCGGAGTGCCCGTCCAGGTGAGGGAAATGCCGGTCGATACGACCACTTACATCCCGCACGACATCAGGGGCCAGATAAAGTATCCCGTGACTTTCAGGGAGATTGCCCCTTATATTGCAGGGGTCGTTGCCCTGGCTGCCCTGGTGGCTCTTGTGGTGTTCCTTGTCCGCAGGTTCCGCCGCAGGGAAAGCGGTGAGGAGGTCGCAAAGGACCCTCCGCACATTGTCGCCCTGCGCAAACTGGAAAGGTTCCGCAGCAACAGGTACTGGGCCCCTGACAGGCAGAAGGCATTCTATTCAGGAGTCACCGACGCCCTGAGGGAATACATATCGGCAAGGTACGGATTCGGGGCCATGGAGATGACCACTGCCGAGATCTGCGCCGAGCTGAAGAAGACAGACCTCAATGCCGACCTCTATGAGACGGTCAGGACTCTCTTCGAGGATTCGGATTATGCCAAGTTTGCCAAGATGACTTTCACCGACGAGCAGAATGCCAGGGTGGTACCTGAGGCTGTTCGTTTTGTGACTGCCACATATGTTCCTGAAAATCAAGAAGAGGAGGAAAGTTAGCCATGTTTTTTGAATATCCGAGACTGCTGTGGCTTCTCGCCGTTCTGGTGCTTCTTGCCGCCCTCTATGTCTATAGGGAGATTGCCGGGAAGCGGCCCCATATGAGGGTGTCCGGCAGCGCAGCCTGGCTTGCCGGCGGAAAGACGGTGCTCTCGTATCTGCGCCATGTCCCGTTTATCCTGAGGACGGCCGCCCTCGTGCTAATCGTGATAGCCATTGCCCGTCCGCGCTCCACCACCAAGATGGACAAGGTCGATACCGAAGGCATAGACATCGTATTTGCAATGGACGTGTCCACGAGCATGCTCGCCCGCGACTTCAATCCGGACCGTATAAGTGCCGCCAAGGATATCGCCATACAGTTCATCTCCCAGCGTCCTTATGACAGGATGGGTATAGTGGTATTTGCGGGGGAAAGCTACACGCAGTGCCCCCTGACCACGGACAGGGCCACCCTGATCAACCTGATGAAGGGCATCGAGACGGGACTGATCGACGACGGGACCGCAATCGGCAACGGACTTGCGACCGCAGTGGCCAGAATCAAGGATTCCGATGCAGTGAGCCGTGTGGTGATCCTTCTGACCGACGGAGTCAACAACAGCGGCGAAATAACACCGCGCAGTGCGGCCGACATAGCCAAGACCTACGGAATCCGCGTCTATACGATAGGAGTCGGGGCAAACGGCACTGCTCCTTACCCGGTGATGACCCCGTGGGGAGTGCAGATGCAGCAGGTCGAGGTCGAAATCGACGAGCCTCTCCTGAAGGAAATCGCCTCGGTCACGGGCGGACGCTATTTCAGGGCCACGGACAATACCAAGCTGGCCGAAATCTATTCGGAAATCAACAGGATGGAAAAAGCGCGCACCACCATCGACAGTTTCCCGCTCTATCACGAGATGTTCCTGCCTTTCGGAATCGCCGCGCTTGCCTGCCTGCTTCTTGAACTTATTGTAAGACTTTTGATGAGGAGGTTGCCGTGATCTATTTTGCCAATCCGATTTTTCTCATATGCATTGTGCTGGTGCCTCTTCTGCCTCTGGCATATGCCCTTGTGCGCAGGAACCGCCGGAAAAGAATCCGTTCGTTCGGGGATGAAAACCTTGTGGATGAACTGATGCCTTCCTGGTCGGGGGGACGCGGATGGGTGAAGATATCCCTTCTGTCGCTTGCCCTCGTGTTTTTTCTCATCGGCCTGGCACGCCCGATGATAGGTGCCAAAATCGAGAACCGCAAGACAAAGGGCGCTGAAGTGATGATTGCGCTTGACGTGTCCAACTCAATGCTTGCGCGCGACTATTCCCCTGACAGGCTCAGCAGGGCCAAACTTGCCATTTCACGCCTTGCGGACAAGCTTGGCGAAGATAGGCTCGGACTTGTGCTTTTTGCCGGGAAATCATTTGTGCAGCTGCCCATTACGACCGACTATGTCTCAGCCAAGATGTTTCTGGGCAACATATCCACATCCTCCGTGCCCGTGCAGGGTACAGCCATCGGAGATGCCATCAACACATGCATCAGGAGTTTCAGCGCCCAGAGCGAGAAGAGCCGTGCAATCATTGTCATAACTGACGGAGAAAACCACGAGGACGACCCTATAGCCGCAGCGAAGGATGCGGCATCGATGGGCATAAAGGTCTATACAATCGGTGTGGGAAGCACCCGGGGTGAGCCGATCCCGGTTGACGGTGAGCTGCTCAGGGACAGGGACGGCAACATTGTGGTGACAAAGCTCGACGAAGACACCCTGCGCAAAATTGCCGCTGCCGGAAACGGGGCCTATGTCCACGCCGGCAATGATGAGTTCGGTCTCAATCCGATTATCGGGGAGATACGCCGGATGGAGGACGAAGAGTTTGTCTCACAGGTATTTGAAGAATATGATGAGCAGTATATGTATTTCTTCGGCATTGCGCTGCTTCTGCTTGTGACGGAGATGCTCATCGGAGACAGGAAATCAAAAAGACATTTGTTCATCCGTTGATTATGAGAGTTCCAGTATATATCGCCGCAATTGCGGCAGCTTTGCTTTTCAGTCTTCCTGCCTCCGCCCAGACCGACAGGGCCGAGGTGCGCAGGGGCAACAGGCAGTTCAAGAAGGAACAGTACCGCGAGGCGGACGTAAGCTACCGCAAGGCCCTGCTGAAGGATTCCATGTCGGTTGCCGCCAACTACAATCTCGCGTCCAACCTCTATAGGCAGCAGAATTTCGATGATGCCGCAGAATATGTCGGAAAAATTTCCGAAATTGCACAGACGCATCCTTCCGGGCGTGACATCCACTTCAATGCGGGTGACATTGCCATTGCAAAAAAGGATTGGCAGGGTGCTGTGGATGCTTTCAGGAAGGCGATCCTGATGGACCCGGAGGACCTTCAGGCCAAGGAGAACTACATCTATGCCAAAAAGATGCTCCAGAACAGTCAGGGCGGGGGCGGCCAGAATCAGGACCAGAACCAGCAGGATCAGAACCAGAACCAGGACCAGGACCAGCAGGACCAGAACCAGAATCAGCAGGATCAGGACCAGAATCAGCAGGACCGGCAGCCTCAGGACAGCCCGAAGATATCCGAGCAGCAGGCCCAGCAGATGCTCAAGGCAATCCAGGCCAAGGAACAGCAGACCCAGGACAAGGTCAACCGCGAGAAAGCCGAGGCCCTGAAGTCCAAAGACAGGGACAAGAACTGGTAAAGAGAGGAATATGAAGAGATTGATTGTATCATTGCTGCTTTTTGCAGCTGCATTTGCGGCCTTCGCCCAGGACAGTGTCCTGAGGGTGGAGGCTCCTTCCGTTGTCGGACTAGACGAACAGTTCGGGGTAACATTCATTATCGAGGGGGAGAACAAGCCTTCGGATTTTTCCTGGAGCCAGGGTGATGACTTCAAACTGGTATGGGGACCGCAGAAAGGTGTATCGACAAGTACCCAGATAATCAACGGAAAACGCACCAGGTCTTCACAATATACATATACCTACATCCTTTCCCCGAAGCAGAAGGGCCGTTTTACCCTGCCTGCGGCAAGTGCTGCAGTCAAAGGAAAGACCATTTCCTCGCAGCAGGTCAGCATCGAAGTTGTCCAGAACGGGGCATCCTCCTCTTCCGGGGCGGGTACCGGGGGCGCATCATCCTCCCAGTCATCGGGCAGGTCATCCGCGACGACAAGCGACATCCCTGCCGAGGACCTGTTCATGAGGCTGACCCTGAGCAAGACACGGGCTGTGGTCGGCGAGCCTGTCACTGCTACCCTGAAGCTTTACCAGAGGGTGAACATCGCCGGATTTGAAGACGCCAGATTCCCTTCTTTCAACGGTTTCTGGAGCCAGGAGACAGCGGCCCCGACCAACATACAGTTCACGAGGGAGACTCTCGACGACAAGATCTATGAGGCCGCCGTACTTCGCAGCTATGTGCTTATCCCACAGCAGGTGGGAGAGCTCCGGATTGACCCTGCCGAGCTTGTGTGCCTTGTCAATGTAAGGGCTCCGAAGCGCTCCGGAAGCATTTTCGACGATTTCTTTGACGATGGCTACCGTACCGTGCGCAAGAGGATTTCCTCAAAGCCTGTGACGGTAAATGTAAGTGCCCTCCCTTCAGGTGCTCCGGCATCTTTCAAGGGCGGTGTGGGCAATTTCAGGATAAGTGCCGCGCTCAGCAAGAATTCGCTTGAGACTCACGAGGCCGCATCCCTTGCCGTGACCATCTCCGGAAAGGGCAATGTGTCGCTGCTTGAGGCTCCCGATGTGGCGTTCCATCCGGATATGGATGTGTATGACGTAAAAACAACGGAAAATACCGACAGGTCCTCCGGAGGCACGTCAGGATCAAAGACATTCGAGTTTCCGTTCATCCCGAGAAGTTACGGGGACTTTACCATTGATCCGATAGAATACACCTATTACGACGTGAGTGCGGGGAAATATGTCACCCTGCGTACCGATCCGATTTCCTACAGTGTGGCCCGTGGAAATGCAGAAGACCAGCCTGCCTCGCAGGGAAGCACCCTTTCCGTTCCGGACCGCAAGGGGGTCCGCAGTCTCGGGGAGGACATCAGGTTCATTTCAGTCCGGAAGCCGGATTTGGGGAGCCGTCCGGGATTCCTTGTCGGCAGGGCCCTGTATTTCGTGATTGCAGCGCTGCTCATCATTGTTGCCGCCGGAGTCTATTCCGTATCCAGAAGCCTTGCAAAGCGGAGGGCGGACGTCGCAGGAACACGCAACCGCAAGGCTGCGAAGATGGCTATGGGACGTCTCAAGAAGGCCGAATCATATATGCGCCAGGGCCTTTCTTCCGCCTTCTACGAGGAGCTCCACCGTTCTCTGCTCGGTTTTGCCGCCGACAAGCTCGGTCTCGGTGCAGAGCAGCTGAGCCGCGACAATATTGCCGCTTCTCTTGAGCAGGCGGGCGCCAGGGCGGAGGCAATCGAAGGTTTCGTTTCCCTCCTTGATGCCTGCGAATTTGCACGCTATGCCCCGGAAAGCGGTTCCGGCGGTATGCAGGCCCATTATGACAGCGCTGTCAGTGTCATTACTTCTGTCGAACAGTCTATGAAATCACACAGGAATATTTCAGGAAAGGTCATTGCAGTCATTGCCGGTCTTGTGATGCTTCCGCTTGCCGCCGGTGCGCAGAGTGCTTCGTATCCGGATTCCCTCTGGGCTGCCGGAGTCGGGCATTATTCGGATGGCCGGTGGAGCGATGCGGTGGAGGATTTCAGCGCCAT
Source organism: Candidatus Cryptobacteroides sp. (assembly GCA_051878275.1). Classification (GTDB taxonomy): domain Bacteria; phylum Bacteroidota; class Bacteroidia; order Bacteroidales; family UBA932; genus Cryptobacteroides. The sequence continues at coordinate 4,060 of JBJEJU010000053.1, read as the reverse complement.
AGCCGGGGCCGGATGTGTCAGCGGAGTCCTTTATTACAACCTTGGCAATGCCTATTTCAAGGCGGGGGACTACCCTCACGCCATCCTTTATTACCAGCGTGCCCTCAAGCTCGATCCTTCCTCCAGGGACGCCCGGTACAATCTCGAGCTTGCCCGTGCCGGTGTCCAGGACAAGATCGACCCGGTCCCGGAGTTTTTCATCAAATCGTGGATGAGGACGCTCTGCTACAGGCTTTCTTCCAATGCATGGGCAGCGGTTTCGCTGGTGCTCTTTGCCGTTACTCTTGCCCTTGTGCTCCTCTATCTTCTCGGCTCAACTGCCGGGATGAGAAGGGCGGGCTTCTTCTGCGGGATTGTCACTCTTTTGCTGACAGTGGCCTCATTCGGATTTGCCAGGTGGCAGTACAACGATTACAACAGGGCAGACAGTGCCGTGGTCATCTCACCTGTCATTTCCGTAAAGAGTTCTCCTTCAGATGCTTCCGGAAAGGACCTCTTTATCCTTCACGGCGGCGCCGAGGTCAGGATTCTGGACGATGTCGGGCAGTGGAAAAACATTTCCATTGCGGACGGACGCGAGGGCTGGATCCATTCTTCCGACATAGAAATAATCTAGATGCTTTTTTGACAATTAACCCAATCACATAATCAATTCTGATATTTATGAAACTACTGACCATTCTTATTTCGCTTCTTGCCGTCCTTCCGGACTGGCAGGACCCGGAAGTGTTTGAAAAGAACCGCCTCCCTATGGCGGCGACTTTCGTGACGGACCAGCAGCAGACCATCAACCTCAACGGAATCTGGGATTTCCAGTATGACGGCGGGGAGTGGGGGACTATGCCCGTACCGGGATGCTGGGAACTCAACGGTTACGGTGACCCGGTGTATCTCGACGTGGGATATGCCTGGCGCGGCCATTTCGAAAACAATCCTCCGTTCCCTCCGGAGCAGGGCAACCACGTCGGACGTTACCGCAGGACGGTGGTCATCGACAAATCCTGGGCAGGAAAGCAGATCTGCCTCAATGTCGGCTCGGCAACCTCCAACCTGCGCGTGATCGTGAACGGAAAAGAGGCAGGATACAGCGAGGACAGCAAGCTCGAGGCCCGTTTCGACCTTACAAAGTATCTCAAGACCGGGGAGAATACCCTCGAATTTGAAATCCGCCGCTGGTGCGACGGCACTTATCTCGAGGACCAGGATTTCTGGAGAATGACGGGCATCGCACGCGGGGCGTATCTCTACACCCGTGAGCAGCGCCGCATCGAGGACATCCATATCGTGGCGGGTATGGACGGAGTCTACACCATTGAGACAGAGGTGACTCCGGGCATTACTGCCGTTGACTACGAGATAGTGGATGCCTGCGGGAAAGTAGTGGCATCATTTACCGAGGCCATTGCCAGGAAGCATGAAGAGTCGAAAGCCGGCAACGTGCTCGTAAAGACTGTTTCAGCCCTTGAGAATCCTCTCCTCTGGACGGCGGAGACACCCAATCTCTACAAACTCAGGGTGTCCGCGCGCAACAAGGGAGGAGTGTGCGAGAGCACGGGCATCAATTTCGGCTTCAGGACGGTTGAAATCCGCAATATGCAGCTCCTTGTCAACGGCAAGCCTGTCCTGATCAAGGGAGCCAACCGCCACGAACTCAATCCATACAAGGGCTATGTCGTGTCGGAGGAGGATATGATAAAGGATATTCTCCTTATGAAGCAGCTTAATATCAATGCGGTACGTACCTGCCACTATCCAAATGACCCGCGCTGGTACGACCTCTGTGACAAGTACGGCCTGTATGTGACCGACGAGGCCAATGTGGAGTCTCACGGTATGGGCTACGGGGAGACCACCCTCGCCAAGAATCCTGATTTCAAGGCTGCCCACCTCATCCGCAACGAAAGATATGTCAGGAGGGATTTCAACCATCCTTGCGTTATAGTGTGGAGTCTCGGAAACGAAGCCGGCAACGGCGAGAATTTCGAGGCGTGCTACAATCTCATAAAGTCGATGGACCAGTCCCGTCCGGTGCAGTATGAGCAGGCCATCTGGTCGTGGAACACCGACATCCACTGTCCAATGTACGCAAGCTATGAGAGGATTCTCAAGTATCTCGACAATAATCCTTCAAGGCCGATTATCCAGTGCGAATATGCACACGCTATGGGCAATTCTATGGGTGGATTTAAGGAGTACTGGGACATGATACGCAAGTATCCTACATACCAGGGAGGATACATCTGGGATTTCGTTGACCAGGCACTCTATACCTCTGCAAAGGGCCCGGGCAAACATATGCCGCAGACCCGTTTCGACGGTACCGGCTCCGACCATTTCATGGCATTCGGAGGCGATTTCAATGATTTTGACGGTTCCGACGGCTCCTTCTGCTCCAACGGTCTCGTGTCAAGCGACCGCAAGTTCCATCCTCACGCCTGCGAGGTCCGCTACCAGCTCCAGAACATCTGGACCTATCCGGTGGAGAATTCGGGCGAAGAACTCAGCGTAAAGGTTTACAATGAGTATTTCTTCATCGACCTGTCCCGCTACCGTATGGAGTGGACTGTGGAGGCTGCCGGTGAAAAAGTGCTTACGGGAGTGCTTTCAGACCTTGATGTGGCCCCTGGCGAAACTGCCGTGGTGGGCCTCGGGGTAAGGACCTGCGATGTCCTTGCACTTGCCGGCGACTGCGGTGATGTCTATCTCAATGTGCGCTATGTGCTCAAGTGGCGTGACGGTGTGCTTCCTGCAGGTGAGCAGGTGGCCTATGCCCAGATTCCGGTGCGTGAGGCTCCGGTTGCAGGCGTTTCGAAGGTGACCGTAGGTGCTTCGCTTTCACCTTATTATGTGGGTGTGGATGCCGTTGCGACCTCGCTCCCGCAGCGTGACGGGGAGTATTCATTCAGCGGCACCTTCCTTTATTCGGATATCTGGAATGCGTCCTGGACAGCTTCGTTCGACAGGGCTACCGGTGCGATTTCAAGCTATACGATCTGCGGAGTGGAGCAGCTCTCGGAGCCTCTTATGCCTTCGTTCGGCAGGGCCCCGACCGAGAATGACCTCGGAGCATCCCTCCACGAGAAGCAGAAGATGTGGCGTTATCCTGTTTTCGAGGTTGCGGACATGGCTGTACGTGAGGTGGACGGCTGCTATGAGATTACCGTTGCCTACAAGCCTCTTGAGGGCAAGGCTGCCGTGACCATGATTTACCGCATCCACGGTGACGGAACCGTTGAAGGACTTGAGTCAATGGAGGATGCGGGCGGTCTCGACACCTGTCCGGACCTGTTCCGCTTCGGTATGAAGTTCGCAATGCCGGGACGCTTCTCCACAGTTGACTATTTCGGACTCGGCCCGTGGGAGAACTATGCCGACAGGAATTCCTCCGCGATGGTCGGCCATTATGTCCAGAATGTCGGCGACATGTACAGCTATTCTTATGTACGTACCCAGGAGGCAGGTGCCCGTACCGGACTGCGTTGGTTCAAGGTCCTCGATGCCGCCGGAATGGGCCTCGAAATCTCCGCATCTGCAAAGTTCTCGGCTTCCGCCCTTCCTTTCAGCCAGGCCGACCTCGACGTGACTCCGGAAGATGCCCCGCAGCGTGCTGACATTACCAGCGACCAGAAGGGCATCAGCACCCATCCTCTCGACCTCCTTGCGAAGGCACATCTTGATGACCGCGCCAACGGCACCACCTATGTCAATTTTGACCTTGTCCAGATGGGACTCGGGTGCGTCAATACCTGGGGCGCCCTTCCTCGCGAAGAATACCGTCTCAAGGCGCAGCCGCGCACATTCAGCTTTGTCATCCGCCCTGTAAACAGGTAACGGACAGACGTCAAAACTTAAGGGTGACGGAGCCTCTGCTTCCCGTCACCCTTATTTTTGATGATTGCTTTGCTGCGTTTTTCTTATCGGGTCAATATCACATAGCGTACAATCATTTGTTATTGAGAACATTCTTGCTTTCGGAATAATTGTCCCAGGGCGGCTTTGTGATGCCTCCTGATGGACTCCGCGAGCGACTGCGGAGAGAGGACGGTGATGCCGCATCCGT
>JBJEJU010000052.1:0-6391 GCA_051878275.1 Candidatus Cryptobacteroides sp. | reverse complement strand
AATGGTGTCAAGGTTACCTTGAGCGACGGCAAGTCTTTTACCCTCACCAACGGCAAGGATGGTGCAGACGGCAAGGACGGAGCCAATGGCAAAGACGGTGCAAACGGCACTGACGGCAAGAACGGTTCTGTTATCACCATCGGTTCCAACGGCAACTGGTTCATCGACGGTGTTGATACCGGTATGCCTTCAAAGGGTGCTGACGGAAAGGACGGCGCTGACGGAAAGGACGGCGCCAATGGTTCTGACGGCATCTACTATTATCCTGGATCCAACGGCTTCTGGGTAAAGGTTGATCCAAGCAAGACACCTGCAGAAGAGACCGAAACTACAATCAGCTGGGTTGCTCCTGAGACTGTCACCGCAGTTTGGGACGAGGTGAACGGCACCCTTACCCTTTCAGGTGTTGAGGGCAGCGAAGAGCCTATCGTGCTCAATCTCACTTCTCCTTTGAGGTCTCTCGCTTTTGTTCCGGAGGTTATGGCCCAGGGACTCGGAGTGATAAGCTTCTATAATGTATATGATATGGACGGCTATTTCGCTACAGCCAACCAGCCGAAGGTTACCTATCGTCTCAACCCTCAGAATGCCAACGTAGCTTCAACTGAATGGTCCTTCATCTGCAGGCTTGTGCAGACAAGGGTAGCAGGTGATTACGATTTCGTTATCTCTGTTTTGGGCGTTGAGGATGGCGAAGAAGGCGGCAAGGTGTTTGAAATCACTTCAAATACCCCTGTTGCATCCACGGCAGGATTAAATGTCCTCACTGCCCTCCGCGCTGAAACCGGTGACGAGGAGATTGTTTCAGACTATGCCCTTGTGGAAAGCGACGACCTTTATGACCTTTATCTTATCAACAAGGTAAAATATGAGAACCGCCCATATACTGTTGTCCCTTTCTACAGTGTCGGTGATCTCAGTGATCCTGCATATGATATCTATAGTGATGTCCCGGTTGCTGCAACTGAGAACCTTGCCCTGGTTTACAATTCTTCCCTCGATGTGAAGAAATACCTTGAGACCTATGCGGGCAACAACGGACTTTCCCTTACCGAGGCTTATGTATATCCTGAGTATAGCGTAAAGCTTGTTGACAAGTATCTCGGTGCTGACGGTCTCACCAACCAGCAGGATTTCGTCAAATTTTCTGAAGACGAAGACGGTGTACTTAAAGTCAATTCAGGGTGGCTTTCAACTACCGGAAGATCTGCTATCGGACGTACTCCAGTGCTTTATGTCCAGGCAAAGGTTGGCGATCAGGTAATTGCACACTCATATATCAAAGTGATGATTACCGACCAGTCCTACTCTGAGATTGCTCTCGGTGACTACGAGTACACCCTCGGTGAACCTAATTACGAGTATTCAAAGATCGGTGCTGACTCAAGGGTTGACCTGAGCTGGATTAATGCCAATGCAAACATCCTCGATGTGCTCGGTCTCTCTTATGCCCAGTTTGTTGCAAGGTATGACCTGACTGAAGTCCAGACAACATACAAGGTTGAAAACGCTGCAACATTCTCTCCTTTTGCTCCTGCCGGAATCACTGTCAATACTACAGCAATTGCAGACCCTACCGCAACCAACGCTGTAAGCGTAGTATTTGGCAACGATATCGACGAGGATACCTATGGCGTTGTGAAGGTGACAATCCCTGCATACAACAATTATAGGGACAAGAATATCGTTCTCCTTGTCAACTACCGCATCAACCACAGTCACACCTGGCCTGCATTCATCAACCAGTATGTTGCCGGAACTGATGCTCAGGGACGCACAATTGTCCGCGTCAAAGGAAAGCCTGTAGGTGGTTCATTCATGAATCAGGCTACCCTCAGCGAATCTCTCAGCGGAATGTCATCGTTTGACGATGCAGCAGGCAACCACAGAGCAGGTACGTTCAAATTTGCGTTCGTTGATCCGGAAGACGATGAGAATACAGTCCAAGAGTACCGCGATTACAACGAAGCAACTCATGCTTACGACATCCATAGCGCTACAATCACTGGCAACGACTACTCAGATCAGGAAATCAAACTTGTGCGGCCTATCACTTCTGCTTACAGGGATTATGTTCTCCGTATGAGCCACGAGCTTGCTAACGGAAATGTTTGCACAAAGGACTATGTAGTAAGGTTTGTCAATCCGTTCTCTCTTGTGACCCCGGATGTTACACTCAACGATCAGGCTACCGCTACTACATCTGAGCTCTGCAAGGTAATTGTAGTTAAAGACAACTATAACAACGATGTCTATAAATACAATACCACTACCCATACCGGTTCTGTCACCACTTATGGTCAGACTACTTATGGCCTCTCTACCGGTGATTTCCAGTTTGTTTATGAAATCGATGCCCCGAATTTTGAGTCTTCACTCACTGTTGACGCAAACGGTGTCATTACATGGTCAAACGGCGGTACCGCCCTTGGTTCCCCAATCACTGCTTCTTATAAAGTCGGTCTTACAATTGCAACCATCTGTGAAATCAAATCCACAGGTAATGTAACTGTTAGTCCAACTCTCTAATTGCTTTCATCTATTGAGTCCAGGCCGGCAGGATTGTTCTTGCCGGCCTGTTTATTTTTGCATAATCGGAGTCGGAAGGCTATGTTAAATTGCAGTTAATTTATGCATACGGCCCCACGAATGTGCAGACTATTCGAAAAGAAGTGTTAAATTTGGGAAAAATGGCCTCTGGCGGCCATTTTGACCTGTATGACCAGAGAACGCACTTTCTATAATACGGTAGTCATTTCCGACGTACATCTCGGGGCACCCCATTCCAAGCTGAAGGAGGTGTCCAAGTTTCTCAATTCGGTGGACTGCAATACCCTGATACTCGCCGGGGACATAATCGACGGATGGCAGCTCAAAAAGCACAACAGCCAGTGGACACTGCTTGAATCCGCTTTTTTTCACGCCATCTCAAAGATAATGAGCCTCGGACACGCCAAGACCATCTATGTCACCGGCAACCACGACGATTTTCTGGACGGCATCGCCCCTTCGGAGCTTTTCAATATTTCGATAGTCAGCGAATACACCTTTGACAGCGGGTTCGACAGATATGTGGTCATCCACGGCCACGCATTCGATTCCGTGTCGATGAATATGCGGTGGCTTGCCAAGCTTGGAGATGTAGGATATAATTTCCTGTTGAAATTCAATAACTTGTGGAACCGCTCCCGAAGACGCAACGGCAAGGAGCCGTACAGTTTCTCCAAAGCTGTCAAGCATAAGGTCAAGCAGGCGGTCAACCTTATTTCCGGATTTGAGGGCGACCTCTATGATTTCGCAAAATCCAAAAGATGCAACGGCATCATCTGCGGCCATATCCACCATCCCTGCGACAAGATGCTCAAGGGCGAAATACGCTACCTCAACTGCGGCGACTGGGTCGAATCGATGTCGGCGCTCGTGGAGACTGTTGACAACCAGTGGAAAATATTAAGATACAACGGATGAGGTATTTGTTTATAATACAGGGCGAAGGACGCGGCCATCTCACACAGGCGATGACTCTCGAGCGCATGCTTTCAAAGCACGGGCACGAGGTTGTGGGGATGCTTGTGGGAAAGAGCGCCTCGCGCAAGCTCCCTGCCTTCTTCCTGGATGGCGTGAAAGCCCCTGTGCATTGCTTCGATACGGTCAATTTCGTACCTTCCTTCAAGGACAAGAGGCCGTCCATATTCCGCTCGTTTTTCTACAATATGTCCATCAGCTTCAAGTTTCACGATTCAATACGGCTGATATCAAAGACCATAAAGACGTGCGGAGCTGATGTAATCGTCAATTTCTACGAGTCCCTCGGAAGCATAGGATATGCGCGCAGTCGCTCGAAAAAGCCGATGGTGTGCATTGCACATCAGTTCCTTCTTTTGCATAAAGACTTGCATATCAGTGAGCTGGGCTACGAAGGACATCTCGGCCTCAATCTGTTTACCCGGGCCATCGGTGCACAGGCAAGCAAGATTCTTGCGCTGTCTTTCAGGAAGATGCCGGATGAGCCGAAACTGCATATGAAGGTGGTCCCTCCTCTTCTGAGGCCGCAGGTCGTGTCTTTGCGTTCTCCGCAGGGGGATGATCCCGTTGTCAGGGACGGGGGCTACATTCTCGGATATATGCTCAATGCCGGTTTCTCGGAGGAGGTGATGAAATGGCACAGGGCACACCCCGGGGTCCCCATGCACTTTTTCTGGGACAATGCATCAGAAGGCCCTGTGAAGAAGGTTGACGACACGCTTTCGTTCTACTATCTGGATGACAATGAGTTTATCCGCCAGATGGCCGGGTGCAGGGCGTATGCGTCCACGGCCGGGTTCGAGTCCATATGCGAGGCCATGTATCTCGGCAAGCCGCTGATGATGGTCCCTACCCACATCGAACAGAAATGCAATGCCTTCGATGCTACTAAGGATATCCATACCGCTCCGGACGGCAGGCGGGGAAGGGCGGCAGTTGCTTCGAACCGGTTCGATATGTCGGTCCTTCTTGATTTTGCGGAAAACGGCTACGCTCCGGATCCGGACTTCCAGGACTGGGTGAGGTCCGCAGAGGAGGTGATTTTGCACGAGCTGGAGAATTTTTAAGATTTTTTGAAAATTTTTGCGGAAAAATTTGGAGATACGAAGGATTGTCTCTATATTTGCAATCCCGTTAAGGAAATACCGATTCGGGAATACGGAGGACTCGTTAGCTCAGTCGGTAGAGCATCACACTTTTAATGTGGGGGTCTCGGGTTCGAGCCCCGAACGGGTCACAATAATGCTTCCTTAGCTCAGTTGGTAGAGCATGGCACTCTTAATGCTAGGGTCTAGGGTTCGAGCCCCTAAGGGAGCACTGAAAAGCCGCAAACTGAAAAGTCTGCGGTTTTTTTGTGTATAGCATGGACGACATAGTTGCGTGTAGTATGTAACCAATTAATGACCAATAATTTATATTTATGATGAATCGTATTTTCAAAGTTGCAGCATCTTCTGTGGCTGCACTGCTCCTCGGAGTGTCACTGCCATCCCAGACAAGATGGGCCGTTGAGCAGGATGGGAGTATCCTGTGGGATCTGGCTTCTGCCCCGGGCCCGCACAGTGACCATATCGAGATGAGCGGAAAGCAGGTTTCTGTAGTTCTGCGTTACGGTGTCGATGGGCAGGGACGCTTTTCCGTCAACAAAAGTATGGTATTCCCTCTTCTGAGGACCGTGCCGAACAACACCCACGCCAGCCTGATGCGCCGTCTGGACTGGAATCCGCTTGAAAGCATCTGTTTTGCCGGACGCACACTGAACGGTCTCAAGGCCGAATCCGTCTCCATCAGGGGAATGCTGAAAGTCAAATCCTCTGCCGATCTCGGAAGAAGGGGAGCGGTTGAGGTGATTTCCGAGTATCTGCCCTCTACGGAACTCCCCGCGCTTGTGGAAAGATATTCTTTTGTCAATACCGGGAAAGTGCCTGTCGTTGTTGAGATTCCGTCGGTCTGCGATGTGCTCCGGACTCCTGCTGAAGCGGGGGTTACAGGCAGCTACTGCATCGAAATGGCGGTGACCGGCTCCGGAACCTATACCCTTGCGCCCGGAGATACCCTCAGGGCTGGAGCCTACATCGCCGGCTATCGTGAGGGAGAAACCTGTCCCGGGATTGATGTTGACAGGGAGTATGCGCTCCGTGAGGCACTTGTGGACGGTTTTATGGACAACCTTGTGCTCGAAACCCCGGATCCTGTGATTGACAGGATGTTTGCGTTCTCCAAGATCAGGGCCTGCGAGAGCATATATGCAACCAAGGGCGGACCTATGCACGGCCCCGGAGGCGAGTCCTACTATGCTGCCATCTGGGCAAATGACCAGGCGGAGTATATCAATCCTTATTTCCCGTTCACGGGATATGAATACGGCAACGAGTCCGCGCTCAATTCGTTCCGCCATTTCGCACGTTTCATGAATGATGCCTGGGAGCCGATACCGAGCTCGATCATTGCCGAGGGAACCGACATCTGGAACGGAGTGGGCGACAGGGGTGATGCCGCCATGATAGCCTACGGTGCATCCCGTTATGCCCTTGCACGCGGAAGCAGGGCCGAGGCAGAGGAACTGTGGCCGCTCATCGAATGGTGCCTGGAGTATTGCAGGAGGCATCTTAACGAAGGCGGTGTGGTGGCTTCCGATACCGATGAGCTCGAATTCCGTTTCCCTGCCGGTGATGCAAATCTCTGCACTTCCACTCTCTATTATGACGCACTCAATTCCGCTTCATACCTTGGAAAGGAGCTCGGAAAGCCGGGCGCAGGCAAGTATGCTTCCCAGGCGCGCAGGCTCCGCAGGAATATCGATGCCTATTTCAGCAATACCGTGGAGGGATTCGAAACCTATTCCTACTATAAAGGAAATGATGTG
>JBJEJU010000051.1:0-28740 GCA_051878275.1 Candidatus Cryptobacteroides sp. | reverse complement strand
AGCTCAATCGGACTCCAAATTGCGCTTCACGCAACACGAAGTCCTGTAACATTGTGTTCGTTGTTGTGTCCAAAACAGTACAATGGTTACGGATACAAATTTACATATGCATGCCCAACTGTTCTTTATTGACATTCCGTATGTTTTTCCTTATGTAAAGAAAGGGTTTACCGTATGTTCAAATATTTTCATAAAACGTTCAACATACCATCTGGACAGCGGTCGTAAGTCCTTTTATGGCTATATTTACGGGAAGAACAACCCTTTATTGTATGAACATTCCGACAAAACTCGCATGCGCAGCCTGCGCATTGGTTTCGATACTTTCCTGTTCTCAAAGTGATACTCCCCCCGAATGGCCCGAGAGGGAAGGAGTAATGCTTTCAAGCCATCTGTCCGGCAAAGCCGTCAGGGCATTCGGGGAAGACAGGCTCGGCCAGATATGGATAGGCACCTCAAGAGGCCTCGTGAAATACACGGTTGACACTTACAAATACTACAACAGCACCGACATCAGTATGATTCCGGACGATCAGATCCAGTGTATCTGCAGGTCGTCGGACGGGAAACTGCTTATCGGCACAATGAGCGGCGCCGCCATCTACAACGAGGATGATACCTTTACCTCCATAGGCATCCCAATGCGCAGGGCCGTGAGCAACATTTTCGAAGTGGAGCCCGGAAGGATGGCCATAGACTGCTACGGGGCCCTGTTTGAATACAGGCCGGAAGACGGCAGCCTGCGCGAGGTGGTCCCGACAACGGGCGACTCCAGGTTCGTCACCGCCCAGGATGGGAAACTCTGGAAGATAAGTTACAATTCCATAGTAAGTTACGATGCCGATACCTATACCGTTGCCGATTCCTTGGCATCCCCCATCATAATCTACCATTCGGCTTTGGACAAGAACGGAGATATGTGGCTGTCCGGCCTCGGGGAACTCGCCCTCTTCGACACGCATTCAGCCCGGTTCAAGAATCTTCCTGAAGCCGTCAGGGAAAACAAGACACTTATGGGTGCGGACGTTGACTACATTTTCGTGATGAATGACGGACGCATTCTTTTCAATACCATAGGCAAGGGACTGTTCTGCTACCATCCGTCCGAAGACAGGCTACTCCATTCCGGCAATCCGGGATTTCCGCTGGAAGTGCCGGAATTCAGGATAAGTACCATCTTCCAGGATTCGGAAGACAATGTCTGGTTCGGGTCCTACGACCAGGGTTTCAGCGTATCCTACACCGGACGCAACCGTTTCAACAACGACAAGATACTGTCGTCAGCCTTCGCCGGCAAATCGGTAAAAAGTCTGGTCACAGACAGGGAAGGCAACCTGTGGATCGCCACCCTCAATGACGGGCTGTATGTATATAACCATGAATGTCAATCACTTGACAAAATCGAACTCGACCGGTACATGGATACCCAGTACGGCTACATCCAATGTACTGAGGTTTTTTGCGATTCGAAAGGATACATCTGGATAGTTCTTTCGGGGAAAGGATACATCCTCAAGGGAAGATACGGCAAAGGAAGGTTCATCCTTGACAGAAAATTCTTTTTCTACGGGGCTCAAGGCCTGTCCGAAGACACACACGGCAATATGTGGACAGGGTCGTTCGGCAACCTTATGTTCAAACTTCCGGCCGGAGAGGATACCTGGGTCCCGGTCAGTTCCGGAGTAAACGGATGGACTTTCATCAATTCGCCTCTCCCGCTGGAGAACGGTTCCGTGCTGGTGAGTCCGTTCGGCACTATCCCGAGAACAATTGATCCGGAATCTTCCGCAATCGACACCACGCTCATCCCACGGGAGAAACTGGAACCTCTTCTCGGAGGAAGGATGTTTATAGAAAACGACCATATAGAAGACAGCCACGGAGACATCTGGATAGGCACCCTTGCATGCGGTCTGCTTCACTATGACCGGTCCACCGGAGAATTGTCCCGGATCGGAGGCCTTCCGTCCAACGACATTTCCGCAATCATCGAGGACGGCAATTCCGACATTTGGATAAGCACGGGACGCGGACTCGCCAAATGGAACAGGGAAAACGGCAGGATTACCTCTTTCTTTGAGGAGGACGGTATCGGAGGCGACGAGTTCTGCGACCGTTCTGCCTGTCTTGCCTGGGACGGAAGCATTGTTTTCGGAGGCACCCACGGCATCACGGTGGTCAATCCGCGCGACATCGGGCAGAGGCGCGAAGTCCCGATTGTGTTCGACAATCTCCACATCAGGAACAAACTGGTTTTCCCTGGGGAAAAGTCCCCTATCCCGACGGATCTCGCACTCAATCCGCCGATTACACTGCGCCACAACCAGAACTCCATAAGAATCTCATTCGCAGCACTCGACTATTCGAGCCGCATCAAGACCAGGTACAGCTACAAAATGGAGGGTTACGACAAATACTGGATCGAATCCGGAAGTACCCACTATGCGTTCTACGCCAACCTCCCTGCAGGGAAATACACCTTCCGCGTGAAAGTGTCCGGTGACAATAAAGACCTCGCAGAGACCGAGAATTCAATATCCGTGACAGTCCGACACGCTCCTTGGGACACTCCGCTTGCCTGGATATGCTATTTTTTGATTGCAGGCGGCATTGCCATTACGATTATCGCCCAGAGACGCCATGCTGCGGAAATAAAGAAGGAGGCCGAGCGCCAGATAATGGAGCAGAAACTTCTCAAGGAGCAGGCCGATAAGGAAAAGGCAAGGGAGGAAAGGCTCAACAAGATGCAGATGAGTTTCTTCTCGAATGTATCGCACGAGTTCAGGACCCCGCTCACCATGATTTCAGGGCCGGTGTCCCTGCTTGCCAAGTCGGATGGTCTGTCCGAGGGTGACAGGCAGCTTGTCAAGGTCATCGAAACCTCATCGGAATGGATGCTCCGGCTTGTCAACCAGCTGCTCGACTTCAACAAGCTGGAGAATGACACCCTGCGTCTGCAGGTAGCCAGAAAGGATGTTTCAGGTGTCCTGGCAAAAGTAGCTTCCATCTTCGTCCCAAATGCCAGGACAAAACATATCGCCTATACCACAAGCGGCATCGATGTACCCGCCATTGCCTGCATTGATGCAGACAAAATCACAAAGATTGTCATCAACCTGCTTTCAAATGCAATGAAATTCACCTCCGCAAGCGGAGAGGTCCATATCGACTTCGATGTGGTGGGCCGTTCGGAAGCAGCGGAATCTGGACGGCTGACAGAAAGCGACACGGATACCCTGTGGACCAGGATCGTGGTGTCCGACACAGGCTACGGAGTCCCGGACAATATGAAGGAGAGGATTTTCGAAAGGTATTTCCAGATAGATTCTTCCGGCGGGAACGGCTCCTACAACTGGGGTACGGGCATCGGCCTCTATTACGCCAGGGCACTCGCCCGCCTCCATCACGGCTATCTGTTTGTCTCTGACCGAAGTGACGGGACTTCCGGGTCGGTATTCACCCTTCTTGTGCCGGCAAGTGCCACATCCTATTCAGCCTCGGAGATGGCTCCCGGCAGGATCAGCCAGATTGACGCCTTCCCGATTTCTCCGGCAATGGCTGCCGTGGAGGATGCCCCCGATGAGAGCGAGGATGCCGGGAAGCCGCTTATTCTCGTTGTCGATGACGATATTGACGTCGCAAATTACCAGAAGCTTCTTCTTTCCCCGTACTACAGGGTGATAATCCGTTTCGAAGCCGATGGGGCTATGGAGTATCTCAAGGGCCAGAATGAAGAGCCTGACCTGATACTCTGCGACGTGATGATGCCTGGAAAGGACGGCTATGAAATGACAAGGGAGCTCCGGTCCGACCTCCAGCTCAGCCATATCCCCGTAATACTCGTGACAGCAAAAGCCGCCAATAATGAGAAGATTGAAGGCCTGTGTGCCGGTGCAGATGCCTATATCACCAAGCCGTTTGATCCGGAGTATCTCCTGACGCTTATCAAGACCACCCTGGAGAGGATCAGCGACAGGCGCAGGAGCATCGGACAGGCAGCCCCCGAGAAGGTGGAGGACTGCGAACTCAGTCCGCAGGACAAGGCTTTCATGAGCGAGCTGTATGCCCTGATGGATTCGGAGCTGTCCAATCCGGAGCTTGACATCGTGGGGATGTCGGCAAAGATGAAAATCTCGAGGACCAAGTTCTACTATAAAGTAAAGGGCCTCACCGGGGAAGCCCCTTCGGTATTCTTCAAAAAATACAAGCTCAACATTGCAGCCGGCAAACTCCTTGAAGGAAAATACAATATGTCGGAAATCGCCGATATGACAGGCTTCAGTTCGCTGTCACATTTCTCCACTTCCTTCAAGCAGCGTTTCGGAGTGCCTCCGAGCAGCTACAAAGGCGAGAAGCCTGTGGAAGACTAATACTTGAACGAGCTGCCTCCGAGGAACTCGCGCAGGAGCGAGGTAGGAGGGATTTCGTTGTCAGGGACAGGGGTGAAATAGTGGATGAATTTCAGCAGGCGGTGGGCCTCGCTGTACTCCGGACAGTTCTTCGGCACGCTGGCAAGAATCGGTTCCGCGTGATTGCGGAGCACGGCAAACTCAATGAGATAGGCCGAGTTGAACATTGCGTCGGCAGTCTCCTGATATGGATAGATCCATTTTTCTTCGGCGTCCCTTACCTTCGGCCACTGGCTTATGCTCTGGCGGGCCGTGAAAGCGCCCTTGTTGTAGTCGCGCACGATGCGGCGGAGCAGGCGGTTGTCGCTGGTCGGTATCCAGTTGTGGTTGTCAAGGGCCGAGCTGGTGAGCGTATTGATGAATATGCGGAACTTGGTCTGTGACGGGATGCTGCGCGTCAGCTCCGGGTTGAGGGCGTGGATTCCCTCTATGAGCAGGATGGAGCCCTGTCCCATGCGCAGCTTTTTGCCGTTGTAGTCGCGTGTACCCGTAACGAAGTTGTATTCAGGCACTTCCACCTCTTCTCCCCCGAGAATCCTCATCACGTCCCTTTCCATAAGGTCGTGGTCAACAGTGGCGAAATTGTCGAAATCGTAGCTTCCGTCCGGGAGGAGCGGGGTTTTCACCCTGTCAACGAAATAGTCGTCGGTCGAAAGGGAAAGCGGTTTGAGTCCGCAGGCCTTGAGCTGGATGCTCAGCCTCTTGCAGAAGGTGGTCTTTCCGCTGCTGCTCGGGCCGGTGATTAGTACAAGCCGTACGGGATTGGCCCCGTCGCAGTACTTCCGGTGGATTTCCTCGGCAATGCTCACAATCTTTTTCTCCTGGAGGGCCTCGGCTATCTGTATGAGCTCGGAGGCGTGGCCTTCGCGGCAGGCAACATTGACATCACCCACGGTGCTCAGTCCCATGATGATGTTCCACTTGAGATTCTCCTTGAACATCGAGTAGGTCTTGGGCTGGTCGATGAACGGGGCCACCCTGTCGGGATTGTCCCTGTCGCAGGCCTGCAGGAGAAGCCCGTCGTGGTAGAGCCTTATGTCCCAGACCTTGAGATAGCCCGTGGACGGCACCAGACGGCCATAATAATAGTCCGGCGTGTCCCCGAGGGTGTAGTAGTCGGCATAGACCTCGTCGCTTGTCTGCAGAAGCCGCACTTTGTCGAAACTTCCGCTTTCGCTGAAAATGCGTATAGCCTCCTCCGTATGGACATCATACCTGTGGAACGGCAGATCCTTTTCCACCATCGAGCGCATCCTCTCCTTAAGGGCATCCACATCGCCCTGTGTCACGGGAGCATCGCCAGCCTTGTGGAGATGGAAGAAATACCCGCGGGAAATCGGATGCTCCATATACACCCTGCAGCCGGGAAACTCATCGGCGGCCGCCTTGCAGAGAAGGAAGCACAGCGAACGGCAGTAAACCCTCATCCCGCTTGGCTCGCGGGCATCAAGGAACTCTATGTCCTTGTTTTGATATACCCTGAACTTGAGGCCCTGCGAGACATTGTTGACCTTGGCGGAAAGAATCTGGTACGGGCGTTCGAAGTCGAACTCTTCGAGCATTTTGAGAAGGGATGTGCCTTCGACGAATTTCCGGGTTGTGCCGGTGTTCCTGCAAAAGATCTGGAGCATAGCATAGGGTGGTTGAACATGCAAAATTAACAATAATGGCCATTATTTCAAGAGAGCATTTGTCCAAAAAGTAGTATCTTTGAGGAATGTGCGCCCGTTTTCAGCGCAGAAGCGGATGAGCGCGAAAGACAAATATTTGAATATGAAAAAGTTATCTATATTTTTAGTAATGGCCGCCATTTACCTTGCATCCTGTATCAAGGAAGAGGCAGCCAACTCCGAGGCGGACATATTGAAATGCATCCTGCCGGAGGAGATGACAACCGGCATAGCCATCGACTACTATGCCCCATACAGCGAGGAATACAATGCCTATCCGATTGATATTGAAGTAAAAAAAGGTTCGCAGCTGGGCAGCGTCGCCCTTGTGCTGGAGCTGACTCCGGGAGCGACGGTCGTTCCGGAGAGCGGCAGCGTGCAGAATTTCACCCGCCGCGTCAGATACACTGTCACATCCGAGGACGGCAAGTGGCACAGGACATACTCCATCGGCCTCAAATACCCTTCGGAAGCAGAAATCGTGACCGAATACGGATTTGACAATGCCAAGATCACCAAGGGCTACTATGTGTTCACCGACACGGCCCCGGGCAAGACCGAGGTAGTCTGGGCATCGGGCAACCAGGGGTATTCCATCACAGCGGGGAATGCCGAACCGGAAGACTACCCTACTTCGATGGACAGCAAGGGACGTACAGGCAACTGCTTGAAAATGACCACTCTCACGACGGGAGCTCTTGGCGAGAAGGTCGGCAAGCCGATTGCCGCCGGCAATATCTTTATGGGCAGGTTCGAGGTGCTCAACGCCCTCGGGGATGCGCTGTCGGCGACCAAGATGGGCATCACCTTCAGGCACATCCCGAAGAAGGTCACGGGATGGTACAAATACACCCCGGGAGACAGGTTCTACGATGACGGCTATGACAACGACCTGGTTGACAACGGGATAATCTACGCCATCTTCTACGAGACATCCACAAACCTCCAGTATATGACCGGTCACCAGGCCAACGAGGGATGGATCCACCCCAATATGGTCGCATATGCAAGGGCCGACATTTCGGCCCAAAAGGACTGGACTTCATTTGAGATGGAATTCGACTACGAAAGGTACGGCAAGACCATCGATATGGATCTTCTTGCCTCCGGAGGCTACAACATTGCCATAGTGATGAGTTCCAGCATTGGAGGCGACCAGTTCAAAGGCGCTCCGGGAAGCACTCTCTGGGTGGATGATATGGTACTTGAATACGAATAGGATATGAGACACGGATATTTCCTTGCAGCGGTGATTGCCGCATTGCTTCTTGGCGGATCGGTGGCGCAGGCGCGAACGGCCGGGGACAGATGGACATATGAATTTCACGCCGGCATCAATATCGGAGGCGTAGTACCGATGCCTTTCCCTGTGGAAATCAGGGACATAAAAGGCTATAACCCTCTTTTCCTTCCATATCTTGAAGCGGATGCCTCCTATTGGTTCAACAGGCGCTGGGGCATCTCTTCCGGAGTCAGGTTTGAGTACAAGGGCATGAAGACCGTTGCCCAGGTCAAGAACTACGGCATGAAAATCATCGGCGATGACGGTTCGCAGATGTCAGGCAACTGGACCGGGACCGTGCAGACGAGGGTGAAGAGCTCGTTTGTAAGCATACCTGTAGTGGCCGTATTCAGGCTCTCCAATACCTTGGACCTTAAGGCCGGCGGATTTGCCTCCTTTATCATGGAAAAGGATTTCGGCGGAAAGGTCTATGACGGCTATCTCCGTGAAGGCAGTCCCGTCGGGGACAAAATCCAGTTCAGCGACGGTGCAGTTGCGGCCTATGATTTCAGTAGCGACATAGCCGCAGTCCATTACGGGGCACAAATCGGGGCTGACTGGCGCCTGGGCCAGCATCTCAAGCTCCACGGCACACTCACCTGGTCCCTTTCCGACATCTTCAAGGATTCGTTCGAGACCATCACGTTCGACATGTATCCGGTCTATGCCGCAGTGGGCATCGGATACGCATTCTGATGCCGGTTATTATTCCATAAAGGAAATCCTGTTCCCTAAGGCACCGCGGCCCGCTACTTTTCGCCGTAGGCAAGGTCTCCGGCATCACCGAGGCCAGGGACAATGTAGGAATGGCTTGTAATCTCTTCGTCGATTGCGGCAGTCCAAAGGGTGATGTTGTCGCTCGGCATATGCTTCTGGATATATTCCACGGCATATGCACTCGCAATAGGGCATACAAGATGGGTGTGGAGCGGCTGTCCCTCTTCGCACAATTTTCCCCAGGTAACTTCAATCGATGACCCGGTCGCAAGCATCGTATCGGCAAGAATCAGCACCTTGCCTTCAAGATGCGGCGAGGTCGAGTATTCCACATTGATATGGAAGTCGTCACCCTTGTCGTATTTGCGGTAGGCCGCAACGAATGCAGTGCCGGCATCGTCGAAGAAATCGAGGATTCCCTGATGGAGCGGAAGTCCGGCGCGGAGAATCGTAGCCACGACAAGCGGGCTGTCGCAGGTGCGCACCTTTGCAATGCCAAGCGGAGTCTCCACCTCCTTTACGCTGTAGTCCAACACCTTGCTGATCTCATAGGCAAAAATCTGCCCGAGACGGCCGAGATTGGTACGGAAACGCATCCTGTCCTTCTGGACGGACCTGTCGCGCATCTGCGCTACGAAATTGTTGAGAACCGAGTCGGTTTCGCCGAGATTGATGACTTTCATTTGGATCCAGTTTTAGAAGCTTCTTAGCGGTTACCACGCAAAAATAAAAAACATCCGGCCATATTCCAACAAATCATCCGCTTTTTGCATAATGGAATCATCAGGGAGCATCACTGCTCCCCCACCTCAAACACCCTGTTTTCCGCGAAGCTGAAATAACTGTCGTCCGACACAATCAGATGGTCCAGAATCTCGATTTTGACCTGATGCAGGGCCCTGGAGAGCTCCTCCGTGGCCGACGTATCGGAGGCGCTCGGACGCGGATTGGCCGAGGGATGGTTGTGGACAAGGATAATGCATGGGCTGCGCATCTCTAGGGCACGCGAGCATATCGCCATCACATCGATGGAGGTCGAGGACAGCCCCCCGCTGGAGATCTTTTCCCGGCACATTATGTAGTGGGCACGGTTGAGAAAGAGTATCCAGCATTCTTCGTGGTCAAGGCCTTTGAGAATGGGGCTCATCACAGCATAGACCTGCGAGGAGCTCTCGATGGCAATCTTCGGCACGGCAGCCTTTCCGTATGCAAAACGGCGGCCCAGTTCAAATGCGGCAACAACCGATGCAGCCTTGGCAATGCCCATGCCCGGGAGGGAAAGCATCCTCTCGATGGACATTGCCGAGAGGTTGGCAAGGGAGCCTCCCGAGGTGCCGAGCAGACTGCGGGCGACTTCGAGGGCATTCATCTTAGGGGTGCCGCTACGGAGCAGAATGGCAAGGAGTTCGGCATTGCTCAGGGCTTCCGCCCCCTTTTCAACGAGTTTTTCACGAGGCCTTTCATCAAGGCACAGTTCTTCGATTTTCATAGTTCAGGCTTAATTTGCAATAATAAATTTCAACAGGGCTCTGCATATGCTGGAACCTGGGGCAAGATAAGACAAATTATCCGTATTCCGGAAAAGAATACGGATAATTGTAAAAAACATGGCTACAGATATCTGCAGGGGCTATTATTCGTCGGACAGGGACACTGTTTTTTTGGATTTTGCAATGAGCTGCCCCAATTCGGCCACATCGCGGACAATGAAATCCGGCGGATAGAACTCCGGTGCAGGATTGGTCCTTGCATCCTCCGCCACTGCAAGCGCGGTCTCGAGGGTTGTCTCCCCCGACAGCACCAGCACTCCTACTGCTCCCGCATTGTGGGCCATTGCGGTATCGGTATAAATCCTGTCCCCCACCATCGCAATTTCATCCGGAGCCAGACCGTGGCGCTTCATGATGCCCTGGAGCATGGTCGGGTCCGGCTTTCCGAGCACAATGTCGGGACGGCGTCCGGTGGCGTGCTCAATACATTTCTGGAGCGAACCGCAATCGACAAGGACCGTCTCCGCATCGGTCGGACACACCCTGTCGGGATTTGTTGCCACATATGGCACGCCCTGCGATGCCCACCACGCAGCCCTGCACAGGCGTGCATAGGTAAGTGTAGGGTCAAATGCCACCACAAGCACGTCAGGACGGTCCTCCGGAGAATCCTCGCAGGACTCAAAGCCGGCCTCGCGGAACTGCGATATCATGCTCGGGGTGCCGAGCATGAAGAGACGGCGGGCCGAAGGATATGCCTGTCGGATATAGTCAATGGCCGCAAGCGATGTCGTGTACATATTGTCCACGGCCGCACTGATGCCCATTCCCTCAAGTTTTTTCAGATAGTCCGACACCGAGGAGGTCGGGTTGTTGGTCAGGAAAGAATATCCCACCCCGGATTCCGTCAGCGACCTCAGGAAGTCAAGGGTGAACGGAAAAATCTTCTTTCCGAGGTAAATGGTGCCGTCCATATCGAGGGCCACGTGCCTCAGGCGGGCAAGCCTGGAGGCCTGGAGCGGGGACAGCACGGTGTTGCAGTTGTCTGTCATCAATTGTTACAGGAAAACACATGGGGCTGGCTCAAAAGTCTTTCATGCCGGTATGACATTGAAAGAACTTCTGGTCCAGCCTCCCAAAGGATTACTGGATAAAGCCGATGATTTCGCCCTTGGCGACCTTGTCACCCTGTTTTCCGAGAACGGCGACAAAGCGTCCGTCAACGGCAGGGAGTATCTCCTCGAGGCCGTAAGGTGTCTGGACATATCCTGCAGGCTCTCCGGCCTTTACGGCTGATCCTGCCACCGGGGCCGCAGAGTCGTCATCCACATCAATCTGCCAGAGGAGACTTCCCTTTGCAGGGGCCTGTACAGGCACTGCGTGAGGATATTTCTCCGCATATTCCTTGACGTCAAACTTAGGCATCTCCACTACAGGACGCACTACCGTGATCGGTGCTCCGGCCTTCTTCTTGAGGTCCTCGAGCTCAGTGTTGAAACGCTGCTTTGCCACGCCGCTGCGGTAGTCCCTGTACTGGCGCTCATGCATTGCAAATTCAAAGAGTTCTTCCTGGTCCTCTCCTTCGTCCCAGCCTTCTTCCTTCATCATCTGGCGGAACTTAGGAAGCTCGTCAGGATACATGTCCTGAGGATTGCCGGTGTAGAATTCCATTCCCTTTGACTTTGCAAGGTCCACGATTTCCTGGTCGAGCTTGCCCGGAAGGGTACCCATCTTGCCGAGTATCATTCCCCAGGTATCCTTGTCGATGGTGGTCCAGCGCGGTTTGCCGTTGAGGGTGTTGAGAAGGTTCATCAGCGCGGTGTTCTTGACATACTGGCTGAACGGTGTCACAAGCGGAGGATAGCCCAGGCGCGGCCATACGTATTCCACTTCCTGGAAGAGCCTTACCATAAGGTTGTCAAGGCTCATTTCAGGTCTGCCGTGAGCCCTTTCGGTGGCGTTGATTGCGCCCTGGAAGCCCTTGAGGTCGGCCATCATGGAGCCCATCATTCCGCCAGGCAGTCCGCAGCCCACAAGGAGGGAGGACATCTTGGCATTGGCAGGGTTGATCCAGTATCCGAGGAAATCGTCGATGAATTTCTGGGTGAGGCGGCGCACTTCCATATAGGCGTCGATGTTGAGGTCTTTTACGAGGAAGCCGTCCGCCTTCATCATCTCACGGATGGTGATCACGTCAGGATGAACCTTTCCCCAGGAAAGAGGCTCCACGGCGACGTCGAGGTAGTCGGCGCCGGCGCGTGCCACTTCAAGCATAGAGGCCGGAGAGAAGCCCGGACCGGTGTGGCCGTGGTACTGGACGAGAATATGAGGGTATTTGGTCTTGATTTTCTTCGTGAGTTCGGCAAGGAACGTAGGTCGGCCGATGCCCGCCATGTCCTTGAGGCAGATTTCGTCGGCTCCGTACTCGACAACCTTGTCAACTATGCCCATATAATAGTCCACAGTGTGGACAGGAGAGTTGGTGATCGAGAGGGCGACCTGCGAGATCATTCCGCCCTTCTTGGCATATTCGACTGAAAGCTTGAGGTTGCGGTGGTCATTGAGACCGCAGAAAGAGCGGGCAATGTCGGTCCCCTGCTTTTTCTTGACCTTGAACATAAGCTCCCTCACGTCGGCAGGAACAGGGTTCATGCGCAGTGCGTTGAGACCGCGCTCAAGCATATGGGTCTGGATGCCGGCCTTGTGGAAAGGGGCGGTCCATTTGCGTACGGCCACGTTAGGATTCTCTCCGAAAAGGAGGTTTACCTGCTCGAAGGCACCGCCGTTTGTCTCGACCCTGTCGAAACAACCCATATCAATAATGGCCGGGGCCACTTCAACCAACTGGTCAACCCTCGGCACATATTTGCCCGAAGACTGCCACATATCCCTGTAAACCAGGGAGAATTTTATTTCACGCGACATAATGATCGATATTTTTACAATTTACAAAGTTACTCAAATATTTGTGTTTTTATGTTTTGCAATATGCGTTTTTGATGCCTGGACGGGCACTTTTTTGATAATTTGCAAATATTGGGCTGAAGTTTGCGGCCGGATGCTTGCATCAAAAGAAATTTTTAGTATCTTTGCATTCCCAACATGGTATCCTTAGTTCAGTTGGTAGAGCACCAGATTGTGGTTCTGGGTGTCATGGGTTCGAGCCCCATAGGATACCCCAAAAAGAGAGAGATGCGGATGCATCTCTCTCTTTTTGGGATATCCCCACCTCTCAACCCCCTGTCGCTGCGCGACTTCCCCCTTTCAGGGGGACGCGGCCTGCGCTACCGCTATGGCCGGCACCTCCGTTGCTTCGATTTCCTCCGGAAATCTCGCTGACACTCCGGTGCGGCGGCTGATGCCGCCAGGTTTCGATATCGCTACGGCCGGTGGCTCCACTGGTTCGTTTTTCTTCGAAAAACTCCCTGACGTTCCGCCACGATGCCTGGTGTTAATCATGTTGCATTCTCTACAGCCTTTCACTCCGCTACAACTCCCGGTCGCGCCCGGTTCGATTCCCGTGAAATTCATCTGGAACGGGCAGACCCTCTACAGGTACCTGTGGGGCACTATCCCGTTCCCGATGGAGACAAATTGCCCTCATCTGGACCTCGGCGAAAATCTATTATCTTTATAACCAATTAGTTAGTAAATTCCAACGGCCCAGATGAATTTCATGAGGACGATGGACGGCATACAATCTCCGCCCAGATGTTTTTCATAAGGTAGCATGGCCATCCGCCCAGATGAATTTCACGAGGGCAGGCTGGCGCCTGCAAAAGCAGCCTGTCCCGAAAAAAGGACAGGCTGCCGGGAATAGCTTAGGTTTTATTCAAAGATTCCTGAAGTCAACCGGATTATTGAAGCGAAAGTTCGGCAATCGGGGATTCCGGAGCCATCACATTGTGGACAGGCCAGCTCTGGGACTTGCCAAGTTTGAACGTTGCCGAAGCCTTAGGGCTGAGGGCATCCGCACTGAATTTCAGCACATAGGTACCGGCATCAGTCCGCCATTCCGAAGCGGCCTCGTCAAACGATGCAAGCGTATATGGATCAATGGTGAAGGTGAGGGTCTGCTTCTCGCCAGGGGCAAGCTCTTTTGTCTTGGCAAACGCCCTGAGCTCGCTCTCAGGCTTTTCTATGCCGCCCTTCGGAGCACTCACATAGACCTGCACCACCTCTTTTCCTGCGACTGAGCCTGTATTGGCAACGGTCACTGAAGCAGTCACGGTGCCATCCTTGCCGACCTTCACGACAGGAGCAGAATACTCGAAAGTCGTGTAGGAAAGGCCATAGCCGAACGGGTATGAAACCTTCTTGCCAGCAGTATTGAAATAGCGGTAGCCCACATAGATGCCCTCCTCATAGATAGTGTAGTCAGCATTCCTTACCGGCGCCTTCTTGCCGAATCCGCCGAAAGGATTGAATGAAGGCTGCTCATAGTCAAACGGGAAGTTGCGCGACGAAGGATGGTCGAGGAACTCAACCGGGAATGTCATAGGAAGCTTTCCTGAAGGATTTACCTTGCCGGTGAGGACGTCTGCAACAACATGTCCAGCCTCCTGGCCCGGGGTCCATGCAAGAAGCACTGCATCTGCATAGTCAACCCAGGATGCAGTCTCGATGACGCCGCCGATATTGAGGACAACGACAAACTTCTTGCCTGCAAGACGATAGTATGTGGACAGGTTGCGGATCAGGTCAGTCTCGGCTGCGGTGAGATTGAAATCGTTGTCAAGCTTCCTGTCCTCTCCCTCGCCTGCATTGCGGGTAATGACATAGATGGCCATATCGGTATCCTTCACCTTGTTCCTGATGAAAGAGGAAGAGACTGCGAAATCAGGGATGACCGGATCACCGAGAAGAATGCCGGCATTCTTTCCCCTGTTGGCCATGTCGGCCTTCTGGAAAGCGATATATTTTGTATAATAGTCTGCAATGGACTTGTCCACGGAGAATCCGGCCTTCTCGAGACCTTCGCGGATGGATACGATATATGCCTTGTTGACATTGCCCGAACCGGTACCTCCGGCCACGGTCTCATATGCACCCGTTCCATAAAGGGCAACCTTTCCCGCATTGCCGAGAGGAAGAGCGCAGTCATCATTCTTCAGAAGCACAAGGCCCTCTCCTGCAGCCCTGCGGGCCACCTCGGCGTGAGCCTTGAGATCAGGCTTGTCGGAATACTTGTAACCCTTGAAGCGCGGAGTACGGACAATGTATTCGAGGATGCGGCGTACGCAGACATCGAGATCGGACTCCTTGAGAATGCCTGATTTCACGGCCTGCACGAGTTCCGCTGTCTGGCTCGGGTCACCCGGCTCCATAAGGTCATTGCCCGCAACAATCTGCTCCGGAGTGTTGCGCTTGCTTGTCCAGTCGGTCATCACGATGCCGCCGAAGCCCCACTCATCGCGGAGAATGGTCGTGAGGAGGTCGCGGTCCTGCTGGGTAATGGTTCCATTGATCTTGTTGTATGAGCTCATGATGGTCCAAGGGTCTGATTCCTTGACGGTTATCTCAAAACCCTTGAGGTAGATCTCGCGGAGGGCACGCTGGCTGATACGCGAATCGCCGCCCATACGCATAGTCTCCTGATTGTTGCCGGCGTAGTGCTTTACGCTGGTGCCGACGCCATTGGACTGGATACCCCTCACATATGCTGCACCCATCTTTCCGGAAAGAAGAGGGTCTTCGGAGAAATACTCGAAATTGCGGCCGCACAGAGGATTGCGGTGGATGTTCATACCCGGTGCAAGGAGCACGTCAACTCCGTACTCAAGCACCTCATTGCCCATTGCAGTGGTCATCTCCTCCACGAGCGGAGTGTTCCATGTGGATGCGAGAACTGTACCTACAGGGAAGCCGGTGCAGTAGAAGGTGTCACCGGTATCGGGACGGAGAGGATTGATGCGCAGGCCGGCAGGACCGTCTGCAAGCACGGTCTGGGGCACACCGAGGCGTGGCACTCCCTGGGTGGTGCCGGCTGCTCCGGGCACGAGGATGAGAGAGCCTCCGGTGATGCCGGCAATCATCGAGCCCCATCCGGAACCGACCACGAGCGTGGCCTTCTCCTCAAGGGTCATTGCCGAAAGAACCTGATCAACATTTGTTCCAGTCAGTCTTGGCTGCGCACCGAGCACGACGGAGCCCAGTGCGGCACAGGTGATAGCTAAGGAATGTTTCATAGACAATTATGTGATTTGATTGATTTCCGGATGTGAATATACAAAGTAAGGGAATCAATCGGAAAGCCCTCAGTCCCGCATTGAACAACGGTGCGAACATTTGAACGGATTATAAAAACAAGACCGGGGCGATTCACATCGTCCCGGCCAGTCGGTTAGAATTTATTGATTCACTATTCATCGGCTGCAAAGCCGGTGTATCTGAACCCGTGTATCCTGTAGATGAATCCGTTGGAATCATCGTCGAAGACAACACGGAATTCAATTGCGTCAGCCTTCACACCGCTTGGTGTGACGGCGCCGCCATAGGTAATCTTTCCGTCGGTGAGGGTCACATTGCATCCCTCATACAATAGATTGGCAACATCTCCTTCTGTCTTGAAGGTCATGGATTGAGGATCTACGGTCACAGGGACCTGGAACTCCCAGAAATTGCCGAAGTCGGATACATACATCTTTTCAGCCACATTTTCAGCAGTGTTGAAGGTAGCCACGATGAAAGAACCGATACCGTACGGATCCTCGCCATAGACAAGTTCTCCGTTTTCATCCACAATATCTGCGGTCACATACCACTCTCCTGCCATATCGACAGTGGCGGTATTCTCTATTTCGTCTTTCTTGCAGGAGGTCAGCAGTGCAACCCCGAGCAACATGATTGCTGTAAATAAACGTTTCATCGTCATTTTGTTATAGGGTTCAACTCAACCGAGAACGGATATCCGGCAAATTCTCCGGAATAAGAAATGACACCGCTTCCGGAATCATATGTACCGCCGGAGATTTCAACCGGATTACCGAAATACCAGCTTCCGGTTTCTCCCACCTGGGAGATGTCGGAACCGCTGAGCGTAACGAGAACTTCGGCATGGAAATCATAGGTAGGCTCATATCCCGGATAACGGCCATAGAAATAATAACCTGCAAGACCGTCGTCAATCATATATACATTGTCATCAACCTCGGTTACCACAATGGTTGCTCCCGAATAGTATCTCCCCATCATTGAAATGGATCCGGAATAGAGATTCTCGAAAGAGTTCTCCTTGGACACATACACAGCCCTGGAAGCCGACGTTGAGAAACCGAGCTCGTTGGTCGCGGTATAGACAACGGAGTAAATACCCATTTCGGAGGTATTCACATTGGATGAAGTCTCGACCTGTGAAGTGATGTCCTCACCGTTGAGGGTAGCCTCGCAGCCCGCATCACTGTAGGTCTCGCCGACATACACCACAGTCTCAGCGTCACCGAGGACATTGATGACAGGATAATATGTCACTCCGGTAAGCCCGGACGTCTCCTTGTCGCAGGAAGCGAGCGAGGCAACGGCGAGCGCAGACATAAAAATCGATAATATCTTGTTGTTCATATCAAATAGTCAATTATGGATTACTGTTTTGCCCAGAACATCGGAGTGCCGTCACCCTTGTATTCAGGGACATTGCTGTTGCGTGCCGAAGAGCTTTCAGCATATGGGAAACGCTGGAGCACCTGGCGGCTGCCAAGTCCGGTATTGGATGAAATCGGCTCGTAGAGATAGCCCGGGACATAGGAGGATACGTCATATGAACCGCTCTGCACATTATAGAAAGTGCTTCCCTTCTGCGTACCGTACTCAGGATAGCCCAGGCGGCGGAGTTCGCACCAGGACTCAAAGTTGTTGACTCCTGAAAGGGCAATCCACTTCTGGATACCGATGTTCTTCAGGTAAGAATCATCACTCCAGGCATATTTTGCACCGGTACCATATACAGACTCTGCTCCCGGGACGCCCGCCGAAGCAAACGAAGCATCGATTGCAGCCTCATAGTGAGCCTTTGCATTGGCCATTGAAGACTTCTTGGCATAGTACTCGGAGAGGAAGAACTCAACCTCCGATACGGTAATCAGATAGACAGGAGAATTGTACCTGATTGCCGGACGGCACCAGTAGGTAGCTCCGTGCTCGTCAGCACTCTGCGAGAAATTTGTTCCGGAGATGGCACCGGTGTAGCTGCCTGAAGCACTCGGGTCGAAGAAGGCTGCAAGGCGTGCATCATCGTACTCGGCCATGGTAGCCTGGAGTGCGAGATTGAGGCAGACATTCTTCTGGGGAGAGAAGTAGGTACCGAACTCCTCGGAATAGAACGGATTGGCCTTAGATGCCTCGTCAGACCAGCAGCCGGTCCAGGCAACGTCCTCTGCAGGGAAGTTGTTTTCTGCCACAAGTGCGTCAAGATCTGCTCCGGTGGCACCCATGCGCATCATAAGCTTGAGTTTCACGGCGTTGGCAAAACTTACCCATACGCCGGCCTTTTCTCCCGGATAGAGGAAGTTGGTGCAAACGGACTCGCTTCCGCTTACCTTGGAAAGGGCTTCGTCGAGCTCGGCAAGAACGCCTTTATACACATCTGCACCCTCATCGTACTTTGGAGTCGGGTTGTTGGAGTCGAAAGCCTCGGAATAAGGAGTCTGCTCATAGCAGTCCACAAGCACCTGAAGGGTAAATGCCTTGAGGGTGGTGGCTGCAAGACAGGTACCCCAGTCTTCCTGCTCGGAAGCACTCTGGCGGATGAACTCGATATTGCCCAACACACGTGCGTAAAGCTGTGTGTAGGTACCGCTCGAACGGGTTGCAGACATCATGAACCTACTGTAATCCAGATAGTTACTGGTACCGGTAAGGTGTGAATACTGCTGTGAGAAGTATCCGCCGACAATCCTGAGATAGTCGCCGTAGCTGGTGGCAAGGTTCATCTCCACAGCCGGGAATATCATATCTGCGGTCATATTCTCCTTTGACGGAGAGTTTGGAGACTTGTTGATGTCAAGATAGTCCTTGCAGGAAGTGAGCGAAAGTGCAGCCGCTACCAAGATCAATGATAATATCTTTTTCATAATGGAAAGCTTAGAATTTAATGTTGACATTGAAACCATAGATACGGCAGGAAGGGTTGGTGTAGAGCTCACCGAAAGAACCGGCAAGGTCGGTACCGGTAGTTGTGGACTCCGGATCGACATAATAGTTGTCGGATGCCGTCCAGGTAAACGCATTGTTTACGAAGGCGGTAATGGCAAGGTCAGTGAGATTGAGAGGCCTGAGCCATTTCTTTGGAAGACTCCAGGAGAGGCTGATGTTGCGGAGTTTCGCAAACGACCTGTCAACGAGATAAGCCTCGCCGCCAGCACCCCAGCCATAGTCGTTGAAGTACTTCTGGTAGCTTCCGTCGGTCATTATGATAGGAGTGGTGCTTGGAGCATAGACACCTTCGCCAACCTCCACAACGGAGTCAGGAATGACGAAAGGCTTCCTGTCATTGTAAGTGGTCACGACACCATTGCCGACAAACTGCATAAGGTTCTTTGTACGTGAGAACATGGTTCCGCCATACCTTACGTCAAGAGTTGCGCTGAGGGTGAATCCGTAAGCGGAGAGGGACGATGTGATACCGCCGGTCCACTTGTGGTTCATATCCTTTCCGGTGTACTCCACGTTGTCGCTGAGGACAGGCTGTCCTGCGGAATCCACGATCGGAGATCCGTAGTACTCGCTGTTCTCGTCAGTTACATACTGAGGGAGATAGGTGTAGTACACGCCGAGAGGCTTGCCTTCCTCCGCATACATATAGACTGCATCATTTCCTGCGGAGAACGAATAGATCGTGACCTTGCCGCCCTCGAGGCTCTCAGGCATCGAAAGCACCTTGTTGCGGTTGAGCGCGAAGTTCACGTCGAGATCCCAGCGGAAATTCTTTGTGTGGATCGGAGTGGTGTTGAGAAGGAGTTCGACACCGCGGTTGCGGACTTCACCGAAGTTGGTTACCATATAGGAATAGCCTGAAGCAGGGTCAACAGGAAGGGTGAAAATCTGGTCCTTGGTGACACGGTTGTAGAAAGCGGCATCGATGCCGAAACGTCCGTCGAAGAACTGGAGGTTGAGTCCGGCCTCGAGCTCGGTGGTCATCTCAGGCTTGAGGTTGTTGCTTCCGATGGTTGAGGATGCCTGGAAAGCATTCGTTCCGTTCATCGGGAAGGTGATGATGCTTCCGGTGTAGTAGCCGTTGGCCCATCCCTGGGAGTATGATACGCTGGTCATATAGGCTCCGGCATCGTTACCTGTCTTACCGTAGGCAAGACGTGCCTTTCCGAAGGTCAGGACATCGTTGCGCATAAGCTCGGTGAATACGAAGCTGAGGGTGGCACCCGGATAGAAATAATGGTTGTTGTCAATCGGAAGGGTTGAAGACCAGTCATTCCTGGCGGTCACATCGAGGAAGAGCATATTGTTCCACCCGAGGTTGATGTCGCCGAAAAGGCCGATGAGACGGCGGTTGAGCTGCCCCTCGGCAATGGTTGTCTTGGTGGAACCGTTGCTGAGCTGCCAGAATCCGGAATTGAATGTGAGGTTGTCAGTCTGGCCGTCCATATAGGTATAGCCCCTCTCCCAGACGTTGAGACCGACAAGGACATCCACGTCAAGCTTGTCCAGGAAGGTGTGCTTGTAGGAAGCCATGAAGTCGTGGTTGATGTCGTGCGAGCTGAAATAGCGTGCAAAGACAGAACCCTCTCCGTTCATATTGACAGGAGAATAACCATAGTCCTCGTCGATGAGGGAATCGTCAACTTCAATCTGTGGGGTTCCTACCTTCCTGTTATAATCGGAATAGTCGAAACCGAAACGGTAAGTGAGGGTGACATCTTTGACAGGTTTGATGTCGGCCTGCACTTTGCCGAAGATCTGCTTTGAGTCGGTGCGGTTGTAGTTGTTCTCGATTGACCAGTATGGGTTGGTGATTCCGTAAGGGGTAAAGTATGCCTCAGGAGTGTTGAAAGGGCTTGAAAGGTCCTTGAGGTCTGCAATGCAGATATCCCTCGGCATCTCGAGGATGCCGTCAATTACGGAAGTACCCTGGAAAGATCCGACAACATCTGTCTGTGAAGTGGCGAAATTGAAGGAAGAGCTTACCTTCAGCCAGGAAGCGGCATCGTAGGACTGCCTTACAGCGATGGTGTTGCGCTTGTAGGAGTCAGCATCAGTTGGAATGATACCGTTGTCGGAAGTGTAGGAATAAGAGACATAGTAGGACATCCTTCTGTCAGCAGAGATACCGCTGAGCGCGATGTCGTGATTGTGGGAAATGCCGAGGTCGAAGAATCCCTTGACATTGTCTTCTACGGCACTGTAGGTGTGATAGAGCTGTGAGTGGTTCCAGATAGGTCCGTAAACCTGGAGAGAACCGTCGAATCTCGGACCCCACGATCCGTTTTCGATGAAGGTCTGGGCGCCGTTCCATCCCTGGCCGAATTCGTTCTGCATCAACGGGAGGTTGGACACCTGGCGGATTTGCATACCGCCGTTGTAGGTCACGGAGTAATTGCGGACGTCGCCTTTGGAACCTGATTTTGTGGTGATGACGATTACACCGTTGGAAGCGCGGCTTCCGTAAAGAGCGGTCGCGGCAGCTCCCTTGAGAACTGTCATCGACTCGATGTCGTCGGATGCTACATTAGAAATACCCCCCCCGAAATGGCGTGGCCCTGGGTGGTGATACTGGTGTTCTGGAGCGGAACGCCGTCAATTACATAGAGAGGCTGGTTGCTTCCGTTGATGGAACCGAAACCGCGGATGCTTACTGAATTGGCGGCACCAGGGTCTGAAGAGGTAGCCTGGATCTGGAGGCCTGCAACCTTACCTGAAAGGGAACTCATTGCATTTGAATTCCTTGCTGCGGAGATCTCATCGGCGCTGACCTTGGTGGCTGAGTAGCCGAGAGCCTTTTCTGAACGGGAGATACCCATTGCAGTAACGATAGTACCTTCAAGCCTGGTGACATCCGGCTGGAGCACGATTGTCATCGGTGAAGAGGAAATCACTACTTCCTCTGAAACCATACCGAGGAGCGACACGGTGAGCTTTTCAGCACCTGAAGGGAGACTCTCGAGGATGAACTTACCGTCAATGTCGGTAATTACTCCTACAGTCGTTCCGCTTACGAGCACATAAGCTCCCGGAAGAGGCTCACCCTCGTCGGAAACCACGGTTCCCGACACCTTTGCAGGCTGAGCCATCACTAAACCCAAACTCGTGAAGAGAAGGGAAATCAACAACAGAGTTTTTTTCATAGTGTTGACATAATAACTAGTTTAACATATATAGACCATATTGTCCATCATTAGATTACGAATAAGTGCATAAGCGCGAAGATAAAATAAGTATTTCAAAAATACAACTTTTTGCAAAAAATGCCCTTCCGGTACCTCCATCGTTTTAAGAGACTTTTTCATCGGAAAGAAGCACAATATCCGTCAGTTTGATTGCAATCCGTAACCTGAAAGGGCAGAAAACGGCAATACGTTAACGGTAAAAATCCGGATATCATTCTGCTTTCGGCAGCCTGACGGTGAAACATGCCCCGCCCAGGGTGAAGCTTTTGCTGTAGGAAATCTCCCCGCCGCACCTTTCGAGGATATTGCGGCAGATGGCAAGTCCGAGGCCCGTTCCGCTGCTCTTGGTAGTGAAATTGGGGGTGAAGAGGCGGCTGCGGTTCTCGTCCCTGACTCCCGGGCCGTTGTCCTCCACCACTATGTCGTAGAAGCCGCTGCGGGAACTGTTGCGCAGGGCCACGAAGATTCTTCCCATTGCGCCGGATGATGCCCGGATGCCGTCTCCGGAAAGCGGCTGTCCTGTACGCGCGGCCTCCAGAGCCTCACTGTGGGCATTTTCAATGGCCTGGACGGCGTTGGTAAGCAGGTTGACGACTACACGAGTGAGCTGCGGCTTCGGGCCCATGACCTTCGCCCCCTGCAGGCCGAAATACTGGAACGATATGTTGTCCTTTTCGTCAAAGAGCGAAATCTCGTCCGATATGAGACGGTCTATGTCGATGAGCACGTGCGGCTCGTTGTAAAGCTTGGCGAAGGTCGAGAATTCGTTGGCGGTGTCCGTCAGGGTGTCGATGCTGTCGAGAATGACAGGGGCAATCTGGTCAAACTTCTCCTCCCAGTCCGGAGCATGGCGGTCGCGAAGACGTATCACCCTCTGTATCTGGAGCTTGATCGGGGTGAGCGGATTTTTTATCTCGTGGGCAACCTGGCGGGCCATTTCGCTCCACGCCCTGTCCCTCTCGATCTGTGCGGCCTGCTTGCTGCTCTCGGACACGTCGTGGACCATCCTGTTGTAGGCCTTGACAAGGGAAGCAATCTCGTCATCCCTGTCGTAGAATATGTATTCGAGACCGCCCTCGCCGGCGGAACCCATCTTGCGTCCCATCTCGATGAGCGGGCTGAACATCTTGTCCACCACGCGCGTGGCGACGATTCTCGTGAGAAGGAGCAGGATGAAGAAGGCCGTGATGATGAATATGGAGTGGAAGAGGGCTTCGTTCCTGAAGTCGAGTCCGGAGTCGGTGTATGGAGCACAGATGATTGCGAGCATCCTGCCGTCGCTGTTGAACACAGGCGCATACATCGAATAGAAATTGCGCGAAGCCACCTTTTCCTTATGGATGTAGTACCTTTTGTGACGGTACATTATGTTTTTGAAGGCTTCCGGGTCCATTCTCGAGCCGATTGCCATACGCTCGAACACTTCGGAGCAGGTGGATTTGAACACTTTGCCGTCGATGGTGTAGAGGGAGATGTCGCTGCCGGTGAAGCCTCCGATGTCCGCAAGGATGCTGCTGAATTCGCGTGTGGAGAAGTCCTCCGGAGATGAAAAGCGTACGGAAGAAGCCTCCACAAGTGATTGGATCGTGCCTATCTTATTGGTTATCAATGTAAAGATATTCGTCTGATTGCGCTTGTACACAAAGAACACGCTTATTATCACCATTGTGACAAGTGTGGAGACAAGCGATACGAACAGCACAGTATTGATGCGTTGCTTATAGTAGTTGTTGGCAAATGCCGACGGACGGCGGTGCCTGAGTCTCGGGATGCAGAACACCAGATATGCCACAAGAGCCAGCATAAAGCCGGCGACAAGGTAATTGCTTGCACCGTAACGCTCCCTCGAAATGAGGATAACCTCGTCATCTGAAATCCTGCGGACAAAATGGACATAATTGTCGTATTTGTATGTGGACTGTTCGTTGCCGGCAATCTGTCTCAGTACACCGGAGGTGACGGTCGGGTAGGCATAGTCTCCGTGGTAGCTTACAAGCTTGTCGTCCAGATATTTAGCATACGAGTAGCGCTGAGGTACGGCAAGTGAGGCTGGGCCTGTGTTGTCAAGTATTGCAGCATATCCGCGTTTTCCTCTGTCGGCCTTGGACTCTATGCCGAGCAGGAGGTGGGCCACTCCGGCCGAAGGATTGTAGTAGGTGAAAAGTCCCGTGTAACGGGCACGGCCGGACGTTCCCCTCGAGTACATGAAGCGGGAGCTGTCGGCAATCGCCACCCCGCCCTGTATCCTGTCGTGGAAATACTTCAGGACTGCCGGGTCCGTCTCCCCCTCCTTGAACATATAGAGGTCGATGTTGTAGTTGTCCGTCATCCTGCGCATATAGTTCTCCGAGATCCTGTTGAGGATGATCCTGTAGTCCCTGTCCACTGCTATGAGCTGCGGAATGACCGGGTCATTGGCTATTGCCCTTTCGACATCGCGGAGCTGCAGCTCAAAAGAAAGGTCCCTGTCCACGGCAAGCCTTCCGGCCCATATGCCCACGCGGCTTTCCTCCCTGCGGAAACCGAGCACCGAGGAGGTGGCCACGAGATACACTGCGGCAACGACAGCGGCAATGAGCCTTCCCGTATGGGAAAACACATTGAATCTCAAGCCATAGAAATACCGCAGCACCGGGCTCAGCAGGTGGGCAATCAGCACCAGCGTAAGGAGAAGTGACAGATAGGACAGATAGACATAGACTGTGTGCCAGCTGATGCTGCTGAGCTGGTACAGTTCGAGCGTTATGTTGGAGTTGGCGATTATGCTCTTGAACGACAGATGGATATGCACCATTATCGCGATGGCGGCTGCCAGAAGGACAATTCCGCTGACGGCGAGATTGCGGCGCCGGTTGCCGAGGGAAAGCTTCCTGAGCAGGGGGATGCGGCAGATGTAGATGCACGAGACGGTCATCACAATCCACGTGTTGAAAATCATCAGTGCACCGAGAGAATAGAACAGGTGGCCGTCGGCATAGACCGTCGGGGAAAACAGGCCCACAGTGCCCTTCATCGCCATTCCAAATATGTAGAAAGCTCCGAGGATCAATGTTGAGCTGATAATAGTCGCCACCATGTCACGGATACGCCTGTTGTAGTACAGGTACATCATCACGCCGCCGAGTATCAGGAGTATTGCAACCCACAGGGCAACCGGATGGGGTATCATCGGCATCACTCTCGGGTTTTCCTGCATCACTTTGATCAGCGGCCGGCCGTCAACAGACACAGGGCTGCCTCCCGAGTATGTTATAGGGTAGATTGCGAAACGGTCGGACAGACCAAGCTTTGGATTGACGCGGTTCAGGGAAAGGCCGCTCTGGGTGTTGCGCAGCTCCAGTCCGCCGATGACCCTGCACCCCCTTCCGTCATCGATGGCCTTGACAAGATACCACGATGGGCCGAAATTCATATAGGAAGTCTCGCTTCCGACTTCAATCAGAGGAGATACTATGTTGTAGCGCAGGTCGTAGAAGCGGCTCAGGTAGGTGCGGCGGCCGATGTCGTCGTTGTCGAGTGTAAACTGGTTGCACCACGACTGGAGGGAGTCGTTGACATAGCGGTAGATGACCATATCCTCCGGAAAGCCCTTTAGTTCAGGCCATTCGTCGCGGCTGCCCGCCATCACCTGCTGCATATAGCCGTCGAGCATCGCCATGCGCTTTCCGACTGTCTTTTCAAATTTGCGGGCTGCAGTTTCTGTGAGGTCGGCACCCCTGAAGCCGATCTGGGAAAGGCATATCAGCACGACCGCCCCCGCCACCATCACGATCCAGATGTGGCGCATCAGCCTGTCAATGAGGGAGCGTTGTGTCAT
Organism: Candidatus Cryptobacteroides sp.; assembly: GCA_051878275.1. Taxonomy (GTDB): domain Bacteria; phylum Bacteroidota; class Bacteroidia; order Bacteroidales; family UBA932; genus Cryptobacteroides. The sequence continues at coordinate 3,020 of JBJEJU010000051.1, read as the reverse complement.
AATATCCTATACAGCAAAAGGTTGCCAGCTTTTCACAGTCCGGCGGCAAAGGTCATTCATGGTGGTACGGTTCCCCTTTCATGATGGTGAAGGCCCGGTAGAGCTGCTCGGCAAACACGGTCCTGACCATCTGGTGGGAGAAGGTCATCTTTGACAGCGAGATGCGTCCGTCGGCGCGCCCATAGACCTCGTCGGAAAACCCGTAGGCTCCCCCGACCATGAACACGATGTCGCGGCTCCCGGAGGACAGCTTCTTCTGGAGATAGGAGGCAAACTCGATTGAGCGGAATTCCCTGCCGTGCTCGTCCAGGAGGATCACTTCGTCCGAGGGCCTGGTCTGCGCCAGGAGGAGGATGCCTTCCTTTTCACGTATCTGGGCATGGGTAAGTGCTCCGGCGTTTTTCAGCTCCGGAAGTTCCCTGAGGGTGAACGGGATGTAGTGGGCAATCCTCGAGGTGTAGAGCTCAAGTCCTGCACGCACCCATCCGACGTCGGTTTTTCCCATTGTCAGAAGTGTGATTTTCATTGTGTTGCAGCATGGCGGAGCTGCGGGTTGCCTCCCGAAGGCCGCCGTTGTATGCAAACATACATAAAATATTGCGATTTTGGGAATCTGGAAAGAATAACCTGCTCCGGATTTGGGGCCGGGTGGCGATGATGGCGTGGCTGGCAGTGTGGCTGTGCGGGAGGAGCAGGATGCGCGGACGGTGGGGATGGCGGCGTTATTTCTGAAGAGGTCGTAAGCTGGCAAGCGGCAGCAGTCGGACCGTTGCGGCGTAGGTGGCAGCGTGGATTTGCGGGAGGAGCAGGAGGTTCGGATAGCGTCGCGGACGGTGTGGCTAGCGGCGTGGATTTGCGGGAAGCGTAAATGGCGACGCAGACGGCGTGGCTGGCGGCGTGGATTTGCGGGAAGCGTAAATGGCGACGCAGACGGCGTGGCTGGCGGCGTGGATTTGCGGGAAGCGTAAATGGCGACGCAGACGGCGTGGCTGGCGCGGAATTTGCTGGGCAGATGGGTTTGAACAATGGGGATTATGACAAGAAATGCTATAATAGTATCGGTATCGATGGCTCTGGGGCTCATCTTCGGCAGCGGGAAGGCGTCTGCCCAGGTGGCCGACAGGGGTTATGATGTGTTCATCCCGATAGCCAAGTACATCAGGCAGGGAGATGCCGAACGGCTTTCAGCCTGGTTTGCCGACAATCTTGAGGTGAGTATCCTTTCCAATTCTGCCGATGCAAGCCGCAATCAGGCCAAGCAGATTGTCAAAAGTTTTTTCGAGGCCTACACCCCGCGTTCGTTTGAAATCACCCACACCGCAGGCAGGGCCAACATCAAATATGCAATCGGTTCGCTTTCGGCAGGCGGGGAAAGTTTCGGAGTGACGATTTTCACGAGCTGCAAGGACAACGGCTATTTTATCCAACAACTCAAAATCGACAAGAGCGAATAGCTTTGGCACGTACTTTGCATATTGATTATTAAGGTTAGTTTAGTTGATAATATAGGGTTAATAAAAAAGCAAAAATGACTGACGTCGGGATGACGTCAGTCATTTGCGTTATTGGGTATTCAAAAGTATTCCATGGTTTTTTCCGGTGGGTCAGCGGGAGATGCGCAGTTCCATTCCCTTGTGGGGCATCCCCTCGTCAAGGAATTCTTCGGAAATGACTTGCACGGCGTCAAGATCCTTCCCGTCAGGATCCACATACAGGCATTTCTGCCCGGACACAAACACCTCTGCCCTCACCCGGAGAATCCCGTACAGCTCTTCGGGCGAAAGAAGTCTGAAAGGTCTGTTTTTTATTGTCATGGCGTATCTGTTATTTGCTGTCGCAGTCAGACAGCTTCTCAATGTAGAGGATGCCGTCAAGGTGGTCGCATTCATGCTGGAATATGACGGCAGTGAAGCCGGTAACTGTCTCTGCAGTATCGCGGGCGGGCATTCCGTTCCTTGCCGGCAACGTGTATTTTATGTCAATGTCCTGATAGCGGAGGACTTCACCCGACCTTCCCGGGACGCTGAGGCAGCCTTCCATTCCGGGCACCATGTCTCCCCTGCATGCGATGATGCTGATATTGGGATACACCTCGAAAGGCTCCCCCTCGCGATCGAAACGCTGGACGGCGACAATACGCCTGGATATGCCCACCTGCGGCCCGGCAATACCCACTCCGTCCTGCTGGGGAGAGGTAACTGTAGCTATCATTTTGGAGGCAAGGGTGTTGTACATTTCTCCCGAAAGCGCGTCCTCCGGGATTCCGGCGCATTTGCGCTTGAGGAACAGGGAATCTTCGGCGTTGTCGATTGTGAGTACCCGCAAGACCTGGTCCGGAGAGCTTATGATTTGGAGCTCATCCTTTGTCCAACTGCTTTTTGTGCAGGCGTTTGCAATAAGCAGAAGGATTGGAGTGCAGATTGCGATGAGTGGATTCTTTTTCATTTTCAAGATTTGGGAAGGGTTTTGGGAAGGCAAAATTATCCATATTCCGCAAAACAAGCAAATAAGTTGTTGGAAATGTAGCGCCATGTTGCAGACAACAGCCGCCCGGCCCGTGTGTCCGGGATGTTGCCAAGGTCTGCTTCATCAGGGCGGAGGTAGTTTGCCATCTATGCGCCCTCGTGAAATTCATCTGGGCCACTGGATTTTGCTAAATGATTGATTATAAGTATAATGGATTTTCAGGAGGGTCCAGATGAGGACAATTTGCCTCCATCGGGAACGCGAGAGTGCCCCACAGGTACCTGTAGAGGGTCTGCCCGTTCCAGATGAATTTCACGGGAGATGTAGTCGGTCCCCGGAAATCGACGCAACGGAGGTGCCGGCCGTAGCGGTAGCGCGGGCCGCGTCCCCCCTGAAAGGGGCTGTCGCTGAAAGCGACTGGGGTTGAAAGGCTTGACGCAAGCGCCAGACATCGCCCTCGTGAAATTCATCTGGGCCACTGGATTTTGCTAAATGATTGATCCTCAATTCCGCAAACTGCCAAGAGTTTCTGCGTGAAAGAGTGATTTCTTAGC
>JBJEJU010000050.1:0-6553 GCA_051878275.1 Candidatus Cryptobacteroides sp. | reverse complement strand
TCTTTCAATCTTTTTAGCGGTTGACCCTTGATGCGAGGATGTCCTGAACTCCGTCAACAAGCACCATTGAATGTGCATTCATGATGGTGTAGGTGTTGAGTTCGTCAACAGTGATGACCTTTACCTCAGGGAGGTTACGTGATGAAAGGAAAATGTTGTCGGAATTCTCCGGAAGGACAACGAGAACCTTGCGGCTGCCTGCCTTGAGGGCGCTGAGGATGCCGAGGAGCTGCTTTGTCTTAGGAGCTTCCATTGTGAATGGCTCAACGAGGGTGATTGCATTCTCTGCAGCCTTGGTTGAAAGGGCCGAGCAGCGTGCAAGGCTCTTTACCTTCTTGTTGAGCTTGGAGTTGTACTCGCGGGGTACCGGACCGAACACACGGCCGCCGCCTACGAAGATATTGGACTTGAGGCTGCCGTGACGTGCACCGCCGCCGCCTTTCTGACGGCCGAGCTTCTTGGTGCTGTGGGCATTCTCACTGCGGTCCTTGGTCTTTGCTGTTCCCTGGCGCTGGTTTGCGAGGTACTGGACTACGTCGAGATACATTGCGTGGGTGTTCGGCTCGATACCGAAGACCTTCTCATCGAGAACAACAGTCTTTCCGGACTCTGTTCCGTCAATTTTCAATACTTTCAGTTCCATAGTCTTATGCCTCCAAAATTACGTAAGAACCCTTGGCTCCCGGAACGGAACCCTTTACCACTACGAGATTGTTCTCAGGGATAAGTTTGACGATAGAAAGGTTTTCAACCTTTACCCTCTCGTTGCCCATGTGACCTGCCATCCGCATTCCAGGCAATACACGTGAAGGCCATGAAGATGCGCCGAGGGAACCCGGGTGACGGAGACGGTTGTGCTGGCCGTGGGTCTGGCCACCTACACCTTGGAAGTGGTGACGGTGAACAACACCCTGGAAGCCTTTACCTTTGGAAGTACCGACGACATCCACATATGCGCCCTCTTCGAGAACGTCGGAGAGAGTAACGGTGTCGCCGAGCTTGAGCTCTCCCTTGAAGTCTGTCGGGAATTCGACAAGCTTGCGCTTAGGAGTGGTTCCTGCCTTTGCAAAATGCCCTTTGAGAGGGGCGCTGGCATGTTTCTCTGAGATTTCGTCATAGGCAAGCTGTACAGCGGCATAACCATCTTTTTCTACCGTACGAACCTGCGTAACAACACATGGACCAGCCTCAATAACGGTGCATGGAATATTCTTTCCATCAGCACCGAAAACGGAAATCATTCCGATTTTCTTTCCAATTAATCCAGGCATTGGTTTGTTAATTAATTGTTTATTAATACTTTACGCTTTTCCGCATAGTTTTGCGGACTGCAAAGATACAATTAATTCTTCAAAACACAAGCACTTAAGTGAAATTATTTGTAATCTTCAAATCCCGGCATTGCGATGCCCGTGGTGAAATCGCGGTATCTGGCCGCATCCCGCGGGCAGACAAGAAGGACATCCTCGGTGTCGATTACCATATAGTCTTCGAGTCCCTCAACGGCAACGAGTTTGCCGGGCTTCTGGGTAAGCACCAGAGTGCCCCTGGATGAGCCGAAAAGATGCTTTCCGGCATTGGTGACATTTCCCGCCGCATCCTTCCCGGGAGCAACGGCATACAGCGAACTCCAATTGTTGACGTCCATCCACTTGAAATCGGCATGATACATCCATACCCTCGTGCTTTTCTCCATCACCCCGTGGTCAATGGACATCTTGGCGCAGTCCGTGTATGCCCTTTCGACAAATTCCTTTTCGGCAGTGGTCCCGAGAGCTCCGCTCCAGCCGGAAAACAGGCTCATGATCTCGGGCACATAGCGCTCCATCTCTTCTTTTATGACGGATGCGCGCCAGGCGAAAATACCCGAATTCCAGTAGAATTCCCCGCTTTTGCAAAAGACTTCGGCAAGCTGCGGGTCCGGCTTTTCGGTGAATGTCTTGACCTCGACAGGTCCTCCTGCGTCACAGGCGTTGCGTCCTCCGCGCACCTGGATATAGCCATAGTTGGGGTCAGGGGATCCCGGTGTAAGCCCGAGGGTCATCAGGACCGGATGGCCGGTCACATAATCGAGCACTTTGGCAATGGTGTCACGGTACACGGAATCGTACCGGACCAGAAGGTCGGAAGGAGTGACGAGCATCACGGCTTCAGGGTCCCTTTTGAGGATGTGGCAGGTCGCATATGCTATGCACGGAGCAGTTTTGCGGCTGTACGGTTCACAGAGGATGTTGTCATCGGGCAACTGCGGAATCTGCGACTTGAGGAGGTCCCTGTATTTTGCAAGCGTCACTACAATGATGTTTTCCTCGGGAACTATGGTCCTGCACCGTTCATAGGTCTCGCTGACGAGAGTTCCTCCGGCAACCGGTCCTTCCACCAGCGAGAGGTCGATGAACTGTTTGGGAGTATCCTCCCTGCTGGCAGGCCAGAACCGGTTTGCGGTACCTCCCGCCATAATCACACAATAATAATGACTGTTCATATATCCCATATATCAATATTCTTCTTAAGGTTTCGTTTAAAAGAGGTTGGCTGGAAAGCCCCTTTTTTGCCATCCCAGCTTCGCCCAATATGACAAGGGTGACGCGGGAAATGCATTCAATGATCTACCGGCCGTAACAGAAAGGGGTATATGCCCCTTTGTAGTACTCGATATCGGTCCGTCCGCCGTCAAAAACCACCGCTACAACATCCAGCCATACCTCAACATCCCCCTGCGGCGGATACAGCGCAAGAAACCTCTTCGCCGCCAAGCCGGTCCTGTCCATCTTCCGCCTCCCGGCATTCTCTTCCGGTGAAGAGGAAAAAGGGGCAACCCGGCTCTTCACCTCGACAAAATGCATACCGTCGGGAGCCGACGTGATGATATCTATCTCCAGATGCCCGGCCCTCCAGTTTCTCTTCAGGATGGTATGCCCCCTGTCCATCAAGTACCCGCAGGCCGCATCCTCACCCATCCTTCCGACCACACTTCTCTTGTTTTCCATAGCTTAAACCGTTTAAGTATTATAACATAAAGATACAAAAAATATGCGTTCCCGGTTATGGAAACGCAAAAAATTTATATGAATTTTTACTGTCTGGTATTATTTTTTACGATGGTGCAGTTTACAAGGATTCCGGAAATTCCCGTGTTTGAAGAATCCTAAAAAGATACGCCTAAAAAGATACGACGGTCACACCGGTCCCGCCGTGACGGATATCCTCATCCTTGACCGAGGTGACTCCCGGCATGGTCCTCAGAAGCTTCTGGACTTCTTCGCGCAGGGCACCGGTACCTTTGCCGTGGATAATGCGTACCGAAGCCATGTCCAGCATTATGGCATCGTCAACAAAACGGACCACTTTGTCAAGGGCATCATTCACGCGTTCTCCGCGGATGTCGAGCTCCGGCTTGAAATTGAGCTTGCGCTCCGTGATGGAGGCATCCTGCGAAGAGGTCTGCACAGGGGTACGCGCAGCCTTGACGGAGGCTTTGAACTCGTTGGAAGTAATGCGTTCCACCCTGTCCAGAGGCAGTTTGCTGCTGATATTGCCTATGATGACGGTCACAGCCTTGTTGGACACCCTGGACACTTCGCCGACCATTCCGTTGTCCTTTATGCGCACCTTTTCCCCGACCTTGAGAGGGCCGCTGCGGAATTCCTCGATCCTGCGCCTTTCCTCCTCCTGCGCCTCGGCAGCAGCCCTTGCCGCATCGTCCTGCTTCCTGGCCCTGCGTTCCTTCTGGCGTGCCTTGCGCTCTTCAAGACGGCGAAGCTTTTCGTCAAGATAGTCTTCGCGGTTCTTTTCCTCCTCTTCCTTCTTCTGGGCAAGCACGCCTATGAAACCCTGGAGCTGGGCGCGGGCCTGGCGTGTCTTTTCCTTCTCCGCACCTGCCTCCTTTATGGTGCGGATGGTCTTTTCCACCTCCTTGTTGGCGCCCTGGACAATCTCCTGGGCCTCCTGGAGGGCAGAGTCGAGAATCTCTTTCTTCTTGTTCTTGAGGTTTTCAAGTTCCCTCTGGTAACGGTCAGTTATGTTTTCAAGGGTGGCATCGGTCTTCCGGATTTTCTGGAGCTTCTCATCGAGAGCCCGGCGGTTGCGGGCTATCTTGCGCAGATTCCTCTCGATGCCCACGAATTCCTCGCCGACCCGCTCCTCGGCATCCTTCACAATGGATTCAGGGAGTCCCATCTTCCTTGCAAGCTCAAATGCGAAAGAATTGCCCGGAAGTCCCATTTCAAGGCTGAAAAGCGGCTCTATCCTTGCGGCATCGAACTGCATTGCCCCGTTGACGACCCCGCAGTCATGCGATGAAGCATAAAGCTTGAGATTGGTATAGTGGGTTGTGATCACTCCATAGACTCCCCTGCGGTCGAGTTCGCCGAGGATTGCCTCGGCTATGGCGCCTCCGGCGGCAGGCTCGGTCCCCGAGCCGAACTCGTCTATCAGCACCAGGGTACGGCTGTCGGCATCCTGGAGCATATGCTTCATCTGCACAAGGAACGAGCTGTATGTACTGAGGTCATTGTCAATCGACTGGCCGTCCCCGATGTCCACCATTATCCTGTCGAACACCGTCATCTCGGAAGTCTCCGACGTAGGAATCAGCATTCCCCACTGGAACATATACTGCAGAAGGCCCACAGTCTTGAGACACACGGACTTACCTCCGGCGTTAGGACCGGAAATCAGAAGGATGTGCTTTTCCGGGGTGAGGGTGACGGTAAGCGGAACTATTTTCCGTCCTTCGGAAGCAAGCGTCTTTTCAAGGAGGGGATGACGCGCCTTACGCAGGCTCACCTCCCCGTCGCCGGAAACCACAGGCATACCTGCGATATAGTCGAGGGCCACCTGCGCCTTCGCCATTATGAAGTCCAGCTCTCCGATGCAGATTGCACCGTCCAGCAGATCAGGCACATAAGGGCGCAGGAAATCGCTGAACTCCGACAGTATCCTTGCTATTTCGCGCATCTCGTCGAAACGCAGCCGGGCTATGTCATTTTCTATTTCAATCACCTCCGCCGGTTCGATGAATGTAGTCTTGCCGGAGGCCGACTCGTCATAGACAAAGCCCCCGAGCCTCCTCTTGTTGGATGTGTTGACCGGAATGAGCATCTTGCCGTCCCTCATCGAGACCTGCGCGTCGCTGTCCACAATGCCGTCCTGCTGGGCCTGTCGCAGGATCCTGTTGGCCACCTTCGAGACCGCGCTCTCCTTGTCACGGAGCTGTTTCCTGATATCGTAGAGGGTATCGGAAGCGGTGTCCTTGACATTGCCGAATTTGTCGAGAATCGTATCTATGCGGCGTGACACCTCGGGAAAGGCCATGATGCCGCCTGTCATCTTCTTGAGCGACGGATACACCCCGTCCTTGATGCGTGCAAAAAAATCGGTGATGCGCCTGAGGGTGTCGAGCATTGTCCTGAGCTTTCCGAGGGACAGGAGGTCGATATTGGCCCCGTCCGCCTGCAGCACGCCGAGGAAGCCCACGCAGTCGATATAGCCGTTGCTCGGGAAAGAATCCTCAAACATCACGATCATCCTCATTTCGTCGGTCAGGGAAAGCCTGCGCATGATCTCGGTGACGGAAGACGAAAATTCTTCGTTTTCCACCCTGTCCACGGCATATTCCGTGCTGCATCTGTCCGCAATGGACTTGCGGACACGGTCAAAGCCGAGTATTGATTCAAGCCTGCTGTCCATCCTTTCCGCCCAGTCCAGAGATAGCCGCTCCAAGGAGCAGCTTCAGTTCATTGATATTGTTGATCGGAGTCAATTTTCCCTCCTTCACGAAGGAAATCCCGCCAGTCTCCTCCGACACCACAATCACGTCCGCATCGCTCTGCTCGGTGATGCCTATTGCTGCCTTGTGCCGCATTCCGTAACGGGCCGGGATGTCGCTCCTGTCGGTTATCGGGAGGGTGCACCTTGCAGCCACTATGCGGTCGCCGCTGATGACCATCGCCCCGTCGTGAAGCGGGGAATTCTTGAAGAACAGGTTCATTATCAGACGCCTGTTGACAATGGCATCTATACGGTCGCCGGTGCCCACTATATCGTCGAGGCTGACCTGATGGGGAATCACAATCAGCGCACCTGTCTTTTCCTGTCCCATCACACGGCACGCCTCGGTAATCTCGTTGACGCTTTCGTTGTCCACCGCAGACTCCTTGTCGCCGAAAAGCATATTGAAGAACTTGCGGCCCTTCGAACCGATTTTCGTCCCGGCGCCGAACCTCATCAGGAAGTGGCGTATTTCCGGCTGGAAAATGACAATGAGTGCAACCACGCCCACATCGATGAAGGTACTCACGAGCTTGCTCATCAGCTTCATGTGGAGGGCCTCCACGACAATCATCAGGAAGTATATGAATATGATGGCCAGGAAGATGTTCATTGCCGGGGAATCGTGTATCCACCGTATGACCACGAAAATGATCAGGGCAACCAGAAGGATGTCCAGAATGTCCACGAGGGACAGGCTCATAAAACCGAATATCTCCAAAAGCATCATAAACCGGGTTCCTCAAATCCGAAAACGCATGCCGTCAGGAACAATCTGCAA
>JBJEJU010000049.1:0-29861 GCA_051878275.1 Candidatus Cryptobacteroides sp. | reverse complement strand
AAGGGTCAACCGCTAAAAAGATTGAAAGATGGGAATTATAATTAAGCCAATAGTAACAGAGAAGCTTACGGAACAGGGCGAAAAACTGAACCGCTACGGTTTCATCGTGGACCGTAAGGCAAACAAGCTTCAGATCAAGGCTGCAGTGGAGCAGATGTACAATGTGACAGTTGCAGACGTCAATACTCTCAACTACCACGGAAAGCGCAAAGCCCGCTACACCAAGTCAGGAATGCTCCGCGGTCGCATGAACCATTTCAAGAAGGCTTATGTGACACTCGCAGGAGAGGACAAGATCGATTTCTACAGTAACATTTAAGGAGGAATCAGGCAATGGCAGTAAAAAAATTCAAACCGGTAACCCCGGGTCAAAGGAATAAGGTGATCAGCTCATTTGACGACATCACCTGCAAGAAACCTCACAAGGCATTGCTCGAGCCTCTCAAGAGCACCGGCGGACGCAACAACACAGGCCAGATGACCATGCGTTACATCGGCGGCGGCCACAAGAGAATGTACCGAGTAATCGATTTCCTCCGTGATAAGGACAATGTCACCGCAAAGGTGCTCACCATCGAGTACGATCCGAACCGCAGTGCCCGTATCGCCCTCGTTGAATATGCCGATGGAGAGAAGAGATATATCATCGCTCCAAACGGACTCAAGGTAGGTCAGGAGATTGTATCCGGCAGCGGAGTCGCTCCTGAGCTCGGTAATGCGCTTCCACTCTCTGATATTCCGGTAGGTACTCTCGTACACAACATCGAGCTCCGTCCGGGCCAGGGTGCCGCCATGGCACGTTCTGCCGGTACTTTCGCGCAGCTCGCCGCACGTGAAGGAAAATATGCAATCCTCCGTCTGCCTTCAGGCGAGACCAGGATGGTGCTTGTTTCCTGCCGCGCAACAGTCGGTACAGTATCCAATCCGGACCACAGTCTGGAGTCGTCAGGAAAGGCTGGACGCAGCCGTTGGCTCGGCCGCAGGCCTCACAACCGTGGTGTCGTTATGAACCCGGTAGATCACCCGATGGGTGGTGGTGAAGGCCGTGCATCCGGAGGTCATCCGCGTTCACGCAAGGGTCTTCCTGCAAAGGGCTACAAGACACGTAATCCTAAGGCTACTTCAAACAGGTTCATTGTTGAAAGAAGAAAGAAATAACGGAATAAAAACTTAGAGATTATGAGTCGCTCATTAAGAAAAGGTCCATATATCCAGGAAGCACTGGAAAAAAGAATTCTTGCTATGAATGACGGCAGCAAGAAGAAAGAAGTAGTCAAGACATGGTCACGCGCAAGCATGATCTCTCCTGACTTCGTTGGCCACACAATCGCAGTTCATAACGGCAACAAGTTCATTCCGGTATATGTAACTGAGAATATGGTAGGTCACAAGCTTGGCGAGTTTGCTCCTACAAGAACTTTCAGAGGCCACTCTGGAAATAACAAGAAGTAATTCTTTTTAAAAAAATTGAATTATGGGAAAACGTAAAAGAGAAATGGCCGAGAGGCTGAAAGAAAATAAGAAGCAGACAGCGATTGCTAAGCTTAACGATGTTCCTACATCTCCGCGCAAGATGCGTCTCGTTGCAGACACTGTACGCGGTGTAGAGGTAAACCGTGCGCTTGATCTTCTCAAATATTCGAAGAAGGCGCCTTCAATCCGTCTCGAGAAACTCCTCCGCAGCGCCATTGCCAACTGGGAAGCAAAGAACCCGGACAGCGCAAAGGAGCTCGACAATGGCAACGTATATGTCAAGACTATTATGGTTGACGAGGGTCGTACCCTCAAGAGAATCCGTCCTTGCCCTCAGGGCCGTGCGGGCAGGATTCGCAAGCGTTCCAACCACGTTACGGTAGTTCTCGATGTTAAAAAACCTACAACAGTGGAGGCATAATTATGGGACAGAAAACAAATCCTATCAGCAACAGAATCGGTATCACCCGCGGTTGGGATTCCAATTGGTGCGGTGGTAACTATGCAGAGAAAATCGCTGAGGACTACAAGATCCGCAAATATCTCGAAAACCGTCTTTCAAAGGCATCCCTTTCCAAGATTGTCATCGAAAGGACCCTCAAGCTCATCACCGTCACCATCCAGGCTGCAAGGCCGGGTGTGATCATCGGCAAGGGTGGCCAGGAAGTTGACAAGCTCAAGGAAGAGCTCAAGAAGGTTACCAAAAAAGATGTCCAGATCAACATCTTCGAGGTACGCCGTCCTGAGGTTGACGCCCGCATTGTGGCTGATTCCATCGCCCGTCAGATCGAGGGCCGTGTATCCTACAGAAGGGCCATCAAGATGGCAGTTGCTTCTGCAATGCGCGTAGGTGCAGAGGGTATCAAGGTACAGATCAGCGGTCGTGTAGGCGGCGCCGAGATGGCTCGCAGCGAGATGTTCAAAGAGGGTCGTACCCCTCTCCACACCTTCCGTGCAGACATCGACTACGCTCTTGCAGTGGCAAGGACCAAGGTCGGCGCTCTCGGTATCAAGGTATGGATCTGCAACGGTGAGGTTTATGGCAAGAAGGACCTTTCTCCTAACGCAGGTGTGGCTGCTTCTGCAGCACGTCCTCAGGCACAGGGCCGTGGAGGCCGTCCTGAAGGCGGACGCGGTGGCCGTCGCGGCGGTCGCGGACCTCGCAAGGAGGCAAAGGCTGAGTAAAATTTCGCTTTAAAAGGAAATTTTCATACATTTGCGGGGATATGTCATTATTGTGGCATATCCCTTTGTTTTAGAAAAGTTTATTATTTTTGATAGTATGAAAAAAGCATTTATCATCGCCGCTGCAGCCTTCGTGATGGTTGCATGCAATTCCAAGAAGGCCGAGCCAATCCAGACTACTCTCGAAGATTTTGAAGAGTGGGCACAGTCCTATTCTATGGAGGTCAACAACAAGCTTATGGAGATGGACACCACCCTTACAGGTGAGGACAAGCAGGCCAAGATGCAGGAGTACAACCAGCAGGCTTATGACGCCTATGTTGCCCACATCAAGGAAGTAATCAAGGCCAACAAGGGCAATGAGGTTGCCCTCGCAGGTATCAGGGCCATTTATTATGAGCTCGAGCCGCAGGAGTGCAAGGAATATATTGCCGCCCTTGATTCAGCAAATGCCTCAGATCCGTTCATCGTTTCGCTCAGCGCTGCCCTCGATGCACAGGAGGCAACAGCCCCTGGCAAGATGTTCACCGATTTCGAGGTTGAGCAGGACCCTGTAAGCAAGCCGGGCGTAATGACCAAATTCTCCGAGTATGTAGGCAACGGAAAATATGTCCTCGTTGATTTCTGGGCTTCCTGGTGCGGACCTTGCAAAAGGGAGATTCCTAATGTGAAGGCAGTCTATGACAAGTATCACGGTGAAAACTTCGACGTTCTCAGCGTAGCCGTCTGGGATGACCCTAAGGCTTCCGTGGATACTGCTGCCGCATATGGCGTCAACTGGAACCATATCATAAACGCACAGAAGGTTCCTACTGACATCTACGGTATCCAGGGTATTCCTCACATTATCCTTTTCGGTCCTGACGGAACCATCCTCGAGCGCAATCTCCGCGAAGAGGGTATCGAAGAGGCCGTTGCAAAATACGTGAAATAACATCTCGTTTCCTCTTTGGAAATTAGAGACAAAATAGCATTGTTTCCCCATTCCCCCGGAGTGTACAGATATTATGACTCCGAGGGGAATGTGATTTATGTAGGCAAGGCCAAGGACCTGCACAAAAGGGTTGCACAATATTTCGTGGACCCGGAGAGGCTCAACCGCAAGACACGGATTCTCGTCTCGAAGATAGCTGATGCGCAGTATTCCGTTGTGGATACCGAGGCCGATGCGCTGCTTCTGGAGAACAATCTCATCAAGCAGTACAAGCCAAAGTACAACATCCTGCTCAAAGATTCCAAGACCTATCCGTGGATATGCGTCACCGATGACGACTATCCGAAGGTCTTTATGACAAGGAGGGTGGACAGGCGCAGCGGCAACATCTATTTCGGCCCCTACAGCAATGTGATCCATGCCCGCAACCTTCTGGAGATGTTCTCGGACATCTACCCCCTGCGCACCTGCAATCTCAAAATCACATCGGATGCCATCCTGCGCGGCAAGTTCCGTCCCTGCCTCAAATTCCACATCGGGAGGTGCAGGGGATGTTGTGCCGGTGGCATCTCCAAAGAGGAGTACAACGGCTATATCTCCGAGATTGTCACGATGCTCAAGGGCGGAGGCAGGGGAATGATAGCCCATTACCGCTCGCTGATGGAGGAAGCTGCATCAAGGCTTGACTTCGAACAGGCCGAGGTCTATAAATACAAGATGAAGTCCCTTGAGAAGCATTACAGCAAATCCGTCATCGCAAGCTCCACCACGGGTGATGCAGATGTGTTCTCAATCATTACGGACGGTCCTGAGGCGTTCGGCAATTTCATGAGGGTGCGCGGCGGTGCAATCGTGCAGTCGCTCAACCTCGGTTTCAAGATGGGAATCGAAGAGGACAACCCTGCCATTCTCAGCACTTTCATCGCTGAAATAGAAAGCAAATTCGGAGCTCTTTCAAAAGAGATAATTGTCCCGTTTCTCCCTGATGTGGAGCTCCCGGGCAGGGAATTCAGGATACCGGCCGCAGGCGACAAGCTTGCCCTGCTCGAGCTGTGTACAAAGAACGCCAAGGAAATGCGTTTCAATGCTCTCCGCCAGAGCGAACATACCGACCCTGACGAATACCACCGCAAGGCCCTCGAATCGCTCCGCGATGCGCTGGGGATGAAGGAGCTGCCTGTGCATATGGAGTGTTTCGACAACTCCAACATCCAGGGCACCAATCCTGTGGCTTCCTGCGTGGTCTTCCGCGGGGGAGTCCCGTCAAAGAAGGATTACCGCAAATTCAAAATCAAGACGGTCATCGGCGCCAACGACTATGCCTCAATGAAGGAGGTGGTCAACAGGCGCTATTCCAGGATGTTGACCGAAGACCCGGATGACCTTCCCCAGCTCATAGTCATCGATGGCGGCAAAGGCCAGCTCGAGTTTGCATTCCAGGCACTTGCGGAGCTGGGCATAACTGACAGGGTGACGGTCGTGGGCCTCGCAAAAAGATTGGAGGAGGTCATAAGGGTTGGGGATCCGTACCCGCTTTTCATTGACCGCAACTCGCAGGCACTCAAGTTGTTGCAGCAGATAAGGGACGAGGCGCACCGCTTCGGCATCACATTCCACCGGAGTCTGCGCAGCAAGGCCCAGGTCCAGTCGGTCCTGAGCGGTATAAAGGGGGTCGGGGAAAAGACAGAGCAGCGTCTCATAATGCATTACGGCTCCGTGGCAAGGATTGCCGCAGCCTCAGCAGAGGACCTGGAGTCATTCCTCGGCAGAAAAGACCTTGCACGCCGAATTCACGAAACGCTCAATCCTGACGAATAAAACAAAATTGTGAAAATGACTACTTTAAGCAAACAGTCTTCCAGGGAACAGAAATTCAATTTCTGGTTCAACGCTTTCATCCTTGCCGGTATGTTGACGGCGATAGTGATAGTCAACATATTTGAATTCCAGAATCCTGACATAAATGTGCTCAAGCAGCTGATAGTGGTGACCGGAGCATGTATGGGAGTGCTTTCATCCGTGCTGTCCGCCAACGGTCTTCTGTGGAATTTCCTTTTCGGGATTGTAAATGTGTGCATCTGTGCATTCACCAATCTCGACAGCGGCAACGTGGGACAGTTCCTCCAGCATATGCTCTACTTTCTGCCGATGCAGTTTGTCGGTCTCTGGCAGTGGCGCAAGAGGGGTGCAGGAAAGAAGGACGGCAGCGGTGGCACGACAAAGGTCCGTGCGCGCAGGCTCACCTCAAAGCAATGGCTTCTTGTAGCCGCTGCGTGGGTCGTTGGTACGGCAGTCTGCTACACCATACTTTATTTCATTGATATGGGGTCTCTCCGTGCAGGCAGGATAGCCGGGATCGAATACGGGAAAATATTCCTCGATGCCTCGGTAGTGATGCTCAACATCATCGCGCAGATCCTCCTTGCATTTGCATTTGCGGACCAGTGGTTCATCTGGAATCTCGTCAACATTTTCTCCATATTGCTGTGGACCAACCGTCTCCTGAGTCCTGCCGCCACATCCTATACCCTTGTGATGGTGATCAAATACTCATTCTACCTGCTCAATTCAATCAACGGCCTGAGGATATGGCTCAAATTGAGCAAGTCTGATGAAAATGTCGGAAAAGTCGAAGGGCAGAATGAGGACGAAAATGACTTAAATCCTTATGTTTCACAGCATAAAGGCTGCTGCTGACCCTTGTGGATACTATCTTTTGGTCGAATTTTTTTCATTAATAGAAAAAATACGCTATATTTGCAAGGCTTTATGGAAAAGACTTGTGTATTAATAATCTTATAATCAAAATTTTCAATTATGTCACGTGAAGAAATTCTCAAACAGGTTCAGTCCATCATCGTTGACAAGCTCGGTGCAGAACCTTCAGAGGTAACTGAAGCAGCAAACTTCACCAATGATCTCGGTGCAGATTCACTCGATACAGTAGAGCTCCTCATGGAGTTTGAGCGTGTATTCGGCGTCAAGATTCCTGATGATGAGGCTGGCAACATCGCTACTGTAGCTGATGCTGTAAACTATGTTGAAGCAAAGCTCGCACAGCAGTAGTTCCTGATACCTGTAAAAAATAAAGAGATGTACCATTGCGGTGCATCTCTTTTTTCTTTATTTTGAAAAATCCATTTATCCGGAGCTACTGTTTCGGGACTGCATAGGTGATTTTGAATACCGGCTTCTGTCCCTCGTTTGCAGGGCCGTGGAACGGCACCCTGTAGAAACGGTGCGGGTCCATCATCGACACGGTCTCGGTGCTCGATGTCGAAGTGTCTGCCGAGAGCATGGATGCCATCATCATGTAGTTGTAGTAGTTGGAGTAGCCGTAATTGCCGTAGCTTCCATAGCCTCCGTAACCGTATCCGTAGCCGCCGTAACCCCCGTACATGCTGTTGTAGTAGCTGGCGTAGGCGAGCTGCTGGAGATAATCGGAATACTCGCTTGACGATGAGGATGAACTTGTGGATGTGATTTCCTCGCTTGCAACGGCCAGGAACCATATGTCGTAGTTCTCTATCTTGTCAAGGTTCTTCAGACGGATGATTTCCTGTGCGTGGTGGGTGATGTCCGGCGAATACACGCAAAGCGAGCGGTTGATGTCACCCTGGTTCTCCGCAGAGACATTTGCATCCGCAAGTCCGGCAAAAGTCACTTTGCCTTCATCACTTACAATGCGGCAGGTCGCATTCATATTCTGCGGATAATACTGTATGTCCTCATAGTCTTCCGGAAAATCGAAAGGCAGGACAATCGTTGCCTTGCTTACCACCACCTCGTCCGGATTGCCGTATTTGCCGATGGTTTCCCTGAGCTTTTCCCTGAGGGAAGCTGCCTTCACGACAGGCTTCAGCCCGCGTCCGCCTTCGAAATAAAACATATCCGATGCGCTGCTGCCCTTCAGCGGTGCAGATTCATGCGATGCCATGTCAAGCGCCAGCTGTGGATAGTCTGTTGCCGAGGTCGAAGTCGCCCCGTCGAAGTCGAACAAATCCACAGGTCCGAGGTAGAAATAGAATGTGGTATCCACCACGCCCCTGTCCTCATATTCGGCCGTAAACTTGAGCGAAGCATGCGCTCCGGTGATGGTGAGATTGGAGACGTTGATAGGAAGGGTGAACATATTGATTCGTCCTCCGTTGCCCACAGGCTCGTCCATTTCAATGTAAATGCCCGGGAAACGCTTTGTGTATGAGGTGATTGTGTCGAGATCCGCCTCGGCTATGGCCATGTATTTCTCGGCAAATTCGCGGTTGAAGTCAAACGAGAGCGAGTCTCCGCCGTTATAGACCGGTATGCCCTTGGTGATTCTTTTGGTGCCGTGGCTTACCTGCGGATAGGCCTCATTGAGATCGAGAGCCTCCGTCAGCTCATATACATTGACGTTCTGGATGATGTATTCCTGATTGTCCTGTGCAAATGAGGTGCTTGCCTTCGGCGCCGAAAAATGGAACTGGCGGAACACCCGTGTGCCTTCCTTGCCGAAATCCAAGGTATCGGACACCGGAACGAGGGTGAACGCCGTCGTACGTGTGGTAAGCCCGAAGGTTTCCTCCCTGACGGCGCCTACGGTGAAATGATAATAATTGAAGCCGGAAAGGTCGTCCGGGGTGTCCAGGACTATGTCTTCAATCGGGAATTCAGCGATGTGCAGGTCGTATTGCTGGTTTGTGGCCAGATAGCTGCTTCCGACCCGGTCATTGATATCCACGCAAGAACACAAGCAGAGCATGCCGGCGCATACTCCACAGAAAGATTTGATATTCATTGCTTGCTTAAAGCTTGTCATAAAATGAATTATACTCATCAATCCATGCCCCGCTGTCCATTGACTCCTGGCTGAACGGAAGCATCGGGACGTTGAGACCTTCGCAGTATGATACGATTTCCGGCGCAACTTCGCTGCTGCCCAGGATGATGCCGTCACTCTGCGACGCGGCAAGTTTCGCAAGATTTATGCCAGTCGGGTCGGTGAGAATTTCGGTATCCCCGTCCTCTATGTTCCCGAACCTGACCAGTTTGCGGAAGTCGGGCGAAAAGCCTTCCTGCGGGGTGTCGTCGTAGAATGATGTCACGACTTTGCAGGAGGAGAAGATAGGGTCGTCCTTGTAAACTTTCTTGAGATAAAGCGGAAGCACGTGGGAAATCCATCCGTGGCAGTGGATGAGGTCAGGTGACCAGCGGAGCTTCTTCACGGTTTCGAGCACGCCGCGGGCAAAGAAGATGGCCCTTTCGGCATTGTCCTCGAAAAATACGCCGCTGTCGTCGCGGAAGGTCTGTTTGCGCTTGAAATAGTCATCATTGTCAATGAAATAGACCTGAAGCCTTGCGGAGGCGATGGATGCCACCTTCACGATCAGGGGCCGGTCCACATCGTTGATGATGATGTTCATTCCGGAAAGCCTTATCACTTCGTGAAGCTGGTTCTTCCTTTCATTGATGCCGCCATATCTCGGCATAAAAGAACGGATCTCGCGCTTGCGCTCCTGGATGCCTTGAGGCAATTTTCTGCCTATCAATGAAATGTGACTGTCCGGAAGATAGGGAGCCATCTCCGAATTCACAAACAATACTCTTTTAGCGAAATCTCCCATCGTATTGAACTTTAAATTTGTGCCTGTTTCGAAAAATGCAGACATTACAAAGGTAAGAATTTTTTTCCATATTTTGATAATTCACTATCTTTGGGGTGAAATTGGAGAAGTATGGCTGAATCCGAAAGGAAAATAATCAGGCGAAGGATTGCAAATTCCTATCTGTCAGCGGTTCTGAGCATTTCGCTCGTGCTGCTGCTTGTGGGAGTGGCTGCCATGCTCCTTGTCAATACTGAAAATGTGGCCCGCTACTTCAAGGAAAACCTTGCCGTTTCCGTGATGATGAAGACGGAGGTGTCGGAGCCCGAGGCGGCCGCGTTCTGCGCTGACCTCGACACTATGGCCTGCATCCGCGGCACGGAACTCATTTCCCGCGAAAGGGGAGAGAAGGAGATGGCGCAGATGCTCGGGGAGGACTTCCTGAGCGTGTTCGAGACCTCGCCGATTCCGGTATCCGTGTCGGTGCGTCTTGCGGCCGATTACGTCACCCCGGACAGCGTTGCCGTGGTCGAAAGAAGGATTATGGAATCGCCTATGGTCGAGGAGGTTGTGTATCAGCAGTCGCTCATCGAGTCGCTCAATTCCAACCTCGGGAAGATCAGTGCGGTGCTGGGCGTGATGATCCTGCTTCTCGCCGTCATCTCGTTTGCCCTCATAAGCAACACGGTGAGGCTCAGTGTGTTTGACAAGAGGTTCAATATCCACACCATGAAGCTCGTGGGGGCCACCAGGTCATTCATCCGTGCCCCGTTCCTTGTCGATGCCGTTTTCCTCGGGCTGTTCTCCTCTTTCATTGCGATTCTGCTCCTGCTCGGGATCCTGTATTTCATCAGGGCCGAATTTGTGCAGCTATTCGGCCTCTTTACGGTCGGGATGCTGCTCTCCGTAATCGGCACAGTCATCCTTGCGGGCGTAGTAATCTGTGTAGTAAGTACTTATTTTGTAGTCAACAGGCTGGTTTCGCTCCCGGTTGACGAATTGTATTATTAATATTCCGCATATGCGGAAAACGGTTTGCAAGAATATGGATAATGTCAATCCCAATATGCCTGTCACCCGCAAAGGCCTTCTGATCATTGCGGCAGGCGTGGTCATAATGTTTGTCGGGTACATACTTATGATAGGCGGAGGAAGCTCCGACCCGAAGGTCTTCAATCCTGCCATGTTTGATTTCAGGCGCATCACCCTTGCCCCCATCGTGATCATTGCAGGCATTGCCGTCGTTATAGCAGGCATCATGAACAGGGACAAATCAGAAAAAAAGCAGTAGAATATGAGTTGGTGGCAAGCATTGATTCTCGGCATTGTGCAGGGGCTGACAGAGTTCCTTCCGGTCAGCAGCAGCGGACATCTCATGATTTTCCGTGAGATTGTGGGTGCCGATCCCGACGGTTTTCTCGGATTTACGGTTATGGTCCATTTCGCTACCGTCCTCAGTACGGTGATAGTGTTCTGGAGCGCCATAGTTTCCCTTTTCAGGGGCCTTTTCAAATTCAGGTACAATGACGAGACGGACTACATCTGCAAGATCATCGTGTCGATGGTGCCTGTGGCCATAGTCGGTTTCTTCCTGAAGGACAAGGTGGAGGCACTCTTCGGTGACAGTCTGTTCACGGTTGCCGTATGTCTCGTCATTACAGCGGTTCTTCTTTTCATATCCGACCATTTTTCGATTTTCTCCTCCTGGAAGAAACGTCCTGGCGACGGACTGGGCGTCAGGTCATACCGCAACGGCATCTCCTACTGGCAGGCATTCGTGGTCGGGCTCGGCCAGGCATTTGCCGTGGCTCCGGGGCTTTCCCGTTCCGGCACCACCATTTCCACGGGCCTTGTATGCGGAGTCAAGCGTGAGGTGATGGCGCAGTTCTCTTTCCTGATGGTGCTTGTGCCGATTGTCGGGGAACAGCTCCTGCAGCTTCTTGACGTGGCCCGCGGAGAGGCTGTTTTCGCCGAGGGTATCGGGGCCGGTCCGATGATTGCCGGTTTTCTTGCCGCATTCTTTTCAGGACTCTTTGCCTGCAGGGTGATGGTCGCCCTCGTCAAGAAGGCGAAACTCACCTGGTTTGCGCTGTACTGCCTTGTGGTGGCGCTCGTCATACTCTGCCTCTAATTATAATATATGAACGGACGCACCCTTACATATTTTGTCGCCGATGTCCATCTCGGCCTTGAAGTCAAGGATATGCAGGGGCGCGAGCGTCGGTTTGTCTCTTTCCTCAAATCCATTCCGAAAGACAGGACGGAGGCCCTGTATATGCTTGGAGACATCTGGGATTTCTGGTATGAATATCACGACGTGGTGCCGAAGGGCTATGTCCGCGTGCTTTCCGCTCTCCTGGATCTTCAGGATGCGGGCGTGAGAATCTGCTTTTTCACCGGCAACCACGACATCTGGGCGTACAAATATTTCCGCGAGCTGGGTTTTGAAATGCTCGAGCAGCCGTATGAGGTGGAGATTTCGGGCAGAAAGTTCTGTCTGGGCCACGGCGACGGTCTCGGCAGGGGAATGAGGTCGTACAAGCTTATGCGCTGGACATTCCGCAACCGTTTCTTCCAGGCGATGTTCAGCTGTCTTCATCCGTGGATTGCATTTCGCATCGGCAAGGGCTGGTCGAAAAAAAGCCGTCTTGCAAAGAGTATCCCTTATACGTTCCGCGGAGCCGACGAGCCGTTGTACCGGTATTCCGAGGAGGTGGCCCGAAGGGATGGGGTGCAGTGCTTCATTTTCGGCCATTACCACACCCCGGTCCATCTCGAATTGCCTTCCGGTGCCTCCTTCAATATCCTCAGGGACTGGATGGATGCGTCTCCGTATGCTGTGTTTGACGGGGAGAACCTGCGTTTCGAAGAGGCTTAGCGGTCCTTCTTCTTTTTCTTTTTGCTTTTCCTGTCTGCCTTCTGCTTCTGTGCCGGGGCGGCATCGTCGTGTTTTATGACAGGGACTTTCGGATATTGCCCGAAAATGGAGCGGTAGAACTCGGGGAACTGTCCGGAGTGCCATTTCTGCACGAGCTCCTCCGTCAGCATGTCGGCTCCCTGCGGGTCGTATTTCTTTTTCAGGTCGCCCCCGAAAAGCTTTGCGATACCCTGCCAGAAGCCTGCGGCAGTCCCGCTCTTGTAGCCGTTGATGATTTCATACGGCGTCATCCCCGTTTCCCTTCCGATGAGGACAATCAGCAGTTTGCCCTGTGTCACGGTCATTTCCCTCAGGACGGGCTCATATGTGTCCAGAAGCTGTTTCTGGATGGTATTGATGTATTTGTCGCGGGAGCGCCGGCGCAGGCCGTCGGTGCCGATGGTGCTGTCCACTTCCGCCACCATCCTTTTCGCCTCGAGCGCATAGGGATAGGTCTTGCTGAAATTGTGGACCAGTTTCGTATAGTTGCGCCAGTTCTTGCCCTTCCCATAGACATATGCCGGCGGGAGGGTGGCCACATAGACGGTGTCCCCGTCGATTACCCTGTAGCGCATGAAATTCCCGGCCGAAGGCATGATGTACTTCCCCTCCTGCCCCCGTGCCATGGCAGAAGCCGTCAGGCACAGGAGAATCACGAGAAATATTTTTGCCGTCGTCCGTTTCATCGTCACACCGGTTTCTTTACAGTGCGGACCTTCCTGCCGCAATTATCGCGCCTTATGCGGTGCAAAATGCAAAGATAACAATTAGACGGAAGTTATCATCTCCGGAAAGTCCGGGCTTTGAAGCATCCCTTCCGTTTTCCGGCGCCGGGCAAAGCCGCCACTTACATCTTTCCCCCGCGTGTCGAAAATTGTGCGAATTATTTTTGGCTTGAGTACGTAAGTGTTTGAAGTGCCGGATGATAGGTATCAAAAAACCGCGTCGAAAAAGTTGAAAATTTTTTCAAATAGTGTTGCACTTTCAATAATTTTTCGTAACTTTGCATTCCCAAAAATGCGGTATAGTTCGCCCAACCAGCTGATACTCAGCATTTTAGGGGTTTAGCGAAAAATATTTTAAAGTAATACAGCAATGTTACAACCAAAGAAAACAAAGTTCAGAAGGTCACAGAAAGGCCGCATGAAGGGTAACTCCCAGAGGGGAAACCAGCTCGCCTTCGGATCTTTCGGTCTTAAGGGCCTTGAGAACTGCTGGCTTACAGCTCAGCAGATTGAGTCTGCACGTCAGGCTATCTCACGTTGCATGAACCGTGAAGGTCAGATCTGGATCCGTGTCTTCCCTGACAAGCCGATTACCAAGAAGCCGCTTTCAACCCGTATGGGTAAGGGTAAGGGCGATCCGGAGGGATTCGTATGCCCTATCACCCCGGGCCGTATTCTTTTCGAGGCAGAAGGAGTTTCGCTCGCCATTGCAAAAGAGGCAATGCGTCTTGCATCACACAAGCTCCCTATCGCAACGAAGTTCATTGTCCGCAGGGATTATGTTGAATAATTAATGGAGAAGATAAAATGAAAATATCTGAAGTTCGCGAAATGTCCATTGCAGACCTGCAGGACCGCATCGGAGTAGAAAAGGCAAACCTTGATACAATGAAGATCAATCACGCTGTCTCTCCATTGGAGAATACCTCCGAGTTTAAGAAAAAAAGGCAGGATATCGCCCGTATGATGACTGTTCTTGCCGAAAAAGAAAATCAAGAATAATTTTGCCCTATGGAAAGAAATCTTCGTAAGGAAAGAATCGGAATGGTTGTCAGCAACAAAATGGACAAGACCATCGTTGTTGCAGTAGAGGCCAAGGAAAAACATCCGATCTACGGCAAGTTCGTAAACAAGACCACCAAATTCGTCGCTCAGGATGAAAAGAACGAGTGCAGCGAAGGCGACAGGGTACGCATCATGGAGACCCGTCCTCTGAGCAAGACCAAGAGGTGGAGATTAGTAGAAATCGTAGAAAAAGTCAAGTAATAAGATGATACAGCAGGAAACACGTTTACAGGTGGCTGACAACAGCGGCGCAAAGGAAGTTCTTTGCATCCGCGTCCTTGGCGGTACTCACCATCGCTATGCAACCGTTGGCGACAAGATCGTCGTTGCAGTGAAGAGCGCAATCCCTGGCGGTGACGCCAAGAAAGGCTCCGTATCCAAGGCAGTTGTCGTTCGTACAAAGAAAGAAATCCGCAGGCCTGACGGTTCGTATATCCGTTTTGACGACAATGCGTGCGTCCTTCTCAACAATGCTGGAGAGCTTCGTGGAACACGTATCTTCGGACCTGTTGCAAGGGAGCTGCGTGAGAAGTATATGAAGGTTGTCTCATTGGCACCGGAGGTCCTTTAAAACTCAAAAGTCATGAAGAAATTCCACATCAAGAAAGGCGACACCGTCTATGTGAACGCCGGCAACGATAAGGGTAAAACCGGAAAGGTCCTCGAAGTCCTCAGAGACAAGGACCGTGTCATCGTTGAGGGCATCAATATGGTAAGCAAGCATACCAAGCCTAATGCCAAGGCCCCTCAGGGCGGTATCATCAAGCAGGAGGCCGGTATCCACATTTCAAACGTACAGCTTCTCGATCCTTCAAGCACCGCTTCCAAGCCGGTTCCTACAAGGGTAGGCTACAAGGAGGTTGACGGAAAGAAAGTACGTTATGCTAAAAAATCTGGAGAGGAGATCAAATAATTATGGCAAAGAAGAATAACACCCCGGCAGAGGTAGTGGCATTGCCAAAGGGCTATGTTCCTACACTCAAGAAAGTATATAAGGAAGAGATTGTTCCTGCTATGGTGAAACAGTTCTCTTACTCAACTGTAATGCAGTGCCCTAAGCTCGTGAAGATCACTATCAACGAGGGCGTGGGCGATGCTACCGGCGACAAGAAGCTCGTAGAGGAGGCAGCCCAGGAGCTTTCGATGATTGTGGGACAGAAAGCTGTCGTAACCACATCAAAGAAGGATATCTCCAACTTCAAACTCCGTAAGGGAATGCCTATCGGAGCAAAGGTTACCCTCCGCGACGTGAAGATGTACGAGTTCCTCGAGAGGCTCATCCGTGTATCCCTTCCACGTATCCGCGACTTCAACGGTATTTCCGAGAAGATGGACGGACAGGGCAACTACACCCTCGGCCTCAAGGAGCAGATCATCTTCCCTGAGATCGATATGGACAAGAACCCTAAGATCCACGGACTTGAAATCACTTTCGTGACCACAGCAAAGACCGACGAAGAGGCTTACGCACTTCTCAAGAACTTCGGTCTGCCATTCAAGAAACATAACAACTAAAAGAGTAATATGGCAAAAGAATCAATGAAAGCCCGTGAGGTTAAACGAGCTAAATTAGTTGCTAAATACGCCGAGAAGAGGAAGGCTCTCAAAGAAGCAGGTGACTGGGCAGCTCTCGACAAGCTTCCCAAGAACTCTTCAGCAGTCCGCCTCCACAACCGCTGCTCGCTCACCGGCCGTCCGAAGGGATATATGAGGGCATTCGGCCTCAGCCGTATCCAGTTCCGCGAGATGGCTTCAAGCGGCCTCATCCCAGGCGTCAAGAAGGCAAGCTGGTAAAAATTCAAGGTTCCCCGGGTCCGTGAGGGCACGCGGAACTCATTTTCATATTTATTAACAATCGGATATCGGGCGTGAAACAAAGGCGCCGGTCCTTAAAAAAGACAGAAAAAATGACTGATCCAATTGCAGATTATCTGACAAGGATTCGCAATGCTTACCGTGCAGGTAAGAAGATTGTCGAGGTTCCTGCTTCAAAGATGAAGCTTGCAATCACCGAAATCCTTTGCGAGAAGGGCTACATCCTCAGCTACAAGGTAGTTGAAGGTACCCCTGCCAACACCATCAAAATCGCACTCAAGTACCATCCTGAGACCAAGCTCCCTGCCATCAAGGGCATCGACCGCATCTCCAAGCCGGGTCTCCGCAAGTACGTTGACGTGAAGGATATGCCGAGGGTTCTCAACGGACTCGGAATCGCTGTCCTCACCACTTCAAAGGGTGTAATCACCGACAAGGAAGCCAAGGAGCTCAATGTGGGCGGTGAGGTTATATGCTATGTTTATTAATCTAAAACCAGAAAGTAATGTCAAGAATTGGTAAATTGCCTGTAAGCCTTCCGGCCAAGGTGAGCGCTGAGCTTCTCCCTGGCAACGTTGTCAAGGTTAAAGGACCTCTCGGTGAGCTCAGCCAGAAGGTTGACCCGGATATTACCGTCACCATTGAGGATAATGAAATCAAATTCACCCGTCCGACAGACCAGCCGCGTCACCGTTCAATGCACGGACTCTACCGCGCACTTGTACACAAC
Organism: Candidatus Cryptobacteroides sp.; assembly: GCA_051878275.1. Classification (GTDB taxonomy): domain Bacteria; phylum Bacteroidota; class Bacteroidia; order Bacteroidales; family UBA932; genus Cryptobacteroides. The sequence continues at coordinate 13,435 of JBJEJU010000049.1, read as the reverse complement.
ATGGTAGTAGGTGTATCTGAAGGATATGAAATCAAACAGGAATTCGTCGGTGTAGGTTACCGTGTTGATGTTCAGGGACAGCTCCTGACCTTCGCTCTCGGTTATTCTCACGACATCCAGCTTATGCTCCCTGCAGAGGTAAAGGCTGAGGCTGCTCAGGTAAAGAAGGGTGAGAACCCTGTACTTATCCTCAAGAGCGCCGACAAGCAGCTCATCGGCCAGGTAGCCGCCAAGATCCGTTCGTTCCGCAAACCGGAGCCTTACAAGGGTAAGGGTATCAAGTTTGTCGGTGAACAGCTTCGTCGTAAGGCTGGTAAGACAGCTTCTGCTAAGTAATAGGAGGAATGAACTATGGCATTGACTAAAATAGAAAGAAGAAGAAGGATCCACTATCGTATCCGCAAGCATGTCAACGGAACCCAGGAGCGCCCGCGTCTCGTTGTCTTCAGAAGCAACAAGCAGATCTATGCTCAGGTTATCGATGACGAGCAGGGCGTAACACTCGTCGCTGCCGCTTCAAACGACAAGGCTCTTGCAGCAGAGTGCAAAGGCAAGACCGGCATCGAGGCCGCTGCCATTGTGGGAAAGGCTGTTGCAGAGCGCGCAATCGCTAAAGGTATCTCCGAGGTCGCATTCGACCGTGGCGGCTACCTCTATCACGGAAGAGTTAAAAGTTTGGCAGACGCTGCCCGCGAAGGCGGCCTTAAATTCTAATCGGGACTATGGCAAATTCAAATGTTAAAAGAGTAAAGACCTCTGATCTTGAGCTTAAAGACAGATTGGTAGCCATCAACAGGGTAACCAAGGTTACCAAGGGTGGACGTCACTTCCGCTTCGCAGCCATCGTGGTTGTAGGAGACGAGAACGGCGTGGTAGGTTATGGTCTCGGCAAGGCAAACGAAGTTACCGCTGCAATCCAGAAGGGTATTGAGGATGCAAAGAAGAATCTCGTGAAGATTCCTGTCATCAACACTACCATTCCTCACGAGCAGTCAGCCCATTTCGGCGGTGCTGAGGTATTCATGAAGCCTGCGGCTCCCGGTACCGGTGTAAAGGCCGGCGGTGCGATGCGTGCCGTATTCGAGTCTGTGGGTATCCAGAACGTCCTCGCAAAATCGAAGGGCTCTTCAAACCCTCACAACCTCGTGAAGGCCACCGTACAGGCTCTTACCGAGATGAGGGACGCTTATACTGTTGCAGGACTTCGCGGTGTTCCTATGTCTAAGGTATTTAACGGATAGGAGAAACGGATATGGCAAAGTATAAAATCACACAGGTTATCAGCAAGAATGGTGAGACCAGGAGGCAGAAGGCAAACCTTGCTTCTCTCGGCATCCACAGAATGCATCAGACCGTTGAGGTTGAGAAGACTCCGATTACAACGGGCATGCTTGAGAAAGTTCGTCACCTTGTAGTTGTTGAAGAAATTAATTAGGAGGAACAAGTAATGAATCTGCACAATCTGAAACCTGCAAAAGGTTCTACAAAGAATAACACCAAGAGGCTTGGCCGTGGTCAGGGCTCAGGCAAAGGCGGTACTTCCACCCGCGGTACCAAAGGTGCACAGGCACGTGCCGGATACGAGCACAAGATCGGTTTCGAAGGTGGACAGATGCCTATCCAGAGGAGGCTTCCTAAGTTCGGCTTCAAGAATCCTACAAGGGTTGAGTTCCAGCCTGTCAATGTAGCTGATCTCCAGGCCCTTTCAGAGGCTCTCGGGACAAATGTCATCACTCTTGACGCTATCGTCGAGGCTGGTCTGGCATCTCCGAAGGATCTCGTAAAGGTACTCGGCAACGGTGAAGTGAAGGCTGCTCTCGAAGTATCGGCTGACGCTTTCTCGGCTTCTGCCAAGGCCAAGATTGAGGCTGCCGGCGGAAAGGCACTTATCGTTGAAGAATAATTTGGTATAATGAAGAAGTTTATCGAGACAATCAAAAACATCTTCAAGATCGAAGAGTTGAAGAAGAGACTCGTCTATACGTTTCTTCTGATACTCGTTTACCGACTGGGATGTTTCATCGTGCTTCCGGGCATCGATGCGGCATCCCTTGCAAAACTCCAGAGCACTGCCCAGGAAGGTCTTGTAGGTCTCCTGAACATGTTCTCCGGAGGTGCATTCGGTAACGCTTCGATCTTTGCACTGGGTGTGATGCCGTACATCTCGGCATCCATCGTGATTCAGCTTCTGGGAATGTTCGTTCCATACTTCAGGAAACTGCAGATGGAAGGCGAGAGCGGCCGCAGGAAGATGAATCAGCTTACCAGGTATCTGACCATCGCTATCCTGGCGATCCAGGGCCCTGCATATATGGCACAGGTCCACAATCTCATCCCTGGCTCGGCATTCGTTGCAGTCAACCAGTTCGGCTGGAGCAACTTCACATTCAACCTCGTGTCCACCCTTATCCTTATGGCCGGCTCGATGTTCGTAATGTGGCTTGGTGAGCGCATCACTGACCGTGGTATCGGAAACGGAATCTCCCTCATTATCATGATCGGTATCGTGGCGCGTCTTCCTTACGCCCTCACTGCCGAAGTCGGAGAGAAGCTTTCCACCACCAACGGAGGTCTCCTTCTTCTTATTGTCGAGCTGATTGTCCTCTTCTTCGTGTTCGTAGTGGCCATCGCCCTCGTTCAGGGTGTCAGGAGAGTTCCTGTCCAGTATGCGAAGAGGATTATAGGTAACCGTCAGTACGGCGGTGTCCGTCAGTACATCCCCCTGAAGATCAATGCGGCAGGCGTTATGCCTATCATCTTCGCCCAGGCGCTGATGCTTCTTCCGCTGCTCTTCTCCCGCTGGGATGCCACCCGCGGACTTGCCGCAACCCTCGGCAACTATACGGGATTCTGGTACAATCTCATTTTCGGACTCCTCGTTGTCATCTTCACATATTTCTACACTGCCGTCACGGTCAATTCCAACATGATGGCTGAAGATATGAAGAGAAACGGCGGTTTCATCCCTGGCGTAAAGCCCGGCAAGAAGACTGCCGAGTACCTTGACTCAATCATGTCAAAGGTTACCCTTCCGGGTTCAATCTTCCTTGCAATCATCGCAATCCTGCCTGCAGGTGCAATGATTCTCGGTGTCAACAACCAGTTTGCAAGCTTCTACGGCGGTACATCGCTTCTGATTCTTGTGGGCGTTGTCCTCGACACCCTCAGCCAGATTGATTCCTACCTGGAAATGCGCCATTATGATTCGCTTATGAAGATAGGTCGTCTGACCGGTCGTTCAGGTATGTAATTTTTGATAATTAAAGGATATGACAGTCAAGCCTAAGAGTGAGGAAGCGATAGAGCTGATGAGAATCAACGGAGAGCTGACGAGCAAAGCGTTGGCGGAAGTCGGTAAGGCCGTTGCCCCTGGTGTGACAACTAAAGAGTTGAATAGGGTGGCGGAGACTTTTATCCGTGATCACGGCGCTATTCCGAACTTTCTTGACTACGAAGGCTATCCGGCAGCCATCTGCGCTTCTGTCAACGATGTGGTGGTCCACGGTTTCCCGTCGGACTACGTACTGAAGGAAGGAGACATCGTCTCAATCGACCTCGGCACATTGTACAAAGGATACAACGGTGATTCGGCATACACTTTCCCTGTCGGGGAAGTGTCCGCCGAGACCCGCAGGCTCCTTGACGTGACAAAGGCATCCCTCTACAAGGGTATAGAGAAGGCGGTCGCAGGCAACAGGACCGGTGATATCGGACACGCGGTACAGTCGTACGCCGAGTCATTCGGATTCAGTGTCGTGAGGGAACTCGAAGGACACGGGATCGGCAGGGATATGCACGAGGAACCGGGCGTTCCGAACTACGGAAGGCAGGGTCACGGCGTAAAACTCGAAGAAGGAATGACCATTTGTATCGAACCTATGATCTGTGCGGGAGGCCGCGGTGTGTACCTTGCTAGAAACGGTTGGGCGGTACATACTTCAGACCACAGGAATGCGGCACATTTCGAGCTTACGGTTGTTGTCCGTCACGGGAAAGCTGAGCAGCTGTCAACCTTCGATTATATCGAGAAGGACAGTACGATTAAGTTTTAAGTGTAATTTCAATGTCAAAACAAGCAGCAATAGAACAGGATGGAGTCATTGTTGAGACCCTCCCAAACGCTATGTTCAAGGTGGAACTCGAAAATGGCCACGTCATCCTCGCTCACATATCGGGGAAAATGAGGCAGCATTTCATCCACATTCTCCTCGGTGACAAGGTTAGAGTTGAAATGTCACCTTATGATTTAAGTAAAGGAAGAATATCCTTCAGATACAAATAAAATTTTCAGTGTTATGAAAGTAAAGACATCCATCAAAAAGCGCAGCGAAGATTGCAAGATCGTAAGGCGTAAAGGTCACCTTTATGTCATCTGCAAGAAGAACCCTAAGTTCAAGATGCGTCAGGGTTAATCGCCTGCGGGATGAAATATTGTGTAAAACAAATAAAGTTTAAATAGAATTATGGCAAGAATCGCCGGTGTTGATTTACCGAACAACAAAAGAGGAGAGATAGGTCTTACCTATATCTTCGGAATCGGCCGCTCATCAGCAAGGAAGATCCTCGACGAGTGCGGAATCGACTATGACACTAAGGTCAGCGAGTGGAACGACGAGCAGATCGGAAAGATCCGTTCCATCATCGCAAACGACTACAAGATCGAGGGTGAGCTTCGTTCTTCAGTCCAGATGAACATCAAGCGTCTTATGGACATCGGTTGCTACAGGGGCATCCGTCATCGTATCGGACTTCCTGTACGCGGACAGAGCACAAAGAACAATGCCCGCACCAGAAAGGGTAAGAAGAAGACTGTTGCCAACAAGAAGAAGGCAACCAAATAATCGATGAATTATGGCAAAGAAGACAACTACAACAAAAAAGAGAGTCGTTAAAGTTGAGGCAGTTGGTGAGGCTCATATTTCATCAACATTCAACAACGTCATCGTTGCCCTTACCAACAGCGTCGGCCAGGTTATCAGCTGGTCTTCAGCAGGTAAGTGCGGCTTCAGGGGCTCCAAGAAAAACACTCCTTATGCAGCCCAGATGGCAGCTGAGGATGCTTCCAAGACAGCTTTCGATGCTGGTCTCCGCAAGGTAAAGGTCTATGTCAAGGGACCTGGCGCAGGCCGTGAGTCCGCAATCAGGACCATCAGCAACGCAGGTATCGAGGTTACCGAGATCATCGACGTTACTCCGATGCCTCACAACGGGTGCAGACCAAAAGGCCGTCGTAAAGTTTAATCCATTCATTTTAAAGAACAATTACTATGGCAAGATATACTGGACCAAGTACAAAGATCGCCCGCAAATTCGGCGAGCCTATCTTCGGAGCAGACAAGGACTTTGAGAAAAGGAATTATCCTCCGGGACAGCACGGCGCAGCCCGTAAGCGTGCAAAGAAATCTACCGACTACGGTATTCAGCTCCGCGAGAAGCAGAAGGTGAAATATATGTACGGTGTGCTCGAGCGTCAGTTCCGCAACACCTATGAGAAGGCTTCCCGTCTCGCAGGACAGAAGGGTGAGAACCTCATCATCCTCCTTGAGTCAAGGCTTGACAACATCGTTTACCGTCTCGGCATCGCTCCTACCCGTGCAGCTGCACGCCAGCTCGTGCTCCACTGCCACATCACCCTCAACGGTGAGGTCTGCAACATCCCTTCAGCCCAGGTAAAGCAGGGCGACGTGGTTGCAGTAAGGGAAAGGTCAAAGAGCCTCGAGGTTATCCAGAACAGCGTTGCTTCCGCAGCGAAGTATTCCTGGCTTGAGTTTGACGCCAAGACACTGACCGGCAAATATCTCAACATCCCTGTACGTGCAGAGATCCCTGAGAACATCAACGAGCAGCTGATTGTCGACCTCTACTCCAAGTAATAAATAAACACCAAAAAAGAATAATTATGGCAATCTTAGCATTTCAGAAACCGGATAGGGTAATCGTGCTCGAAAACACCGATACCGTAGGCCGTTTCGAATTCAAGCCACTTGAGCCTGGATACGGACAGACCATCGGCAACGCTCTTCGTCGCATCCTTTTATCCTCTCTGGAAGGTTTTGCTATCAGCTCGATAAAGATTTCCGGTGTGGACCAGGAGTTCGCCACCATCCCGGGAGTCATCGAGGGTATGCAGGACATCATCTTGAACCTCAAGCAGGTTCGCCTCAAAAGGATGGTTGATTCTGCCGATACCGAGACAGCAAACATCATTGTCAGCGGTAAGCAGGAGTTTACCGCAGAGGATATTTCCAAGGGATTGTCTTCTTTCAAGGTGCTGAATCCTGAGCTGCACATCTGCTCTCTTGAGCCAAGCGTCAAGCTCGAAATTTCCTTGACCATCACCAAGGGCCGCGGTTTCGTCGCAGCCGAGCAGGAAAGGGATGAGAACACTCCTATCGGGACCATTCCGGTGGACGCCATCTACACCCCTATCCGCAAGGTGAACTGGACGGTTGAAAACTGCCGTGTCGAGGAGAGGACCGACTACGAGAAGCTTTCGCTCGAGGTTATCACCGACGGCTCCGTTTCTCCGAACGCCGCCCTGCAGGACGCAGCCAACATCCTCATCTACCACTTCAAGCTGTTCACCGACGACAAGAAACTCTCTCTCGAGAGCACCGTCGAGACCGATACCAAGGAGCTTGATGAGGAGTCTCTCCGCATGAGACATCTCCTTCTTTCGAAGCTTGCAGACGTCGGCCTTTCAGTAAGGGCTTACAACTGTCTGAAGGCTGCGGACATCGACACATTCGCCGATCTGGTTTCCTATTCGAGGGCAGAGCTCATGAAGTTCCGCAACTTCGGAAGGAAGTCTCTCAACGAAATCGATCTCCTCATCGAGAAGGCAAATCTCTCATTCGGAATGGATGTCAGAAAGTATAATATTGAACCTAAGAAAAAGATCAACGTTTAAATATGAGGCACAATAAAGCAATCAATCACCTTGGACGCAAGAGCGGTCATCGCAAGGCATTGCTCGCAAATATGGCTTCTTCTCTTATCCTTCACAAGAGAATCAACACCACCGTTGCAAAGGCAAAGGCCCTGAAGGTGTACCTCGAGCCGATTATCACCAAATCCAAGGAAGATACGACACACTCACGCCGTGTTGTTTTCAGCTATCTCAAAGACAAATATGCAGTCACCGAGCTTTTCCGCACCATAGCTCCCAAGATTGCTGACCGTCCGGGAGGATACCTCCGCGTACTCCACACCGGTTTCCGTCAGGGTGACGGCTCCGAGATGGCTCTCATCGAGTTTGTGGACTTCAACGAGGCAGCTCTCGCTTCAGCACCTGCAAAGGCAGCCAAGAAGAGCACCCGCCGCAGCCGCAAGAAAGCAGCAGAGGAGACACCGGCAGTCGAGACACCGGAAGCTCCGGCAGCCGAATAATCGGAAACCCCAAATATTGAAGATGGAACGGAAACCCCGCTCCATCTTTTTTTTATCCGGCCTGTCCATTTCATTCATTTATAGAATAAACTATTCAATTATTTGGCGCGAACCTATTTGAAAAGACTCAAACAAATTATAAATTTGTTGACACTAAAGCTGTAACAATATGTTATCAAAAGAAATCTACTCGAGAAGACGCGCCACTCTCATAGAAAAAATGGCGCAGACCGCCCCTCAGGGCAGCCGTGGAATAGCGCTTTTCATTGGCAATGCAGAAGCTCCCGCACAGTACAGGGACAACTGCTACAAATGGCGTCAGGAAAGCACCTGGATCTATTATTTCGGAATCGACCAGCCTCTCTACAGTGCCATAATCGACCTTGACGAAGCAAAGACAACCATATATGCGGACGATTTCACAATCGACGACATCATCTGGATGGGCCCTCAGCCGTCCGTGGCTTCCCGTGCTGCAGACACCGGCGCTGACGCCTCCGCCCCGGCAGCCGCACTCGCGCAGGCAGTCTCCGCCGCCTTGGCATCCGGCCGCAAAGTGCATTTCCTCCCTCCTACAAGGTACTACAACACCCTTGTACTGCGTGACCTCCTCGGCAAAGACGCAAAGCCTTCGACCGAGCTTGTAGATGCTGTGGTAAGCATGAGGCTTCTCAAGGAGCAGTGCGAAATCGAGCTCATCGACAATGCCTGCCTCCTCGGATATGAGATGCACTCAATCGGAAGGGACAGCATCATCCCGGGCATCATCGAGCAGGAAATCGTCGGCAAGATGGAAGGCCACACCCTCTCAAACGGATGGGGCGTTTCGTTCCCGATCATCCTCACGCAGCACGGTGAGACTCTCCACAACCACTCTCACGACAAGGTCATCGAGCCGGGCAAGCTTATGGTAATCGACGCCGGTGCCGAAAACAATGAGCACTATGCCTCCGACTTTACCCGCACCTATCCGACAGGCGGAAAGTTCACGACCAAGCAGCGTGAAATCTACCAGATAGTCGTTGACTGCAACGAACTCGCATTCTCGATGACGCGTCCGGGTGTCACCTACCGCGAGGTGCACCTTGCCACCGCCGCGAAGATGCTCGAAGGCCTCAGCGCAGTCGGCCTTGTGCACGGAGACATCGATGAGATGGTGGCTGCCGGAGTTGCAGGACTCTTCCAACCTCACGGACTCGGCCACAATATGGGTATCGATGTCCACGATATGGAGGACCTCGGCGAAGACCGCGTAGGCTACGATCCTGACCAGAAGAGGGCATCGCAGCTTGGCCTGGGCAGCCTCAGGATGGCCCGCAGGCTTGTTCCGGGACACGTTGTCACCGACGAGCCGGGCATCTATTTCGTTCCGGCACTCATCGACCAGTGGAAACGCGACGGCATCAACAGGCAGTACATCGACTTCGCACGCCTCGAGGGTTACTATGACTTCGGCGGCATCAGGCTTGAGGACGACGTGCTTGTGACTCCGGAGGGCGCCCGTCATCTCGGACCGAAGCGTCTCCCTATCCAGCCTGCCGACGTCGAGGAGGCTATGGCAAAGGCCGAGTGGCGCAGATAGATACGATTCTTTACCGGCCTGCCGTAAAAAAGCACGATTTTTTATCGCAGAGAGCGGCATTTTACCCAAATTGCCGCCGTGGAATCTTCAAGAAAACATTCCTATGCGATACGGTAGTGCCGGATATGTGTTGACCGCCCTAGCGGATTTCCTGATGCCGAGGGAGTGCCTTGTCTGCGGACGGGAACTCCTTGTGCATGAAAAACACATATGTACCCCGTGTCTTGAGGAAATGCCCCTGACATATTTCTGGAAGGATGCGGACAATCCGATGGGCAAGAAATTCAATGCGCTTGTCCAAAGGGAAAATGAACAATCGGGCGGAGCCGTGTATGAGCAATATTCATATGCGGCCGCCCTTTTCCATTACAGGACCGGTACAGGCTACGAAGAATTGACCAAGGCTCTGAAATACCATTCGGACATGGCGGCAGGGCGTTTCTTTGCGGCGATGCTCGGGCGACGGATTGCCTCTTCCCCGCTTTTTTGCGATGTCTCGGCTGTGGTGCCGGTCCCGCTCCACTGGACACGCTCCCTTTCAAGGGGGTACAATCAGGCGGAGGTCATAGCCCGGGAAGTGGCATCCCTTCTCGGCGTCCCTGTTTATCCCCACCTTTTGCGCAGAATCCGCCGCACCAGGACCCAGACGCACCTGTCGGGGGAGGACAAGGTGTCGAATGTAAGGGGCGCCTTCACGGCCGATACCAAGGCGCTTTCGGGCATCGCGGGGCGGGGGGCGCATGTGCTTCTTGTGGACGATGTATTCACCTCAGGCTCCACGCTCCTTTCCTGCCGTAGGGCTGTCTGCTCAGCCCTTGATGCTATCGGAGTGCAGCACGGGGATGTCAGGATCTCCGTTGCAACGCTCGGCTATGTGGGCAGCTTATGACGGTGGCAGCCGCATCGGCTCCATTTCCCGGTGCGGAACACGGTATCTTCAAAAAAGATTCTTTTATCAGGGAATCTTTGTTATATTTGCACGCAATGCTCCGCAAAGGAATCATAAAGGTCGTTTCGCTTGTGCTGGCGATATGGTATCTGCTGTGCGTGCTCGGATTCAATGTCCATTTCTGCAACGTCAGCGGAGAAAGTGTCGTCGAGTCGCTTGTGTCTGGTCCTGCGCAGGGCGATGTCCATCCCGGATGTCCGCACGACATGCAGCCGGGGCATCACGACCGTGAGCTGTCCGGAAAAGCCTGCTGCACTGACAATATCAAAGTCCTCTCGCTTACCGGCAGGGGAGAAGACGGCAATGACGGCTGCGGCCCTGTCTTCGGGCATATCATTGCATACGTAATAATAGACGGCATTTATCATCACGATGCATCCGCCGTCCTGCTCCGGAGGGCGCAGGATTGCAGCATCATTCCGGATATCCCGGACAATATCTTTTCACTGTTTTCAGTCTGGAGGATTTAGGAGTCTTCCAAGAATGACCGGTTTCATATTTGCCGGTCTTTCTGTCCCATGTTCTTCCCATTTTCCCCATTGTAATTCCGTTTGTTATCGCCAGGAATGGCGGGCGAAGCCGGGATTATTCCGGCAGGAATACTCAACACACTGAAACAATGAAAAAGACAATCATATTATTGCTGGCGCTGGCAATGGCCGCGCCGAATCTCCACGCGCAGGTTGTGGGCGCAAACGGAGCAGTCATAGACACAACCGGCATCTATAAGGACAGGAACGACAGCCTCCAGGCAACCGTATTCGTTGCGCGGCAGGCCGGCAACTACCTTTCCAAAGGAAAATCAATCAGGACCGAGGTCATCTCGGCTGCAGGACTGTGCAAGATGGCCTGCTGCAACCTTGCCGAAAGCTTCGAAAACTCGGCGAGCGTGACCGTAGGCTATTCTGACGCCGTCACCGGGGCAAGGCAGATACGCCTTCTCGGGCTCAGCGGCACCTATACCCAGATGCTTGACGAAAACCGCCCGGTGATGAGGGGCCTTGCAGCCCCGTTCGGGCTCTCATATGTGCCCGGGCAGTGGCTCGAAAGCATCCAGATTGCCAAGGGCTCCCCTTCGGTCATCAACGGCTCCGAGTCCATAACCGGACAGATCAACCTCGAACACAGGAAGCCAACCGATGAAAAACCCCTGTTTCTCAACGCTTCCGTGATGAACGACACCAAGATGGACTTCAATGTCGCATCGTCGCTCCAGCTCAATCCCAATCTCAGCACGGTGCTGCTCGGCCACGTCTCGGGCAATGCAAAGAGCTATGACCACAATCACGACGGCTTCCTGGACGACCCCAAGATGCTCCAGCTCAATCTTGCCAACAGGTGGCTGTATTATTCCGACAGCGGGGTGCAGGTGCGCTTCGGCATCCGTGCCCTTCAGGACAGGCGCAGGGGCGGTCAGGAGGGGTATGACTACAAGACATATTCTTTCATGCCGCTTTCCGCCGGGGCAGACGGGAACCTCTATGCTCCCTGGGGCTCCGATATCCTGAACCGCTCCGTCAACGGCTATGTCAAGGTCGGAGTGCCTCTCAATGAAGACAATTCAAAGAACATCGCCCTGGTGGCCGACTACAACTATTACTCGATGGACTCCTATTTCGGTGCATCACAGTACCTTGCAGGTCAGCACTCGGGCTTTGTCAACCTCCTGTACCAGAATACTGTCAGCGAAGCCCACAACTTCACCCTGGGCTTCAGCTCCAACTATGACCGCTATGATGAGGACTTTGAGCGCATCGTGCCGGGAATGGCGGCAGCCGACCTGCGCAGCGGAGCCACGTCCCTTGCAAGTGCCGGTGCATTCGGAGAATACACTTTCCATGCGGGGGAGACATTTTCCCTCATCGCCGGACTCCGCGCAGACTGGTACAAAGGCCACGGATTCAAGATGACGCCGAGGCTCACCCTCAAATACACTCCGGTGGAGGACCTCGTAATCAGGGCAAATGGCGGGCGCGGACTGAGGTATGCCCTCCCGCTGCTGGACAATATCGGCGTGCTTTCGACCGGGAAGCGTTTCCTCGGCGACTATGCGGGCCATATGCTTGAGGATGCGTGGACATTCGGAGGCAACATCACCTGGTATCTGCCGTTCGGCGCCCCGTCGTCAACCTACCTGAGTTTCGACTATTTCAGGACACAGTTTGCCGACCAGATGATTGCGGACTATGAGCACACTGCCGACGCCATCGATTTCTATGCTCTTGACGGCCGGTCATTTACCGACAACTACCAGGTGGACTTCACCGTGGAGCCTATTGAAAGATTTACGGTCACGGCCACATTCAGATATACCGACGCCAAGGTCACGCTTGAAGGAAAAGGCCTGGTGGAAAGGCCGATGACAAGCAGGTACAAGGGTGTGCTCAATCTTCAGTATGCGACCAACCTCAACAGATGGATCTTCGATTTCACGGCATCTGTAAACGGCCCTTGCAGGGTGTATGGCTTTATGGTCGGCGAAAAGGACCACGACGGCAACCTGCTCTACAAAAACGGCCAGACACCTGTGTATCCTCTTCTGTATCTCCAGATTACCAAAAGGTTCAAGGGTCTGGACGTCTATGTCGGGGGAGAGAACCTGGCCGGATATACCCAGAAGAAGATTGTCCTCGGAGATGCCGTGGATGCAAACGGGCATGTCCACGCCGCACAGTCTTCGTTTGATGCGAGTGCCGTCTGGGGCCCGATAATGGGGGCGAAGATCTATGCCGGAGTCCGTTTCACCCTCTGGAAAAAAGCATAGAAACTGTTAGGAAATAACACTAAAAAACAATAGAAATGACAAGGATTATTATCTGCTGCATTGCAATGATGCTCGCGTTTTCTTCCGCCCGGGCGGAGTCCCAACCGTGCGTACAGGCATCCGTGGCCGCTCCGAAACCAAAAAAGGAGCTCAAGACGGTCAACTACAGGATAAAGATGCACTGCAAGGAGTGCGTCCTGAAAATCAACGAGAACATCGCCTTTGAAAAGGGAGTCAAGGGACTGGATGTTTCCCTTGAAAAACAGACGGTAAAGATCACCTATGACCCGTCCAAAACTGATGAGTCAAGGCTGAAGGCAGCCCTCGCCAGAATCGGCTACAAGGTCATCGGCAATGCCGAAGATGGAGACGAAAAGGAAAAAGAATAGAACTTTTTTCTTATCTTTGCACCTGCGGCCGGCCTGACCGGACCGGCCGCTTCTGCTTTGGTGGTGGAATTGGTAGACACGAGGGACTTAAAATCCCTTGGGCAGCAATGCCTGTACGGGTTCAAGTCCCGTCCGAAGCACAAAAGGCACGACCGTCAGGCCGTGCCTTTTTTCAAGAGATGTTCAATTGACAAGAAGAGAATTGTTTATGCCCAGCGCATTGGCCACAAATGCAGGATCGGCACCTGCTTCCACCATCTTCCGCGCAGACTCCAGCTTGCCTTTCGCTTCGCCTTCTGCAAGCCCCTCGGCGAACATCTTATCGCCGGCGGTCTTGATCATGTTCCTAAGATCCCTTTCGT
>JBJEJU010000048.1:0-6834 GCA_051878275.1 Candidatus Cryptobacteroides sp. | reverse complement strand
GCTGGATATCTTTCTTGTAGTAACGGAAATTGATACCCATATGGAAATGGTGCCAGTCGGCATTGTCCCTCTGGTGCATCTGTCCGCTCCAGCCCTCCGGACGCCTGCGCGAGGTATTGCCCTTCAGGCGGAAAGCAATGCTGTCGATACGCGTCACCTCCTCCCCTTTCTTGAATGCCACCGAGGCGCAGAAATGCTCGTTGGTCGCAGGGTCACGGTCAAACTCCTTGAGCATCCTGTTCCACTCCGATTCCTTGACGGTCAGCAGGATCTCCGGAATCACCGATCCGTCAAACACATACGCTGCTCCGCTTTTACGTCCCCAGTCTGCATACGGGTCATCAGGCTTGTCGGTATCGATACCGTCCTCGGGGACCTTGGTACACGAAATGGCAGCGCCCGCAAAGAGCGCAAGCATCAGCAGAATATGGATCAGGCTTCGGTATTTCATACTATCAAAAATTTTTACATTTATAAAAATTTTGTGAGAGTATGATAGCCGTTCGCTATCGCTCACTCTCACGATGAAAATCATTTGATATCGCCCATGGGCGAAAATATATCAAAGATTTTCATGTTCGGTTTCATATTATCGGAGGTTTAGTGTTATCCGATGCGGCTGACCAAAAAGCCTGTCATATCGGGCAGAGGCATCGGGATGACAAAAAAAAGGCTTTTTAATCAAACTCTTACAATATAGGGATAAAAAGCCGCAATCCGGCATCGGATGCGACAGACGGAAGAAAAAGCGGGATGAACGGTCAACGGCCGGAGCGGCGCTCACGGCGGGCCTTGCGCAGATGCGAAGCGCTCTCTACTATCATCTGGTCGGACATTATAGCCCTCGCTGCAAGCACGTCAAAGATGACGGACACGGCCGGGAAAACTGCTGAAACCCTGAACACCATCACATCCTTCATGCTGAGGAAATCCACTGCAAGCCATATCTGCAGGGCGATGGTAAGCAGGGCTGAAAGTATTGCGGTGCGCATCTGGAAGACAAGGCTCACTTTGTATGTCGTGAGCGCGAGCAGATTGAGCAGGGTGATGATTATCAGGAAAATAAGATATGGCACATAGGAAATGTACCCGAATGATCCTGCTACCGAACCGTCAGAAGCCAATGTCACTGCCTTCGTACAAAAGAACATCGACCCGACAAGTATGGTCGCAAGCGCAAGATATAAAGTCTGGACTCTTTGCCACATAAGGAGCTGTTTTTATTTGAAACGGGGACAAAAATAGGAATTATCGGGGGAAAATCCTATATTTGTTTGCAGCCACAGGCGCTTCAAGGAATATTCTTTGAAGATTCCAGCACACTGTTTACAATACAATGGGAAAAGAACAACATTATGAGAATACCAGAATCAGAACTCATCATCAACGATGACGGTTCCGTTTTCCACATCCACCTCCGCCCGGAGGAGCTTGCGGACACCGTCATTCTTGTAGGGGATCCGGGACGCGTTGATATGGTCGCCGGCTTCCTGTCGGACATAGAGTTCCGCCACGCTTCGAGGGAATTTGTGTCCACTACCGGAAAATACAACGGCAAGCGCATCACGGTGCTGTCCACCGGCATCGGAACCGACAACATCGACATTGTGATGACAGAGCTTGACGCTCTTGCCAACATCGACTTCACCACCCGTGAGGTGCGTCCGGAGCACCGCACCCTGACAATCCTCCGTATCGGCACCACAGGCGCCGTCCAGCCGGACATCCCGCTCGGATCATACATTTTCTCCGAGATTTCCGCAGGAGCGGACGGACTGCTCAACTGGTATGCCGACAGGGACAGATACTGCGACACGGAGATGGAGGAGGCCTTCAAGAAACACGTCCATTGGGGCAGGCACCTGCCCGACCCGTATTTCGTCCATGCCGGAAAAAGTCTTTACGAAAGGTTCAAGGACTGCACCGTCTGTGGGGTAACCATCTCAGCTTCAGGATTCTATGGTCCCCAGGGAAGGGTGATCAGGATTCCCCTGGCGATGGAAAACATGATTGAGGACTTCGAATCGTTCCGCTACGGCAAATACAGGATCACCAACTTCGAGATGGAAAGCTCCGCCGTTGCAGGACTTGCCCTTCACCTCGGCCACGAGGCCGGAACGGTGTGCTGCGCCATTGCCAACAGGCACATCCAGTCCAGCAACCCCGACTACAAGCCGCAGGTCCGCGCCCTTGTCGAGCTGGCACTGAAGAAGCTTACCGAATAAACTGAAAAGGGGCCCCGCGAGGCCCCTTGACTATACTTCAAAGAAATCGAAATGCACCCGGCCATAGACCTTCTCCTTTTTCAGGAGCGGGTGGCCTGCAAACGAATGCTCCGCCCCGTGCTCGAGGATGAAATATCCTCCGGGATGGATGATGTCCCGGGCAAACACCTTGTCAGGGATACCTTCAAGGCCCTCAAGAGCATAAGGAGGGTCGGCAAAGACTATGTCGAACTTTTCCGTGCACAGAGGCAGGAATTCGAAGACATTGTGCCTTACTACGGTCAGGCGTTTCTCAAGACCGAGCTTTCTTGCCTGCTGCGATATGAATGCGGCATTCTGGGGATTCATCTCCACGCACCACACGTGCCCCGCACCACGGGAAAGGAACTCGTAGGATATGGAGCCGGTCCCCCCGAACAGGTCAAGTACCTTCAGGTCGTCAAACTCATACTCATTGTCAAGTATGTCAAACAGGGCCTCCTTGGCAAAATCCGTCGTGGGACGTGCCTTGAAGCCCGCCGGCGGTTCTATGATTTTTCCCTTGAGTGTTCCTCCGACAATCCTCATCACAGCACCTCCACGGATTTGAAATAACGGTACAGCGACATCTCCTCATCCTGGGAAAGAGGTGTGCGGAAAGTGATTGTTGATACCTCCGGATTGAGCTGGAGCTTCTTCATGGCAAGGAAGATGAAATACTCCGCTGTAGTGAAATCCACTGCCTCATAGACATTTGCAAGCAGAAGTCCGTGTCCCTGGGCTATCGCGAGATGGAGCCACCCGTCACGGTACGAGGCCACAATCTTATTGTACTCCCTGCAGGCGTCCAGGTCTTTCAGGATATAGTACATCTCAGGCAGTACTGCAGGAGCATTCCCGGAAGAATCCCTTACGGTCTGCGATATTGCCCTGGAGAGGGCTTCGCCTATGGAATTGGAATACACAAGCACGGCACCCCTGCCCTGGACCGGGACATAGTCAACGGCATCGGAATCATCCAGGCCGACGACCTCCGAGAGTGCCTGCCTTGCCGCGGAGGGGTCAAAGAAATTCTCCGGCACAAGGGCCACCTTCGGGGTAAACAGGGATACCTCCACACTGTCATACCTTTTCTGGAGCTCCGGTGAAGTGAAGATACGGTCAGCACCGAGCCATCCTGAAGAATGGACGTCACCACCCGCATAAACCTTAAAAGAATATCCACTCAGGGAAACCTGAATGGATATCCGGCTATGATTATTCTGTAGATTGTCTTCCACTACTCCCAGTTTCCGGCATTGTTGTTAGGAGCGGTAACGCTGCCGACCTGAAGGCCCTCGTAGCGGTTCTGGGTGCGGCACTCTGCATCGAGATTGATACGGAGCTGGTTGTCCAGGCCCTTGAGAAGCGAACGGTAAGGCATCTTTGCCTCGAAGAGAGGGACCTTCACACCGGATACTTCCTTTACGATGGCGTCCATCATCACTTCCTGCTTTCCGGAGAACGGAATGTACCTGAGGGAGTCAACGCTGAAATCGCTGCGACGGAGGAAGAGGGTGTCCTTTACCGGAATCTCGTTCTTGATTGAGCATACAACCCTTTCTCCCTTGAGATAGAGCTCATAAAGATCCTTGTCGGTAATCTTGCGGTTCTGCTTGCGGAGACGCTCGGTGTTGGCAACAGCGAGGGAATCGTCGTGTGAGCCGATCTGCATCACAACCTCCATCTTGCCCTCATTGTAGAACATTGCGAGGGAGTCGAAGTCTGCGGTGAATTTGCCGTTGACGCTCTTGTAAGCGGTCTGGAGAGTCCTGATGTCCTTGAGACGCTGAACTGCAACTGCCTGGCGGGCATCTTTCTGCTTGTTGAAGTTGACAGGCTGCATTACGCTGTCCACGATGAGATAGACAAGGCCTGCGATGACAAATAAAAGAACGATGCTGATGATCGTTTTTACTGTTTTGTTCATTATGTTTTGAGATTTATTTAGTCAAACTTTCCGACAAAGTTATGAAAATGATTTATCAAAAGCAATAATTTGATTAAATTTGCAAGAGAAATGGAGAACACAATATTCAGTTGCCGGCAGACAGGACAGATTTTCAGGATGATAAACGATGATACGGTTGTCACCCTCGTTTCGCATACTCACCCTGACGGGGACGCAATTGGCTCTACCACAGCATTTGCCCAGTGGCTTTCATATACCTGCCACAATGCTGCAGTCGTCCTTCCCGATGCCGTTCCCCAGTCGCTTTCCTTTCTTGACACCGGGTTCACCGACCTGCTGACATATGACAGGGACAGGAGAGCCGTCGAAAGGAGGCTTGCAAGGACCGATCTCCTTATCTGTATGGATTTCAATGCATTCAGCCGCGCCGGAGACCTCAGCGGGATTCTTTGCGGGATGACGTGCCCGAAAATCCTCATCGACCACCACCTCAATCCCGACAGGGACAGCTTTGACGTGGTCATCTCCAAAACTGACATTTCATCCACATCGGAGCTGACATTCTGGATTCTTGCAAACGCCCCCGGGATGCTTCCCGACCTGGGCAACATGCCGCACGGCGTATGCGAGGCCCTGCTTGCGGGGATGACTACCGACACCAACAATTTTGCCAATTCGGTCTATCCCTCCACTTTTGCAATGGCATCGAAGCTGCTCGCCCTGGGCGTGGACAGGGACGGTGTGCTGTCCAGGATATACAATATGTACAGGGAGAACAGGCTACGCCTTATGGGCGAAATGCTTACCGGCATGAAGATCCTCCCCCATGGGGTTGCCTGCATGATACTGGACAGCGGTACAATGGAAAAATATGACTTCCGTGACGGGGAGAGCGAGGGGTTTGTCAACATGCCTCTTGCCATAGCCGATGTGAGGATGAGCATATTCCTGAAGGCGGACAGCGATTTCTGGAGGGTATCCGTAAGGTCCAAGGCGGGCACTTCCGCCAACCTGTGCGCAAAGACATATTTCAACGGCGGAGGCCACGAGCAGGCTGCCGGGGGAAAGATTTTTTACAGCGAAGCGGGCGACGGCTCCGTGCAGTCAGCCCTGCGTTTCATAGAGAAGGCTACAGATGAGTTTTTCAGCAAAATATAGCTTTGCGGCCGCCATTGCCGTGATGACGGTGATGCTTTCCTCCTGCACGGGAGAGAGCATCAAGACGATGTATTCCAATCAGGAAACGCGCATCGAGAATTTCATAAGTTCCCAACTTGCGGCCAACAGCTCGGCTTATGTCGTTTCCAACAAAGGGTCGGAGAGAGTGGTCCTCGTGGCCGGTGAGGGCGAGGGGCTTGCCCCGGAGGACACTGTCACCTTCTATTATGCGGGTTACACCCTGACCTCCGCCAGCATAGTGTCTTCCAACCTCTTTGCTTCCAACAGGGCGGACATCCTCGAATCGGCCGGATGGGAGCTCACCGGCGGCAGCACCGGGCCACTTGCCGTAAAACTCTCCGAAGCAGGATTTGTGGAGGGGCTGCGCAACGGCCTCGAGGGAGTCAAGGCGGGCGAGGAATGCCTCATACTGTTTTCCGGGAAATACGGATTCGGCAGCCACAAGTTAGGCACGATTCCTGCTAATTCAGCCCTGGTTTACCATATCTGGGTGGAAAGCATTTCGAAAGAATGAATATGAAAAAGATATACGGATATTTGGGAGCGGCAGCGCTCATCTCCCTGGCAGCAGGATGCGCCAGGGATGCATCGATTTCTTCAAACGAACAGACAAAGACATACCTCGATTCCTGGGTACTGATCAACTACCCCGAGGCCGTGGAGTCCGGAGCGGGCATCTATATCCTTGAAGACGAGCCGGGAAGCGGGAAGGAATACAACGGGGAGACATACCCCATGCTGGCCTACACCATTACCGGCACCGAGGGGACGGTAAGCTCGACCACCGTCGAAAGTGTGGCAAAGCAGGTCGGGACATATGTCAAAGGCAATTACTACGGCTCGAAGGTTTGGACGCGCACCGAGGCCACGATGCCCATCGGAGTGGAGAATATGCTCGAGGGGATGAGGGTCGGAGGCAGGCGCAAGGTCCTGATTCCTTCCTGGCTTCTGGGCTCGACCCGCTACAAGAATGACGAGGAATACATAAAGCACTCCCCTTCAGGTACTTCCACCTCAATTTACGACTTCACCCTTACCGACTTCACGGACGACATCACCCAATGGGAGATTGATTCGCTTGAAAGATATGTCAGCAGGGTTTATCCCGGAATCGACTCCACCCTATACGGATTCTATTTCAAGGAAGTCAGGCCGGCCGCAAACGATGAGGAGTTCAGCTCAGACACCACCGTCTATATCAACTATATAGGCAGGCTTCTCAACGGCCAGGTGTTTGACACTACCATCAGGGATACCGCAAAAAAATACGGCCTGTATTCCTCAAGCAACTCCTACGAGCCTATTGTCATCAACTGGGCTGACGATGCTTTGTCCCTGACCATGACTTCCGACAAGTCGGATATGATTGCGGGCTTCAAACAGACACTGTGGAGAATGAAGAGCCACGGCAGATATACGGGACTGTTTACCTCCGACTACGGATACAGTTATTCGGGAAGCGGCAGCAAGATTCCGCCATATGCACCGCTCATTTTCGAG
>JBJEJU010000047.1:0-7172 GCA_051878275.1 Candidatus Cryptobacteroides sp. | reverse complement strand
TGGATTTCCTGACCCTCAGCACCAGGCGTACTCCAACGGAAAAGGAAATCAGGTCCCGCAAAGAGAACTGGCTGCTTGTCGTATCACAAAATGTTGCCAAGGCAAACTATATCTGCTAATACAGGCTATGAAATAACTCATTGCCGTTTGTGGGCTTGACTGTGCAAAGTGTGACGCCTGGCGGGCATTGCCGGAGTTGACACTGCGTTTGGGGACAAGGCAAAGGATACAAAAAAATATTTCCGGATATCAACACGTCGAATTGACCGGGGACATTTGAAGATCCCGGCGTCGGTCCGTCATCCGCCAAATGATATCCAAGAATGGATATTTTTGCTGATATTTTGTATATTAGCGCACCAAACCACAGGAATATGCATTTGACTGATTATATTTTGACCATATGCGGGGCGCTTATCCTTTCGGCGAGCGGACTCTCCGCCCAGGAATCCCTCAGGCAGCGCATTGCAGAGAATCCCCTCGTAGCGGCAGGAAACGGCAACGAGTATCCCGTCCCATGGCCATATCAGGGGGCACCAGAGGCTCCCAAAGGCTTCAAGCCATTCTATATCAGCCATTATTCCCGCCACGGCTCACGCTGGCTTATCAGCGGGGAAGAGTATTCAAGACCTCGGGACATATTGCACCGACAGTTTGAAAAAGGCAATCTTACAGCTCTTGGCGAAGATGTGATGCGCCGTCTTGATATCGTTTGCAACGCCGCTGACGGGCGCTATGAGGAACTCACTCCGAAAGGCTCCCTGCAGCACAGGGGCATTGCCGCAAGGATGTTCAGGAACTATCCCGAAGTACTTGGAGGAGAAGCAAAAGTGCGGGCCAGATCCACCACGGTCATAAGGTGTATCCTGAGCATGAACGCCTTCACGAACGCTCTTGCAGGATGCAATCCATCGCTTGATATCAATGCCGATGCAAGCAGGCATGACATGTATTACATGAACTGGCACGACCCTGACCACATAGTTCCGGACGTGGACCTGTCTGCCGTTACTGACAGCATCAGGAAAGCCAATCTCAAGCCGGACCGGTTCATGAGCTCCATTTTCAAATCCCCGGAAGAAATCAGCACTTCGTTTTTTTCGGATATGTATATGATATGCGGAAATGTCCAGGGGACAACAGCTTCCGATGTGACGTTCTGGGACCTGTTCACCGCCGATGAACTCTACGCCCTCTATTACTGCAGCAACACCGGATGGTATTTCAATCACGGAAATTCCCCTGCGAAGAACAATATGCGCCCGTTTGTCCAGACCAACCTTCTCAGGACTATCATTTCACAGGCTGATGATGCAATCCGGGACGGGGAATATGCAGCGGACCTCCGCTTCGGCCACGACGGCAACCTGTCCTCACTCGTCACCCTGATGAACATCAACGGCCTCGGGGCATCCGTAGATGAAATCGACAGGATTTCCGAAGTATGGAGCATCACGGACATCATCCCTATGGCCGCCAATCTCCAGATGGTATTCTACCGGGACAAGGCCGGTGAAGTCATAGTCCATTTCGCTTTGAACGAGCAGGAGGCGGAACTGCCGCTCGAGCCATATCATCCTGCGGGTAAAAAGGGCTCTTCAGGCAAGTTCTACCAGTGGATTCGCGTAAAATCATATTGGGAAAGCTTCCTGGCATCCTCACCGGTGAAATAGGCTTATGGCAAATAGCCCGGTTACATGATAACAGGCAATTTCATACGTGCGGACTGGATATGAGTTCGACGGGATGACGGTGACCGGTTACCATTGGAAATCCCGTTTCGATTTTGTACCTTGGCGCAATATCCCCGAAATTTTTGAACTTAACATAAGTAGCATGAAAAAAGTTAGAGTGTTTGCCCCGGCATCCATTGCCAATATGGGGTGTGGATTCGATGTCATTGGCCTTGCCTTGGATGAAGTCGGTGATATCCTAGAGATTACATCGAGCGAGGGAGACGGGCTCACCATCACCAACAAAAGCGGAGTCCCTCTTCCCGAGGATATCGAAGAGAATGTGATCACCCCGGTCATAAGGTCTTTTCTCAAGAAAATCAATCAGAAAGCACAGATAGACGTTGTAATCTGCGAAAAGATTTACCCCGGTTCAGGAATAGGTTCCAGTGCCGCGTCTTCGGCAGCTGCAGCCTTCGGCATGAATGAATTGTTCGGTTGTCCCCTCACCGAGGAGGAAGTCGTAATCTGCGCGATGGAAGGAGAAAACCTTGCCAGCGGAGGCTTCCATGCCGATAATGCCGCACCGGCAGTCATGGGAGGTATTGTTCTCATCCGTGGATACGAGCCCCTGGACCTTATACAGCTGCCTGTTCCGGGCAATTTCTATTGTGCCGTGGTCCATCCGCACATAGTCGTCAGCACCAAGGCTGCAAGGGAAATCCTCCCGAAAGCCGTACCGATGCATGACGCAGTGCGTCAATGGGGCAATGTAGGCGGTCTTGTGGCCGGACTTTGCACCGGCAACATCAAGCTTATAGGACATTCGATGCAGGACTTCGTTGCCGAACCTTACAGAAAGCAGTTCATCCCCGGTTTCGACGATTTGAGGAAGAAGATTCTTGAATCAGGAGCCCTGGCAGTGAACATTTCAGGTTCCGGGCCATCCGTATTCGCCCTTTGCGACAGCAGGCTGGTTGCCGAAGCCGCGGGGAAAATCCTCAAGGAACATTTCGAAGCCCTCGACACAGGCAGTGAAGTCTATGTTGTAAAAGTATCCAACAAGGGTGCGAAGCTCATGCATCTGACTCTATAGAATCCAAATAGATGAAATATTTCAGCACAAGGGATACATCCCGGCTGCATCCATTCTCATTGAAGGACGCGGCAAGACTCGGGCTCGCACCTGACGGAGGGCTTTTCATGCCGGAAACTGTGCCACAGGTCAATCTGGACAAGGTATGCGAGCTTGCGCACATCTCATATTCCTCTCTTGCGGCATATCTTGCGTCATTGTTTTTCCCAGATGACCTGCCAGTGGATCAGATTGCGGCAATGACCGGAAAAGCATATGGTTTCGAATGTCCCCTGAAGACAATAGGCCCGGGGGCCAATGTTCTGGAACTCTTTCACGGGCCTACATGCGCCTTCAAGGATTTCGGCGCAAGGTTCATGGGCGGGATGTTCGGCCTGCTCAATGGCAAGGGCGAAGAGATTACCATACTTACGGCGACCTCCGGTGACACTGGAAGCGCAGTGGCAGCCGGTTTCTTCAATGTCCCGGGTACCAGGGTGGTGGTGCTCTATCCTGAAGGCAAGGTAAGTCCGCTGCAGGAAGCCCAGATGACGACTCTTGGAGGCAATATCACTCCTGTCAGGGTCAGGGGCAATTTCGATGACTGCCAAGCCCTGGTCAAAGCCGTTTTCAACGATAAAGAATTCCGCAAGACCCACAATGTCACTTCAGCAAACTCCATAAACCTGCTCAGGTGGATTCCCCAGTCTTTCTATTATTTCTATGCATGGGCTCATTGGGCAGGGAAAAACAACGGTGCGCCGGACATTGTGGTTCCGAGCGGCAATTATGGCAATGTCACTGCCGGGATGCTGGCCTGGAAAATGGGACTGCCGGTGCGAAGGTTCATAGTTGCCTCCAACGCCAATGACGTCATTCCACGATTCCTTGCGACAGGCCTGTATGAGCCGGGACCGTCAATACGTACCGTGGCAAATGCCATGGACGTTGGAGCGCCAAGCAACTACGAAAGGATGATGTACCTTTTCGGCAATGATTTCGGGAAGCTCAAGGCCATGGTTGAGGGCTGTTCATTTACGGATGACCAGATCAAGAATGCCATCGTACGGATTTATCAGCAGCACTCATATCTTTCGGACCCCCATTCCGCTGTTGCCTATCTTGCCATGAAAGCATCCGGTGCTGAGGGATTTTACCTTGCCACCGCCCATGCTGCCAAATTCTCCGAAGTGATAAATGAGGCTTTCCATGAATATTCGCCCGGAACCGGCTGGGAAATGACCATCCCGGCATCTCTCGCCGCCGCAATGGAAAAACCGAAAAAATTCACTTCAATGGACAACAGCCTGGAAGCTTTGGAAGATATCATTGACAAACCGATATCCAGATGAAACGGGTGTGATGCCGGCATATCCGGCAGCAATCCTCCGTGTTCATAAATATCAGAATTTCAGCCCCGTGCCCATTACAATAGAGCGCGGGAGCGACGGGCCGTATATGTAGCCGCTGTCACGCAGCTCTCCCTGGTCGAAATCCTTCTGGAAGGCATTGAAGATATTCTTCACGCCTGCGTGTATTGTGAGATGGCATATGCCCATTATTCTGAGCTCATAGCTCACTTTGCAGCCCATATCCCAAAATGAGGGGGTCCGCACTGCCCTGTCCACATCAGTCCCGCTTCCTGCCATATGCTGCACAAGCATGGGACCTGTATAAGTCCCCGACAAGTCAATGTCAAAGTTACGGAAAGGGCTATAGCATGCGACAAGATAGCCATAGCAGTCCGGCGAGCGGAACATCTCCCTGACAGGCTCGACATTCTCATCGTCACTCCACTGCTGCGGCTGGTCATAACGGCTTCCCTGCACTGTAAATCCAGCCTGGAAATTCAGGCCACGGCCTATCGACAACTTGCCCTCGAGGCTTGCTCCGAACACTTTTGCGCCAGGGCCGTTGTACCTTTCGGTTATGGTGCTCATCCCTCCGTCAGTCGTTTCGCCTGTCTGCCTGAGTGCATAGGTGTCCTTCAGGACGGTAAGGAATCCCTCCGCCATTAAATTGAGTTGTACGGAACCTGTCCTGTGATACCAGTCGCCCGAGACGCTGAAAGAATGGGATCTTTCCTCTTTCAGGCCGTCTGCAAGAGTGATGCGTATCCTTTCGCCGCCGGCAACCAATACATGCAGGTCTTCGTCAAATGCCTGCGGGGCGCGGAAACCGCTGGCGTATATTGCGCGGAACGCAAGGTCGCGGAACGGGCTGTAACGGATATTGACACGCGGCGAAAAGATAGGCCTGCCGATGAGATTGTGCTTATCCATACGCACGCCGGCAAGCAGACTCCAATGGGCGTTTTTCCATTCGTTCTGCAGGTATGTCCCGAAAATGTGGACGGACTGTTCAGTCTCGTGGTCGTAACCCAGTGATATGTCATGCAATCTGTCGTAGTTGTATTCCATTCCTGCCGTGAACTGTGCAGGCATGAAGAAAAGGCGGTTGAATTTGTATGAATACTGACCTCCGGCAACGCCGGTGAAATCAGTGGTTTTTCCGTAGGCATTCGGGTCCATCCCCCCGCCGTAGTAGCTGTTCCTGTCAATATGCTGTGCAGAGATGTATGCAGTCCAGACGTGCCTGCCTTCGGGACTCTGGCCTTCGTAACTGAGCGAACCGCTGTTGTTGATGTGTTCTGTCTGCTCAGCGATAAGGGCTTCGTGTGCCGGACGGTCCAAACGGTCTCCGCCGCGTCTGAATTCCTTCAGCGCGTGGTATTCGAAATTGATTTTTGAATATGGACTTACCCTCAGATTGCCTCTTGTCCCCATTGTCAGCGAGTTGAGGGCCGGGATTTCCGTGAATCCGTCAGAATCGGCATCGTATCCGTCTCTCGAACGCTTTTGCCCGAATACGAATATGCCGGCCCTCCCGTCGTCCGATACCATCGAGGCATTGATGCCCGTGTTGTTGTCGAAAGCAGGGCTTATGCCTATTGAGGTGAAATCGTGCCTGATTTCAGCGCTGGACCCCATTGCTTCCCTGGTGATGATATTAATCGTCCCGCCTATTGCAGATGCTCCGAAAAGGGCTGATCCCCCGCCTCTTACGACCTCCACCCTGTCAATCATTGCAGCCGGGATCTGTTCCAGCCCATAAACTCCCGCAAGCGCGGAGAAAATGGGTCTGGAATCTATGAGTACCTGTGAGTAGTGGCCGTCCAGGCCGTTGATCCTGGCCTGGACAAATCCGCAGTTCTGGCAGTCATTCTCCACCCTCACACCCGGCTGGAAAGCCAGTCCGTCAGCAAGTGTCGGGGAAACTGTCCTGGCGAAAATGCTGTTATCCACCACATTTACAAGACTGGGGGCCTCTTTGCGTGAAGAATGGATTCTTGTAGCACTTACTACAACTCCGTCAATGGCAAGGTTTTCTTCTTCCAGAATGAAGTTGACCTCGTAGGCTTTGCCTCTCTCCAGGTCTATGCATAATGACGATTCTTTATATCCCATTGCACCTGCCACCACTTCAAATGTCCCGGATGGCAGGTTCCGCAGCACATAATGTCCTGATGCCGAGGTCTGTGCGCCTATGTTGGTCCCCTTGAGCATTATCGTGATGAATGGCAGATGTTCGCCTGTCCGGGCGTCGGTAACATGTCCTGAGATGCTAGTGTCCGTATTTGACTGGGCGTAGGAAAGCCCGCTCGCGGACACGGCGAGCAAAGCCGCGATTGCGGCAAAAATATATAATTTGTTCATTGTATTTCTGTCGTTATTGAATAATCCTGGATATTGGGCCCTGATATTTCAGGGCCCGGCAACATCCTTGATATTACAAGGAATCTGAAGCAGGTTATTGTTTGGGGGATTATTGAAATAACGGCGCAGGAGGAGCCCTGAGTCCGAGGACGTGATGAAACAAGATGTTGGCATATGCCTCAGTCCGGAGACATGAGGCAATTGCCTCTATGGAGAAAACGGGTGCTTCGGGATGTTCCTCTTCTCCCGCCTGGAAGATGTTGCTTGAAAGAAGCTGTATTATCTGATATTGTGCGCCGGTGTGGCTGTGTGATTTGCCGCTCCAGGGATGTGAGTGTACAATCCTGCCCTCAGGACCCTCGTGTACGTGGGTGAAGAGGTTTGTTGATGCAAAAAAGAATGCAAACAGCGCCAGCAGCAGCGCACTCCAGTATCTTCCCAGTCTTGTCATCAGACGGCAAATATAAGAATTATTGTGTACCTTTGCACCTCTTTACTGGCGAAAAATGGATAACAGGGACTTGACAAAGGGCAGAGGACTGCGTCCTTGCGGGCATTCATTTCTGCTTCAGTGGCTATTTCACGGCATGCGGCTATTCGTTCATCTCTTTCTGCCACAACTTCGCCTCCATCATTCTTGTCCGCATTCCCCTTTCTTTCCTCCTCCCATTCCTCTGCTTGCACCTCGCTCTGCTTCTGGATATTCTT
>JBJEJU010000046.1:0-7199 GCA_051878275.1 Candidatus Cryptobacteroides sp. | reverse complement strand
ATTGCAACGCGCGGATCTGCAAATCCGGCCACGCTCTTTGCCGTCTGGGCAGTACATACGGCAATCTGCGCGAGCTGGGATGCATCAGGCATAGGGGTCACAGCCACATCGCCTATCACGAGGACACCATCCTCACCGTACTGCGGAGCCTTGGTAATGAGGAGCATGGCACCGCTGACACAGGTGATGCCCGGCGCGCATTTGATGATCTGGAGTGCCGGACGGAGGGTATCGCCGGTAGTGGAAAGCGCACCGCTGATCTGACCGTCAGCATCGCCGCTCTTGATGATGAGACATCCGAAATAGAGAGGATTGGTGGAGGCAAGCTCCCTTGCAGCCTCGATGGTCATACCCTTCTTCTGGCGGAGCTGGAAAAGCAGCTGGGCATACTCCTCGGTCTTTTCGCTGGTGGCAGGATCGATGATAGTAGCCTTTCCGATATGCTGGAGGCCGAGCTTTGACGCGAGTGCGAGTATCTCGTCGCGGTTGCCGATGAGGATGATGTCGGCCAGTTCATCGCGGAGAGCCTGGTCTGCTGCGGTAATTGTGCGCTCCTCAAATGATTCCGGGAGCACTATGCGCTGCCTGTTGGACTTTGCACGCGCAATGATGTTGTCAATAAGTGCCATATTTTGTGATTATTGGATTCGATGCCCTGAAAGGGCGCTGCAAATATAGACATTTTCGCGGACAATAGCATCCTGGGGGCTCCTCAAATATATGCCTACAGCGTCAGATACTCCGAGCTCACATAGGCGACGGAGCCGTTCCATTCGATTTCCGCAAAACCTCCGCTGATGCTCCGCACCTTGACGGATTCACCCCTCTGGAGCGTTCCGAGCACCTCGGAGCTCGTGGACGGGGCCTTCCTTACATTGAGCACCCTGGCGGTATTGCTATAGACAGTATAGGAAGGTGCCGTGACTTCTGTCTCCCGCGCAGGTGCAGCCTTGCTGCGGGAATCGGATATCCGCGGGACATTGAGCACGACAATGATTGCTATTGCAGCAAGCAGCGTGTAGGCATTATAGAAGACATAGCCGACAAGATACAGCACAAAATAGGCGATTCCGTAAAGAAGCATGATCGCATAGTATCCGATTCCGATTGCAATGAAGGCACCGACCACGGAGAGACAGCCCCAGATGAATCCCTCTCCCGAGAAAGTCTTGAAAACCCATACAATAAGGGAGATGATGCCCGTAATGGCCGGAATGCCAGCTATAATCATTGCAATGATGCCGGCACCTGTATCCTGGAGCCATTCACCGATACTCGAGACTCCATAATTGAGGCGGTTCCAAAACGCCCTGAAGCCTCCTCCCGAGCGTGATGACGAGGAAGAGTAGGAAGAGGTGGTACGGCTGATAGGCGTAGGCGCAATGTTCCGGACGGTGTTGCCCACGCGTCCGATTGTGCCTGTGATAGGGTCAAATGAAGAAGGAAGTGCCATTGTTTATCTGTTGCTGCAAATTATCGAGCCACCTGCCACAGAACATACCACAGGGGCGTCTTTATTGATGGAGCCGTCTGCAAGGGATGACACGACATTGTCTATTATCATGGTATTGACGGCCTTTTTGATTTCCCTCGCGCCGTATTCAGGCTTGTACGAGCTGAGGGCAATATGCTCTGCCACGCCCCCGCCGAATTCGACTGTGATGCCTCCCGCAGCCATACGCTTGCGGGCCGATTCGAGCTGCATCTCCGTAATCCGCAGCACCTCGTCCTGCGAAAGCGGAAGGAACATCACCACCTTGTCGATCCTGCCCCAGAACTCCGGAGCGGCCCTGCGCCTCAGGAGTGCAAGGACCTCGGATGTAGTCCGGGAGATATCCTCTTCGGAAGGGCTCCCTCCGGCAAGGTTGCGCGCAATGACATCCTGTCCCATATTGGAGGTCATCACGATGATGGTATTGCGGAAATCCACGGTCCGGCCAATGCCGTCGGTCATCCTGCCGTCGTCAAGGACCTGGAGAATGGTCTCGAAGACCTTCGGATTGGCCTTTTCCATCTCATCGAAAAGCACTATCGAGAAAGGCTTGCGCCGCACTGCCTCCGTGAGCTGGCCTCCCTGCTCATAGCCCACATATCCCGGAGGAGCGCCGAAAAGACGCGACACCGAATGCTCAAGCTGATACTCGCTCATGTCTATGCGCACCATCGCGTCGCGCGATTGGAAAAGGTACTCGGCAAGAGCCTTGCAAAGCTCCGTCTTGCCCACGCCGGAAGTCCCCAGGAAAAGGAAGGACCCCACAGGTCTTGCGGCATCAGACAGGCCCATCCGGCTTCTGCGGATTGAATCGGCCACAGCCTTTATGGCCTTGTCCTGGCCCACCACACTACGGTGGAGATGCTCCTCGATGTTTTTGAGCTGCATCATATCGCCGGCCGTGAGATTCTCCACAGGGATGCCGGTCCTCCTGGTGATGACCGTACGGATGTCATTGCCGGTCACTTCGCTGCCTCCCGAAAGGCGCACATCGGAAGACGCCTCGTCAAGAAGGTCTATCGCCTTGTCCGGGAGACGGCGGTCAGGGATGTAGCGCACGCCCAGCCTGACGGCAGACTCGACCGCCTCCTGCGATATGCTCACCCTGTGATGCTGCTCGAAACGGTCCTTGATGCCGCTTATGATGGCAATGGCATCCTCCACGGAAGGCTCATCCACAATCACTTTCTGGAACCTGCGCTCAAAAGCCTTGTCCTTTTCGATGTTCTGTGCGTATTCGTCGAGGGTGGTCGCGCCCATTATCTTGACAGTGCCCCTTGCCATCTCCGGCTTGAGAAGGTTGGCAAAAGAGTTGTCAGAGCACGAGCATTTGCTTATCAGGGTATGGATCTCATCGATGAACAGGACCACCTGCGGATTGGCCTTGGCTTCCTCGATGATCTTTCTCATCACATCCTCGGCTTCGATGGAGGTCGGGTCAAGCTGATAGATGTACAGATCGGCAAGGTCGGCAAATACCTCACCGCGCACAAGCTTCACCGCAAGACCTTCCACAATGGCCGTCTTTCCGGTCCCGGGATCTCCCACGAGCACAGGATTGTTTTTGGTATAGAGCGAAAGTATCTGCAGTACCCTTTCGATCTCCCTGTCGCGGCCGATGACAGGCTTGATCTCCCCCCTTTCCGCCTTCTCCATAAGGTCAATGCAGTTGTGTCTGATCGCAGGGCAGTCGGGCCTGGCCGGTCTGCGGGGCTGCTGCGAAGGTTGCTGTGCTGTCCTGCCGGAGGATTGTGAGGTTGTCGGCCCGGATGGCTGCGATGGCGTGTGCATGGATGGCTGTGTCCGGGACGGACCGCTGCTTGCCTCCGAAGGCGCCGGAGCATTGCCCGGCTGCCCGACCGGGGAAGTATCATCTACGCCGTATCTGACATCAGGTACATTGGCAACTCTAAGGTGATTGCTTTCAAGCACCCGCTGCAATGCTGCCGTATCCACGCCCCTTATGCCAAAGACTTCGTGTACAGGGCCGGGCACCATTATCAGGGCAGCATAAAGAGGATACAGTTTGTCGAGGCACTCTATTTCGCCCTTTATGGCCTCACATACGCTGAAGGCATTTACAAGCGAGGCGGACACCGGGATGCTGCCACCGCCGCCCTGCGCCTTTTCGAGACGGTTCAGGGACTTGGCCACCTCCTGATAGATGACATTCGGCTCAAGACCGAGGGCCAGAAGGAAACACCCGAGCGAGGTCCTTTCGCACTGCTGGATGCCCATAAAGAAGACAGGGACCTCGATCCGCGCAAAGCCGAACTGCCTGCACAGCCCGGCGGATTTTTCCATAATCCGCGCCACTGCCGGATTATCCTGCATAAAACTGCCTATGTCCATCACTCACTACATTTAAATTCTGCAAGTCGCTATCAGTTGCTTTTCATAGGGAATGCCGCAATATGCGGACAATGGCCCGCGAGCATTTGCACGCTACCCTTTCCCTAAATCCCTTTCCCTTATTTCAGCGCCTCTGAGATATCGTCGTCAAAATCAGTATTGATCCTGGTAAGCTCCGGGTCAAAATCCTTCACGAAATCCTCCCCGAGACTGAGCTTCGGCTTCTCACCGCACAGCGCACACTCCCCGTTTCGCGGCAGGTCAAGACCATACCAGCGCATAATCGTCGGCCTGTTGGCACACTTGTCAAAAGGAGCGAAACCGCGGTAATGCCTTTCGCGGCGGTTCACCCACACATAGGCAGGAAACGTCAGCTCCTCGTCAAGGGAGGAAATGCCCGACTCCGCACCTCGCGAAAGCTCAATCAGTGAGAGCTTCACCATCATATTGCACATAGGCTCGATATCGGAGCTCAGTCCCACCTGCACCATCGCATCCGCATCCTCCGGAGAGGTGTAGGCTGCAATCTGGCCGTTGGCGCGGGCCGACTGCTCATTGGTGATTTCCTCCGACATGTCCTTGTACCACTGGTTGCCGATCATGCATACATAGCACGGGCCTCCCGGACGGTAACGGAACACATCGCCACCCTCGGCGCGCGTGATTGCACGGCCGAAGATGCCGACCTTCCGCTGCCTGACAAGCGCTTCGCTGATATTGAAACGGGACTGGTTGTTGTCAGTGGCGCAGATGACAAGGTCTGCCTTCTCCACCTCGCTGCACAGAAGGTCGGGATGCTCATTGATATTGACAGGGAATACATCCACGCTGGCGTAAGGATTCTTACCGAGAATGGTCTCACGCACAAAGTCCGTCTTCAGGCGGCCCAGGTCATTGAGCGAAGCCGTATGGCGGACGAGATTGTGGAGCTCCACCCTGTCGAAATCCATGAGGGAGAACTGCCCTACGCCGGATTTGGCAAGCTCCACGGCAATCTGAGAGCCGAAACTCCCCAGACCGATGATAAGCACCCTTTTGCCCTCCAGGATGCCCACTTCTATGAGCCCCTTGCTTCTGGAATAGAGATTCTCCTTTGCCGGGATGACGGTTGCAGGCTCCGGTGCGCAGGCCCCTTTTGGCCACACGAAGGCCTCCCCCTCCGTACCGACGCAGACAGTGTAATCCGCATCCGTACCGGCTTCCGGCCGGGAACCGTGGACAAAGCGAACAGTGTGTTCAACGCCGAAACTGTGGGCAAGCGGGGACAGCCTCAGATGGACCACAGCCTCGCCTTCCCATTCGTAACCGATGCCGGAAGCATTTTCCGAAATGGCGGAGAACCGCTGGAGTTCTTCGCCATAAAGACAGTATGTAGCCATAGCTATGCTGCGTAACCGTCCTGGATCATGGTGGAGGTCTTGACGCTGCCTGCGCCACCCACCGTGGTCAGATTGCCGGTATTGGTGTCAAAATACACATCGCCGCTGTTGGGATTTTTCTGGGTCTCGGCGATTGCCTTCTCTATCGAATTGAGGTCCAAATCATTAAGAGCCATATCTTTACATTTTATTGATTTACAAATATTACCAAAAGAACAACTGAGGCTAGACGTGCGAAGTCTGGTGCTTCAGCATGCTCTCCATCGTCTTCCCCGTGCGGAGGTGGGTCTGATAGATTTCAAGCCATACCCTGCACTTGAGATACACGTGCCACAAGGTGATGTCCGGGGTCCACTGCGTGTCGGAATAGTGGCAGAGCTGGGTCCAGTTGTTCCATGAAGAAAGAGTGTGGTTGACGCCGTTCGGGGAATTCATCGGCTCACCGCTTTTAGTATAAAGCATCTGGGTCACATAGACCTTCGGCTTGGTTGTAGGAAACGTGGAGAGGTCATAGTAAAGGACATAGACCTTTCCGTTGTTGGTCTTCACCGCTGCCTTGAGATATGGGCTGGAAGTACCTGTGCCTCCGAAAGCATAGGCCTTCGGTCCGAGATAATGGTCAAGGATCATGTTTTCATCCCTGAACCTCGATTGAGTCATCATAGCCTTCTTCTGTTGAGTTGTTGTTATATTCTGTGTTGTTGTCTGTTGCGTGGTTGTCCGCCGGGGTGCTGCCGGTCGGGGCGCTGTCTGTAGAGCTGCTCACGGTCGGGGTGTTCCCAGCCGGGGTGCCGGTTGCCGGGCTGGTCTCCGTCGTACCGTCATCTACCGGAGAGTTGCCGGTTGCCGGGCCGCCGTTGACGGAAAGCCAAATCCATTTTTCGAATGCTTCCAGTATATGCGCATTGGCGTCCTCCCCGGAGCAGGCCGGACAGTAATCCCACAGCGCCTGACTGTCATCCGGCGAGCCTTCCGACATCATCACCGGAGGGTCCTGCGGGAAGGCCTCGTTGAGCCTGACGGCGCGGTCTCCGAACGTTAGGAAGATATTGCCGTACTCGTCCCATTTCGGGGAAACCGTTTCCCCGGGAGCCGCTGCTCCCACCACCCTGATGATCCTCTTGAGAAGATCCACTCCTCCGACCCGGCGCATCCAGTGGCCTTCGCCAAGACGCGATGCCTCGTTGCCGGAATTCCCGGAAGGGGCGCCCCCGAGGATACGCATCTCGCCGTGGCACGGAGAGGAAGAGCGCGGATGGATGAGTATGTTTTTCAAATCGTTGTCAATCAATGGCCTGAACGGGCTCTGAAGCGGGAGGACACGCCAGGAGGCATCGGTGAAATGGCGCATATCGCTCTCATGGAACATATATGGATTGACGGTGGTCCTGCCCTGGCGGTAATTGGCGATGCAGAGAAGCATCCTGCGGAGAGGCACGTCGCGCAGGCCGTTGAAAATGGTGTTGGCATCGTGCCCGCTCGGTCGCGCAAGGCCCAGCTGGTGGTGCGAATGCCATTCTCCCATATGCGAAAGCTGGTATTTGTCAGCCACGGTGCCGGCTATCTTCACGAAATAGTTGAGGTCCTGTACGAAGAACGCGTTCTGATGGTTGGCGTTGCGTCCGGGGCCTATCGCATAGAGGACAACCGGGATGCCTTCATTGGTCCAGAAGCCGAAAAGGTCGCCGCCGGTCTCGATGTCGGGATAGTCCAGCACGCAGCGGGAGATATAGTCCAGCTCGCTCCGGTAGATGACAGCGATATGCGATGCCCTTTTTTCATCGACATCGTCAGGATTGGTATTCGCCACCGGCCTTGCGTAATCCTGGCGGCTGGCAGTCTGCGCCGGCTGGCTTTTTACGGAAAAGCACCTTTTCAGAAAATCATTCATCTCTTCGGGATAATTTTTCAAAGTTTCACATCGCACTCATCTGGCCATTTGCGAATATAATAAAATGTTTCTTATAATCCTATTT
>JBJEJU010000045.1:0-7439 GCA_051878275.1 Candidatus Cryptobacteroides sp. | reverse complement strand
TGGGGCTTCCGCAGGAAATCACTTTTCCTAAAGAAGGCGGTGAATTCACATATACGGCGGATGAATACATCGGTGGAATCAGTGTCACAAATTATAATGCGACAAGTGAAAGCGAAACAGAGTTTGAAGTAATAGACCATATTGTATATAAAACGCATACAAATCAATGGTTGACAGTGTCCTGTAATACAGGCAGCAAAGAATTGCATTTTATTGTTGTGCCGCGTACAGAGGGAAAATTTGAAACGCTGTATTTGAGCGTCTTTTCAGGTCCTACATATGCAGATATAAAACTGAAGCACGATTGATTAGCGAATACAAAATCATCAGGAGGCAAACGCGGGTTTGCCTCCTGATGGGTTTAAGGAACTTCCCGGGGGGGGGACTATTTCACCCCGAAGGCGAAGATGATTGCCTGCTCGAAGACTTCGCCTGCACGAAGGACTGTCGAAGGATAGTCCGGATGGTTAGGCGAATCAGGGAAATGCTGGCACTCGATGGCCACTGCATCGTAGTCGTGATACTCCGCACCGCCCTTTCCGGCAGGACATCCGGTCACCCAGTTGCCGGTATAGATCTGCACGCCCGGCTGCGTCGTAAACACCTCAAGCACCCTTCCGCTCTCTTCTGAATACAGCTCGGCAGCCCTCTGGAGCTGTCCAGGCTCATATCCGTCAATGACATAGCAATTGTCGTAGCCCTTGCCGTACTTCAGGGCAGGGAAGTCTGCAAACAGGTCCTGTCCCAACGGCTTCGGATTGGTGAAATCCATAGGTGTGCCGGCCACCGGCTCCGAATCACCCACCGGGATAAGAGTCTCATCAGTAGGCAGATACTCCGATGCATTGAGCGTAAGAAGATGGCCCTTGATGTCACCCTTCATCCCGTTGAGGTTGAAATAGGCGTGATTTGTCAGATTGACTACAGTATCGGCATCGCACTGGGCTGTAAACGTGAGCTTCAGCGCGCAATCCTCGTCCCACTCGTAGCGGGCCACAACCTTCAGATTGCCCGGATAGCCCATCTCGCCGTCCTCCGAAAAATACATGAACTCCACGGCCTCCCCGTCAATCCTGCTGTCCCAAACCTTGTTCTGGAAGCCCTGCTGACCTCCGTGAAGATGGTTCGGCCCGTTGTTTACAGGCAGTTCATACTCCTTGCCGTTAAGGGAAAAGCGGCCCTTTGCAATGCGGTTGGCATATCTGCCGGGGCATTTTCCGGCGCAGGGACCGTCTGCAAAATACGATTCAGGGCTGTCGTAACCCAACACGACATCGGCGAGCGCCCCGTCCCTGTCCGGAACGGTGATGCCCACAATCGCTGCACCTACGCTGCCCAGGGTAACACTGGCACCTTTCGAATTGGTAATGGTATATTTCCAGATTTCCTTGCCGCACGGGGCGGTACCCCAAAGAATTTTCTTGACTTCCATAATTTATGTGGTTTAAATGGTTTCCTGACCCAGGTCCTGCAAATGCTAATAATCCAGGCTGTCGAGCCACGCCAGCACCTTCTCTGCCGGAGCATCCTTCATCACAACAGTCTTGTCCCCGTCCAGAAGGTACAGTGAAGGAATCGCACGCACATTGTAGGCAATGTCCTGCCGGATGGTCCCGGATTGGTCGTAGCCGTTGTACCAGGACTCGGGATAATTGTCCGCATATGCCCTCCAGGCATCGGTGTCCTCGTCGATATAGACATTCACCACCGCGAGAAATCCGCTCCTGACCATCTGGGTAACCTTTCCGTCGGCCTTCAGCGCGCTGATGATTTCTCCGCAGGCTGTGCAGCCCGGGTTGCTGAAAAACAGCAGGGTGACAGGGGCCTGGATGCCGTAGAGAGTGTGCCTGCGGCCGTCCCTGTCGGTGAAGCCGAAATCGGCCGCCTTCGTCCCGACCCTGTTGAGAGCGCACATCCTTGCGTCGCGCGCATATGCCATCCTCATCCCTTCGCTCACAAACTCCGACTGCGACAGCTTCTCAGCCCATGCCCCGTAGATATCCTCGTCCCTGACCGGGGAATTTGGGTTGTAGAGGTATTTCTCAATCAGTTCATTGGTCCGTACGAAAATATTGGATGCGGTGTCACGCCTCTGCGCCCTGGTGACAAAGTTGAAAAGGGTCACGAGATCTTTCCTCGCCTCGTCCTTGCGCAGCTCTGCGACAACGCCCGAAAACATCCCCACCTGCTCTTCGAAGGCCTCGCTGTCCACTCCTGCAATATGAAGTGAATCACACAGATAACCTGCGGTAGTGTCTGCAAAGAAGGCGTTCCAGAAGTTGGCTCCAATGTAGCTCATCCTCTCGCCGTCGTCCGACACCATCACGGGGACCTTCACGGTCCTGAATTCACGTGTCAGGGGAGCCTCGGCCGGGACCTCCCGGGCCTGTTTCCTCCCGCCGCAGCCTGCCGCAAGAAGCACGGCCGCCGCCAATATCACAATGTGGCTACGCATAGGCATTCTCCGAAATCTGCGCCTCCGAGATATTGATCATGAAGTCGCCCATCTTCTCGAGCTCTGCGACTATATCCATATAGAAGACGCCCGTCTGGTAGTTGTACTGAGGATTCTCCTCGATGTTGAGGATATGCTCCTCGCGCAGGTTGTTGCGGCATTCGTTGATATTGTATTCCGCATCCTGGGCATTGCTTATGTCCTTGAGGTCGTAGTAAGGGGTGCTGAGGTTGCGGATCATCACATCGTAGGCCGCATCCACGAGGTCCATCATCCTGCCGAGCTTCTTGAGCTGCTCCTCGGAGAAACTCTTGCCGTGGTCTATCCTGCGCTGGACCATGCGTCCGATTGCCTCGCCCGAATCGCCCAGTGACTCCAGCTCGCCGATAATCTTGTACATACCCTTGATGCGCAGCGAAGACTTTTCTGAAATCTCGCCCTTGCTGACCTCATTGAGATAGGAAGCGATCTCATACTCGATGCGGTCGGTAATGCCCTCATATTTGATGAGTTTCTCCCTTTCTTCGGCAAACTTGTCATTGTCGGTCTCAGTGATTGCATTGCGCACATACCTGAAGCCCTTGCGGCAGATGGTCGCAAAATGGATGATTTCCTGCTTTGCCTCGTCGAGGGAAAGCTCCGCAGTGGAGAGCGGACCGCCGGCGATATATTTGAGCCTGTATACTTCCTCTTCGCCCTTCGACGGGATAATCCAGGACACAACCTTCTCGATTTGAGGTATGAACCATATGAGGATCAATGTATTGGTGATATTGAAAAGGGTGTGCATCGTGGTCACGCTATAGAGGAGCGAGGCTGCAACCCTGTCGGCATTGGCCGCGTCCGTAAGGTCTGCATAATTAGGGTCGTAGAGGCCGAAGCTGCTCACCAGCTTCCCGATGAGGCTGAGGAACCACGGGAACACGCACAGGACCCATACCACACCGAATACGTTGAATACCGTATGGGCCATTGCAGCCCTCTTTGAAGCCGTATTTCCGACCGAAGCCGCAATGTTGGCAGCTATTGTCGTTCCGATGTTCTCGCCCAGGATCATGGCCGCAGCCATCTTGAAAGGAATCACTCCGGTCGTGATGAGGAGCATGATGATGGCCATCGTCGCGGCGGAGGACTGGAAGCATATCGTGAGAATGGTTCCGAGGAGAAGGAACAGCAGCACGGACACATTGAGAGGTCCGAGATGGATGTCCGTCCACGCCTGGAGCACGCTCAGGTCGATGCCGTCCAGAAGGACGCTTGCCGTGGCCTTGAGCTTGGCAAAACCTATGAAGAACAGCGCAAATCCTATGATGATTTCACCCAAATCCTTGATTTTCTGATTTTTGCGGCTCTGCATCATCAAAAAGCCGAGCGCAATCAGCGGGAATGAAATGGTGGAAATGTCGTAGGAGAAGCCGAACACGGCCATTATCCACGAAGTCACGGTGGTACCGATGTTCGCTCCCATTATCACTCCGATTGCTTGGGCAAGCGTGAGAAGTCCCGCATTGACGAAACTTACTACCATGATGGTGGTGGCGGTTGAAGACTGGATCACTGCGGTGACGCCCACGCCGGTAACGATTCTCTTGAACGGATTGGAGGTCATGGATGCCAGGAAAGACCTCAGTCCGTCACCGGCAACTTTCTGCAATCCTCCACTCAAAAGGCTGAGGCCGAACAGGAAGAGGGTTACGGCGCCCAGAAGGGTAAGAATTTGAATAAAAATCTGCATAGAAGATAATTAGGTATGCAAAAATAATAATTTTATATTTGTATTTCCAACAAAGGTTTGAGTTTGGGGACAAAAGGACGAGAGTATTTATTCAAAACAGCTTCCTGATGACAAAAAAACTGTGTGTGGCCATTGCAGCCGTTCTCATATCCTTCAGTGCCGGTGCGCAATTCTATACCGATGGCGGCGATCCCGGATCATTGCGCTGGTACAGCATTGATTCGCCGCATTACAGGATCATCTATCCCGAAGGCCTCGATTCGCTCGCAAGGGTATATGGCAGTCAGTTGGAGACATTCAGGATGCCCGTATCCCTTTCCTCCGGCCTGGTGCCAGGCAGCGCCTACAGGTCCCGCACTCCGGTTGTCCTCCACGCCTACAGTACCGTCAGCAACGGTTCCGTGACCTGGACCCCGAAAAGGATGCAGCTTTATACCACCCCGCAGGCCTACAGTCCCGAGGCAATGCCGTGGGAGACCAATCTCGCAGTGCACGAATCCCGTCACCTCTCCCAGATGCAGGCAGGCTACCGCAAGGTGTTCCGTCCGTTTACATGGCTTCTCGGGGAAATGGTGCCGGGTGCTGTTGCCGGAGTCTATCCGGGGATGATGTTTCTCGAGGGTGACGCAGTGGTTGCGGAGACGGCGCTGACCGCTGCGGGAAGAGGACGGAGCGGTGATTTTATGAATTACTATATGTCCGCGTTCGATGAGGGGGACTACCGCTCATTCTACCGTTGGCAGAACGGCTCGTGGCGCCATCATTCGCCAAACCATTATGCCGCAGGCTATATGGCCATTGCCGGGAAACGCGTTTTCTTCAATGACCCGCTCTTTACACAGAGGTATTTCGATAAGATTGCTGCCAGGCCGTTGAGGCTCAATCATTTCCGCAGGGAATACAAGAGGGGGACCGGTATGGGTTTCAATGCCGTCTTTGACTCCGTGATGGTCTCTTTCCACAATATCTGGGCGCAGGAAGCCCTGGAACGCATGCCGTTTACGGAGGCGCAGCCGCTCAAGGACTCTCCGCGGTGGTTTGAGGAATATGCCGGTGCGGTCCCTGTAGGGGAAGACCTCTATGCCATTTCGTCCGGACTTGTCAGGGCGGCGGAGTTGAAGAAAATCTCTCCGGACGGGACTGAGACCGTTGTGCGCCCGTTCTCGTCGTCCACGGGCAGGCTTTCCCGGGGAGGTGGGGCACTGTGGTGGAGCGAGAGCATCAAGGACCCGCGCTGGAGCCTGGACCAGTCCTCGCGCATCCGCCGCATGGACCTTGAAAGCGGAAAAATCAGCGACGTCACAAAGGAGGGCAGGTATTTCAATCCTGTACCGTCCCCGGACGCAACTTGCATTGCTGCCGTGCATTATCCTGTAAAGGGAGGGACTGCAGTAGTGGTACTCGATGCGGAGTCAGGAGAAGAAACAGCCAGGATTCCTGCTCCCGATAGCCTTGCCGTCTATGAGGTCGTCTGGGTCGGGGGCAGTCTTGCCGTCAGCGGCGTATCCCCTCGCGGAAGCGGCCTGTACATGGCTTCCGAAAGCGGTTTCCGCACACTGCTCGAGCCTCGGCCGGTCAGCCTCCACAGCCTCTCCGAACATGATGGAAGAGTCATTTTCACGAGTGACCGCACGGGCGTGAACGAGATTTATTCGATAGACACAGACGGCGGGCTTCTCCTCCAGCTCACCTCCACCCGGTACGGCTCTGCGGATGCCGTTTTCAAGGGTGACACCCTCTATTTCACATCCCTCACCCGGGAGGGCCGCCTTCTCTACCGGACCCCGTCGGACCGTCTCCTGTACCGCCCCGTGGATTTTTCGGACATCCACAGATACCCTGTTGCGGATGCCCTGGCCGCACAGGAAAAGGACCTTGCGGGAGGGGAGCCCGTACCTGATGCCGGACCTGTTGCTTTCTCGGAGCCCCGGCGTTACCGCAAGGCACTCCATATACCGAACTTCCATTCCTGGGTGCCTTTCTATATCGGTTACGACGGGGACGGAATCGATGAGGTGTCCGCATTGGGAGTCACAGGCCTCTTCCAGAACCATCTCGGGACTGCATCCGGCCTTTTAAGCTACGGCAACATTATGGACCAGGACGGAGGCGGGCGCCGCAATAAGCTGCGTCTCCAGTTCTCATACACAGGACTTTACCCCGAAATTGAAATCAATGCCATTGTCGGAGACCGCCGTGCCTACCAATATATGCGCCGCGCCACCGTTTACCGCGGGACCACCCTCTACAATCAGGTGACATATGATTTCAGGGACGCCGCCCACGCATCGGCCGATGTCAAGGTCAGCGTTCCCCTGTCGCAGAGCATCGGCGGCATCTCCAGGGGCATCACCCCGTCGCTCCGCTACTATATCTCCAACGATATGTATGACAGGTCCGATGTCAGGTCCAATCTCTATCCGATGATCGGGGATGACGGCTGGTTCCTGAGGACGTTCGGCGGCAAGACCACAGGCAGGAATGTCCCGATGCAGCTTCTCACGGCTTCCGTGCGCGGATACATAATGCGCCCTATGGCTTCCTCCCTGGAATACCCTAGGCTTGGGGCCAGTGCGGAAATCGGCTGCCAGGGCCGTCTCGGGCTCACCGACATCTACACCGCCGGAATATATGCCAATGCGGTCGGATACCTGCCGGGCATCGCCCCGTCGCACGGACTGCGCCTTTCCGTCCTCTGCCAGCACAAGCTCAGCGGAGACTGCCTCTTCGGGGAGAATGTGGTCAATACCTATCCCCGCGGATTTGCCAATACCGACATAATGTCCTATTTTGCAGCATATTCCGACACCCAGATCCGCCTGACTGCGGACTACGCCCTGCCGGTTTATTTCGGGGACATAAGATGGCTCTCGCCGCTTGCCTACATAACCCATTTCGTGGTGAAGCCATTCGGTGACATGACTTTGTTTACCGATGCCACCACGGGAGATCCCGGCAGGCTCGGGAATCTGGTCTATACCGTCGGGGCTGAAATCACCGCACGGATGTCCAATTTCCTCTGGATACCTTTCGACACGACCATCGGCGTGAGGATAGGGTACAACGGTTCGCCGTCATACGGATTTTCTTATGCCCTTGAGGACGGAATGCTCTGGAAGG
Source organism: Candidatus Cryptobacteroides sp. (assembly GCA_051878275.1). GTDB lineage: Bacteria > Bacteroidota > Bacteroidia > Bacteroidales > UBA932 > Cryptobacteroides. Next base: position 129 of record JBJEJU010000045.1, on the reverse strand, counting down.
AGCGCCTCGGCGGCACATATCTGGGCTTTCTCTTCTCCATAGACATTTGACAGTATCAACTGAAAATGCTATTTTTGCAGATTGTTCCTGACGGCATGCGTTTTCGGATTTGAGGAACCCGGTTTATGA
>JBJEJU010000044.1:0-33213 GCA_051878275.1 Candidatus Cryptobacteroides sp. | reverse complement strand
CGACCCTCTGCTTGTAAGGCAGACGCTCTGAACCAACTGAGCTATGCTCCCAAGCTCTTTCCGTCAAAACGGGAATGCAAAGATACGTATCTTTTTTAAAATAACAAATTTTTTTGCAAAGATTTTCTTATCCGTAATGTAAGAAGAATAACCTGCGCCCCCGGGAGACCTCTACTGTTCCCCGACCCTCATTCTGGCCGGACTTGCATCATTGGCACGGTAATGCGGGGCATAGAGGCATTCGATCTGAACAGCAGGCGCCGAGAATTCTCCTTCCTGAGTGACGAAGAACTCCTCCGAAATCACCGTATCCTCCTCAGGGAAAGCATCAAAATAATAGGAAGTCACGTCGGAACGCACATCGCGGTAGCCGGACATCCTGATCATATACCATCCGTCAAGCCTGAGCGGAGACACCCCGAACCGGCAATACCCCGACAACTGGTCCACAGGACGCAGGGAAGCCTCACGCGGAGCCGTCAGCCGCACGAAACTGCGGTTCTCGCCGCTCCACACCCTGTACTCCGCACGGATGCGCTCCCCGACCCGCAGCACAGTCCCCGGAGCAATCTCCTCCGACACGCTCCCCAGGACCCCGTCACCGTCCACGCGGCTCACCTCACGGAAGAAACGCCTCCCGATCTTCATCCCGTTGCCTGCAGCCTCAACCCCCTCCAGAGGCTTCTCAAAGGCCTTTTCCATCACAATCACCCGAGTCTCCCGTACGCCCCCGGACGCCTCGAGCACACTTGCAATTGCATCGACAAATGCCGATGATTCATCCCACTTCTGGGTCTCCTTCTGCAGCATAAGCCACAGCCTGATACCGTCGGCAACCTCCCTGCAACGCGGATTCTCCCCTCCGTGGGCCGCCATAAGGTCAGCAAGATGAGCGTGTTCTCCCGCCTCACTCTCCAGAAGCCCGCGCAAAGGCATCACCAGATTGGGATAATACACCCCGCCCGAAGGATGCTCCACGGCATACTCAAGAAGCGACTCCACGTCGGCACGGACCGAAGCGGCAAGGCTGCGCGTCAATCCCACGGCGCCCCAGGCACCTGCAAGGGAGAGTCCGTCACCGGAGGCAAGCAGATTGTCCAAAGTAGTGAGCCTCATCACTTTACCTGCGACATCACCCTGCAGTCCCCTGTCACCCGAAGGCACAAGATACCCGGCGGCAAACCTGCGGAACTCCTTCATCCTTGCATCGGACTCCTTTTTGTGCCCCGGCGCAGCCTCCACGCTGAAAGGCACAGAGGCAAACATCGAGCGCACCCTCATATATCTCTCATCAGACAAAGCGCCGAACCACACCGGCCTGGAAGCCCCGAACTGCGCACGGTCCAGATACCTGACAGCCCCATACACCCACGATCCGGGCTCCGACACCCTCCGCAGCGAAATATCCGTCCTCGCAAAACGCTCAAGCACAAGGGCAGTGACCTGCGGATTGGAATCCATACCGGCAAACCAGGCAAAACCCCCGTCACCGTTGCGGCAAGCCATTATCCTGTCCATCAGCGCATTGTCAGACTCTTCCCGGACAATCTGCACGCCAAGCCTTTCCGCAGTCCGGCGCACATACCACGCCTCCGACAGCGACACTACATCCGGTCCCGCAGCCTCCACCTTCGAAGGCAGGGCCTCCCTGACCATATCCATCACTGAAATCCGGCTCACCTTTGCGCCATGCGCAGAACCGTTCACAAACTCTCCGCGAAGCCTCCCGAGAAGCGCCTCCTCATCCCCTCCGGCAAGAAGGACAGCAGAATGCGCCTCCCTGACCTGCTGACGGGCAGAAAGCACAGGGACACTTACCTGCAGCCCGTCGGAAACACCCCCATCCGAGGTAAAGACAGCCTTTATTACAATATCGCGCGCAATCTCCCCGAGATCAAATTTCACCACGGCATCCCCGCCTGCAGCAACGGCAATCCTGTGATTCTCAGCCTTCGTCGAACCCTTTTCGCCCTTTGGAGACACTCCGACAGTCAACACGCCACAAACCTCTGAAGGAGAACTGTTTGACACCACGATGCTCAAGACGCACCTGTCGCCCTCATAAAGGAAACGAGGCTCCTGCAGCGACACTTTCACAGGCACAGTCACCACCATTTCCCTGCGGAGAACGTCATTGCGCATATCCCTATCGTGGGCAAAAAGCGCCACATAATAAGTCCCGAGCTTGTCCGATGTCCTGAACCTGAAAGAAATGTCACCATTGGCGTCAGACTTCAGGAAAGGTTCAAAAGCAATGGTCGAGGCAAAATCCGAACGAAGGGCAGCTCTTTCCAAAATATCTGAAGCATCGTCCAGGCCGTCCGGCTGCGACCCCGCACCCTTGTCAAAAGACATCATCGGCGCAGCCTCTTCCTCCACGGCATCAAAAGCCATCATCTCATTGGAAGCCATACTGCGCCCGACCATCTTCCGGACAGACCTTTTCGGCATGGCATAATTGCGGCGACTTTCATCATACAACACTTCTCCGCAACCGACATGCATCAAAGGGGCATCAACCGACATCTGCGCCAGCCTGACTGGCCTCCATTCATTCGGCATAAATGCATCCAAAGCCTTGTCATAGACGGCAGCAAGACATTCCACTCCCGGAGCAGTCCTGATCCCGAAAGTATATTCAGTCCCGGGCACAGTCCTGTCCTCAAACCGCGAGAAAGCCAGAGGAAGGTCAAGATTATGGCGAGCCCTCACAAATTGCGAGGAAATGGACTCGCTCCTTCCCCCACGGAAATAGAACACATTCATCCTCACGGCATCAGGATACTCCCTCCTGTAGTTAAAATCTATCACGGTCAAAGAACCTTCCCTGCCCCTGGCACCGTCAAGACAGACAGCACGCCTTTCCAGCACTTCCGCATCCTCACCGGTCAATTCCACAACGGCCCACAGCGGCCCTGAGGCAGTCCCGAAAGTTGCACAGATGCGTCCGCCCTCCTCCACCTGCCCGCCAGACGGCCTGAAATAATATTCAAACGGGACATCAAGCACCTTTGCATCCCTGCCCACCTTGAAGATACGGCACTCGAGCGAATCCTCAAGAGGATCATATCCTCCCGTGGATACATCAGCCTTTATTACAAACATGGAGCCTTCCGCGGAAGAAAGGTCCAGAGGTTCTCCCGACTTCACGATGCCTTCCGTCAACAGTTTTCCTGCCTCATCCGAAACCTTGTACCTGACATCGGAGTCAAGCAATGTCCCTTCTTGCGAAGTCACTTTGAAACGGACGACTGCAGACTCCCCTTCCACAAGATAATCAGGAACATATCGATACCCGTCATCTTCATCCCTGACTTTGAACATCGCATCTGAAGTGCCTTCAACATCAATATCCAGGTCAATTCTGTCACTTACCCTCACCCAAGTACTGAAATCAAGTGTCTCACCCGTTGGGCCAAGGGCAGTGACCGTGACCTTGTAATGCGCCCACCTGTCTTCCGGACTGCTTGCAAACCGAAGCGAAAAAGCCCCGTCATGATCAGGCGAGACCGCCCCCTCCGCAAACACCCTTCCGTATTTTACCACCTTATAAGACAACTTCATGCCGGCAAGGCCGTGGCCCGTGAAGCTCTCCGCCATACCTTTCACGACAATCTCGTCTCCCGGACGGCAAAGGCCCTCCACCGGCTGGAATCCGATCCGGAAAGTAGGGGCCACAAACTCATCCACCCTTACAAAAGCACTACCGGAATCTTCTCCGCAAGAGACTTCAACCGTAAACATTCCGCCACGAAGGTCCTCCGGAATGGAAAACTCTCCTGCCACCGAGCCGAATGCACTGACCTTCAGTTCGGCAGAGGCTATCACATTGTCTTCGGAATCATGGAGCGCAGCCTTTGCCATCTTTCCGGTGCCACAGACCCTGATGCTCCCTGTGATGTTGCCCCTGTAGAAAATGCCCTTGAAACGGATAGTGTCACCCGGGTTGTATGCCCCCCTGTCGGTCATTACCATGCAGCATACCCCGCTGTCATGGATGTCGGCACGGTAATGGCGGAAAGGCACCCTTACCTTCCTGCTTTTCAACAGGAATCCGGCAGAATCCCTTGCCGAACACTGTATCCAGTATAAAGCCGAACGGTCACGGACCGCCTTGAGCAGTTCTTCCGGAAGTGGGGCAAACTGCTGTCCCGCAGGCACATCCCTTACGCTCACAAGCTCCCTGTCACCCTTAAGCAAAGTAAGGTCCACCTTTTCCAAAGGTCTTCCCGTACGGGACTCCGCCACATAGATGCCGAGATTGTTGCCGGCAAGCCTTACAGCAGCCGACAGCCTGCTTACAGACACGTCGGAAACCGCTTCCGTCCTGCCGCTGCGCACAGTGACAACATACTCTCCGTCATCCTTCCACGGGGCATCCACCCTGACCGTGTCCCCGACGTAGAAATGGGGATTGTCAACCTTAACTTTACGGGTCAGTATGCTTTTGCCCCTGCCTTCGCAAGGACGGACTGACAGTGTAGTCGAAGAAAGGTTATTCAACACTATTTCAATGCCTTCCTCTCCAGCCGATACACTGATGCTTTGTCGCGACAGCTCATCCATGAAGTCCCGTGCCGTCGTCAGCTCCCCTGCCATGGCCTTTTCCTCTCCCCTGAGAGACTTCCTGAAGGCCTCTGCGGATTTGCAATCCTCATAAAAGAGTTCATAGTCAGAAGCCGTTGCTTTTCCGGAAGAAGACAATTCGGAGAACCTGTGGCTGAGCATACGCATCCTTGCCATCAGCCCGACCGCAGTCCCGTCATACTTCCGCACCAGTTCCTCCATCACGGACGGATCGGAATCCCTGTCGGCCACCAGAAAATCCAAAAACGCCGCTGCAGGATATTTCCCTCCAAGCTCCGACCTCAGGCTGTCGCACTGTGACGGCCCCGTGTTGCGGGCTGTCATATCCCATAGCACATATTCATAGTCGTTGGAAATGTACTTGTAGAGATTGCCGGAAAGCATACCGGGAGTGCTGCCGCAGAACCTGTAGAAAGACTCATTTTGCGACTGCTTCAGACGGTTCCCTTCGGATGAGAGAAAAGCCTCAGCCCAGGCAGCATTCACACTGCCCCGGGAGGCCTCGAAGGCATATCTGACAATCGGGTCTCCATACTGCTCCACAGCCGCGGCAAACTCCTTTTCAAGAGCATTCCTCTCCTTCCATGAACGTCTTGAGCGCACATCTGCATACTTGCACCATCCGTCATAGAAATCCCATGCGTACTTCTTTTCCGTAGCCACTTTTATTACAACTTCAAGCGCTTCAGCGGCTGATGCCGGGAGATCCTTCTCCTCACATCGCCGGTATTCTTTCCATTCATTGACGAGCCGGTGTCCCTGCGCGTCCGTTTTACTGACATTCCCCATACCAAGACCAAAAAGTGTCAATATTACAGCAATTAAACTTCCGAAATGTCCCATAGTTATACCATTTTCTTTGCCGCTCCGGACAGGACTCCCGCCTCACCCGTCCACGATGCGTTTCAGGCAGAGAGTGTCATCGTCCCTCAGTACCCCCATACCGGCCGTCGCGGAAAAGAGGCACCGCCTCGGACACGGCAAATGTCGATCCACCGATATAAATGACGGCATCACCGGATCCTTGCGCAGAGGCAAGTGAATAAGCCCGCTCCACAGCCAGCGGCACACTGTCGCATACCTCGCAGGCGCTCGCGTCGCCCCCCGCATCCAGATAGCGCTCCATTACCCTCGAGGCAGGAAGTGCCCTTGCCGTGGAGGGTGTCGTGAAAATGTAACGGGCAGCCCGCGGCATCAGCGGAATGATGGCATCAAGGTCTTTGTCGGCCATCACCGCATAGACAATGACCATTGGCCTGTGCATTGCCTCAAGCTGGGCGAAATTGCCCCGCAAGGCGTGCGCATTGTGGCCTATATCGCAGATTGTCAGAGGTTTCCTGCACAGCATCTCCCACCTGCCGTGGAAATCGGTACGCCGGGCCGTGTGCACAAGCGCGCCAGCGGTCTTATCAGCATCAGGATTGTCCACGAAAAGAGGGAGCGCAGTCAGCACCGTCCGCAGATTTTTTTCCTGGCAGGCTCCCTGAAGGTCCATCGCTTCCAGAATCTTTTCCCTGCTGTCCCACAGCCACGGCTGCGAATCCTCCGCAAAATGGATGGGAGCACCGTTTTCCGATGCCGCATGCTCAAATACCGGACGCGTCTGCGGAAGGGCCTCCCCTATCACGACAGGCACCCCCCGCTTGATTATGCCCGCCTTTTCACCGGCAATCTTTTCAAGCGTGTCTCCGAGCAGGTCGCAGTGGTCAAGGCCGATGGAAGTAATCACGGAAAGGTCCGGAGTGACTATGTTGGTGCTGTCCAGACGGCCTCCGAGCCCCACCTCAAGCACGACCGCGGATGCCCCGCATTCGGAAAACCATTTCATCGCCATGCCGGTGGTAATCTCGAAAAACGATAGGGAAAGTCTTTCGAAAGCCTTGCGGTAAGTGACGATAAAATCATATACCCAGGCCTTTTCAGGCATCCGGCATCCTCCACTTCCCACCATCTTCATCCTTTCGCGGAAATCCCTGATATGCGGCGAGGTGAAAAGCCCCGTCTCCATCCCCAGGGCCGCGAGCGAGGATGCGAGCATACTCGACACCGAGCCCTTGCCGTTGGTCCCGGCAACATGTATTATCCGATAATCATCCTGCGGATTTCCAAGCTCGAGGGCAAACTCCCCCATCCTTTCAAGTCCAGGTTTGTACGCATTGGCAAACGGTACGTTCTGGACCGAGGGGAACCTCCTGAAAAGCTCCGCAATCTCTGCATTGTAGCGTTCTTCCGATATATCTGTCCTGATCATCAATCCCAAAAAATTTTGAACTCAAACCAAATTTACTTATTTTTACGAATATTATCATACTTTCTCTATGGGAAAGACGTCACTACTTTTGTCAGACTACATAATTGACGGCATCCGTATGGAGGCCACGCCCGGAATGATGCTCGAACTTGCCTGCGGCAGGACTCCGCAAGGGGGTGAAGATGGGCTGGAAAGCATTATAGACGAAAGCATAGACCCTTCTCCCGAAGGGACATTTTCCCCAGGAAAAATCACGGCATTTGCCTGTGCCACATCCTCTTCCGTCAGGAAGGAAATTCCGCTTGCCCATATCGGGCCTTACACGAGGATGGTTGCGGCAGGCGCACTTGTCGAGTCGCTGTGGCTGTGCGGGCATTACCGCCTGAATGACCTCCAGATCAATATGCGCTGGATATGGAATGCACGCGGGACGGGCAGTGCCGCAGCATTCTACAGCAGCGTGGAATCAGTCTGCGACTATCTCGACAGCCTCGGCGTGACGATGGGCGGATATTCCGTGGAAGAGGGGGAAAGGTGCAGCATTGAGGCTTCGGTCTCGCTTTCCGGAGATGCCACCGGCAATGATGAAGAGCTCCCGTTCTTTTCCGAGCTCCCGTTCAGGACAGGCAACCCGAGGATGACAAATGAGCGCAAGTGCCCGTCCGTTTCGCTTGGCAACAGCGGCAGCTGGCTGGTTTACATCCCGTTCGATACCTGCTCCCCGAGGCTCGGAGGCTCGCTCCTTTCAGAAGTGGAGGGCATCCCGGGAGGCACGGCACCGGCAATCGCAGACCCGGACTATTTCATTGACTGCTATGAGGTTGTAAGGGAGATGGTCGAAGACGGCATCATTTCTTCCGGCATCACGGTGGGCGACGGGGGCCTGATGAAGGCACTGCGCTCGTATATCCCGGAAGGAAAAGGAATTGAGGCGCAGCTTGGAGGCATTTCCGGCTCCAGCGGGGAAAAAGATATGGTTAAAATCCTGTTTGCGGAGATTCCGGGCGTGATTATTGAAATCAATGACACGGACTATGACTACCTCGACGCGGAACTGCTCCTCCAGGATGTTGCCTACTACCCGATCGGCCATATCACGGACAGGTTCGAGGGCGTGAGGGCGTCAATGTCCGGAGCCGGAGACATTTCGGGCATACTGCTTTCACTTATGAGCGGAGGCGCCTCTGAAGGAGAAGACTAAGGAATTTTTCAATTCCCAATACCACATATTGCCATGACACAATACGCAAACGTCCCTTCCTCGAAGGGAGGGAAAACAAAAAAACCGAAAATTTTCGTTCTCGATACGAACATTATCCTTCACGACTACAAGGCAATCAGGAAATTCCAGGACAATGACGTGGTGATCCCGATTGCGGTCCTCGAGGAGCTGGACAAATTCAAGAAGGGCACTGATGCCTTGAGCTACAACGCCCGCGGCTTCATGAGGGATATCAACAAACTGACGGACGGCAGGATGTTCGGGCGCTACGGAGTCCCTATCGGAAAGGGGCTCGGCAATTTCAAGATAGAGCCGAACCACCCGTTTCCCGATGACATGAAGGACCTTTTCAAAGATGACATCCAGGACCACAGGATACTGGCCACAGCCATCTGGATAAGGGACAACAACCCCGACCGTTTCGTAGCACTCGTGACAAAGGACATCAATCTCAGGATGAAGGCCAAGGCCGCCGGGATGGAAGCACAGGACTATCTGACCGACCGCGTGGGCGAGGACCGCATCGAAGAGACGCGCAAGGAGGTCACCGACATCGCACCGGCACCGGATGTGGTCCAGGAGCTGGCCTACGGGGCTGAGACGGCCGTCGATTGGGACAGGCTCACAAAGAAAGAGCCTGCAGCCAACAGCCTGTTCAGGATCGACCGCGGAGACGGGGAGATGCTTGCAGCCCGCTACGATGCAGGCCGCGGCAAGGTTGTCCTCGTGCGCACCCGCCAGGCCTGCGGCATAAAACCCCGCAACATCGAGCAGAGGTTTGCGATGGATGCCTGCCTCAATCCCGACGTCAAACTCGTTTCGCTTACCGGAGGGGCCGGTACCGGCAAGACACTCATCGCCCTTGCCTGCGCACTCGAGCAGGAACGGAGCTATGACCAGATCATCCTTTCGCGTCCGACCGTGATTCTCGGCAACCAGGACATCGGTTTCCTTCCGGGAGACCAGAAGAGCAAGATGAGCCCCTTCGTGCAGCCGCTCATGGACAACTTCAATGTCATCAAGCAGCAGTTCAGGCCGTCGAGCAAGGAGGCAACCCATCTTGAGGGGCTCCTGAAGGAGGAAAAACTGCTGATCTCCCCTCTCGCATTCATCAGGGGACGGAGCCTCGGCAACGTGTTCTTCATCATAGACGAGGCGCAGAACCTCACTCCGCACGAGGTCAAGACCATCATCACGCGTGCGGGAGAAGGGACGAAAATTGTGTTTACAGGCGACATTTTCCAGATTGACCAGCCTTACCTGGACCAGTGGTCCAACGGTCTGACGCACCTCGGGGAAAAGATGGCGGGCCAGAAACTGTTCGAGCACGTGTTCCTCCGCAAGGGAGAAAGGAGCGAATTGTCGGAAATCGCCTCGAAATTGCTGTAATTGTCGCAAATTTATTGTAAATTTGTACGATACTGACTCAGACTAAACAATCTAACTAATTATACAACCATGTTTGAAAACAAGAAAAGGGTTTACCGCTTCGGTGGCAAGAAGGCCGAAGGCAACGGTAACATGCGCGAGCTCCTTGGTGGAAAAGGAGCCAATCTGGCCGAGATGAGTCTGCTCGGTATGCCGGTACCTGCCGGTTTCACCATTACAACAGAATGCTGTGCAGAGTATTACGCTCTTGGCGGAGACTACAGCAATGATCTCAGGGCTGAGGTTGCAACCGCACTCAAGGCAACCGAAGACATTATGGGCAAGAAGTTCGGCGATGTCGAGGATCCTCTCCTTGTAAGCTGCCGTTCAGGTGCCAGGAGCTCGATGCCGGGTATGATGGACACCATTCTCAACATCGGTCTCTGCTCCGCAACCATTCCGGGACTTATCAAGAAGACAGGCAATCCGCGTTTCGTATATGATGCATACAGGCGTCTTATCATGATGTATTCAGACGTTGTGATGGAGAAGGCAGAAGGCATTGAGCCTGAAGACGGCATGGGTATCCGCCAGCAGCTTGACCGCATCATGTCCGACCTCAAGGAGAAGAACGGTTATGCTTCCGACACCGACATCACCGCTGAAGAGCTCAAGGACCTCTGCGAGGTGTTCAAGGTGAAGGTCAAGGAAGTTCTCGGCGTCGAGTTCCCTGATTCGGCAGAGGCACAGCTCTGGGGTTCCATCGGAGGAGTGTTCAAGTCCTGGAACGGAAAGAGGGCCATTGCCTACAGGAGGATCGAGAAGATTCCTGATGACTGGGGCACGGCCGTGAATGTCCAGTCGATGGTATTCGGCAATATGGGCAACACTTCCGCTACCGGTGTGGCATTCTCCCGCAACCCGGCCAACGGTGACAACAAGTTCTACGGCGAGTGGCTCATCAACGCCCAGGGCGAGGACGTAGTTGCCGGTATCCGCACTCCTAACCCTCTCAACGAGGCTACAAAGAGCGAAAAGAACAAGGACCTTCCTTCACTCGAAAAGGCCATGCCTGCCGTTTACAAAGAGCTCGACACCATCCGCAAGAATCTCGAGGACCACTTCCGCGACATGCAGGACATCGAGTTTACAATCCAGGAAGGCAAGCTCTGGATGCTCCAGTGCCGTATCGGAAAGAGAACCGGTCTTGCCGCCCTCCAGATGGCGATGGACATGTACAAGGAAGGTATGATCGATGCCAAGACCGCAGTGCTCAGGGTAAGCCCGTCACAGCTTGACGAGGTTCTCCACCCGATTCTCGACCCTGCTTCCGAGAAGAAGGCAAAGGTCATCGCACAGGGTCTCCCTGCTTCCCCGGGCGGAGCCGTAGGTACAATCGTGTTCACCTCCGAAGCTGCAATGCAGGCACAGAAGGAAGGCCGCAAGGTCATCCTCATCCGTGAAGAGACCTCCCCTGAGGACATCGAGGGCATGAGGGCTTCTGCAGGTATCCTCACAACCCGCGGCGGCATGACCTCCCACGCAGCCCTCGTGGCACGCGGCTGGGGCAAGTGCTGCATCGTAGGCTGCGACTCCATGAAGATCAATCTCGCAGAGAAGAGCGTTTCATTCGGTGACAATGCCACCGTTTACAAAGAGGGCGACTTCTTCAGCCTCAACGGAGCAAAGGGATATGTATATGCAGCCCGCATCGACACCATGGACGCTACCGAGAACCCGCTCTTCACAGAGTTTATGGCAATCGTGGACAAATACCGCAAGCTCGGCATCCGTACCAACGCCGATACTCCTGAAGATGCAGCAAAGGCTCTCAAGTTCGGCGCAGAGGGCATCGGACTGTTCCGTATCGAGCATATGTTCTACGGCAAGAACTCCGAACTCCCTCTTGCAAAGCTCCGCAAGATGATTCTCTGCGACACCGAGGAAGAGCGCAAGGCTGCCCTTGCAGACCTCGAGCCATACATCAAGGCCGCAGTAAAGGGCACACTCTCCATCATGGACGGCAAGCCGGTGGTATTCCGCCTTCTCGACCCGCCTCTCCATGAGTTTGTCCCTAAGACCGAGGAGAAGAAGGAAGAGCTTGCAAAAGAGCTTCACGTGACCGTTGCGGAAATCGAGAAGAGGGGCGAGGCCCTTCACGAGGTCAACCCGATGATGGGACACCGCGGAGTACGTCTCCACGTGTCATTCCCTCTCATCGCCGAGACCCAGTACAAGGCCATCTTCGAGGCTACAGCAGAGCTTATGCGCGAAGGCAGGCATCCTCATCCGGAGATTATGATCCCTGTGACCATCTCAGCCCGCGAGCTCAGCTTCCAGAAGGCTATCTGCGACAGGATCAAGGCAGAGGTTGAAGGCAAGTACTCAATCAACATCTGCTACCAGTTCGGTACCATGATCGAGATCCCTCGCGCCGCCCTCACCGGCGACAGGATGGCCCGTGCTGCAGAGTTCTTCTCATTCGGTACCAATGACCTCACCCAGATGACATTCGGCTTCTCACGCGACGACATCGGCACCTTCATGGGCGACTATCTCGGCAACAAGATTCTCGACGCCGATCCGTTCCAGACCATTGACACAAAGGGTGTCGGCAAGCTGGTTGAGTACGGTATCAATTCCGGCCGTTCAGTAAGGTCCGAGCTCAAGTGCGGTGTCTGCGGCGAGCACGGCGGAGACCCTGATTCCATCAAGTTCTTCAACAAGATCGGAATCGACTATGTCTCCTGCTCACCGTTCCGCGTTCCGATTGCACGTCTCGCTGCGGCGCAGGCCGCGATCCAGGAGCAGTAATACGGATATAATAAAAAACAAAGGGGCTGGCTTTTTGAGCCAGCCTCTTGTTTTATCAGCATTAGGAGAAAGAATCCTCACCGTACAATCAGTACCTGTTGAGAGGACGGCCGGAGGTCATCATATGCACCTTGCGGCGAACGTCTTCGAGGACTGCTGCGTGCTCTGCGAGCTCTGCCTTCTGTGCATCCGTAGGCTCCTTTGAGGTGAGGGCGTCTGCGTGTGCTGCTGCTGAAGAGAGAACCTCGTCGATGAGGGCAACGATGTCAACCATATCCTTGTCAACAAATCCGCGGGAGGTGACTGCCGGAGTACCGATACGGAGACCTGAAGTCTGGAATGCGGTACGGCTGTCGAACGGAACCATATTCTTGTTGACGGTGATGTCTGCCTTTCCGAGCTCCTTCTCTGCAAGACGTCCTGCAAGGTTAGGGAACTTGGTACGGAGGTCGATGAGCATGAGGTGGTTGTCGGTGCCGCCGGAGATGACCTTGTAGTTCCTGCTTACGAACTCCTTGCACATGGTCTGTGCGTTTGCCATGACCTGCTTCTGATACTCGACATATTCAGGCTGCATTGCCTCGTAGAAAGCAACTGCCTTTGCGGCTATCACATGCTCGAGCGGACCGCCCTGTACGCCAGGGAAAACGCTGGAGTTGAGGATTGCGCTCATCTTCTTGATTTCGCCCTTCGGGGTGGTGAGGCCCCAAGGATTGTCGAAGTCCTTGCCCATGAGGATGATACCTCCACGAGGTCCGCGGAGAGTCTTGTGGGTGGTGCTGGTCACGATGTGGGCATACTTGACAGGATTCTTGAGAAGACCTGCAGCGATGAGTCCAGCGGTGTGGGCCATATCGATCCAGAGGATTGCACCCACCTTGTCGGCAATTGCGCGCATGCGCTCGTAGTCCCATTCCCTTGAATATGCGGAAGCACCGCCGATGATGAGCTTCGGCTTGCACTCGAGAGCCTTGCGCTCCATCTCGTCGTAGTCAACGGTACCGGTCTCAGGGTTGAGTCCGTAGGCTACCGGATGGTAGAGGATACCTGAAGCATTGACAGGTGAACCGTGGGTAAGGTGACCGCCCTGGCTGAGGTCGAGGCCCATGAAGGTGTCGCCCGGCTTGAGGCAGGCCATTGTCACAGCCATATTGGCCTGTGCGCCGGAATGAGGCTGCACATTGGCATACTCTGCATCATAAATCTTGCAGATGCGCTCGATGGCTATAGTTTCGATCTGGTCCACAACCTCGCAGCCGCCATAGTAGCGCTTGCCAGGGTAGCCCTCAGCATACTTGTTGGTGCAGATTGAGCCCATTGCCTCAAGCACCTGGTCGGTCACATAGTTCTCGGAAGCGATGAGCTCGAGGCCTGATGACTGTCTTTCTTTCTCTTTTTTGATGAGATCAAAAATCTGTAAATCCTGTTTCATATTATGTGGTATTCAATATAAGTATAGAATCTGTTACCATGATACCCTTTCCGATCATATCGGCAGGCATATCTTTGCAAATATACATTTAATAATTGGTTTTTCTTCAGTCAGCACGAAAAATAATTCTGTGCATATCCGCATGTGATTCCAGGCGGATGACTGTCCGCAGGAGAATTGGCATTGCCGGCTCCGTACCTCCGGCAAAGGAGGAATATCTGCCGAAAAAGATGTACCGGACTGCACAGGTTATTTTGAAAATAAACATAACTTTGTGGTTCAATAAATCGACAGATGGGCAAAGACAGGAAACTGCTCAACATTGAGCTCGGCAGGGTAAGCGCGCAGCAGTACAGGGAGCTGCCGCCTTCAGGAATCGTGGTTGTAATGGACAATATCAGGAGCGCCCACAATGTGGGATCGGTGTTCCGCAGCAGCGATGCGTTCAAGGCGGACAAAGTGTTTCTCTGCGGCATCTGTGCCGTCCCTCCGTCGGCCGAAATCCACAAATCGGCCCTCGGGGCGGAGGACAGCGTGCCGTGGGAGCATTGGGATGACACCCTGGCCGCCGTGGAAATGCTCCGCAGCGAAGGCTACACCATCGTGAGCGTGGAGCAGACGGTCCATTCCGTCAAGCTTGACACATTCTCTCCCGAGCCCGGACGCAGATATGCCCTTGTGTTCGGAAATGAGGTGGACGGCGTGCGCCAGGACGTGGTGGACGCCTCCGATTTCTCCATCGAAATCCCCCAGAGCGGCACAAAGCACTCCCTCAACGTATCAGTCACCGCCGGCGTCGTCCTGTGGTGCTTCCGCCGGAAAGGGCGGTAAAACTATTCATAGCATACCGGCAACGGGTGCGGTTATGTACATAATAAAAGGCAGGTCATCGGGGGAGCCGATGCCTGCCTTTCTGTTTGAGGTTGTGGACCGTTTCGGGGATTCCGGAACAGGCCTGATGATGCAGGTGGAAAAACTATATTCCGTACTGCTTGAAGAAGTCGTTGCCCTTGTCATCGACAAGGATGAATGCAGGGAAGTTCTCCACGCGGATCTTCCATACGGCCTCCATTCCGAGGTCAGGATACTCCACGCACTCGATGCTCTTGATGCTCTCGTAGCTCAGCACTGCGGCAGGGCCGCCGATGGAGCCGAGATAGAAGCCTCCGTGCTTGTGGCAGGCATCGGCGACGCACTGTGAGCGATTGCCCTTGGCGATCATCACCATGCTTCCGCCGTGGCTTTGGAACAGGTCCACATAAGGGTCCATCCTGTTGGCGGTTGTAGGTCCCATGGAGCCGCAGGCCATTCCTTCCGGGGTCTTTGCAGGACCGGCATAGAATACCGGATGGTTCTTGATATACTCAGGAAGTTCCTCGCCATTGTCGAGACGCTCCTTCAGGCGGGCGTGGGCGATGTCGCGGGCCACTATGATGGTACCGTTGAGGCTCAGGCGTGTGGATACCGGATATTTGGTGAGTTCGGCAAGCACCTCAGCCATAGGACGGTCAAGGTCGATGGAGATTCCGCCGCCCTCGCCGGCGCTGCGCATTTCCTCAGGAATCCATTGGGTTGGATTGTCGTCAAGCTTTTCGATCCAGACGCCGTCCTTGTCGATCTTTGCCTTGATGTTGCGGTCGGCAGAGCAGCTTACTCCAAGACCGATCGGGCAGGATGCACCGTGGCGCGGCAGGCGGATGATGCGGATGTCATGTGCGAAATATTTGCCTCCGAACTGTGCTCCGAGACCGATCCTGTATGCCTCCTCGAGCACCTGCTTTTCGAGCTCCACGTCCCTGAAGGCACGGCCGGTCTCGTCACCGGTGGTAGGGAGGTTGTCATAGTAGTGGGTGGAGGCGAGCTTGACGGTGAGAAGGTTCTTCTCCGCAGATGTACCGCCGATTACGAATGCAATGTGGTAAGGAGGGCAGGCTGCGGTACCGAGGGTCTTCATCTTTTCCACGAGGAATGGAACGAGGGTACCCGGATTGAGCACAGCCTTTGTCATCTGGTAGAGATAGGTCTTGTTGGCCGAGCCGCCGCCCTTCACAACGCAGAGGAACTTGTATTCCATTCCCTCTTCAGCCTCGATGTCGATCTGGGCCGGAAGGTTGCACTTGGTGTTGACCTCCTTGTACATGGTGAGAGGGGCATTCTGGCTGTAGCGGAGGTTCTCCTCGGTGTAAGTCTTGTAAACTCCGCGTGAAAGGGCTTCGGCATCGTCGAAACCTGTCCATACCTGCTGACCCTTTTCGCCGTGGATGATGGCGGTTCCGGTGTCCTGGCAGAACGGGAGCTTGCCCTTTGCGGCCACCTCGGCATTGCGAAGGAACCTCAATGCCACATATTTGTCGTTGGAGGAAGCCTCCGGGTCGGTGAGGATCTTCGCCACCTGGCGGTTGTGGTCAGGACGGAGAAGGAAGTTCACATCGCGGAAAGCCGCGTGGGAAAGTGCCGTGAGGGCCTCCGGAGCCACCTTGAGAATCGGATGGCCTTCGAAAGAGCTTACGGACACGCCTTCTGAAGTCAGATGATAGTATTCAGTGGTGTCGGGACCAAGCTGAAACATCGGTGCATACTTGAATTCCATTGTATTTGTATTATTGATTTATTGGATATCTTCCACATCTGTGGCGGAGCCGCCCTCCTGCAGGAGGAACGATTTCATGAAGCCGTCCAGGTCGCCGTCGAGCACTGCCGTGGTGTCGGCCGTGGAAAAGCCCGTACGGAGGTCCTTGACAAGTTTGTAGGGATGGAGCACGTATGAGCGTATCTGCGAGCCCCATTCGATTTTCTTCTTCTGGCCCTCGAGCTCGGCCTGCTTCTCCTGGCGCTTTTTCAGCTCCAGGTCATAGAGCCTTGACTTGAGGATGCGCAGGGCGTTTTCCTTGTTGTCAACCTGCGAGCGGGTCTCGGTGTTCTCCACCGTGATGCCGGTAGGGATATGCCTGACGCGGACGCCGGTCTCCACCTTGTTGACATTCTGCCCTCCATGGCCTCCGGAACGGAAAGTGTCCCATTCGAGGTCGGAAGGATTGATGTTGATGTTGATAGTGTCGTCAACGAGCGGATAGACAAAGACCGACGAGAAAGTGGTCTGGCGCTTGCCCTGCGAGTTGAACGGGGAGATGCGCACAAGGCGGTGCACCCCGTTTTCGGCCTTTAGGTAGCCGTAGGCATAGTCGCCCTCAAACTGGACGGTGGTGCTCTTGATGCCGGCCTCGTCGCCTTCGAGAAGGTCAGTGACCGTCATCTTGAAGCCCCGTCTCTCGCCCCAGCGCATATACATGCGCATAAGCATTGCGGACCAGTCGTTGGCCTCCGTGCCGCCCGCGCCAGAGTTGATCGTGAGCACAGCACCGAGGTTGTCGCCCTCGCCGCCGAGCATACTGCGCAGCTCCAGAGCCACCACAGCCTCCTCCGTATCGAGGAAGGACTGCTGCAGCTCGCGGGTCTCGTCAGTTTCCGCGGACTCGTCGGCACCGGCCCCGAGGCTCTCCTTTGCGAAATCGTAGAGCACCTCCAGGTCATCTATTGCCGACGAAGCCCTGTCATAGTCCGTAACCCAGGACTTTACCGAATTGAGATTCTTGAGGAACGCTTCGGCAGACTTCGGGTCCCCCCAGAAATCGGGGGCCTCTGTCTTTTTCTGCAACTGGGCCACGGTATCCCGCTTGGCCGGTATGTCGAGGCACGCCGAAATCTTTCCGAGCCTCTGTTTCAAATCTTTTATCTGGTCCTGAGTTATCATTTTTTATCCACAGTAGAAATATTCTTTCACAAGGCTCTTCATGAGTTCCGGATCCCTGTCCGCATCCTCGTGGAGATGCCTGTCATCGTATGAGCGGAGCTGCCTGAGAATACCGTCTATCATCCTCGGACGGAACACTCCGCCCTTTTCGAAGATGCCGCGCACGGCCTCGAGCCTGTCGGCAGACTCGGCGCAGCAGGCAGGAAGCGAAGCGAGCGAGGCGAGCCTTGCGGCATTCTCCGGCTTGTGGATGTCCATGTCCACATAGGCAGCCTCAGCCTTTGCAAGAGCCTCCCCAGGGTCCATCTCCAGACCGTATCTTGCTGCTACACAGAGGCCTGCCATAAGCTGGTAAACGTCTGCAGAGCAGTCAGGCGACCTCATTTCGAATGTCTGTTTTGCCTTTGTGTCGAGCTCCACAGGTTTCTGTGCAGGATTGACGACCGCGCTCATATCGGTGGAAGCAGTCCATCCGAGCGGCACCCTCACGAGGGCGGAACGGTTGCAGTCTCCCCAGCAGACATTGGTCGGGGCCTCCTGGTGAGGGACGAGACGGAAATATGAAGTCGGATTCTTGTTGCCGAAGGCAGTGATTGCAGGTGCAAGGTCCATAAGTCCGGCAATTGCGCGGCGTGCGATGTCCGAAAGCCTGCGGTCGTCCCCGAGGGTGACGTTGCAGCCGTCCTTCATCAGGCGCATATGGATATGGAGACCCGAGCCGGCCTCGCCGACGATGATCTTCGGTGCGAAGGTCACGTCAAATCCGTATCTGAATGCGAGATTGCGGATTACCCATTTTGCAAGCACGAGCTGGTCGGCGGCGCTGTCAAGCCCGCTCGGGAGGAACTCGATTTCATTCTGCTCGTAGATCTTTCCGTCAAGGGTGAAGTTGCCGACCTCGCTGTGGCCGTACTTTATGCGCCCGCCGGTCTGGGCGATGAATGCCATGCACTCGCGGCGGAAATCGTTGAGCTTGGCAAACGGCTCGGACTCGTGGTATCCCCTCTGGTCGGTTGCCGGGAAAAGCGGGTCCTCATCGGTAATCACATAGTATTCAAGCTCTCCCATTGCCTCGAAATCAAGGCCGGTGGATCTTTTGAACTCCGCCTCTGCATTGAGAAGGGTGTTGTGCGGAGCGCAGTCGAAAGGTTTTGCATCCTTGTCACAGAATGTGCAGAGGAAGCAGAGTGTAGGGATTTCCTCCTGGAACGGGTCCACGAAAGCCGTCCTGTAGCGCGGGATCACGTAGAGGTCGCTGTTGCCTGCCTCGATGAAAGACGGGAAGAGGCTCGAACCGTCCACGCGCTCGCCCTCGGAAAGGATGGTCTCGAGATATGCGAGGTTGTTGATCACGAAGTTGAGGGTCTTGATTCTTCCGTCCTGGGCAGGATACATGAAATCAATCATCCGGATACCATTGTCCTTGACGAACTTGATGATATCCTCACGGGTAAAGTCCCCCGGGTCCTTTCCCAAAAAGGCCACGACCCTGTTGGGGTTCAATTCTATGTTTTTGTTCATACTCCCAAAGTGTGTTATTATGTTTGTGGTATAGTGTAGTCCACAAATATACACAAAACATAGCGATTTACGCCCGGTTGTGGCGCAAAAAAAAGGACAGGCGGCCTTCCAGCCTCCTGTCCGACAGTAAATGAATGTACCTTAAAGCTCTCTTGAAAAGCCTGGTGGCCATTAATAGTTCTGGGCCCTGAGCTCGAAGTATGCCTGAGGATGCTTGCAGACAGGGCAAACCTGCGGAGCCTGCTTGCCTACAACCACGTGACCGCAGTTGCGGCAGATCCAGATGGCATCACCGTCGCGTGAGAATACGAGAGCCTCCTTGATGTTGGAAAGAAGCTTGCGGTAACGCTCCTCGTGCTCCTTCTCGATGGCCGCCACACCGCGGAACTCCTCGGCAATCTGGGTGAATCCTTCCTCCTCAGCCTCCTGTGCCATACGGGCATACATATCGGTCCACTCGTAATTCTCGCCGGCAGCAGCCTCCTCGAGATTCTCGATTGTGGACTTGATTGCACCGCCCTCGAGATATTTGAACCACATCTTGGCGTGCTCCTTCTCGTTGTCGGCAGTCTGCTGGAAGATGGCGGCAATCTGCTCGTAACCCTCTTTCTTTGCCTTTGAAGCGAAATAGGTGTACTTATTGCGTGCCTGGCTCTCGCCGGAGAACGCTTCCATCAGGTTCTTTTCGGTCTTTGTACCTTTCAATTCTTTCATAATGATGATGTATTAATGTTGTTGTTTTTTCAAAAAACCGTGTAAATATAATCAATTCCTCCCGATTTCCAATTTTTAATTATTAAAAATTAAGAAATTTTTCCGCCTCCGCGAGCGTATCGGCCTTGCCCACATCGAGCATCCTGAAACCGGTCGGGACATATCCCCTGATGCCGTAAAGGCTGCAGGCTGCAAGATAGAAGTCCATTATCGGGAAACGCCCGAAAAAGCCGATGGAGCGCATCGCGCTGAATATCCGTGGGCTTGCAGCGTGGATCCCGGAGAATGCAAGACGGCGGTATGACGAGATGTCCCCGCCCGCTGCCGGACCGCGCACCTCACCAGTCCTCACATCGGTCCATCCGCGAAGAAGCATATCATCGTCAAAAAGAAGATAACGGCTTGTTTTCCTATCACTTACCACAAGCGTGGCAAGGTCGTCAGGGCAAAGCGAGCCAAGGAAGAGACGTATGTCAAGATTGGACAGGATATCCACATTGTGGATAAGCACGGGGCTGTCCCCGCACAGATGCCGCTCCGCCGCCAGGATCCCTCCTCCCGTCTCGAGAAGTCCCGACGACCTTTCGTCCGAAACCGAAATCTCCATGCCGGGGATGGGATTGCTGTCAAGATACCCGACAATCTGTTCGGCAAAATGATAGACATTGACGCAGGTGCTGCTGATGCCTGCATCCCTTAGTCTCCCGAGGACTATGCCGAGCAGGGGTTTCCCGCCCACAGGGACCATTGCCTTTGGCATCGTGTCGGTAAGGGGCTTCAGCCTGGTGCCGAGACCCGCGGCAAATATCATCGCTTTCATTTCCTTTGATTCCTCCATTATCGTGGATGACTGTTCTGTTTTAATGTTCAAAGCCAGGTGTCGATGCCCTGCTCCCTGTGGACAAGGTGCACCCTGACGCCGTATTTTTCTTTCAGATGCCCTGCAGTGTGCTGGGCACAATAGACACTCCTGTGCTGCCCCCCTGTACATCCGAAGGCAATCTGGAGATGGGAGAACCCCCGTTCGAGGAAACGCTCGACGTGATGGTCCACTATCGGATAAACATTTGACAGAAAATCTGTTATCTCCCCGTCTTCCTCAAGAAAGCGGATGACCTCCGCGTCAAGTCCGGTGAACTGGCGGTAATACGGGATCCTGCCGGGATTGTGGGTGCTGCGGCAGTCGAACACATACCCTCCCCCATTGCCGGACCTGTCCTCCGGTATGCCCTTTTTGAACGAGAATGAATACACTTCCACTTCGAGCGCATGCCCTGCAGATGGTGCGAAATGGCTGGCGGGATGGTCCTGCGCAGCAAACTGCGGGAGATTGGCAAGACGCCGGAGGGTATCTTCAAGATAGGGATATGCAGCATACGGCCTGTCCGTGCCCTTTGTTGTAATATCCTTTCCATCAAGGAGTTTTCGCAGATTGGCAATTGCGGCCGGGATGCTTTTCACAAAATGCGGACGGCCTTGTGTCCAGCCCCTGTATCCATAGGCACCGAGTACCTGCAGCGTGCGGAAAAGCACGAAAAGCCTGAGCGCAGGGACAAATGTGGAGGCATCAGCATCCGGCACATACCTTTTGAGCGAACGGAGATACAATCCGAGCAGTTCCTCCTTGAGGGAATCCGCAAATCCTGCCCTTGCCTGCCACAGGAACGAAGCCACGTCGTAATGGACCGGTCCCCGTCTTCCGCCCTGGAAATCAATGAACCACGGCCTGCCGTCCCTGACCATCACGTTGCGGGACTGAAAGTCGCGGTACATGAAAGTGTCTCCCCCAAAGGAGCAAAGGTCGGAACAGAGCCTGACAAAGTCCCTCTGGAGCTCTATCTCATTGAATTCCAGACCGGTTGTCTTGAGGAAGCAGTATTTGAAATAGTTGAGGTCAAACATTGCCGTGGCCTCGCCGAAAGACGGCTCCGGATAACAGAGATTCCAGTCCAGCCCGCGGGCTCCCTCAAACTGGATGACAGGGAGCTGCTCCATCGTGGCGACCAGCATGCTGCGGGCAAATGACGAGGCCGGCCCGTCCCCGTCCAAATCGGTAAGGAGGGAAAACAGGCTTGTGTCCCCGAGGTCTTCCTGGAGATATGCCATACCGTCATCGCTGACCGAAACCACTTCAGGCACAGAAATCCCATTGGCACGCAGGGATGCCCCGACGGCAAAAAAAGCCCGGTTCTCGCCGGCATCGACTCCGGTTGCACCCACAAGAGAAATCTCCCCCGCCCTGAGGCGGCAGTATTGCCTGGGGCTTCCGGAAGCAGCCATCGGACGGACCTCTTCCGGAGGGACTCCCGTATATTTTCTGAACAATTCCGACAGTACACTCATATCCGGATTGAAATAAATACGATTTTTTACAAATTTAGCATATTCCTTATCTTTTTTAACCTTTCATTTTTGCCTTTTCAGAATTTATGAGGTATTTTTGGCAAATTTTTCCATAAGGAAAATAACACGGAAACTGTTTTACACATAAGCTGTTTTGAAATGCTGAACAACGCATATTGCTCCGACAAGTACCAATATACGATGGGAAAGTCGTTCTATGAGACCGGGAGGCAGCAGGAGATTGCCGTCTTCAATATGTTTTACCGCAAGGCTCCGGAAAACAACAACTGGGCAGTGGTGAGCGGTACCCAGGAAGTAATCGAAATGATTGGCGCACTCGGAAGCGCCGAGCCCGGCTTTTTTGAGAAATTCCTCCCGGGCGACAGTTATGCTGATTTTCGCAAGTACCTCAGCACCATGAGGTTTACCGGCAATGTCTATGCAATGAGGGAAGGCGAGATAGCATTTCCCAACCAGCCGATAATCACGGTCGAGGGACCGCTCATCGAGGCGCAGGTGCTCGAAACACCGATCCTCTGCATAATGAACCACCAGATGGCCGTGGCTACCAAGGCATCGAGAGTATGCCGCGCCACTGACCGTCCTGTAAGCGAATTCGGTTCACGCAGGGCACACGGACCGTGGGCCGCGACCTACGGTGCGAAGGCAGCCATCATCGGAGGATGCGCAAGCACCTCCAACATACTTACCGGCGTGATGAACGGAGTTCCGTCCACCGGGACCATGGCACACAGCTTCATCACTTCATACGGCAGTTCCGTCGAGGGCGAGCACAGGGCCTTCACCGACTACATCAATACCCACCGCGGCGAGAACCTCATCCTGCTGATCGACACCTACGACACCCTCAGGTGCGGCATCCGCAACGCCATCCGCGCATTCAGGGAGTGCGGAATCGACGACAGCTATCCGGGGGGCTACGGCATCAGGCTCGACAGCGGCGACCTCGCCTACCTCTCCGCAAAGGTCAGGGATATGCTCGACAGGGAGGGCTTTACAAAATGCAGAATATTCGCCACCAACGGACTGGACGAATACCTCATCACCGACCTGGAGCGCCAGGGAGCCAGGATAGACAGCTACGGAGTAGGCGACGCCATCGCGACCTCCCGCGCGGAACCTTGCTTCGGCAACGTATATAAACTTGTGGAAATCAGCGGCGAACCCGTCCTCAAGCGTTCCGAGGACACAATCAAGCTCATCAATCCCGGATTCCAGACGACCTACCGCATCATCAGCGGGGCAAAAGGCTCGGAAGGGCCTCACGTGAGCGCAAAGGAGGTGGATTTCAGTGCCGGGGAACTGTTCAAGCTCGATGTGACCTGCCTTCGCGGGGACGAGACGGCACGGAAAATCGAGGCCGGGGAGACATTTACCGTTGCGGACGAGCGCGACCGTTTCAAATCGAAGACCTTTGAGGCCGGTTCCTACAGATGGAAGGTACTGCAGGGCCAGGTCATCAGGAACGGGGAAAACATCGCACCGGTCCACAGCCTTGCAGAGAAAAAAGCCTATTTCGACGACAATCTCAGGCACCTGAGCCCTTCCGAAAGACGACTCATCAACCCGCATTTCTACAAGGTTGATATCTCGAAGCAGCTGAAAGAGAAAAAAATCGGCATTTTGGAGCGTCTCAACAGGGAAATCGATGAATTATTTCCTATATTTGAGGGGTAACCCCAAGACAACCTGGAATTGAAACTGAAAATTGCATTGATAGTGATATGGTTGACTGTCCTCGGAGGAGTCAACCATATTGTTTTTGGACAGACCGTCACAGGCACTGTGACCGATCCTGACGGCCAGCCTGCAATAGGCGCCGGAGTGGTCTGCAGGGAAAAACCTGCGGTCGGGATTGTTGCGGACATTGAGGGACGGTTCTCACTGAAGATTCCCGAAGGAGTCAGGACGCTGGTATTCAGCTGCATCGGCATGGAAGACTTCGTCTATGACATCACCAAAGGCCCGCTGAAGGATATCCGGATAGTGCTTTCTTATGAGAAGAATGTCCTGGACCAGGTGGTTGTGACCGGCTACGGACAGACCACAGTCAAGAGAATCACCGGCAGCGTGGGCATCATGGACTCCGAAAAATTCGAGGCCAAGCCGATTGCCTCTGTAAGCGCACTCATGCAGGGAGAGATTGCCGGCGTACAGATCCAGGCGACCTCAGGACAGCCTGGCACCCAGTCGCGCATACGCATACGCGGCACCAACAACCTCTCCGGCACCAGCGACCCCCTGTGGGTTGTGGACGGGGTGCCGCTCCAGAACGAATCGCCCAATCTTACCGGCGAGCAGCTCGCCACGGGAGGATTTGACGACATTTTCGTCAACGGCGTCGGAGGCATCAATCCCAATGACATAGAATCGATTACAGTCCTGAAGGATGCGGCGGCGGCAGCCATCTACGGTTCACGCGCGGCCAACGGTGTCATAGTGGTCACGACCAAACGCGGCCAGCAGGGACGGATGAAGGTGGGCTACAACAACAATTTCACATGGTCTTTCCGGCCGCAGCGGAGCGTGGACCTGATGGATTCGGCGGAAAAGATTGAGTGGGAAAAGGAATTGTGGGACGAGTTCTCTGAAAGCCGCTACCAGGCATCCCTGACAGACGCCACTGCATTCTATCCCGTGATCGGAATCGTGGGACAGGTCAGGGCCGGGCTCGGTGATTTCTCCGGGATGGCCGGGGACAGGGCCGCCCAGGACGCCTACCTCGAAAGCATCAAGTCGGAGACCACCAACTGGTATGACCTGCTGTTCCGCAACGCATTCTCCCAGAACCACCACATCTCGCTCAGCGGCGGCTCCGACAGATACACCTACTATGTGTCCGGAGGCATCAACGACGAGGACGGAATGCTCATCAACAACAGCTACAACCGCTACAATTTCAGTGCAAACATGACAATGCGCCCGAGCGAGGGCGTCCGGCTGGATTTCGGCATCGAGACGGCAAGGCAGGAGTCGCGCAGCCCCGACAGCTCGGTAAATGCATTCACCTACGCCTACTTTGCCAATCCATACGAAAAAGCATATGACGGGGACGGGGGATATGCCGGCGACAATACATATTTTTCTCTCGGATATTACAATGGACGCGGAGTTGAGCAGGTGATGCCGAAAAACGGATTCAGCATACTTCGCGAGCTGAACAGCAATTATACAAAGACCGTCAACACATCCAGTACCATCAGGGGGCAGATTGACATCAGGATAGCCGGGCCTCTCCATTTCATAGGACTCGCATCCTACTCATTCTCGGGCAACTCTACGGACAAAGTGGTGGACAAGTACACCTACACGGCATTCCGCGACCGCCTCGGCAATGACGACAAGTCCCAGACCAACCTCTACGGCAGCATTTCGCAGAACAGGACCGACCGCGACAGCTATGTGGCCAGGGGGCATTTCTCATACAACAATATCTTTTCGGACAGATACACACTCAACCTTCTTGCAGGCGCAGAGCTCCGCGGTTCCAAATCCAACACGGTCTATACCAAGAGGTACAACTATGACCCTGTGACCGGCACCTCGTCGATGCCGCCAATCAGCGGACCGGCAGACCAGTGGCTCAGCCAGGTGGAAAGGCTCAACGGGCAGTATTTCACCGAGACGCGCTATGCTTCCTTCTACGGCTCGGCAGACTTTTTCATAGGCAGGACCATTGTCGTGAATGCTTCGGTCAGGACCGACGGAAGTTCCAATTTCGGAAGCAAAAAGCAGTTCAATCCTACCTGGAGCGCAGGCGCAGCCTGGCACATGGCCGAAGAGGAGTGGATGCCGGAGGTATTCTCGCACGCCACGGTCCGCGCCGCATACGGATTTACGGGCGATGTCAACACAAGCACCACCCATCTTCTGGTCCTGAAGTACCTCCAGCAGGAATACCGCTACTTCGGGGACGATTCCTACATGCTCGGCTCCTTCCCTTCCGCACCGAATCCGAATCTCGGATGGGAAAAGACTGCAGACACCAAAATCGGCATCGACCTGGGCCTCTGGAAGGACAGGCTCAACATCAATACCGAGGTGTACCGCAGGATGAGCACCGACGTGGTGACATCCTCCGTGGTCCCTTCGACGGTCGGGTATTATTCGGTCTATTTCAACAGTTCGGACATATTGAACCGCGGCGTAGAGACCACCGTAAGCGGCAGGATTCTCCAGAAGAATGACCTGCGGCTCAGCGGCTCGGTCAACTTCGCCTACAATTTCAACAAAGTCACCAAATACACTCCTTCCTACCGCGGGTCGATCAGCTCGAAGGACCGTTATGTGGAAGGGTATCCTGTGGGGGCGATAATGTCGGGAAAATACGGCGGCATCGATTCGTCGAGCGGGCTCTACAAGTTCCACCTGCGCGACGACGCCTCGATCACATCGGCCACGGACCTCAACGACCCCGACAACTACCGCTTCTACCTGGGCACCACCATTGCCCCGTTCACGGGAGGATTCAACCTGTCCGTGGACTACAGGCAGCTGAGGTTAAGCATTTCCGGGGTGTATTCGTTCGGCAACAAGGTCTATGACAAGATCACTTCCCCGGCATCCTACACCGGGGCACTCCACAACGGTGTATCGACCGAGGAAATCCAGTCACAGTACAGCGACCTCTACAGCAACCACCTCAACGTGACCCGCGACAGGACTGACCGGTGGACCGAAGACCGGACTTCAGGCACAAAGTATCCGCGCATCTACGACAGGTTCAACGCAATCTACAATTTTGCCGCTACCAACCCAATGGACTACAGCATCATAGATGCAATCTACGTCAAGGATCTGTCTTACCTGCGCATCAAGTCGATGATACTTACATACTCGCTGCCGGAGGCGCTTGTGCGCAAAGCGGGACTGAGGGCATTGAGTTTCAATGTGTCACTCAACAATTTCCTCACGATAACTGGCTACGACGGGATGGACCCGGAGGTGCCGGGTGCGACCTATCCGACCACAAGAAGCGTTTCGTGCGGATTCAGCATAGATTTCTGACGATATGGGAAAAAGATTCATACTGACGGCGGCGGTCCTTCCGCTTGCAATTGCCTGCGGGAACTATCTTTCCGTGCAGCCGCAGGGCTATGTGCTCCCCTCCACGGACGAGGAGTTCGCCTCGGTGATGCACAACATCATCCGCGACGTCGAGGGAGGAGGTGACGAATACATCGTCGGCAACATCGACAGGCTCCTGAGGCTGGAAGGCTGTGCGGACGACCTCGACGCCAACATCAGGCTGGGGACCAACCTCGTCTCATATGCCGGCGAGGCAATCAACACGATGCAGGGCGCATACCGCAGCCATTGGCCGATCGTGAAGGACTGCAACATTGTGATAGAGAACCTTGACGGACGATCCTCGGAGACAGCGAGCGGTGCCCTGTCTGCCGCATATGCCATAAAAGGCATCATTTACTACAACATGATAAGGGATTACTGCGAGCCGTGGGACAGTCCCGATTCGCAGCCCGGCCTTCCGATTGTGGACCGTTTCGACATTGAGGACAGGCCGGTCAGGTCTTCCCTCAGGCAGACGGCGGACTATGCCCTTTCGATGTTTGACAAGGCGCTGGAGCTCCACCCGACGGACCCGCTGTTCTTTTTCACGGAGTGGATTGTAAAGGCCTACAAGGCGAAGCTGCTGTTCTGGACCGAGGACTGGGGCGGGACGGCGGAGCTTTGCCGCGACATCATGGAAAACAGCGGATTCACCCTTACCCCCCGCCAGGAATACGCCGACATGATCAACTCCGCCACTCAGAGGAAGGGCGAGGTGATGGTCCGCTCGCACATCAACAATTCAAGCGAGCTAGACTGGTATTTTTCGATGGTAAAAAAGTATCTCCAGAGCCGTCCTGCAGCCTCTTCCCTTGTGGCCCTTTATGGTGATGAACCGGAAAAGGACGTGCGCTACACATCTTCGCTGGACGGGAAGCGCTTTGCCGTGAAGACCGCCGAGTGCAAGGTCCGCCTTTCGGAGATTGTGCTTATGAGAGCCGAAGCGGAGTACCATCTCGGCAATGCGCAGGAAGCCCTTTCCCTTGTCAATATGCTCCGTCAGGCAAGGATTGAAGGCGCCTCCCCGCTTGACTCCGGCTCGCTTCCGGAGGTCCGCAGCGGCGGGAGGATCAGTGAAGATGCCATGGGAAAGCCGCTGACTCCCCTGCTCCAGGCCATCCTGGACGAGAGGCGCAAGGAGCTGTTTCTGGAAGGGGACAGGTGGTACGAGCTCAAGAGGAACGGGCGACCGGAATGGTGGGTGCTCAGCAACGGCTTGAAATACACCACAAAACAATATCTCTACACCGCACCGATATACAAAGGCGATGTGGACATCAATCCTGAAATGATACAAAACCCGGGTTATGAAGACTGAGTATTCTGGAATTATTGCTATATTGTTGCTTGTTTTGTCCGTTTTGTACCTTAGTGGATGTTCTTACAGTGAGCAGCCTCCAAAAACCACGGACTCTTCGTCCAATTATGTGCTTCCGAAAGGCGAAATCCCCTCACAGGAAGACCTGGACGAGGTGAAGGCACTGCGGGCGGAGTACGACAATGCAGTCGGCAACAATAAATGAAACCGAACATGAAAATCTTTGAAATATTTTCGCCCAAGGGCGATATCAAATGATTTTCATCGTGAGAGTGAGCGATAGCGAACGGCTATCATACTCTCACAAAATTTTTATAAATGTAAAAATTTTTGATAGTATGAAAATGAAACATTTAATTGCCTTTGCAGCGTGCGCTGCGGCACTGTTTTCCTTCGCCTCCTGTGCTAAGGAAGACACTAAGGCGACAGTGGAGTTCGCCGAAAGGATCTATTCTGTCAACATCGGTGGCTCCGTGGAGGTGACCGCCGTCATCGACAAGGCTTTGGAGTCTCCGATTACCGTTCCTGCCGTTTTTTCGGGTTCGGCAGCAAAGGGTACCGCATACACGGTTTCCGCAGAGTCATTCACCTTTGAAGCCGGTTCCACCAGGGCGTCCATCAGCGTCACCGACAAGGGAATGGGCGCGGATGACCAGATTGTCATCAAGCTCGGAGGCAGCGATGCAACTGTGGGCACGAACTCCACCTGTGTTGTGAATCTCAATGCAAATGAGAAACTTATCTACAATTTCAGCACCTCATCCATTGAGCTTGTGGAGAGCAGTTCGGTGACCGTGAGCTTTGAGGGCGTGGAGTCCGGCAAGGCATACAAGGCTCCTGCCGATTTGGTGATCCCTGTAGTCATTGACGGGGATGCGGAAAAATTCATCGATTATCCTGCCACCGTCACCCTTGCCAAAGGTACCAACACAGCCACAATCGGGATCAAGGCGCTTGCGGCGGCAAAGGACGACAAGGACAATCTCCTTGCGGACCAGGCAGTCAATCCGGCCGGCATCCTTTCCCTCGGTGGCCCTGACGTGCTTGCGGGCAATACCGGAGAGGTTGCAGTAAAACTCCTTTCAAGCCTACTCGTCCCGGAAAACCTCGTCGGGAAATGGGTGTTTGACAGAGTCTATGACATCGAGGAGATTGAGCTTTGGTTTATGGAGATGGAGGATGACCCTGAGCTTCTCCCGACCCACAATGAGGGTTTTGAGCTTGAGTTCTATATCGATGATGCCGACGGCCAGGTAAAGCTCAGGACAAACGGCGTCGGGGATTTCGCCAATTATTTCAGGGACGGCGCCACCGTTTCGATGACCACCCCTCTCAATCCGTGCAGCGGTGCCACACCTGCGGGGAAATATGCCATGTTGGAGTCCAATATGTTTATGGCTGAGGAGCTTGAATGCGAAGAAGTCCTCTGGTTCTACTATAAGCTCGATTCTGCCAACAGGGCTTTCTCTGCCGATGACGAGAGCCTGGGCGAATCCGTGATATCTTTCCGCATCAACGACGAAGGAAGCCTCGAAATGATGTTCCGCGACTATGACATGCCTCCTTTCGGGGAGATGTGGTGGGACGATGAGTTCGACCCTGACATGTTCGGATTCTGCTGCGTTTTGCCAAAGGAATATGCTCACTGAATGGAAACTGTCCCCCTTTGATGTCTTCTGCCTCGGAATAACCATAAAGGGGGCATGGATTTACAATAGCGCTCCGGAACCCTCCAGGCTTGAAGAATCGCTTGGAGGGATTCTCAGGCGCTATCCCCTGCTTACAGGCAGGTACGATGTGGCGCGCAAGGCCGTAGTATGGGACAGGACACCGGATACCGCGGGCTTCCTGAGCGAGGTTGACGCACCGGGGCACAAATACTCCGAAGACATGTACAAGCTTGTCCCCCAATACAATACAGACGATTTCAAGAAAGGGAAATGTCCTGCCTTCCACGCCTGGTACATTAGATTGGACGATGGAGTGGCAGTGGTTGCCCAGGGGGCGCACGCCGTCATGGACGGATGCACCTTCTACAATCTCATCAAAGAGTGGGCGCAGCTGACCTGCAGCGGAGATGTTCCGAAGCAGATGACCGTGGACCAGGGCCTGCTCCCTGGCACGACCGCTTTCAGCAGGGAAGAGACATTGCAGAAGGTTACCGAAGCGCAATGGGCAAAGCTCGGCATGAAAGATCTTCTGAAAATGGTCCTCAACGGAATCCGGTACGGAAGCAAGGACAGGTTCAGCATTGAAGTGTCGCAGGAGCAGCTGAAAAGGCTCAGGGAGGCCTCCGGCGCCGGGACAAATGCCGTGCTCTGCGCCCTTGCCGCCGATATGCTCCACAAGGCTTCCGAAAAGGCAGGAAAAAGAAAATGCGGCGATTATACGCTTCTTGAAGTTGCTGACCTGCGCGGAAGGGCCTGCGGAATCGGGGAGGATTTCTTCGGCAATTTCTCGCAGGCTGTCGTAATGGGAAGATTCAGCCCAGGGACGCCTGCGCGTGCTATCAAGGAAGCCGCCGGGAAGGCCCTGGATCCTGAAAGGCTTGACTTGACGGTGAGGCTGTCATTTTGCGTAAACGGATATGCGCTGCCTTATTTCTTCTTCAATGCAAGCAACATGAATACTCCTTCGCTGGAGCTGATTTATATCAACAACCAGCTCAAACTCAGGGCTTGGGACACAGATTTCGGCTGCGGGCTCCCTCTCCGTGTACAGCAGGCCGAGCTGGAGGATATGGTCAAATTCTGGCAATCTTCACAGGACGGGCCGGTGGAAATCATCTTCACAGGAGCAGCGGCAAAACTTTTGAAAAAGCATCATGACTGATTCACGCCTTTTGCAGATTGCAGAGTTCTGCAGGACAATCGACAAGGAAAAATTTGTACAGAGACGCACTTTCCTCTCTGACGGGGAGCGTCTTGAGAATGATGCTGAGCACGCATGGCATATGGCCGTGATGGCTCTGCTGCTTTCGGAGTATTCCAATGAAAAAGTGGATGTGCTGAAAGTCGTAAGCATCCTGCTGGTGCATGACCTTGTGGAAGTGTACGCAGGCGATACCTTCGCATACGACGAGGAGGGCAAGAAGAGCCAGCGTGCAAGGGAGCTTGCAGCGGCAGACAGGCTGTTTTCGCAGCTTCCGGATGACCTTTGCGCAAAGATGCGTGCGCTTTGGGATGAGTTCGAGGAGTGGGAAAGCCCTGAGGCAAAGTTTGCCCATTCCCTTGACAATTTCCAGCCGCTGATGCTGCAGCACGCGAGCGGTGGCCGGGCATGGAGGGAAGGAGGCAGGCGGCTTTCGGAGGTATTGGAAAGAAATGCCCGCTCCGCACAGGGTTCCACACGGCTATGGGAGTTTGCATTTGACAACTACATCAGGCCGGAAATCGATGCCGGCAATCTGATTGACGATACCGGCAGTGCCGATTGACGGGGTACATAATTTGCACTTGAGGCGCGACGTTTATCGGATAAAGGAATATGGGTTGAAAACAGATTCTTGGTATGCAAAGAAAGTTTACCGTGGCAGCAATGCTGCTTTGCCTGTGGGTGGTGGCTGCCTGCTCAAAGGCGGACTCGGAAGGGATTGACAATGAAGGCGATGCAGAGGCATATGAGACAGTAGCCACCGAGCTGCACTGCACGGACGGGGACATTGACATTTTCGGGATGATCTACACTCCGAAAGGCAAGGAAGGAAGACTGCCGGTCATTGTCCTGTCGCACAGTTCCTCATTGACACACAAGGCAATGGTCCCTTATGCGGAGTATCTTGCCGAAAAGGGATATGCCGCATATTGCTTTGATTTCTGCGGTGCATGCGATGACAGCAAAAGCACAGGAAGGACTGTGGATGAGATGACGGTATTTACGGAAGTCGCTGACCTGGGGGTTGTCCTTGACCGTATCAGGTCGCTGGATTATGTTGACGCAGACAATGTCTTTGTGCTCGGGTCGAGCCAGGGAGGCCTTGTGACAGCGCTGCTTGCAGAAGAACGCCCCGAAGACATCAAGGGTATGATTCTCTTTTATCCGGCTTTCAACATCCCGGAGATCGTGGAAAAGTTTTCTTCCTTTGCCGGCAATGACGGATTCTTCGGAGGATTCGGGAATTTTGGCCTGAGCGATGCCTTCGTGGATTCCGTCAAGGACTTCGATGTCTATGCCCACATCGGAAAGTATCCCGGGGACATCATCATCCTTCACGGCACAAATGATTTTCTCGTTGACATAAAGTATTCCGAAAAGGCCGTGGAGGCCTATCCGTCAGCTGTACTGTATCCTGTCAAGGGGGCAAACCACGGATTCAATGACGAAAATCTCGCCGGAATGGCCTCGATGACCGGCGGGGAAAAGGACTCGGTCGTGATGCCGTATGTATTTGATTATCTGGCTGCTCATGTCAAGTAGAAGGCTCTGTGCCCTACAAGACCATCACCATGGTGCCGGCAAGAAGAAGGAAGCAGCCGACAACGGTTTTCCAGGTCAGGGACTCGCCAAGGAAGATTACTGCAAAGATGATTGTCAGCACAAGGCTGCATTTGTCTATCGGGACGACCTTGCTGACATCCCCAACCTTGATTGCGTAGAAATAGCAAAGCCATGAGGCTCCGGTTGCAAGGCCGGACAGTATGAGGAACAGCCAGCTCCGCGGGGAAATGCCGCTGACGGTCTGGGCAAGGCTTTCCGGATGATGGCCGATCTTCTGGCTCACAAAGACAACCGCCCAGGCCATGATCACAACTATATAGGGCTTCGTGTTGCGTGAAGCGCAATTTGGAGCCCTGTTGTACGA
>JBJEJU010000043.1:0-7815 GCA_051878275.1 Candidatus Cryptobacteroides sp. | reverse complement strand
TACACGACCAGCTCCCTCTGAACTCCCCCAGGGCCGGAAGGCAGCAAGGGCAGGAGGTTGTAGCGGTGCGATGTGCTAAGCTTTCCCTTTTTTCGTTATTATCGACAGACAGATGAACGGTTCAGGCAAGGATTTGAAGATATGTGTCGGTCTTTCCGGCGGAGTCGATTCGGCGGTTGCCGCCCTGCTTCTCAAGAGGCAGGGATACGATGTGTTTGCGATGTTCATGCAGAACTGGCACGATGCAGATGCCACGCTTCACGGTGACTGCGAGTGGGAGGAGGACCGCTTTGTGGCCGAGATGACAGCCCGCAGGATCGGCATTCCGTTCTATTTCATAGACCTTTCAAAAGAGTACAGGCAAAGGGTTGTCGATTATATGTTTGACGAATATGCCCGCGGACGCACTCCCAATCCGGATGTGCTCTGCAACAGGGAAATCAAGTTCGACGCTTTCCTGCAGGCCGCCCGCAGGCTCGGAGCCGATATGGTGGCGACAGGCCATTATTGCCGCAAGGATGAGTTTGCGGGGCCGGACGGGCAACCGGTTTACCGTATCTTCGCCGGCACCGATCCCAACAAGGACCAGAGCTATTTCCTTTGCCAGCTCAGCCAGGAGCAGCTTTCCAGGGCTCTCTTCCCGATAGGGGACCTTCTCAAGCCTCAGGTCAGGGAGATTGCAAGGGAGGCGGATCTCCCGTGTGCCGACAAGAAGGATTCGCAGGGCATATGCTTTGTGGGAAAAGTTGACCTGCCCACCTTCCTCCAGCAGAAGCTCCGCAGCGTGGAAGGGGACGTTGTAGAGGTATTTGATGCTTATTATGCTGAAAATGAGCAGTATAATTATATCAAAGACACTCTTTCCTCCATTACTGCCCAGGGCTCGGAAGTCAGGATGATCACGGGCTACATCTCCGAGGACAAATGCTCGGCTTCAGGAAGCGGCAATGTCTATGATCCGGAGAAGATTGCCGCCCTGTCGGACGCACAGCTCGAGAGACTCTCCTGGCCTGTCACCTATGACATAAAGTTTGAGACCGAGACTTATCGGAGCGGAAAGCATCATATAAAGAAGACCCGTTACCGGGCCAATCCATTCGGGGCGGTACTCGGCCGTCACGAAGGCGCCCAGTTCTATACCATCGGGCAGCGGAAGGGCCTCAATATCGGTGGTCATGCCGATGCGCTTTTTGTGATTGCCACAGATACGGAGAAGAATATAGTGTATGTCGGAGAGGGGCACACCCATAAGGGTCTTTCACGCAGCTGCCTGAAGGTTTCCCCTGACGAAATCCACTGGATAAGGCCCGATATGGAGATGGCCGACAGGGAAATCCGCCGTTACCTTGTGCGCATCCGCTATCGCCAGCCCCTTCAGGAGGCCACATTGATAAAGCGCCCGTGCGGACTGTTCATCCTGTTTGACGCCCCCCAGCGCGGAATCACCCCCGGCCAGTTTGCCGTGTGGTACTCTTCCGACGGGGAAATGCTCGGCTCCGGGGCAATCTGACCTGTACCGGCCGCGTATTATGCTGATCTCTCCACCCGCTTCGCCAGGTCGGGATGAAAATCAATGACCTTTTGGGCCAACCTCTTTCCGCAGCTGTTTCCAAAAGGCTTCCCAATCCGGACTGCCAAACTAATCCAGACTGTCAAAATCGAAAGGCAGAATGTCCTGGACGCAGGAAAATTTCCATATCTCGGAAGCCCCTACAAGAATCACGGACATGGGTTTGCCTCCAAGTTTCTGATACTCCGACATCACCTGGCGGCACGCCCCGCAAGGCGTGGCAGGGCTGCTGCAGAGTCCTCCTTCCGGTCCTCCGGCTATTGCTATGCCTACCATGGGGACTCCCGGATTGTGTGCCGAGGCTGCAAACATAGCCGTGCGTTCTGCACAGAGCCCCGACGGGGAAGCAGCATTTTCCTGATTGGACCCTGTCACAATCTCCCCGTTGTCAAGAAGCACTGCAGCGCCTACATAAAAACGGGAATAAGGCGCATATGCCGTCTTTCTTGCATCTGAGGCCCTTTTTGCCATAATCCTGTCTGAAGGCTCCATTTCATCGATGCTGGAGTACACTTTGTAGTCTATGCTCAAATGCCTGTCTGTCATATTGTCAAATTTTTTCTGTCAACCGGCTTCCGCAAAATGCGAAACCCAATTGCTATCAAATATAACAAACAGTTTAGTTTTTACAAAGCAATCGGAAAAAATCCTAAAGGGATTTTGCCGCATTCTGCCCTGCCAGATAACCGGTGGAAAAGGCGAGCTGAAGGTTGTATCCACCCGTATCTGCATCTATGTCAAGGACCTCGCCGCAGAAATACAGGCCTTTCCTGAGTTTTGACTCCATTGTCTTTGCCACGATTTCATCTGTTGACACGCCACCGGCGGTGATTACCGCACGTTCGTACCCCACATAGCCGTCAATGTCGAAACGCCAGTTTTTCAGGGCATTGACAATGGCCTTGAAATCTATCCTCTCATTGCCTTTGCGCCCGTAGAGCACTTCCGGATGGCAGGATGCGAAACCGCCTGCAAGAGATTGCGGCATCAGTTTGCAAAGGAGCATCCTGAGCATCTGGCGGATTGGCGTGTTGCGGGCAGCGGGTGTCTTAGAGATGTCGTTCCATAGCCCGGATATTCTTGGGAGCAGCTCCTCCGCAGGCACCTGAGGCTTCATGTCGATGACAACCGACACCTTTGCCCCGTTGACCAGCGATTTGACGGCGCTCCGGCTGATCCTGAATCCGACAGGGCCCTCTATCCCACCGTCGGTGAAGTCCAGGTCCCCGAATTCGGCCTGAAGCAGGTCACTCCCTGCATACAGGGAAATGCTGATGTTTTTCAACTGGTTGCCACACAACGACCTGCCTATGTCAGAAAGGGGAGTGGACCTGTCGATATGGCCGCGATCGGAAGTATTCTTATAGCCTTTCGGGACTATTGCTGTCAACGACGGAAAGCAGTCCTTTATGCTGTGGCCCAGCGCTTTTGCCCATCCGTAACCGTCTCCTGTACTTCCTGTGGCGGGGTAGGAGAGTCCGCCCGTGGCAATTATCAGGCGTGGCGCGGAGTAAGTCCTGCTCCCGGAACATGGTACCATAAATACATTTCCTGCCGAGCCTTCGTTGCATACGATGTTTTTCACCTCGATGCCGGTTTCGATTCTGGCGCCTGCCTTCAGGGCTGCATCCTGAAGGGTATCCACGATGTCGCTCGAGCGGTAGGATGCCGGGAAGGCCCTGTCCCCGCGCTCGACCACAGCCTTGGTGCCGCTGCGCACTATATGGTCGATGCAGTCCTGCGGGTCAAAGTTGTAGAATGCAGGACGGACAAAAGCCGCCTTGCTGCGTATGTGCGTGGAGAATTCCTCCCACGGCTTGAGGTTGGTGAAATTGCACCGTCCTTTTCCCGTAATCATTATTTTGCGTCCGGGACGGGGCATTTTTTCAAGAACCACTACCCTTGGCGGTGCAAAGCCTTCCCGGACGGGCGCGGATGCGGCCCCGTACGCTGCCATAAGCCCGGATGCTCCTCCTCCTACAACAATAATATCGCAAACCATTTTTGTCAATTCAATGAATATTTGTATATTTGCAGTCCACGCCGCTTTAGCTCAGTCGGTAGAGCAGCTCATTCGTAATGAGCAGGTCGCGGGTTCGAGTCCCGTTCGCGGCTCCAAAGGCTTGAAAGTTGAAAACTTTCAAGCCTTTGGAGCTATATGCAACAGGCAAAGCCTTTTGCATATACACTCTCAACCCCCGGCTGCAAAGCAGCCACCCCCCTTTCATGGGACAGGCTTTCGCCTGCAAAAGCCTCCTAACCCCCTGTCGCTGCACGACTTCCCCCTTTCAGGGGGAAACGGCCTGCGCTATCGCTCGGCCGGCGTCTCCGCTATTCGATTTCCTTCAGAAATCTCATTGCCGCTCCAACGCGGCGGCTGAAGGCAGGCTTTGCCTGCCTTGCCTCTCAACCCCAGTCTGCTAACGCAGACAGCCCCTTTCAGGGGCATACCGCCTCCATTACATTCCGGCGGGTGGCTACACTGCTGCGATTTTCAAAGAAAATCTTGCTGACGTTCCGCCACGGCGCCTGATGGCGCCAGCGTGTTGCGGACTTTTTCTTCCCGGCATCCGGATGGATTACTTCCCTGTCGCATGTGGCCAGTGAATACCGTCAGCAGATATCTTCTCCCGTGAAATTCATCTGGAACGGGGACACCCTCTACAGGTATCTGTGGGGCATCTCCCCGTTCCCGATGGAGACAAATTGCCCTCATCTGGAACGGCTACCCCCGTTCTGCACCATTGTGGGGCATATCCCCGGCCCAGATGAATTTCACGAGGGCCGGGCATCCTGCTGCAGGGAGGAGATGATATCTTTTACCCGCTCCTGGCTTTTTTCGGACGGAGATATCCATACGTATGCTATCAGAAGCAGGAGGAGTATGCCTGATACGATCCGTATCACGCCGGGGGCCATAACTGCTACCAGGACAATGGCAACGCACGCAGTCATAAGCGTATAATCCCTTACCCTGCTGCTCGAGTCGCCCTGCTTGAAGACGGCAGCATACCTGTGGAGCCCCTCCGGAGTCATTCCGGCATCTTCCAGGGTGCAGCTGACATAGCGGTTGCGCCAGCGGGTGGAAAAATCCAGAAACAGGTCAAACTCCCCTGTAGTGGCCGGAAACACCGAGGCGTCAGCGTCCATCTTGCGGTAAATCTTTCCGCCCC
This sequence comes from Candidatus Cryptobacteroides sp., assembly GCA_051878275.1. Taxonomy (GTDB): domain Bacteria; phylum Bacteroidota; class Bacteroidia; order Bacteroidales; family UBA932; genus Cryptobacteroides. The sequence continues at coordinate 3,072 of JBJEJU010000043.1, read as the reverse complement.
CTGCTTCCATTGCGGCCTTGACGGCCCCCAGGGCACTCCCGAAACCTTCTTCCGAGGAGAACAGCGCCGTCCCGGCATCCATCATTTGAGCTTTCTTGTCCATGATGTCAGAATATTATGTTGAAGTCAACGGACGGTTCCGCCCAAATTCTCGCCCTGCCGTCCCCTCTTCCCAGAAGAGGCCTGCGTGGCTGGAGCTCAATTGCAATGAGGTCTCCCGTGCGTATGTAAATCCTCCTTGTGGCTTCTTCCAGGGCCTTTTCCACCATGGCCGCACTCTCCCCGCCGTTCTCAAATAACAGCCCGTCATCCCTGAACAGCCGGAACCGGGCCGAAGAGAGCTCCTCCTTCGGAAACACGGCACCCGGGATGAATGATGTATGGTCAAGGCAGCTCGCGCAGGCAAAGCCCTCCGGAGAACCGTCCTCGAGATCATCCGGATACAGCAGCACGCCGTAGGTGCAGCAGTCGAAATACCTCGGAGTGAACTTAAGTCCCACGCTCCGTCCCGGCTTTGTAATCCTGCCGGCGAGTACCGGGGTATATGAAAGTGAAGACACCTCGTCCGGGACATACAGATCTTCGTTGTCCTTCTCCCAGGTGGTGTCCGGGCGCACAATCAGATGGCCGGAGGCTGTCTTTACGATAATGTTCATCGGCTCCCGAAATGGTTTTTCAAAAGATCGGCCGCATCGCTCAGCTCCTTGCCTTCAAGAGGCTTGCTGGCCTTCTGGCGGTCCTCCTGCGCATATTCCTGGGCGAGCCTTTTGAACTGGCGTTTCGTGTCGAGGGTAAACTCCCCGTTCTCAATCCAGGCGAAGTAGCTCTTGTCGGTTTCGAAAATCTCCCTGACGGAGCGTCCCTTGTATTTGCCGAAATTGATTGTAGGCACGCCGGAGGACATGATGATGCGTCCGGCATAATCGACCGTTTTCGGCCTCCCGCCCACTCCGGAGAGAAAGTCCACGTCATTCTTGAGGACTGTCTCGTGGTATTTGTCAGGAGCCTGGTACCTGTCAAGCTGGCCTTTGAGCACCTCGTAGGTCGCAAGCGTGTCCGCCTCGGCTGCGTGGGCATTGTCGAAATCCTCCCCTCCGCAGTAGAAACGGTATGCCGCCCTGAGGTTTCTCGGCTCCATATAGTGGTAAATCGTCTGCACGTCAATCATCTGCACGCTGTGGAGATCGATGCTGACCTTTTCCATCATTGCCCTGGCCTTCTCCTTTTTGTCCGCAGGGGTTTTCGGGTCGGCAATGCGTTTCTCGCAATACACCCTCACCCTTTCGAGCTCCTCGGCAAGCATCGGACGGTCAAACTTTCCGGAATTGTAGCCTGCAAGGTCACATCCCTGCAGCATATCCACAATCTCGTCTGCCAGTTCAAGGAACCTCTTGCAGTCCTTGACGTCCTCGTCCTTTATGCCGTTGACTGCCGAAGCTTCCTCGGAGATATGGATCTGCCTGCCGGTCTCGAGATTCCACGGGCGGATGCGCCATGTACGCACTTCCGGAACAGGATTGCCGGGATACACCTTTACGAAGCAAAGCTCCACGATACCGTCGGTCGCAATGTTGAGACCGGTGCTCTCGATGTCGAAAAACAGCAGCGGTCTTGTAAGCTGAAGTTCCATTGTCAGAAGGGCTTATCTTACCATCACAGGCATAACGATGCCGAACACCTTCTCTTTCTTCTCCTCCTCCGGAGACGGCAGGATCAGCGCTGAGCGCCTCCTGTCGGCAAATTTGATGACCACGGTCTCACATTCGAGATTGCCGAGAATCTCCACGAGGTGGGAGGACTTGAAGCCTATCACAAGGTCGTCACCGTTGTACTGGCAGGAAATCTTTTCATGGGCCTGAATCTCGAATCCGAGGTCCTGTGCCGAGATTTCGAGAGAATCGCCTGTGAGCTCAAACTTGACGTGGTTGGAGGATTTTTCCGCGCAGACGGAAATGCGCCTGATGGTGTTGAGAAGCTGTACCCTGTTTATGCTCAGGATGTTGGAGTTGTTCTTCGGAATGATGGTAGTGTAGTCCGGATACTTTCCGTTGACGAGGCAGCAGATGACTGTGGTCTGGTCAAAGGTGAATACCGCATAATTGCTGTCGAACCTGACGGAAACCGGGCTGTCGTCCTTGCCGATGATTGACTTGATTACTGCGGCGTGCCTCTTGTTGAGGTTGAACGAGCATTCCGACGATGCGGTCACGTCGGCCGTGGAGAAACATACGAGTTTCTGGAGGTCGGACGCCACGAGCGTGGTGCTGTCCGGCTTTATGTCGAAATAAATGCTGTTCATTATAGCGCGCGACTCCTCGTTGGAGCAGGCGTAAACGGTGCTGCCGATGCCTGCGGAGAGGATGCCGGACGGGATTGAAATCTCCATTGCGCCGTCCCCTGCTGTCTTGGTAGTAGGGTAGTCGTCAGGATTGTAGTAAGGAAGCGTGGACTCGCCGTTGCCTCCCCAGGAGCAGGTGAATGCGTTCTCGCTGATGGTGGAGATGGTGACCGGGACGTCCGGAAGCTCCTTGAGCAGGTCTGAAATCTGCTTTGAAGGTACGGCAATGCGTCCGGCCTCTTCTGCAGTGTCCACTTCAACCGTGTTGCAGATGGTGATTTCTTTGTCCGAAGCCGTGACGGAAAGCGTGTTGCCGTCCAGCTCGAAAAGGTAATTGTTCAGAAAGGCGTCCACAGGCTTTGCCGGGATGGCTTTCTGCGCCGTGAGGACGACCCTGAGAAGTTCTGAGCTTGATACTGTGAATTTCATATAATGTGTTTTTGTTTTTTCATTATTGACGTCCCGGGTCCCGCCGGTGCGGAGCCTGGTTCGTAACAAGCAAAGGTAGCAAATATTTCCGAACAAGGGAAATCGTATGACAATATTCTTTGGCACAGAGTTTGACTTTTATGGTGCGGACCCGCAGAAGCCCCGCAAGGCATCGCGGGTTTTTTGGAGTAACGCGAAAAACAGAAACATGTGACTTGCGAAATAATAATGGAAAAATGAATATAAAAGTTATGAAACCGAACATGAAAATCTTTGATATATTTTCGCCCAAGGGCGATATCAAA
>JBJEJU010000042.1:0-8258 GCA_051878275.1 Candidatus Cryptobacteroides sp. | reverse complement strand
ATGAACAGCGGTATCGATGAACAGGAACAAAAAGGTGTAATAGCCCCGAAACACGATGCCAGCAGATACTGCAAGCCATACAGTTTGTGAGTCTGGAGATAAATCTTCAGTTTGCTTACAGGCAGGTAGGCATTGATGATGCCCATAATGGCACTGATTAAAAACAGCAGAATCAGAATCTTGATGCTGTCATAAATAAAAAAATTCAGCGCATCACCCCACTTTGATGCCTTGTCCAGTCCGAAAATCCCGAAGACAAGCCAATCGGCAAATCTTTGTAACATATTGTCTTAAAACAAAATAACCATACAATAATAGATACCTGCGGTAATGAATATTCCGCCGGCAATCCGGGATACCCACTTCTGCACCGTCTTCATCTTTCCGTAGAAATCCCCGACTTTGCCTATGCTGAAAGCAATCAGCCAGGCAACAATCAGCACCGGCAATGCCGTTGCAATGGCAAAAACCACCGGATAAAGGACTCCTGCTGGATGTCTGTATCATAGATTACTACATCATTGATTCCGAGGCTTTTGGCCGCCTCACTCATTGTTGCGTGAAGGGCTTTGCAGTTTGCGCAGCCGCTTCCCATTACCTTGATTTCCATTTCTTTATACCATTAATATTATTTGTAATTATACGAACCTTTTTTTGATTTTTCAACAGGTCAATTGGTCTTTATCCTTTCTTTTGTCTATCTTTGCCCTGCCCTTGCCGCAATACGGTGCGGAATTGCAATGCTCCGGGTTCATTGGACATCATAGGGGATAGAGGGCATAGCTTTTCATACAAAAATGACAATACAAAGCAATCAAGGTGAAGCATATTGAAGTAGTGGCAGCAGTTATCAGACGCGGCAATGAAATCTTTGCCACGCAGCGCGGATATGGAGAATTCAAGGACTGGTGGGAGTTCCCGGGCGGGAAAATGGAAGCCGGAGAGACTCCGCAGCAGGCTTTAAGGCGCGAAATCAAGGAGGAACTGGATGCTGAAATCAGTGTCGGAAGCCTGATCAGGACCGTTGAGTGGGACTACCCTGCTTTCCACCTGACGCTGCATTGCTTCTGGTGCGGGCTTGCCGGTGAGGCGTTGCACCTTAACGAACACGAAGCCGCAGCGTGGCTGGATAAAGACACCTTGTTCTCCGTAAGATGGCTTCCGGCCGACGAAGATATTTTGAAGGAGATACAGACAGTATTGCGAGGATGACGTCAGTTATCTGCCTGGGGCTACTCCTCCGCCAGGCCAAAACTCAAGTCGTAGGCAGTCTCCCCTTTCCACCAGAACCACAGGCCGCAGAGCCCCTGGCCGAGCAGACAGTTGTATAAGCCCACAAGAGGTATATCGTACCTGTTGCAGATACCCAGTGAGACAACCAGCGCATCTGCATCATAATCCACCTGGCCGAACCAATCCAAAGAAGGGACGGACTGCTCGCCATTGGGATCTGCAGGGATCCATCCGTAACCGGCAAGATAAAACTCCGCCCTGACATGGGCAGAGCCCACCCTGCAAAGCACCACATGACGGGCCGGAATACCCTTGGCGCGGAGAATGGAAATGAATATGGAAGCCTGGTTACCGCAGTCACCGCCATTGTCAAGAATGTCCTGCACAGGATGGAGACCGGTGTTCATACGGGTATAGGGAATATTGTCGGCAGTCCATTTGCTGGCCTTGCGTGCAAATGATACAATGTCGCCGTCCGCTTCCGTCCACAACTCATCGGCCAGCCTTTTGATGGTGGCATTGCCGGGATCGACATAATTTTCTCCGTCAAACACATCCGTACCGGTATAGGCCTTGAAGATAAAAGAATCCGTGTCGTAGTCTTCATATCCGTCGATTGCGGTGAAATCGGCATGGACCGTATTGGAGGTTACGGAGAACGGAACGGAAAGGCTGACTCCGGCATCTGACGGATTGTTCCAGGTCCAGACCCAGGTTTCATTCACCCCGTTCTGGCTGGCTACCGTGCTCAGGCCTGTGATGTCTTTGGCTTCAACAGTCTGGTACATATTGGTCTGGGGCTTGTTGTACTGAGTCAGTATGGAATTGAATGTGTTGTTGGCATAGGTCATGTTGAAAACCCACTTCAGATTGCGCTTTGAGCGGGGTTCAAGTGAGACAATCGCCGGATATTGGGTGATGCTGATGCTCTTCGAGCAGTCCTGGATGCTGATTGTGATTTCCCCCGTACGCTTTGAGGCATCATTTGCTGAAGTAGTGACGGTTAGCGTGACGTTGCCGGCTTTGCCGGAAGTGGAAGAAAGCGTCATCCAGCTGTCCGAACTGGCAGTCCAGCTGCGGTTGGTGCTGAAAGAAACGGTGCACTCTCCTCCCTCTGCGTGCACAGCCGGGCTGTCGTGTCCAAGAGGCATAATATCCAATCTGGCAGCCTCTTCAACCGGATCGGGGTCTTTTCGGTCCGTGTCTTCCTTTTGCACGCATGATGCAAACAGGGCAACCAAAGCAAAAGAACAAATCAACTTTTTCATACTATCAAAAATTTTTACATTTATAAAAATTTTGTGAGAGTATGTTAGCCGTTCGCTATCGCTCACTCTCACGATGAAAATCATTTGATATCGCCCATGGGCGAAAATATATCAAAGATTTTCATGTTCGGTTTCATATTGTCAAGAATATATTCCGGTTACACTATTTCCAGCAGAAACGGATATAGTTCTGCTGGGGTTTTTGTTTGTCCTTGGGAGGAAGGACCATATAGTCACCGTACATCACCCTCAGTATCGGGTCATAGTTCTTCCAGCCCATAAAACGGCGGCCCTCGAACTCATATTCACAGTACTCCTCAAGGTCACCGGCAGTAAAGAGCTCCGGCTTGGGATAGTCCGTACAGGCAATCTGCGCATATGTGAGGGATTCATTCCTGTTGAAAAGACGGATTTCACTTTCGCGGGCGAGCGTGAATTTGAGAGGGTCAATGTGCGTGAATGTAGGATGGAGGCGCTTGTTGAGCGCAAGCTTGATCCGTGAAAGGAAGGTCGGGCTGTCATTAAGGTCAACATGCGCCTTGCGGCAGCGCACCGAATTTTTGTGTGTCAGGAAAAGGGAGAAATAAAGGTCATCGAAATTGATGCCTTCCGGCACCCTGTCCACCGGGAAAACGTCAATCCAGACACCTGTGCGGCACGATGGACCGTGCCACGGGATTGTAGAGAGAGTAACTGTCCTTTCGCATTCGCACACCCTTCCGAAATTGATCCAGCAGTCCGGGATGACAGTATGGTCAAAAAAGCGGAACCTGTCGGATCTGTATTCGGCCCTGAAGCGTTCATAGTCCTCCCTTGGCATCATCACATCTATGTCGTCGTCCCATGGGATGAAGCCCTTGTGCCTGACAGCACCCAAAAGGGTACCGTAACCAATTGAATAGTTGATTTTCCTGGTTCGGCAGAATTTGTCCATATCTTCAAGAATCTCAAGACTCAGAGCTTTCAGCTCCGTCAAAGTCATTGTCTTCATCATTAACTTATTTCAATCTGAACAGGTTGATACCTTCAATATAATTCTCCTGGATCCGGGTCATTGCCATTATCTCATCATCGGTAAGGACCGGACTGCTCAGGCAGTCCGTCATGCACTCCCCGGAGGCCTTCGCATCATTGCATATCTGGACATCCATCGCAAAATCCCTTATCTCGTAACGCAGTCCCTCACCGTCAAACGGCAGGAAATACTTGCGGTTATTGTTCTGGTCCTCGAAACGGAGCTCGAAATAATCCGTTTTCCACCACGGTGCGGGGACATATACATATCCGCTGGTGCCGGAAATGGTCATATTGCCTTCCGTCTTTGCACCCAGTCCCACCTGGAATGAAGCAGTGGCACTGTCGTAAAGGAAAACGGCCTTGGTGTAGATATCCACACCGTTTTTCATTATCGAATAGAAATTGATATTGCGGAAGTCCGTACCAAGAAGCTTGACAATGGGCAGCGCAGGGAAACAGGCGTTCTCGCTCATGCTGCCGCCGAACTGCGCGACATCCATCTTTGCAGATTTCTCGTCGGTTATGGTGGTAGCCGATGCATTGATATCCACTATCTTGCCGATTACACCGGACTTGACCATATAGATGAGCTGCGAAAAAGCCGGGCAGTAGGCCGTCTTGTGGGCAATCCGCAGTATCAGGCCATTCTGTTTTGCAAGGTCCAGCAGTTCCCGCGCCTCGGCGGTCCGCAGCACAAACGGAGTTTCGCACAGTACATGCTTCCCCGCAAGGAGGGCCTCTCTCACATAGCCATAATGGGTAAAATGCGGAGTCGCCACATACACGGCATCGCAAAGCCCGAGAAGCTCCTTGAACGACCTGACAGGAGCGGGGATTTCCTTTTTGGAGCAGAACTCCCGGCACTGTTCATAATCAATTGAATATGCACCGGCAAGCTCAACACTTTGTACAAATCCTGATTCGTCCGCAAAACGCCGGGCAATGCTTCCCGTCCCCACAATGCCGATCCGGAGCGGATTCATATGCCTGAGCATCGTGCTTGACACCCCTTCAGTCCGCGGCAGATATACCACCCGGCAATATTCCTTGAGGTAGTCGAACTTGCCTTCCCAATCCGAGCCGATGGCGAAAATGTCCACCTTGTAGCGGATGATGTCGCTGATTTTCTGGCCTTTGAACTCCTCCACGACTATCTGGTCCGCATAGCCGCTGTTCCTCACGGCCTCGATTCTGGTCATCAGGCTGTCGTGGGTATTGATTTTCCCCCGCTGGATGTCGAAACTGTCGGTCGTTACACCGACAATCAGATAGTCCCCCAGTTCCTTTGCCCTTCTCAACAGGTTGATGTGACCCTGGTGGAACAGGTCAAAGGTCCCGTATGTGATGACTTTTTTCATAGGTGCTTTCAATCTATATCCATGAGTTTTACAATTCGCTTTCAAGAAGATGGATTCTTTCCGCGAGAAGGCGCGTATCCGTGTCGGTGCTGAGTCCCATATGCGAGATGCGGTACATTCCAGGCTTGCCGCAAGGCATTATATAGGTCCCGAAACGCTCGATCAGTCCCCTGAAAATCTTCCTGCCGGCGTCGTCCGAGGTCTGGATAGTCGTCACAGCACACGAAGGATGCTCTGCAGGCATCTCCCAGCCATACCTGCGGCATTCGGCCCTGAACACCTCGGCATTGTGCCTTACCCTGAGGATATTGGCCTGCTCCCCTCCTTCTGCCGCAATCTGGCGCAGCCTTTCATTGAGCTGGAGATAGAGTGTCGTCGCCGGGCTGAACGGGGTCTGTCCCCTACGGAGATTGTCGAGATTGGTCCCGAAGTCCCAGTAGAACCCCCTGTGTGCGAAAGGATATCCATCAAGCCTGCGGCCCAGGAACACAATGGAAAGCCCCGGAGGGATGTTGAGACCCTTCTGAGTGCTTGTCACGCAAATATCGATTCCCAAAGCATCCATATCGAGCTGCTCGGCAAGGAAAGAGCTGATCACATCCACGACCAGGCTCACGCCGTGACGGCGGCAAATATCCGAAATCTTCTCAAGATCATAGAGAACACCGCTTGAAGTCTCGTGATGCTGGCACAGGAGCACATCCGGCATTTCGCTTTCGACAGCCTTTTCCAGCGCCACGTAATCCGGCTCCCTGGTAAACTCCACCTTGAAATCGACCACCGGGATGCCGTTGTAAGTGCACAGGTCCACCCAGCGCTGTCCGAATGAGCCGCCGTTGATGGCAAGGGCCTTCTTTTTTGTGGAAACATAGTTCTCAACGATTGCGCTCATCGCCCCGGTACCGGAACCGGTGTAGATGATTGTCTTTCCTCCGCTGCAATGGATCAGATCCAGGAGTATCCTGGAAGACTCCAGATTGATGGCCGAGAAATCATCCGTACGCATATAGGGTATGTCTGCGGCCCCCATTGCCTGAATCCGCGCATCGATATTGCCGGGAAAAACGTATGACTGCATAATCGAAATAATAATCTGTTTTGAAAGTTACGCGAAAATAATACTTTTTCCTAACTTTACACAATATTCCGCTTACAATGTGAAAACAGACCATTATGCAACGCATCCCCGACAATGAAATCCACGGCTACCTCCTTGACATTCTCAAGGACATCGACCGGTTCTGCACTGCCAACGGCATAAGATATTCAATGGCTTACGGTACCCTGCTCGGTGCGGTCAGGCACAAGGGATTCATCCCCTGGGACGACGATATCGACCTGCTTATGCCCCGCCCCGATTTCGAGCGGTTTGTGAGGGAATACAACTGCCGCCCGGGCCGCTACCGCTGCATTTTCCAGGAGGACAATGACGAAGGGAGGTTCGATCATATCTTTGCAAAGGTGCACGACACCCGCACGGTTATCGCCGGTCAGGAAAGATGCAGGTTCGGCCTTTTCGTGGACATTTTTCCGGTGGACGGAAAGCCGGATGACCCTCTTGTCCAGCGCAAGACGGAAAGAAAACTGACTCACTACGCCCACAGGCTCAATATGCTGGAAACCAGGTTCCGCCCGTTCAATTTCCATCAGCCGCTGCTTGCAAGCCTCTCCGCCCATATCCTCGGTGCACGCCACTTCATCGATGCGGCTGAAAAGATCATGCTCAGCTACAGTTTCGACTCATGCGCAAAGGCAGGCGCAGTCTCGATGACCCGCAACGGCACAAGGGAGGTATTCGACAGGAGTCTCTTTGAAAATTACACGACCCTGGAGTTTGAGGGATGCAGATTCAGGGCATTTGCCGGATGGGAGACCTTCCTCGTCCAGCAATACAATGACTATATGCAGCTTCCTCCGGAAAACCAGCGCCGCAACCACAGCATAGAGGCCTACCTGAAAGACTGACCCGGGGCATCAGCTGCGGCCCGTGCCTTTCTCCCTGCAGAGCGACCCGAACAATTTTTCCCAAGCAGAAATTACAACCTCCGGAGAAAACCTTCCCGAGCTTGTTTTCGAGGCTGCACCAAGACGCACTCGGAGCTCCCTGTCCCGCGCAACCCGGCATATCCTGTCGGCAAGAGCCTCCACATCCCCGACCGGGACGAGGAAACCGTTGGCATCATCCGCTCCGGACAATGCATCGGTGATAATCTCCGAAGGGCCTGTCGGGCAGTCATAGCTGATAAGCGGAAGTCCAAACGAAGAGGCCTCCACAAGAGCCAGCGGGAACCCTTCGTGGACCGAGCTCATCACAAGGGCCGATGCCTTCTGATACTCTGCTGCAATGTCTTTCACCACTCCCCGCAAATTCACTTTACCTTCAAGCCCCAGACGCCCGGCCTGCGCCCGCAGGGACTGTTCGAGCTTTCCCTCCCCGAATATGTCCAGACGCCAGTCCGGGCAGCTCTTTGCGACTGTCGCCCATGCATCTACCAGGTCCCTGAAATTCTTCTGCCCCTCAAGCCTTCCGACGGCTATCATCCTCTTCTCTTCAAGGGAGGAATCATGCCCCGAAGGAGTCGTGACAGGGTTGAAGATACGCTCCACCCTGCGGCAATGCCTTTTCCATACGGGCAGGTCGCACTCAGTCAGTGTCACCATACAGTCATATGACTCCAGCGCCTTTTCAAGCAGCCTTGTCCGCAGCCATGCATACGGATAGAGAAGGGCTCCGCGGTATTTCCTGAAAAACTTGTCGTGGCTGAAATGGTACTCGGCCACGCAGGGACGTCCTCCGGCAACGGCAGGAAGGGCATAGACCTCCATGCCGCACAGCGAGACGCATATGTCCGGATCAATCTCCCGTACTGCACGGGCAAGACGGTTGCGGATAGTGCCGCTGAACCTACCGGTATCCGCAAGGTCCACGATGCCGACCGAAGGCGACAATGGGAAGAACGGCTTCCGTCCCTTGAGACGCAGCACGACGATGGTGACTTCGTGGCCCCTTGAAGCAAGAAGGTTTGCCTTTACTGAAAGGACCCTCTCCATCCCTCCAGAATTGTGGAGACCCCTGATGCAGTACATTATTTTCATACTATCAAAAATTTTTACATTTATAAAAATTTTGTGAGAGTATGTTAGCCGTTCGCTATCGCTCACTCTCACGATGAAAATCATTTGATATCGTCCATGGGCGAAAATATATCAAAGATTTTCATGTTCGGTTTCATGCCGGCAATATTGTTTACGTCCAAATAATTCCGGAAATGTCTTGTCAGCCGTCCGGCTGCAAGACTGCGGATACGCAAAAACGGAAATCAAATATGCAAACTTACATAAAATCTTTCGATTTTACGCCAGTTGTATAAAAATCAAGACC
>JBJEJU010000041.1:0-35062 GCA_051878275.1 Candidatus Cryptobacteroides sp. | reverse complement strand
AATGGTTTTGTGCTTTATTTCGATGGATGTTGATATTGGGCTATTTTCCGATGCAAAACTTCGAGAATATGATTCCGAGGGTTTCGTCGGTGGTGATGGTGCCGGTGATGGAGCCGATGGAGGAGATGGCGTGGCGAAGGTCCTGTGCGACAAGGTCGGAAGGCGTGCTGTCAATAAGACCGGAACGGACGTCGAGAAGGGAAGCCCTTGCCTGTGTCAGGGCGTTGAGATGACGGACATTCGTCACCAGTAGAGCATCGGAAGAGGACTCCAGCCTGTCTTTCTGGGAGTCGGCAATCGCTTTTTTCAAAGCATCAAGGCCAAAACCGTTCTTTGCTGATATGTAAAATGTAAGTATTTTATTATTAATGCAGGAAACAAGATTGTTAATAGTTATAACATTTTTGTTAGAGAAGAAACAATCCAATTCTTCAACCCTGGGATGCCCTGAATCAACGTCTTTACCGGTATAGTCCTGCAAATAATCAGCTATGCCATCAGATGAACAATTCTCACGGACAAGGTCACATTTGTTGACAACTGCAAACAGACGCTGAGCAGTGAAATCAATATTCCCTGACACTTTTTCCAGTGAAGCGCGAATCTCTTCCAAAGGAGCAGTAACATCGACAACGGCGAGTACAACATCAGCCTCGGAAATCTTCTTGAAAGTACGCTCAATTCCGATCTTTTCAATGACTTCATCAGTTTCCCTCAAACCTGCAGTATCAATGAGCCGGAACCTGATCCCGTCAATTGTGAAGACTTCTTCAATCGTATCGCGGGTTGTGCCTGCTATGTCCGACACGATTGCCCTGTCTTCACCAAGCAAGGCATTTAGAAGCATACTCTTGCCCGAATTGGCATTTCCGACGATGGCCACAGGAACACCGTTTTTGATTGCATTGCCTTCGCGGAAAGAATCGGCCAGGCTGCCGATGTGCGAAACGGCCCCGTCAACAAGGCGCAGCAGGGAAGTCCTGTCGGCAAACTCCACATCCTCCTCACTGAAATCAAGCTCAAGCTCCAGAAGGGCGGACATCTGTGCAAGCTGCGAACGTATTTCCTCCAATTTCTCGGAATATCCCCCGCGCATCTGCCTGATGGCAACTCTGTGCGACGCCCGGTCCGAAGATGCAATCAAATCCGCAACGCTTTCAGCCTGGGACAAGTCCATCTTGCCGTTCATATATGCGCGCATTGTGAACTCCCCGGCCTCGGCAAGCCTTGCACCGGCCTCGCAAAGCAGGGAAAGCAACTCCGACACGATATACCCCGATGCATGGCAGCTGATCTCCACGGAATCCTCCCCGGTATATGATTGCGGCGCACGGAACACGGACACGATGACCTCGTCCAGAAGGGCACCGTCACGGCCGCTCACCGTACCGAAATGCAGCCTGTAGCCGCCGGAAGAGGAAATGTTGCCACGGCGCAGCTTCACAACCCTGTCGGCAACGGCAAAGGCATGCGGTCCGCTTACCCTGACAATTGAAACAGCACCCGTCCCCGGAGTGGTGGCGGGCGCTGTGATTGTATCTTCAGAAAACATTTCTAAAAATCGTAATTCTTTGCATCCAAAGTACTTACCTTGCTCATATTGTCGAGCAGGTCCTGATTTGTCTTGTACTCGTCCATTAGCTGAAGCATAAACTTCATCGCTTCGGTAGGGTTCATCTCTGCGAGTATCTTGCGCAGGATCCAGATGCGGTTGTTCTGGCTCGCATTATACAGAAGATCATCCCGGCGCGTACTTGAAAGAATGACATTTACGGCAGGGAAGATACGCCTGTTGGAAAGATTCCTGTCAAGCTGGAGCTCCATATTGCCGGTACCCTTGAATTCCTCGAAGATCACGTCGTCCATCTTGGAACCGGTCTCGGTAAGTGCCGTTGCAAGTATGGTCAGTGAACCGCCGCCCTCGATATTGCGCGCAGCTCCGAAGAAACGCTTAGGCTTCTGCAGTGCGTTTGCATCCACACCACCGGTCAGGACCTTGCCTGAAGCAGGCTGCACAGTGTTGTAGGCACGTGCAAGGCGGGTGATCGAGTCAAGAAGGATTACCACATCGTGTCCGCATTCAACAAGCCTGCGCGCCTTTTCGAGTACCATATTGGCCACTTTCACATGGCGCTCTGCCGGCTCATCAAAAGTGGAGGCAACTACTTCCGCCTTGACGCTCCTGCTCATGTCGGTAACCTCCTCCGGACGCTCGTCAATCAGGAGGACGATTTCATATACCTCAGGGTGATTGTCCGCAATGGCGTTGGCTATGGACTTGAGCAGCATAGTCTTGCCGGTCTTTGGCTGAGCCACGATGAGACCGCGCTGGCCCTTGCCGATTGGGGTGAACATATCCACAATCCTGCAGGAAATGTCACTCTCGTGCCCGTGTCCGAGGATATTGAATTTCTCGTTCGGGAAAAGCGGGGTAAGGAAGTCAAACGGCACCCTGTCACGGATAAACTCAGGAAGACGGCCGTTGATATACTTGATCTTGACAAGAGGGAAATACTTGTCTCCTTCACGCGGAGGACGTATTTCTCCCGTCACAGTATCTCCTGTCTTGAGGGCATTTGCCTTAATCTGATTCTGGGAGACATAGATGTCATCAGGGGAGTTCAGGTAGTTGTAGTCCGAAGAACGGAGGAAACCGTAACCGTCTGGCATTATCTCAAGTACGCCGGTTGCTTCAACTGTACCTTCAAACTCGATTCTCTGTGGCTGCGCCTGACGCTGCTGGAAATCCCGCCTCCTGTCATCATTGAAACCCTGCCTTCTGTTGTCACCGCGCTGCTGGAAATTGTTGTCATTGCGCTGATACTGCTGCCTGTCGGCATTCTGACCCTCTGCCGGCTTTTCCTGGGCGGCAGCTTCCGGCTGGACGGCAACAGGCTCTTCTTCATTCTTGGCATCAATATCCCTGATTGCAGGAACGGCTTCTGCAGGCACGATCTCTTCCTTAGGCTCCACGGCAGCATTTACCTGCTCCTGGGTGTCCTGCTGCACAATGGCTTTAGGTTTTCTTCCGCGTTTTTTCGGCGCAGGCTTTGCCTGTTCGGCCCCGGTAGTATTCTCTACGGGCACAACCTGCTGGGTTTCAACCTTTTCAGGCTGTACTTCCGTCTGGGCGGACGCCTGTGCATTTTTCGGCTTTCTTCCGCGCTTTTTCGGAGCCGGTTTTGCCTGTTCTTCCGCAGTCTCTGGCTGGGACTTTGCGTTATCGTTTGTCTTGTTTTTTGTTTCCTTTACTTCGGATTTCGGCATTGATGGCTCCTTTGCCTGCTTCGAAGCCCTCGGCTTTCTCTTCCTTTCCTTCGGAGCATCAGGCTGTTGGGATATATTGATTGCCTCCTGGTCAAGAATGGCAAAACCAAGATCCTCACGGCTCATCTTGCCTGCGCCTTTTATTCCGAGATCCGCGCCGAGTGAACGAAGCTGCTCTTCGCCCATCTGATTAAGCTCATAAAGAGTATGTGCCATAAAAATATGTTGATGAAATGATAATACTCAAAGAAAAGTGCCTGAATGAAAAAAGCACTGCTCGTCAAGAACAATGCAAATATAATACCTTTTTTCAAATACGCAAAACTATTGGTCCCAATAGCCTTTTGTCTTCTTGAATTTCAGCAGGTCAGACAATGCGGCGGCATTGGCGGCGATGCGGAAACTCCAGGATTGCCAGTTCCCGGTCGGTACCCATGACATCGAAATGTTGAAACAGTGCAGGTCATATGTGGCGGAAAGCTGGGTTGTGGTCAGTTTCATGGCCATGAGGTCAAATCCGGAAGTGAAATTGATCGCCATCTTCGGAGTAAGCTTGATATTGCCGCTGAGACCGACTGTCTGGGTGATATTGTTTTTCGTAATCAACTGATTGTTGGTGTATTGGTAAGACCTGTTATAACTGAAGTTGTAATTGATGTTGAGGGACCACGGCACATTCGGATTGGTATAGTAAAGCCATCCGCCCGGGATGTATTCACCTGTCACCGGATGATAGTACACCCTTTTGTAATAATCCGCAGGATTGGCCGATGCTCCGCCGCCCTGTCCTTCTGCAGATTTTGAGCCGTCATTTCCGTTGATTGCACCCTTGCCGGAAAGCGAATACGACAGGGAAGCACTTGCTGAGTTGAACCGGAGAAGCTTCTTGAAATGGCTGTCAATGAGCACAAACTTGTTGATCTTGCGTCCCTGCTCATTGATTGCATAAGGGTCGAAATTGAGGTTGCCGGAGATATTGACCTTGCTGAACAGATTGGTTGACATGGAGATGCCCACATTGCTCATTTTCAAGGAGTCAGCAAGGAAATTGTAGCCTGTCGAAATATTGAGCTGGTCGATGAGCTTGACCTTTGTCACACCGGTTCCGGTAGTATCCCTCATATTGCGCACCTTGGCCTCGAGGTTGTTGCCGATGGAGATGCTTGCAGTGGCTGACTTGCCCTTGCCCGGGGCAGAATATATCTGGCCGGCATAGATATTATAGTCGTATGTCTTCTCATTGCCGGAATTGTCGAAATAATGCAAAGTCCTCCAGCCGTTGGCGTACGTGCCTTTTTCCGGGCTGACCGAAAAGGACACGGAAGGGGATATCACATGCCTGATGGCCTGCACCTTATGGTGTTTCCCGAAATTGAACAGACCATATATTCGGGTACTCATGGAAAGACTTCCCGAATAAGTCTGGGTAATGCCGAAACTGCTGAACTGCTTTGCCTGCTCCTGCACAACCTTGTTCTGCTCCGGGTCATAGTAATAGTCGGCACTCTTGAAGAACCAGTTCATTCCGTAATTGACGCTCGGAGTGAAATTGAAATACTTGGCAAGCGTGAAATTCGGCAGTCCAATCTGGAAACTGTGCGTCATGCCGTTCTGGAATTTGTCCAGAAAGCCTTCCTGTCCAAACTCGGAAGCCTTGAAATTGATTTTGTTCTGAAGAGTCGTGCTGTAGCCGAGGGAGAATTTTTCATAGAACTTCTCCTTGCCTACACGATTTTTCTGTTTGAATGGATAAAACCTTGTAACCGAGAATGTTATATTAGGAAGAGTAAAAGCATACGAGCTGTCCCTGGAGTTCTGGCTGTGCAGGGCATTGACGGAAAGATTGAACTTGCCGTTCCAGTTGCGTGAATACGAAATGGAAGAAGATGCCTGATTCTGAAGCGCCTCATTGACGGAATGGGAGTTGTACCTGCTGTTGGAAGGGCTTGAGAAATTGACAGATGCACTGAACGTACTTCCCGGATGAGCCTTGCTGTCCTGCGAATGTGACCACCTGACGGCAAAGTTCCTGGTCTGGAAGAAATCCGCCGCCCCCTTTTCTCCGGTCTGGTCATTGGAAAACGTCATCGAGAAAGAGCCGTTGGCCTTGTAGTTGAATTTGTAACGCGAATTCACATCGATGCTCCAGGAGCCCAGGGTGTAGATGTCGCCGGTCACGGAAAGATCGAGATGGTCTCCGAACACGAAATACATTCCCAGGTCACGGAGGTAGAATCCGCGTGCATTTTCCTCTCCGAAAGTAGGCATCAGCATACCTGTGGCGCGGTTCGGCTTCTTCGGAATGAATCCGAACGGGATGCCCAGGGGCAGGGGAACGTCTTCCACGACCACTCCGGCCGGGCCGAATACCGTTTTCTGTGAAGGCTTGGTGATGACCTTGGCCGCAGACAGCGTCATATAGTAATGCGGATGCTCAAGGTCGCAGACCGTGTATTTTCCGTTGGTGATGTTGATGGACTTGTCCGGCATCATCTTGATATTCTTGCCGTGCAGAAGGCCTTCCTGCTGCTGCGTAATCATATTGGTGATGCGCGCCTTGCGGGTGTTGAAATTGTAGCGGAGCTCCTCCATTTTGTAGGTCGAACCGCCCTCGGTCATCGTAGGCTGGCCCTTCCACTCGCCGGTCAGGGTATCCAAAGTACCCCTGGCATAGACCGTTCCGGTCTTCATATCATACTCCATATAGTCGGCGGTCAGCTTCATATTGCCGTACTCCACGGTCACATCGCCATAATAGTAAGCCTTGCGCTGGCCGTCTGAAAACACCTCGCGGATGGAGTCCTTTGCGCCGGAAAATGCAGGTGCATCAAGCGAACTCTGCTTCATCATTGCGATAGAATCGAGCTTGAAAAGAGAGTCAACCCTGTGGAGCGAATCCAGGCGTGCCCTGACGGAATCGGACACCTGCACGCTGTCCCTGTTGAACACAACTGCCTGGTTGAACGTCGTATTGCGCTCCCGTCCGCGCCTTCTGGTCTGCGCTCCGGTATCCCAGATGACTAAAAAAAGAAGCACCAGGATGCTGACCAGCACCCTTGCGCTCATACCGGGACGGCTTTTTCCGACTTTATATCCTTGCATCAATAATTATTGCTTCTCAAGTGCAGACATCAACCGACCACACAAGTTCCTGACCGCGAAACCCGAATCAATTATTGTCTGTTTCCCGCAAATTTGTAAATTTGCAAAACGCAAATATAATACCATTTTGAAACTTAAGCAAACCCATATTGTACTGTCGCTTGCCATAATGCTGTGCGCGACCTGCTTTTCCGCCTCCTCCCAGGACAAAAAGGGGAGTCTCGGGCTGTCTGTAATCTGCCTTGACCCCGGACACGGGGGAAACGACCCCGGATGCGTAAGCCGTGACGGGACAAAAATCCGGGAAAAGGACATTGTCCTCTCCGTAGGGCTGAAAGTCAGGAAGTTGCTCGGCGAATGCTATCCGGACCTGAATGTGGTGATGACACGCTCAGACGACACATTCATCCCTCTCGGGAAAAGGGCTGACATAGCCAACAAGGCCGGAGCGGGGCTCTTCATTTCAATCCACGTCAACGCGGTCGATCCGAAAAAGAACAAAAACTATAAAAGCGTCAACGGTTTTTCAATCCACACTCTCGGCCAGTCAAGGACCGGGGCCGACCTGTATTCATCCAACATGGAGCTTTGCAAGAGGGAAAACTCCGTGATCCTGATGGAGGATGACTATTCTACTACATATCAGGGCTTTGACCCCAACGACCCGGAGTCCTACATCATATTCAACCTGATGCAGAATGCCAATCTCGTCCAAAGCCTCCTTTTTGCTGACGACCTTGCGGGAAGCCTTTCCGCCGGCCCGGTAAAAAAGAGCAGGGGCATATCACAGGACCCTTTCCTCGTGCTTTGGAAGACCACTATGCCGGCCGTCCTTATAGAATGCGGATTCATCACGAGCCCTTCAGACCTTGAAAAGATGAAATCCTCCTCCGGACAGGATGAAATCGCACGGAGGATAGTGGAAGCAATTGTTCGTTTCAAGACAAGATATGACGAAAGTCTCAACATTCCGGTTACAAAACCCGTCATCCCCCTCGGCAATGTTCCGGATGAAGGCAATCCTGTCAAGTCCGGACCGGAAAAGGCCGTCACCGTTACGGCAGACGGACAGGATGCGGCGGTTTTCGGCACGCAGGTCCTGGCAACCGGAAGGCAGATGAAAAGCAGCGACCCCTTCTTTAAAGGATACAAGCCCATGGTCATCCCTGCCGGAAATGTATTCAAATACATAATAGGTACATCTGCAGATGCTGCGCAGGCAAGGGAGGAATACAGGAAAATCAAAAAGCTGTTTCCCGACTCATTCATGGTAAAGGTTGAAGAAGGCAAGACTTCCAGGGTGCAATAATCCGTTTTTTGCTTATTTTGAATATTTCAAAATAATAAAATATAGCCTCAACGGCTTATATCGTTTTATCAAACAAAATACCTTCTGATTATCAGAGAGTTATAAAAAGAATAAAAATTCGTGTCCGTTATTTAAGATACAGGAAAAATAATTAAAAAACAATACCGGATACGTTTTTTTATCACTTATTTTTCCCCCATCTTTGCAAACGCATCCGGGACGAAGCTTCAGATGCTGGAGCTGCCGACCAGCCGGATGCTTTTTTGCCCTATAACGAATACGATGAACAATACAGAACAACATATTGAAATCTGGAACAGCTGCCTGGATATCATTGAGAACATCATTGAGCCCCAGAAGTTCAATATGTGGTTCAAGCCTCTCAAGCCGGTATCTTTCAAAGACAGCACCATTACTCTTGAAGTCCCTACCGAGTTCTTCAGGGAGTATATAGAAGGGACCTATCTCGACCTGCTGAAAGCCACCCTGAAAAGGGTAATAGGCACGGATGCACGTCTCATCTATAAAGTCCGTCCGGTGCAGTCAGAGCAGTCAATGCGTTTCCCGGCCACCAAGGAAAGCACACCGGTAAACGGACCGATGAATGTACCGGTATATCCGTCGGCGGGCAATCCCGGCCCGTTTGTATTCCCGGGTCTTGCAAAGGTAACCGTCAATCCCCGTCTCAACCCGACCTACTGCTTCGGCAACCTTGTGGTGGGCGAGTGCAACAAAATGGGCATCACTGCAGGCGAAAGCATATCCATGTCTCCGGGAAAGACCCCTTTCAACCCGCTTTTCCTTTTCGGAGGACCGGGGCTTGGAAAGACACACCTTGCACAGGCAATCGGTATTGAAATCAAGAAAAGATTCCCTGAGCTTGTTGTCCTTTATGTGACAGGAAACGAGTTCAAGACCCAGTATATGGATGCAGCGTTCGTGAAGAACAAGCTGACAGACTTCATGGCATACTACTCGAGAATCGACGTCCTGATTGTGGATGATATCCACGAGCTGTCAGGACAGGGCACCCAGACCGCATTCTTCAGTGTGTTCAATCATCTTCACGAGACAGGCAAGCAGTTGATTTTCACATCAGACCGTTCACCGGCCGACCTGCAGAACTTTGAGGAGAGACTTCTCTCCAGGATGAAATGGGGGCTTTCCGTGGAGCTGCAGCGTCCGTCCTACCAGACAAGGCTTGAGATGCTGAAAGTCAGGAGTTTCCGTGAGGGAGTAAGCATCAGCGACGAAGTCCTCGAATTCCTTGCCGCAAGGATCAAGTCCAATTTCAGGGAGCTCGAGGGAGCACTCATCTCGCTTGTCGCCAGGGCGACTCTCTGCCATCAGGAGATCACTGTCGAACTTGCAAAAACCATTTCCAACCAGATAGTGGGGGAGGAGGAGACCGAAATCAGCATCGAAAAGGTGCAGAATACCGTGTGCGGATACTTCAACATCACCAAGGAGGACATCCTCTCAAAGTCACGCAAGCGCAATATCGTGCAGGCCAGACAGATTGCGATGTACCTCAGCAGGAATATGCTGAAATGCTCACTCTCCACAATCGGGGCTGAACTCGGAGGAAAAGACCACGCCACTGTCATGCACGCCTGCTCTACCGTTTCGGATATGATGTCAACCGACAGGACTTTCAGGAAATTCGTTACGGATATCGAGAGACTGCTTGTGACAGAGGGAGAATAAACACACATAACACTATGGACTCCAATTCCGTTCTGAACATTTTCCGCGAGATAACAACTATCCCGCGCGAATCCGGTCATGAAGAAAAGATGACCGCATATCTGCAGAAGTTTGCAGCAGACCACAATCTCCAATGCAAGACAGACAGTATCGGCAATGTGCTGATTACCAAGGAGGCTGCTCCCGGCAAGGAAGATGTGCCCACGCTCGTGCTCCAAAGCCATCAGGATATGGTATGCGAAAAGACTGCTTCATCCGCACACAATTTCGACAAGGATCCGATCCGCTTCGAAATCCGTGACGGCTGGATGATCGCTCCCGAGACCACCCTCGGTGCCGATGACGGTATCGGGATTGCCGCAAGTCTTGCCATCTTGGAAAGCAACCTGCCTACAGGCCGTCTCGAATGTCTCTTTACCATCTCCGAGGAGACCGGCATGGACGGGGCTATGGCCATTGGGGAGGGTTTCTTTACAGGTAAGACCCTTATCAACCTTGATTCGGAGGACGAAGGACAGATGTTCATCGGTTGCGCCGGTGGAGTAGGGGTTATCGCCGAGTTTGACTATGAAAGGACAAATCCGGCAAAGGGACAGGCCTGTCTGCGCCTGAGGCTCCACAACACTCTCGGCGGACACAGCGGGGATGACATCAATAAGGGACGCATCAATACGGTCCAGCAGATGGCAAGATTCCTCTATCCGCGCCTTGATTCGTTCCAGCTGATGCTGCTTGCCGGAGGAGGAAAACACAATGCTATCGCGAGGGAGACCGAAGCCATTGTCCTTGTCGCGAAAGACAGTGCCCAGGGATTTATCAATGAATTCAATCAATTTGCCCAAACAGTTGCAGCAGAATACCATACCACTGATCCGGATCTCAAGTGGGAGGCCTCGGAGGCAGTATGCTCCGAGAAGCCGGTAGCCGATGAAGTAAAGATCCGGCTCATAAGCTCCCTCGTTGCAGTTGACCACGGTGTCCTTGCAATGAGCCAGGACATTCCGGACCTCGTGGAGACCTCGACCAACCTTGCCTCCGTGCGCATGAACCGCCCGGGAGTCATAGAAGTCTGCACAAGCCAGAGGAGTTCCGTGGACTCGGCAAAAGATTTCATCGCCGACAAGGTGGAAGCCTGCTTCCGTCTTGCCGGTGCGAGGACAGTCAAGACCGACCCATATCCGGGATGGGCACCGAATGTCAATTCGCACATCCTCTCGGTCTGCATCGACTCATACCGCAGGCTCTTCGGTAAAGATCCGGAAGTCAAAGCAATACACGCGGGACTTGAATGCGGCCTCTTCCTCGAGAAATTCCACGATCTGGACATGATCTCATTCGGCCCTACCCTTCGCGGAGTGCATGCACCGGGGGAAAGGCTTGACCTCGAATCCAACGACAGGTTCACAAAGCATCTCATCGATGTAGTGACATCCTTCAGATAACCATTTACAGTTAACGGAACCTCAGTTAGTTATGAGACTTGTAGCTCCTTCGATGCTTGCTGCTGACTTCCTTCATCTGCAGAAAAGTGCGGATATTGTCAACAGCTGGGCTGACATATTCCATCTTGACATAATGGACGGGACATTCGTTCCCAACATTTCGTTCGGTTTTCCCGTTGTGGAGGCGATTGCGAAGGTGGCAGAAAAGCCAATGGACGTCCACCTGATGATTGTCCATCCCGAAAAATACATTGAACGTTTCGCCAAGGCCGGCGCCTCCATGATAAGTTTCCACGCTGAAGCTGCTCTTTCAGAGGGCTCGGACCCCGGGGAAATACTTGACCTTATCCGCAGGAACGGATGCAGGGCGGGACTTGTAATCAATCCGGACATACCTGTTGAAACCCTCTTCCCATATCTGGAAAAAGCAGATTACGTGCTCATAATGTCGGTATTTGCCGGTTTCGGCGGCCAGAAGTTCATGGAAGCCACTTATGAAAGGGTGCGCGCCGTAAAGGCCGAGATTGAACGCCGGGGCACGCAGTGCCTGATCGAAGTTGACGGGGGAGTCGGAGCAGCAAATGCCGATGCCCTTGCGCAGGCAGGTGTGGATATTTTTGTAGCCGGCAGTGCCGTTTTCAAGGCTGAAAACCCTGAAACAGTCATAAAGGCTATCCGGGGAGAAGCTTGATTAATCCATTCAGATAATATAGCTTATCTCTTTGAAAGCAAATTCTTTGAGATTGCCTTCAGGCATTTCTACGACAAGCTTTGCTTGCGGGGAGATGCCTTTTATCGTTCCCCTGAATACCCGTCCGTCGGTGCAGTCCGTATAGGTGTGTGTTTCTCCCAGGCGGTACATCCTGGACAGATACATGCTCCGCAACTCCTGGCGCCTTCTGTCCGAAATCATCTTGAGGCTTTCACCGAGTATTGTCAAAAGTTCATCGAGGGATGCCGCTATGTCGTATTTCCTTCCGGTGAGCATCGACAGCGACACCGGATTGGCCACTCCGGGAGGAAAGCCTGTCTGGTTGATATTGAGCCCTATTCCGATAATGCTGGAGGCTACGGAACTGCCCCTGAGGATATTTTCTATTAGCATTCCGTATATCTTCCTGTCCCCGGCATAGATGTCGTTCGGCCATTTGATCCTGACGGAAATCCCTTTTGAAGACAGGAAATCCGCCACGGCAATAGCGGACGCCTCGCTGACTGCAAACTGGTCGGCTGCCGGGAGGGCATCCTGCCGGAACTTCACGATTACAGAGAATGTAAGGTTCTCACCGGCTGCGGAAGACCAGGTGTTTCCGCGCTGACCCCGCCCTGCAGTCTGCCACTTTGCGGCCACCACTGACAAACTGTCAGCGTTTTCTAGGCGTCTGCGGGCCTCATTATTGGTCGAATCCACCGTATCAAGCCATAAAACTTTCATTGGTTCGGAAATTGTGTTATATTTGTAAATTGCAAATATAATAAATATGAAGACATCTCCAGTTAAGGTCATTGCCGACGCAATACTCGAAAAGAAAGGACAGAGGCCGATATCCCTCGACCTCAGGGAAATAGGTACAGCCATCACGGACCACTTCGTCATCTGCAACGCCGACTCCACCACCCAGGTGGCAGCCATTGCCGAAAACATCCTCGACAGGATGGAGGAAAAGCTCGGACGCAAGGTGCTCCGTATGCAGGGCCTTGAAAACGACATCTGGGTTATCCTGGATTACGGCGATGTTGTGGTGCACGTGTTCCAGACGGAATACAGGGAGTTCTACCGCCTGGAGGACCTCTGGGCAGACGCTCCATGCGTAGAATACAGGGATGAACCGCAGCAGGAGGAGACTCCGTCTGCGAAAAAGACCAAAGCCGGATCGAAAGTCCGTGCCACCGCAAAGAAAGTCCGTAAAGTTGAGGAATAGCAAATGGCAGACAATCAGAATAACAGGGGCGGAAACAAGCCTAAGAGACTCGTAGTGAGGTTCAATCTCTCGTGGCTCTATATCCTGCTCATACTCGGTATCGGCTATCTGCTGATGACCAACGGTTCGGCCAATCCCCAGAAAGTGGAGTGGGCCGATGTCGAGGCTATGATAATGGCCGGAGACGTAAAGGAAATACATTTTGTAAGGAATGACTACAAAGGTTCCGTCACCATAAGGCAGGACCGTCTTGCGAAATATACCGACAGGTTCGGCGGCAACATCCCGCGCCAGAGCCCTCATTTCATTTTCCTCACATCCACCAAGTTCTTCCCTGAGGAGACCTTCGGCCAGCTCAACGGGGAGCTTCCCGCTGACCAGAGATTCAAGGTGGTGATGGAGAACAATTCGAGGACCTGGACCCAGGTACTTGAATGGCTCATTTTCCCTATCCTGCTGATTCTCATGTGGGTATGGATGTTCCGCGGCATCGGGCGCAATATGGGCGGCGGTGGCGGAATGCCAGGCTTCAATCCAGGGAAGGCGCCGAGCAAAATCAGCGAAAAGCCCGAGCATCCGGTTACTTTCAAGGATGTGGCAGGACTGTACGGTGCCAAGGAAGAGGTCAAGGAGATTGTGGACTTCCTCAAATCTCCTGCAAAATACACCGCGCTCGGTGCAAAGATCCCGAAAGGAGCACTGCTCGTAGGCCCTCCGGGTACAGGAAAGACACTTCTTGCCAAGGCTGTTGCAGGCGAGGCGGCTGTCCCGTTCCTCTCCATTTCCGGATCTGATTTCGTTGAAATGTTTGTGGGCGTGGGTGCGTCAAGGGTACGTGACCTGTTCCAGCAGGCCAAGGAAAAGGCCCCGTGCATCGTGTTCATCGACGAGATTGACGCAGTGGGCCGCGCCAGGGGCAAGAATGTGGGATTTTCTTCCAATGACGAGAGGGAAAATACCCTCAACCAGCTGCTTACGGAGATGGATGGATTCAGCACCAACAGCGGTGTGATAGTGCTTGCAGCCACCAACCGTGCCGATATCCTCGACAAGGCGCTTATGCGTGCCGGCCGTTTCGACAGGCAGATCCACGTGGACCTGCCTGAGCTCAAGGAGCGCGAGGAAATCTTCAAGGTGCATATGCGCAGCCTCAAGATTGCCGAGAATTTCGACCTTGAGTTCATAGCAAAGCACACCCCGGGCTTTTCCGGAGCCGATATCGCCAACGTCTGCAACGAGGCTGCACTCACCGCTGCACGCAAAGGGAAGAATTCTGTCGAGATGCAGGACTTCCTTGATGCGGTTGACAGGATTGTCGGAGGTATAGAGCGCAAAAATGCCACCATCATGACTCCGGCCGAAAAACGCACCACGGCATATCACGAGGCAGGTCACGCCGTTGTAGGCTGGCTTCTTCCGAATGCAGACCCTGTGTTCAAGGTGAGCCTTGTTCCGAGAGGCCAGGCGCTCGGCATCACCTGGAGTCTTTCGTCGGAGCGCAAGATTGTGTCAAAGTCCGTCATGCTCGACCAGATGTGTATGCTCTACGGAGGCAGGGTGGCTGAGGAAATCATCAACGGAGAGCCTGCAACCGGTGCGCTCAACGACCTTGAAAGACTTACTAAGATTGCATACAGCATGGTGCAGTATTACGGCATGAGCGACAAGATAGGGCAGATTTCGTTCTACGACTCCACCGGCTCCAGGGGATATGACCTGAGCAAGCCTTACAGCGAAAAGACGGCCGAGATCATTGACCAGGAAGTCAGGTCGCTGGTGGACGGAATGCACGACAGGACAATGGACCTTCTGCGTTCCAATATGGATGCCTTCACAAAAGTGGCAGAAATCCTCCTTGAAAAGGAAGTAATCTTCGCAGATGACCTTGAAGCAATTCTCGGTCCGAAGGTCAAGGCGGAAACGGATGCCGTGAAAGAAGACAACAGGGATGGAAATGAGCAATGTTCTTAAGAGGATTGCATCCGGCATCGGATACGGGGCGCTGATAATAGCAGCGCTGCTGATAGACAAGTTTGTGTTTCTTGCAGTGTTTGCACTGCTTGCCTGTCTGATGCTGCATGAATTCTTTGCAATGACCCTTGGAGGCGGATATCCCGTTTCCAGGGTTTTTGCCGTTCTTACGGCACTTGCAATGTTTTTGTGCGCATTTGCCTCCAGTGCTTTCGGGCTTGACGTCAAGTGGTTCAGTATCATAGCCATACCTCTCCTTGCGCTGATGGTGTCATTTCTCTTCGTGCGCGACCGTGAGAATCTGCTGAAATTTTCCTATCTGTTTACCGGCATCATCTATATAGCACTGCCCATGGCAGTGACCAATTTCATAGTATTCGATGCCGGCGGGTCTTTTGACGGAATGGTCCTGCTCTTTTTCTTTGTGGTCATCTGGGCCTCCGATGTCGGCGCCTATGCTCTAGGAACGGCACTTGGCCAGACGCACGGGAAAAAGCTCTGCCCGTCCATATCTCCAAAGAAATCGTGGATAGGGGTATTCGGGGGACTGTTTTTCGCAATGGCGGCAGCTGCGGCCCTGTCGATGCTGCCTTGCCTTGACATCCCTCTCGTCCACGCCATCGGTCTCTCAGTGACAATAACTGCAAGCGGCATCTGCGGCGACCTATTCGAGTCACAATGGAAACGGCTTTACAACCTCAAGGACTCGGGCAACATCATTCCGGGCCACGGAGGCGTCCTTGACAGGCTCGACTCATCACTGTTCGCAATTCCTGCCGGAGTATTATACCTTATGTTTTTCAACTTAATCTGATCACATATGCTGATTGACAAAGACTGTTACGGTACAATAGCCATTGCCTGGCTGATTGCAATTGCTCTGATAACCATAGTCCTGTGGCTTGTCAAGAGCCCCTATTCCTACATCCTGACCGCCATCCTGGTATGTTTTATGGGATTCGTAACCTGGTTCCACAGGGTCCCGGACCGTCCGCGCAACACCGGGGACGGAGTAGTGACATCGGTGGCCGACGGCAAGGTCGTAATCATAGATACCGTCTATGAACACGAGTACCTCCACCGCGAGTGCATACAGGTCTCGGTCTATATGAATTTTTTCGACGTCCATGCCAATTTCTGGCCCATGACCGGGGAAGTCTCATATTACAAGTATCACCCGGGGCGCTATCTGCTTGCCTTCCTTCCTAAATCATCGGAAAAGAACGAGCATTCCTCCACCGCAATCCGTAACGGACACGGGGAAATCCTCATGAAGCAGATTGCCGGCACCTTTGCCAGAAGGATTGTCTGCTACTCCGAGGAAGGCCTGCCTACGGAGTGCGGAAAACAGTGCGGAATCATAAAATTCGGGTCCAGGATTGACCTGTTCCTGCCTCTTGGATCAGAAATCAAGGTCAAGAAAGGCGACCTGACAAAAGCGTGTGAAACCGTAATAGCAGAATTGAAGTAAGACAATGTACGAACTGATCATCATCTTTGTCCTCATTTTCCTCAACGGACTGTTTTCGATGTCGGAAATCGCCCTGGTGTCGGCACGCAAGAGCAAACTCCAGGCGGAAGCGGAAAACGGTGACAAAAAGGCTTCCACAGCGCTGAGACTTGCTGAAGACCAGGACAAATTCCTATCTTCGGTACAGATAGGCATCACCCTTATCGGCATCCTTACCGGTATCTTTTCCGGCAACAAGATTGCCTCGATATTCGCTGAATGGATGATAGGTCTCGGTCTTTCGGAGAACCTGTCATTCTTTATTGCAAAGGCCGTAATCGTCATCATCGTGACCTATTTCACAATCCTTTTCGGAGAGCTTGTCCCGAAGCGCATCGGACTCAGCAATTCCGAGAAGGTGGCAAAGCGGGTTGCAGGAGGGATGAATTCATTCTCCAAGATAGCAGGGCCTCTCGTGACGCTCCTTACCAAGAGCACCAACGGTGTGGCCAAACTGTTCGGAATCAGGGAGGCGGACGACAAAGTGACCAAAGACGAGATCATGTCGCTTATCCAGGAAGGCTCTGACGAGGGGGAGGTCTCACAGGTAGAGCAGGATATCGTGGAGAGGGTATTTGCGCTCGGAGACCTGAGC
Source organism: Candidatus Cryptobacteroides sp. (assembly GCA_051878275.1). Classification (GTDB taxonomy): domain Bacteria; phylum Bacteroidota; class Bacteroidia; order Bacteroidales; family UBA932; genus Cryptobacteroides. The sequence goes on along the minus strand of JBJEJU010000041.1, from coordinate 18,237 downwards.
GTAAGCACCATCATGACTCTCAGGGATGACATCGTGTGGCTTGAGCTCGGGATGGACGAAGATGAGATTGTCAGCACTATCGAGAGCAACATCTATGAGATGTATCCGGTAGCCGACGGCAATCTGGACAACATTGCAGGCGTGCTGATGATAAAGGATTATGTATTGAAAATCAGGCAGAAAGGCAGTATAGACCTGAGGCAGATGATGAAACAGCCTGTGTATGTACATGAAAACATGAGCGTCTATGCAGTGCTCGAATACATGAAGCAGCAGAAGGTCAACCGTGCGCTTGTATGCGACGAGTTCGGCACTCTCTGCGGCATAATCGCCCTCAAGGATATTCTTGATGCCCTCGTGGGAAGTACGGACGAGGGACACAACACCGAGCCTGACATCATTGCGAGAAAAAACGGGGACGGCTACTTTGTGGACGGACAGTGCTCAATATATGATTTCCTGACCTATTTCGACAAGGGTGACGATATGGAGGATTTTGATTTATCAACAGTCGGAGGACTTGTGCTTGAAGAGCTTGAGCACGTGCCGACGGCAGGGGAGAGCATAGACTGGCACGGCTTCCACATAGAAGTTGCCGATATGGACGGAGCCCGTATCGACAAACTGCTCGTCAGGATAGTACCGCAGGAAGCGCCTGAGGCCACAGAAGAGGACTAACTGTCCTTTTCCATCAGTTCCACAAGACGGTCCACCGCCTCTTCTTCAGGCACATGGCGCAGCACGGCCTCCTTTCCTTTGTAGATGGACACCTTGTGGTTGCCTTCTCCAACGTATCCCCAGTCGGCATCGGCCATCTCTCCCGGACCGTTGACAATGCAGCCCATCACGGCAATGACGACATTCTTGAGATGTCCTGTCCTTGCTTTTACTGCCTCGAATGCCTCCTGCAGATTGTACATCGTGCGGCCGCAACCCGGGCAGGCGATGTATTCCGGTTTGTAGAAACGCCTTCTCGATGCCTGCATCAGCTCATCCTCAAGATACCCGGCAAGACCGCATTCTGCAATGTCCCTGACCGTACCGTCTTCATCCGCATATGTACCCCGGATATGGACTTCGTCAATCTCCCTGTCAAGCAGCCTCTTTCCGAAATCGCAGGAAAAATCCATCAGCAGCCTTTCACGCGAAGGGGCCTCATATGCAGCCAAGGCTGTACGTCCCTCAAGATGGACTTCACGCAGGGATGATTGGATTTTGCCGTCATAACGGTCGGCAAGATATTGTCCCACAGGTATTTCATTGACTGGGTCCTCGGTAAGGGATACCCTGAGCGTATTGCCGATGCCCTCCGAAAGAAGGGCAGAGATACCGACGCACGACTTGATCCTGCCCGAATCGCCGTTGCCCGCCTCGGTCACTCCGAGATGAAGCGGAAACACCTTTCCATACTCCTGCATGGCCTTGGCCAGCAGCCTGTAAGCCTCCACCATCACAATTGTGTTGCTCGACTTCAGGGACACCACCACATTGTCGAAATCATTTTCCACGCACAATCTGATCCACTCCATTGCAGCCTCCGCCATCGCGCGTGGGGTATTGCCGTAGAGATTGGTGATGCGTTCCCCGAGGGAACCGTGGTTGAGACCGATGCGGATGGCCGTCCCGTGCTCCCTGCACACGTTCACCAGCCTTGCAAACTGGCGGCAAGCCTCCTCGTGGTCACGGTTGAAATTGCCCGGATTGATGCGGACCTTCTCCACATACGGAGCAACGGCAATGGCTGTCTCCGAAGAAAAATGGATGTCTGCAACAAGAGGGGTGTCGATGCCTTCAGCACGCAGACGGCGGCTTATCTCCCTGATGTGCGGCACGTCGGCCGGACCGGGACAGGTGATGCGTATGATGTCTGCACCGGCGCCGGCCATCTTTTCACACTGGAGGACTGTCGCATCGACATCGTACGTATGGGTATTGCACATAGTCTGTACGGCAATCGGATGACCGCTGCCTACAAGGACATTCCCTATTCTTGCTGTAATCGTATCCATATCAAATAGCTGTTATTCAGTACCATATACCTGTTCGCGGGCTTTACGCCTGAGTTCCTTCCTTGTCATTCCGCTTCTTCTGGTCAGCTGAAAATGGAGTCCCGCGGTGATTGAGATGTCAAGCGGATAGGCAAACCTGTAGTAATACTGGCTGTAGTAGTCAGGCTCGTAAATCGAAGAAAAGGCATATTTGAGGTTTCCCGTCACGAAAAATTCGAACGGACTCTTCATGATCGCAAAACCGAACCCGCCTTTTATCCCGTACTCGAAGCGGTGCTCATAGTCGTGGAACTTGTCAACATAGTCCATATCCATCTCATCGGTACCCATCCTGTTGACGGTCAGCTTGTAGCCACCGTACGGACCGAGGTCGGCCACGAGTTTGAAACTGTTGCTGAAATCAATATGGAAATGGGCAAGCACCGGCACCTCGAGATAGGTGTATCTTATTTCATATGCACCGTCAACTGTAGGCCTGATGCCCGTTTCCTTGTTTTCCTTTGTGCGAAGGCCGTTCTCGCCGTAGAACAGTCCGAATTTCAGGCCGAAATAAGGCATATAACCGAACATTTTCCCGTAAGTGGTCAGGGTTACGCCCATAATGTTGCGGGTCGGGAGCATGGACTGCTGCTTGGGAGGGTTGAACATCATCCTGCTCATTCCAAGTCCGTATTCAAATCCAATGAGGGTATAGTCATTGATTACTATCTTCTTGCGTACATTGACCGTATCGAGATATTCCTTCGTATAGATGACAGGGACGGTAACCGAGGTGTCGGCCACAGGGACATCCACTTTCACGGTATCCTCCGACGGAACGGCTGCCAGCACCTTTACGGAATCCCTTGCCTGCTGTGCGGAGGTCGCCAGGGCAAGAGTCAGGGCAAAAGCCGACAAAATATATTTGTAATATCTAAACATCAGTCATTGAACAATTTATCGACATTGATCTTTTGGTCAAGCGTGACGGATTCCATCATATCGATGACATAGGAGCCCCCCTTGAGAGTGAAGAATTTGACCTTTTCAGGCTGCTTGTGCTGGAGAAGGACGCCGGAATCCACAATGCCGTTGCCGTTGTAGTCCTCCGTGATCCTGATTGAATACTTTCCCTTCTTGAGATAAGGGAATACCAGAGTGCAGTCCGAATCTATGTTGTAGCCGCGCAACACCTTGTCCCTCTTTTCGTTGAGAAGCTCCACGATGTAGGTGTGGTTCACCCCGGAGAGCTCCAGGTTGATGGTGCTGAGCTTGTCGTCGGAAGGAAGCGACACCTTCACTTCGGTACTGTCGCTGTAGAAGCCGTTGATGTCCCTGAAGATTCTGTGAGGCACCTTCATCCTGTATTCATAACCCTTCATGAACTTTCCTTCAGGGAAGAGCGAATACCTTCTGAGATTGGCGGAGTCGCGCCTGACACTGAATTTCATCCTGCTTTCCTGCTGGCGCGGATTGATGGAAACCAGCCTGATGGAGTCGAACTGCTCCGAGATTATCGGGTACTTGAATTCAAACTCAAATCCATACTGTTCAACCCTTTCCGGCTCTCCTTTGATGGAAACGACGCAGGTTGTGTCCTCGTGCTTGAGATTTCTCCTGGAGCTCTTTGACGTGGACTTGACCTTTTCCGGAACAAGGCGGAGATGCTCTGTAAAAGGCCTGAGGACTCCTGTGGAATCGGTCTTGAGATAGTCCACAAACACATGCATGGTGTCCCTCTGGCGCCGCCTGTCATTCACCCATATTTCAAGGCTGTCGCGGCGCGGGGAGAACTGCATGATGAGCCTGTCCGACGGTATGCCCGGGATCCATATTGAATCGATCTGCGCGTCCGGGGCCATAAAAGTGACATAGGCGCTCCTGTCGGAAGTCTTCATCTTATTGACAATGAGTTGTTTGGAAGGACGCTCCTTGAATACGTTGATTTCGTGTTCGCTTCTTCGTGCCATACACCTTACGGTATCCTCCATATCGTATTTCAGGAGTTCCCTGAGGGTATCGCTTGCCACGAGCACCGGACGGAACACGGTGTCCACAAATCCGATCCGGTCGTTGTCGAGGTCATAGAGATTGTTGCCTGCCTCGTCCACGACTGCATAAATCCTGTAGAGCGTGTCGGCCACATTCCTCAGCGAGAAGAAACCCCATGCATCGGTCTTTACCGCCGCATCCGGCCGCCTGAGGATAACCGCCGAGTCGGAAAGGTCCTTGTAGAGCATCACCGTGGCTCCCTTGATCGGCTGGAGGGTGTTGCAGTCACGGACTGTACCTGTCACCACCATCGAATCGATGGAGTCTCCCGTCGAGAATGTCAGCGTATATCCCGGAAACAGGTTGCCCTCGTTGTTGTCCTCGATGGCATTGGTCAGGTCGAGGGTGTATGTGGTGTTCTCGAGAAGGTCTTCCTCAAAATACACCACGAGCGACTTGCCTTTCATCTTGTATTTCGGAGGCTTCTGCTGCGGAGGGGAGAGGAAGATGCTCTTGGGGTCCTTGACCTTCACATATTCATTGAAGGTGATGGTAATCTGTGTTTTCCTGACAGGCACATTGGTCGAGCCCGGCAGGGGATTGAGCCCGATGATGACCGGGGGAATGGTGTCCTTCTTTCCTCCGGACGGCGGCGTGGTGGTATTGGCGCACGACGGCGAGAAAAGCAGCGGCACCAGCACCAGCGCCACGGGGATGACCGGAAAATATTTCGATAATAATCCTTTGATATTCATTGCATTAAATCTCTGTTCTCATGACCTCCTGCAGGCCGTTGATGCTCCGCAACTTTACGATGAGAGCGTCAAGAGTCTTCTTGTCGGGCACGTAAAGGTCTATGTATCCGCTGAATATGTCCTGTTCCGTACCGAGGTTGAGCCTCTTGATATTTACATTCATCGCAAGGGATATGTATCTTGTGATTTCGTTGAGGAGGCCCACCCTGTCGGTGCCCTTGAGACTGAGCCTTGCAAGGAAATACATGTCCTCGCGGTCCGCCCAGCGCGGGATTACGATGCGGTCGCCGTGCTTGCTGGCAAGGCTGTTGGCCTCCGGACAGGTCTTCTTGTGGACTGTGATGCTGCCGTCGGCATTCACAAAGCCGATGATGGAATCGCCCGGGATGGGGTTGCAGCATTTTGAAATGATGTATTTGTGTTTGTCTTTCGGCGAGCCGATGACATATTCTTCCTTCTTGTCGGGCTTTGCCGGGGCATCATCCTTCTTGTGGAAGAGATTTGTGAGGTCATACCAGCGGGTCTTGCCCGGGATGTTGAGGGTAAGTGACGCAGCTTCAATGCTTTCGTAGCTTACAAGACCGAGGGCGTAGCGGAAATACAGCTCGTCGAAGCTGCGCAGCTGAAGCGCCTGGGCAAGGTGGGCCATATATCTGTCGGTCACCTTGTAGCCTGACTCCTTGAACTTTGCGTTGAGGGCTATGCGCCCTTCTTCGGTAATGGCAGCCTTGTCGGAGCGGAAATAATTCAAGACAAAGCTCTTGGCCTGGATTGTCTGGAGGAACTGGAGCCATTCGCGCTTAGGATGTTCGTCTTCCGCAGTGATGATTTCCACCTGGTCGCCGGTTTTGAGGACATAAGAAAGGGGCACGAGCTTCATATTGACCTTTGCGGCAATTGCCTTGTGCCCGATATGAGAGTGGATCATATAGGCGAAATCGAGTGCCGTGGCACCCTTCTGGATGGTCTTCTGCTCGCCCTTTGGCGTGAATATCACGATGTCGGAAGAAGTCATGTCGCTGTGCAGGAGGTCCAGGAGCTCCAGGGCATTGACATCCGGATTGGTAAGGATATCCTTGACCTTGGTGAGCCACTTGTCCATCTCGCTGTCGTTTTCCGAAGCATAGCCGTCCTGCTTGTAGGCCCAGTGGGAGGCAATGCCTTTTTCGGCGATGTCGTCCATCCTGCGGGTGCGGATCTGCACCTCAACCCATATGCCGTTGTTGCTCAGGAGGGTACAGTGGAGAGCCTCGTAGCCGTTGCTCTTCGGATGCTTTACCCAGTCGCGCACGCGGTCGGATTTGTAGCGGTAGATGCCCGTGATGATAGAGAAAATGTGGTAACATTCGTCACGTTCGGTGTCCGTTTCCTTCTTCGGCTTGAAATCGAATATGATGCGGATGGCATAGAGGTCGTAGATCTGCTCGAAGGTGACATTCTTGGTCATCATCTTGTGCCAGATGGAGTAAGGTGTCTTGAGCCTCTTGCGTATCTGGAAAGTGAATCCGTTGTTGGTGAGCGCCTCCTCGATCGGCTTGATGAAATCGTCAATCTCCTTCTTCTTGTCGGTAAGGTTGCGGTTGATCTTCGCCTGGATCTCATTGTAGGCTTCCGGCTCCTTGTAGCGCAGCCAGATATTCTCCATTTCGGACTTTACCTCATACAGGCCGAGCCTGTGGGCAAGCGGGATGAACACGAACATCGTCTCGCTCAGGATCTTGTCCCTCTTGTATTCAGGCATGAACTCGATGGTGCGGCAGTTGTGGAGACGGTCGGCGCACTTTATGAGGACAACCCTAACGTCGTCGTTGAGCGTAAGGAGGATACGTTTGAAATTCTCCGCCTGGAGGCTCTGGTTGTATTCTTCCTCGGGGGTATTCTTGTCCTGGTTGTCCAGCACGGTCTTGATCTTCGTAAGACCATCAACAAGGGAGGCAATCTTGTCCCCGAAGAGCTTCCGGATGTCGTCCACCGTGTAGTCGGTGTCTTCCACCACATCGTGGAGCAATGCGGCAGCTATTGACTTGTAGCCCAGTCCAATATCGGTTATCACGATTTTTGCGACCGCAATCGGATGGAGGATGTAGGGCTCCCCGGAGCGACGGCGCACATTCCTGTGGGCCTCATTGGCGAAATCGAATGCCTTCTGCACGACGGCCAATTCCTGCTCATTTGTACAGCGCTTCCTCGCGGCCTCCTTGAGGTCGGCATACTCTCTCGCTATTACATCATAGTCCTTTTGTGTAAATTCCGAAAAACTCATAGTGTTACGTCTTAAATCACCGTGTCGAACAGGCTCCCGGGGAACTGTCCGTCTTCTTCAGTATAGCTTTGGGGCAGCATCTTCATGAAATCCGCCTCCGAAATGATTTTTATACCAAGGTCCTGCGCCTTCCTGACCTTCTCCGGGCCCGGCTTCTCCCCGGCAAGCAGGAATGAGGTCTTTTTTGATACGCCGGACGAATTCTTTCCTCCGTTCGCCTCGATCAGGGCCTTCATCTCGTCGCGGGAAATGCTGAAAGTGCCTGAAATCACAATGCTGAGGTCCTTGAGAGCGTCCGAAGAAGGGCCTGAAGGCTCTTCCATGGACATGCGCAGGCCGGCAGCCCGGAGCCGCTCGACCTCACGGGCATGACGCGGGTCCCTGAAGAACTCATGGATGCTCCTTGCAATGACTTCGCCAACATCAGGAACCTCCAGAAGCGTCTCCACCGTAGCGGAGGCAATGGCGCCAATGTCCCTGAAATGAGCCGCCACTTCCTTTGCCGTCGTCTCACCGACATACCTGATGCCCAGTGCAAAGAGGACGCGCGGGAACGGCACATTTTTCGATTCCGCCAGGCTTGCAAGGAACCTCTCCGCACTGCGGTCCTTCCATCCCTCAAGGGACGTAAGCTGGTATTTGTCAAGGCTGTAGAGGTCTGCCGGGGACTTGACAAGCCCCTTGCTGAAAAGCTGGTCGGCAGTAGCATCGCCGGCTATTATGTTCATTGCCTTGCGCCCCATGAAATGGACAAGCCTTCCCTTTATCTGCTGCGGGCATCCGTCGCTGTTGGGACAGAACCATTTGGCCTCGTCCTCCTCCCTGACAAGCGGAGTGCCGCAGTCCGGGCAAACCGACGGGAATACCGGAGGAACGGCCCCGGCAGGCCTTCTGGACTTCTCCACCGCTGTAATCTTCGGGATTATCTCGCCGCCTTTTTCCACATAGACCATATCGCCGATGCGGATGTCGAGAAGCGCCATCTGGTCGGCATTGTTGAGGGTGGCCCTCTTTACCACTGTCCCGGAAAGGGGAACGGGGGAGAGATTGGCTACAGGAGTCACGGCACCCGTCCTTCCGACTTGATAATCAATTGAAAGGACCTCGGTAAGCGCCTGCTCCGCCTTGAATTTGTAGGCAACCGCCCAGCGCGGGAATTTGGAGGTGAATCCGAGAGCCTCGCGCGCTGATATCTCATTGATTTTTATTACAATTCCGTCAGTGGCATATGGAAGATTACGCCTCTCCGTGTCCCAATAGTCGATATACTGCTTTATCTCACTTATATCGTGGCAGATGCGCCTTTTGTCGGAAACCGGAAGCCCCCAGGATGAAGCGGCGTCGAGAGCCTCTTTGTGGGTGGCAAACCCGGCATTGTCGCCCGCGATATGGTAGAGGGTGCACCAAAGTCCCCTGCGTCCCACTTCCCCGGGATCGAGCAGTTTCAGCGAGCCGGAGGCTGCATTCCTCGGATTGGCGAAAGGCTGGTCCTCATCGCGAAGGCGCTGGGCATTGAGCCTGTCAAACGAAGAATATGGCATCAGGATCTCTCCCCGGATCTCGAACTCCTCCGGCCACCCACTGCCCTTGAGCGTCTGCGGGATGTTGGAAATCTGCCTGACATTGTCCGTGACATCGTCGCCTATGACGCCGTCTCCACGGGTAAGCGCCCTGAAAAGCCGGCCGTTACGGTAAGTAAGGCAGATTGCCGTGCCGTCAAATTTGAGCTCGCAGCTGTAGGTGAACCCGCGGTCGAGCGTCTTTGCAGCGCGTGCGGCGAATTCCTCGACTTCCCCGATGGAATAGGTGTTTGCAAGGGAAAGCATCGGATGAGCGTGGGGATACTGGGCAAATTCCTTCCTGATGCCGGGATCCATGGCCTGCGGATTGCCTGCCTGCTCGAGATCGCTGCCCACTTTGCGGGTGGGGGAGTCGGCGGAAGCATATTGCGGATACTGCGCCTCCAGGGCCTCGAGCTCGTGCATAAGGGTATCGAACTCGAAATCGCTGATTGCCGGAGCGTTCTCCACATAATACTTCCTGCTGTTCTCTTCGAGGACAGCCTTGAGATATTCCATCCGCTGCTTGATGTCTTTTTCTTCCATTGCGCGCATAAAATACAAATATAAGGAATTTGCATCAAAAACGCGACGGGACTGACGGGGAAAATGCAGGGGAAACTGCCCGGAAATCTTTTTTTATTGTCCATTGCAACGTGTATCGTTTTACTGCTGTGCAATTACGATGATTTTGTGTAAATTTGCGCAATTGATTGTCAAAGACGATTATAACTCTCAAAAATACAGCAAAATGAAAGATTCAATCATCATTCTTTGCGGCGGTGGCCCGGCTCCGGGCATGAACACTGTCGTTTGTTCTGTCGCCAAGACCTTCCTTTCCAACGGTTATCGCGTAATCGGCCTCCATGGCGGTTATTCCGGTCTTTTCAGCACCAATCCGCGCATCGAGGACCTCGACTGGTACAAGGCTGACGCATATTTCAACAGGGGCGGCTCCTACCTCCAGATGAGCCGTTTCAAACCGACTGACGCAGACTTCGAGAACAATTTCAACTTCAGTCTCTTCCAGGACAACAACATCAAGCTCCTCGTCACAGTCGGAGGCGACGACACCGCATCGACGGCCAACCGCATCGCCAAATTCCTTGAGGCAAAGCAGTATCCTATCAGGAACATCCATATTCCTAAGACAATCGACAACGACCTTCCTCTTCCGGGCAACGCACCTACCTTCGGATTCAACTCCGCAAAGGCTGAGGGCGCACATATTGCAAGGACAATCTACGAGGATGCACGCACTTCTGGCAACTGGCTGCTCATCTCGGCAATGGGACGTTCCGCTGGCCATCTTGCGCTCGGCATCGGTGAGGCTACCCACAGCCCGATGACCATCATCCCGGAGATGTTCAACAAGACATCCATCTCAATCGACAAGATCATCCGTCTTACCCTCTCCGCAATCATCAAGAGGTCCATCCTCGGCATCGGCTACGGTACCGTGGTTGTAGCGGAAGGAGTATTCCATGACCTTGATCCTGAAGACCTCAAGGCCACCGGAGTGCATATGACCTACGATGAGCACGGCCATCCTGAGCTCGGAAAGATCAGCAAGGCAGTCCTCTTCAACGACATCCTCGAAAAAGAGTTCAGGAAGCTCGGCCTCAAGACAAAGACCCGTCCTGTCGAGATCGGTTACGACGTACGCTGCCAGGATCCGATTGCATACGACCTGACATACTGCACCGAACTTGCAATGGGAGCCTACGAGCTCTTCACCAGGGGAGAGACCGGCTGCATGGTCTATGTTGACGCTGACGGCGCAGCTCATCCGCTCTACCTCAAGGACCTCCAGAACGAAGAGGGCAAGATCCCTCCGAGAAGGGTCAACATCGACGGTGGCACCGCACAGAACTATTTCCAGCACATCTGCCACTTCATCACTCCTGAGGACTACGAGGCTGCAAAGGCATTCGTACCTAATCCTGAGGACTACGACTTCAAGAAGATTCTCGAGTGGTAATACCTTGGTGGATCAAATGACGGGGGACTGGCCGCAAGGCCGGTCCTTCTTTTTTATCGCAAACACCGGCAGGAAGAAATAGATTGCAATTACGGAAAATGCCATACCCGCAATGGTGCCGACCGCAAAATCATACCAGAAAACTTCCGAAGGGCCGTCGGACAGGAACGGCAGGAGTCCGAGGACTGTGGAGACAACGGTCAGGAAAATCGGAGTGACCTTACGGCCGAAAGCCTTGACATAGCTGCGTACACGAGCGTCAAGCCCTGCAGCCGAATTGCCGCCTTTGATATCCATAAAGCTGTGTATCAGATATATGCCGGCATTCACCACAATTCCGCACAGCATCACGAAAGAGGCAAATCCACCCTGGTCAAACGCCAGCTTTCCAAACCCGAATTTGATGAATACGCCTATGAATGACACCGGGATCATAAGGATGATTGCAAAAGGCAGGCGGAGGGATTCGAACGAAACCGACAGCATTGCATAGATGACGGCGATTATCAGCACTACAAGCCACGCATACCTGTCCCTGTTCTCGTCAAACCAGCCGTATTCAGGCACTTCAGCCTTGTAGCCTGTAGGGAGGACCCCGTCGTTGAGCCTGTCCACTATCTCTCCGACAATCTTTCTTGACAGCTCATAACTGCCTATGAAATCAAACTGCACATAGAGCCTGTAGGACTGATTGTCCTTGTGGATATTGATCCCGCTCGGTTTCTTGTCGATGCTTCCCACACTGCCCAGGGTCATCTTGAGGCTGTCAACCTGGATAGGGGTGTTGACGATGTGCCACAGGTCAAACTGTTCGCTGTCAGAAGAGCGCAGCTTCACCGGGGTAAGCCTCCCGTTGTACTGAATGCGTCCTATTTCTTTGTTGTACAGGAGCGAAGCCATCTCCCCGTAATACCTGTACGGGTCAATGCCGGAAGCGACCATTGAACTGAAATCATAGTCCATATTGAACTCCATTGAAGGGAATCCGTATTCGGAGCCGGAAATCACCGTTCCGGACACCCTGCGCTGCTCCGAGAGCATCTCCCCGGCAATTTCGGCATAGCGCATGAGCTCCTGGAAATTATAGCCGTAGAGGGCAATTTTGTGCGACCTGCGGGATGACACGACAGTGTTGTTGAAAAAGCTTTCATCCACCCCGTACACCTTCCAGTTGGCTCCGCCGAAATTGATTGCCATACCGGTCACGAGCATCTTGAGCCTTGATGGGAAAGATGTATTCTCGTATTCGGGCTTGAACTCGACGGTAATCACGGCGTCATTGTAGGCCCTGATTTCCGTGCGGAAGCTTTCAATCCCGTCAAACGACGCAAGATAATTCTCCATCTCCTTCACCACTTCGTTGAGCTGCTGGACTGTACATCCCTCGAGCATTCCGGCGGCAATGGTCAGGGTATTGCGAGTAGGTTCACGGTAGAAATTGGAACGGTCGAGCGAGTCGGCAAATCTCTTGAAAGGGTACGCAAATCCGGCCACAATCAGGAGCAGATACACCCAGCGGTGCCTGACTCCCCAAGTTATATAGTTGATATAAAAACGGTTATGGCGCACAATCCTGCGTTTTCTCCTGATCGGGTTACGTCCTTCTTTTTCCCTTATCGGGAAGGTATCCATCAGTGCTGGGATGAAAAGGTAAGATATGACGAGTGAGAGCGTAAGGTTGATGACAATCACCCATATGAAATCCGTCAGGTTGAGCCTTTCTTCCGCCGGAAGCAGATTGACCAGCAGGATGGCCGCCACAGTCGTGCCCACGGCCGAGACAAGCGACGGGAACACACGCCTGTCCCCGAAATGCCTATAATGGTCAATCATCACAATGGAGGTGTCGATGACAATGCCGAGGGATACCGTGATGCCGGCAAGGGTATAGATGTGGACAGGTATTCCGGCAAAGCTGTATATTGCCAGGGCGCAGAGAAGGTTGACGGCCATCGTCACAACCGTGATGAACATATAGCGCCACGAACGGCTGACCGCAAAGACAAACAGCAGAAGAATCAATATGCAAAGGCCCGTCCTGAAATAAATCCTGCCGAGTTCCTCGCGTACATAATCGGATGAATCCCAGGCGACACTTGCCGTTATCTCGTCAGGAAAACTTTCCTGGAGGCGCTGCATTGTCCTGCGGACATTCTTGACCGTGGAGATGAGATTTGCACCGGAGGATGTGCTGATACCCAGGATGACGGTATTGAGACCGTTCACCCTGAAATACGATTCCGGAAGTGCCTCACGGTAATGCCACTCTGCTATGTCGGCGAGGTGTACTATCATCTCTCCGGATTTCTTGACGGGGATGTCCCCGAAATCCCTTGGGGCTCCGCTGCCTGCAAGCCTTACGGCAAGGGTCCCTGAAGGAGTATCGGTGATTCCGACAGCACTCTCGGCATAATAGGATGAAAACGACGAAGATATATCTGAAGCGGTGATTCCGAGCGAGGCGGCTTTGTCGGCATCGAAGACTATTTCCCATTCATAGAAGGTCGTACCGCTTATCTGCACATCGTCAACCCCCTTGATAGAGGAAACGGGAGTCATGACGTGCCCTTCTATGAATTTTTCGATTTCCTGGGAGGGGAGGGAACTCTTGACATAATAGACAATGGATGTGGAGCTCCGTGATCCGTCGGAGCCGAGCGAAATCGTTGGATAAGTCACTCCGGGGGGCAGTTTGTCATATATGTTCCTTATGGCGGAAGCAACCTCAAACCTGGCTGCTGCCATATCGGCATTTTTGTCGAAATCGAGAGTGATGCTGCCGCCTCCCTTATAGGAAACGGAAGAGATGCCGCTGCACTTGGCCACAGTATTGAGCACCCCTTCCAGTTTTGAGGTCACCTCGGCTTCAACCACCTGCGATACGGCACCGGGCATCCGGAAAGCCACTGTGATATTCTGCTGGGGTCTTTCGGGCTTGTAGCGGATGTTGAGATACGGAAGGGAGGCAATGCCGACGAGCGACACAGCCACCATTATCAGCAACACGGAAAATGCCGGTATCCTACTTGACCTTCCCATTGCGGTATATGCAGTAATATAATGTCGGGAGCACGAAAAGGCTGACGAGCGTACCGACTGTCATTCCGGCAATTATTACAACCGAGAGCGGATACTGCAGGTCATCGCCCATATTGCCGCGGGAAAGGAACGGGAGTACCGAAAGGACGGTTGTAAGTGAAGTCATGATGATGGCCTTGAGCCTTCTTCGTCCAGCTGTCATGATGGACTGCCGCAGTTCCATGCCTGAGCGTCGCAGCCTGTTGATGGTGTCGATTTTCAGGATAGAATCATTGATGACTATTCCGCAGATGACGACAAGGCCGATAAGGGACATCAGGTTGATGGAAATGCCGAGACACCACAGCACCAGCAGCGAGAAGAAAATGTCCACTACTACCTCGGCAAGTATTATCAGGGGCTGCACAAGAGACTCAAACTGCGATGCAAGTATCAGGAAAAGCAGCAGAAGGGCCACAAGCAGGATCAGGGCCATCTCCCTGACCATCTTCCGGTTGGTGAAATAAGAACCGCTGTAGTCAGCCTCGAAATCGCCTTTTTCGCGCAGTACTGCGTCAACAGTCCCAATCGCGTCCGGCACCCTGTCGGCACCGATGTCCATTGAGACGGGATAATACACACCTTCCGGCCCCGATACAATGCTCTTGAGGTCTTCGGCATAGGTCTGCTTCATCAGGGACATTACCGGAATGTTTCTCTCTTTCTGTTCAATGACCGTCTCGGAGAGGACTTCTTCAAGGCTGCCGCGGTTGTCTCCCGTCACTACCGGAAGCGACCTTGTCCCCTGGACAATCGTAAACAGCGTGTTCTCGTTCAAGGCGTTTTTCAATGCGTCGGACAGCTGCCGGTAACTCACGTCATAGAGCGCAAGCATCTCCGGGTCAGCCACAAACACCATATCAGTCTTGACGGCAATGTCAGGGATTTCCACTCCAGGAAGCGCCTGCCTCAGCTCTTCTACCGTTTCCCGAAGCAGGGGAGTCTCCAGCTCCGGCCGGCTCACCGGACGCAGGCGTGCAGTCAGGGGCATCACCTTTTCGCCGAAGACCATATCGAAAATATTGCCGGAAGTCTCAAAGCGCACAGATGCTTCAGGGTACCTTCCGCCTATCAGCGAAGCGGCTTCATCCTTCGCCTTTTCCAGGGACTCCGTGTCGCCGAACTGCATATAGACTGAGGCCTCGGAGGAGGTAAGGTCCCCGCTGTGTGAAAGGATGAATTTCTGCGGCCCGACAAGGGAAGTGACCCGGCTTGCCCCTTCGCAGGCCTCGCGCTCGATCTCCGCCACCCTCCGTTCGTTTTCCTCCACGGACACCTGGCTGTTCCAGTCCACGGTCATTACGGCATCAGTATAAGTCATCTCCGGGAGTTTCTCCTTAGGCATCAATTTCACGCATACGGCTATGCCTATAAAGGACACGCCGAGAACTGCCCAGGATACTGCCTTGTGGCCGAGGAACCACTCCATCAGCTTCCCCTCCGCAGCGAATAGCTGTCTGTCAAGGGAAATACGGCCCAGGAGGCGGCTCGGACGGAATGAATCCATACCCCTGTACCACCACAGGTAATACACCGGAATGACCGTCACAGTCACAAGATAGGATGTCAGAAGGACAACAGTGATGGCCATTGCCTGGTCATAGAAAAGCGATCCGGCAATCCCGCTTGCAAACACAAGGGGGATGAAAACCGCGCAGGTCGTAAGCACGGAGCTGAGCATCGGTCCGGTGACCTCCCCGGTTCCCTCAAGTACGGCCTTACGCAGGGGCTCCCCGCGGTTCCACCTGTCCGTGATATTGTCAACAAGTATAATGGTATTGTCCACCATCATGCCCACTCCGAGCAGGAGTCCCGACAGGGAAATGATGTTGACCGAAATGCCGAGAATCCTGAAAAACACCATCGAAATGACGAGTGCCACAGGGATCGTAAGTGACACCAGTGCCGGCGAGCGGAAATCCTTCATGAAGAGGAATATCACGATGCAGGCAAACAACACTCCTGCCAAAATGTTCTGGATCAGGTTGTTGATTGAGTACTGGAGAAGTGCGGTCTGGTCCCTTGTGATTTCGAAGCATACTTCAGGATAGTCTTTTGAAAAAACGTCCATCAGCCCGGCAATGCTCTTCTTGAGGGAGGACATCCTCGCATCGCTCTGCTTGATGACGGCAAGGCACACAGCCCTTTTCCCGTCAGAACGTACAAGGTGGGTCATCTTTGAAGGCTTGACACTGACCTGCGCCACATCCTTTACCTGCATAAGCCTGTCCTGATGCTTGAACCAGATATTTTCAATATCTTCTTCGGAGCCTGCATCGGAAAGGAATTTCACATTGTAGCGGTACTGGCCGTCACTGATGGAAAGACTGCCCAGGGAAATGTCGGAAGAACGGATGATCCTCTCGAAATCCTCCATGCTCATCCCCATCTGCACAAGCCTGGACTTGTCGGGGACAATCATTATCTCCTCGGACGTATGGCCGCTGATATCGACCATCGCCACCTCCTCCAGCTGCTCAATCCGCTTTGCCACAACCTCCTGGGCAAACCGGCCCATTGATGTGAAATCCCCGGAGGAGCCCTCCGAAAGAGTCATATTGAGATAGAATGCCGGTATGTCGGAGGCACCGGATTTCATCACCTTCGGCCTGGCTATGTCCGGAAGGAAAGACAGGCTCCTGTCAATCTTCTCATTTACTTCGATATAGGCGTAATTGATGTCAGAGCCGTGGGCGAATGTCATCCTGATGGAAGCACCTCCGTCCCGCGACTCGGTGACAATCTCTTCGAGACCCTCAATCTGTATGAGCTGCTGGCGGAGGGTTTTCACCACGCTCTCGTCCAGCTCCCTTGCAGACATATTGTCCGCACTTGCCTGTACAGTGATGTAGGGGATGTCAACGTCCGGTATGAGCGACACAGGCAAAAGCCTCGTACTCACAAGTCCGAGAACAACAGCCGCCAGCATGATCATCGTGACGGCGACAGGTCTGTCTATTATCCGCCTGAGCATTTTATCACTTCTTTATTACAACTGACGACTTGTCCGCGAGATTGAGGTTGCCGCTGATGATCACCTGGTCTCCAGGATTGAGTACGGCACCGCGTCCGGTATTGGCCTCCACGGCAAGATGGGTACTGTTGGCCTGAAGTATATTGACATAGGTCCATCCGGCCTTTCCGTCATTGTAGGTAAACAGCACATCGAGATTGTCCCTTATCACAACTGCGCTGTGGGGGACTACAAGCATCGACGGTATGGTCCTTTCCACAATGACCTTCACATTCATGCCGTCAATGAGGGTACCGTCGTTGCGTATGGATGCCTTGACGGATATCTGCCCGTTGGCATCCACAAGAGGATTGATGTCCGTGATCTTTCCTGCATACGACCTTGAAGGGTCCGCAAAAGGGGAGACACTGACGGAGAGGCCCTTCTCAAGAAAAGAGTACTCCGACTCCATCACATTGAAAGCGACCTCGAGGACACTGTCGTCAACAAGGATGCAGAAAGGCCCGGAACCGGCCTGTTCGTGGGCTCCAAGTTTGATGTCGGCTACCCTTCCGGCGAAAGGGGCACGGAGAATGCTGCCTTCATATTCATAGTCCGCCATTGCGAAAGCATTCTTTGCAGTCGTATAGCCGCTTTTTGTCTTTGCAGTGGACAGAATGTCCGCAGGGACCGACAAAGTATCACGCGAAGGATATCCCAGGCCGGCAAGGAAGTCATACAGGTCAAGCTCGGCTTTCTGAAGTGAAATGGATGCGGATTCCCTCTGGAGAAGCAGGTCCTTCCTGTCCAGGGATGCGATTGTCGCTCCACGGGGCGCGAAATCCCCGTTTTTGAAATTGACTGCCGCAAGCGGCCCGTTGCTGCGGAAACTGAGTTCCGAACGCCTGGCGGCCTTGAGTTTGCCGTTTGAGAGCAGCTGGCGGGCAAAATCCGTCCTTTCCAGAGTCATTACCTCCACCTCGTTGGTTTTCTGCACATAGTCTGCCTTGGCGTCCCTCAGCTTCTCCTGCGGAGAATTGCCGCATCCTGCCAGAAGAAGGGCGGCAACGGCAGCCGTAATCAAATATCCTGTCCTCATTGCTCTACCATTTCATTAATGTCAATCTCAAGATTCTTCCCGGCAATAAAGTCAAACAGAGCATATTGCCTCAAGGTATAATAGTATATCCAGTAATTGCTCACATCGGTGACATACTGCCGTGCAGCGGAGTTGCTCTCGCTCTGGGCATTGTTGAGGTCGGTCACGGAAGCATTGCCGCTCCTGAACTTTTCCATCATGAGGGCATACCTCTCGGCGGCAATGCTTTTTGCCCGCTTTGACACCGCACACTGGCGCCCCTGGTTGTTGAACTGGCCGACGGCGGTGAAAATTGTCCGCCTGTGATCATTTTCCGACTGCTCGATCTGGGCGCGGACAACATCCTCCGCAGCCTTTGCCTTTTGTACCTTCCCTTTTCCGAGGCCCCAGTCAAAAATCGGGACACTGAAAGTCAGGCCTACGACTTCCTGGTCAAGAGGGGAGCGATAGACTCCTGAAAACTCGGGGGCGGTCTGCGAAAGGCCGAAACGTGCACTGAGCGTCATTGAGATGCCCCGGTCAGCCTTTGCCCTGGCCACATCAGATTCGGCGCCCAGAAGATCGATTTC
>JBJEJU010000040.1:0-2093 GCA_051878275.1 Candidatus Cryptobacteroides sp. | reverse complement strand
TCATACTCTCACAAAATTTTTATAAATGTAAAAATTTTTGATAGTATGAAAAGAATGATGATGACCGTTGCCGGAATGATGGCAACTCTCGGAGTAATCCAGGCTTGTGCCGGCAATGGCCAGGGCACGGCAAACGTATCGGACGGGGCAATGGCTGACGGATCAGCCTACAGGACTGTCAATCTGACAGAAACGGATTATCCTGACCTTACCTATGCTGCCGAATCGGCAGTCGATGCAGTGGTCTATGTGGAAGTGACGGTAAAACAGCGCCAGAGCCAGAACATCGACCCATTCCTCGAGTTCTTCTTCGGTTTCGGAGGCGGCAATGCCCCGCAGCGTGAGCAGAAGGGCAGCGGCTCGGGCGTAATCATCCGTCCTGACGGCTACATTGTCACCAACAACCACGTCGTTGCGGGTGCCTCCACTGTCAATGTGACTCTCAACAACAACCAGTCCTACGAGGCCACAATCGTGGGCACCGACCCTGCCACCGACGTTGCACTCCTGAAAATCGATGCCCAGGGCCTGCCTGTGATTCCATTCGGGGATTCCGACCGCCTCAGGCTCGGCGAATGGGTGCTTGCAATCGGCAGCCCGCTGGGAAGCCAGCTAAGGGGTACCATCACCGCGGGAATCGTCAGCGCCAAAGGACGCTCGATGCCGAGCGACGGCCAGTTCAAGATCGAATCCTTCATCCAGACCGATGCTGCCGTCAACCCCGGCAACTCCGGCGGAGCGCTCGTCAACAAAAAGGGTGAGCTCGTGGGCATCAATACAGCCATCGTTTCCCAGACCGGCTCATACTCAGGCTATTCCTTCGCAGTACCGGTCAATATCGTCAAAAAGATTGTCGGTGACCTCATCGATTTCGGCTCGGTCCGCAGGGCAAAGCTCGGGGTAAGCATGATGACGGTCAACGATGAAATTGCAAAAAAATTGAAACTTTCCTCCCCGAAAGGCGTATATATTAACGAGGTTTTGAAAGGCGGTGCAGCCGAGAAGGCCGGAATCAGGAAGGATGACGTTGTCATAGCCATCGATTCTACAGCCATTCCGACATCTTCCGCCCTTCAGGAAAAAGTCAACAGCTATCATCCGGGCGACAAAGCCGAGTTTACTGTCATCAGGGACGGCAAGGAAGAGAAATGCTTCGTAACGTTCCTGGGAGATGCTTCTGCGACCGGTACGGTGGATGTTGACGGCTCGATAGCTTTCTACGGGTCGAAGATCAGGACAGCCGACAAGCAGACCCTTGCGCAGTACAGGCTCAAGCAGGGTGTTGAGATTGTCTCTGTCGGGGAAGGAAAACTCCTCAATGCAGGAGCGGAGGAAGGATTCATAATCACCTATGTGAACGAACAGCCCGTAAGCAAAGCCGAAGACGTGATAGAGATCGCCAAAAAGAGCAGGAGAGCTATCTACATCGAGGGCGTTACGGCCAGCGGCAGGACCTCCTACTTCGCCTTTGGCAAAGACGAGTAAAACAGTATATGAGACAACTTAAGATTACCAAATCCATTACCAACAGGGAAAGCGCTTCCCTGGATAAGTACCTTCAGGAAATCGGCCGCGAGGAGCTTGTAAGCCCCGAAGAGGAGGTAGAGCTCGCGCAGAGGATCCGCAAGGGTGACCAGGAGGCGCTGGAAAAACTCACAAGGGCAAACCTCAGGTTTGTGGTTTCTGTTGCGAAACAGTATCAGAACCAGGGCCTCAGCCTTCCTGACCTTATCAACGAGGGCAATCTCGGCCTCATAAAGGCAGCTGAGAAGTTTGACGAGACCAGGGGTTTCAAGTTCATCTCCTACGCAGTGTGGTGGATCCGCCAGTCCATCCTCCAGGCTCTTGCAGAGCAGTCAAGGATTGTCAGGCTCCCGCTCAACCAGGTAGGTGCGCTGAACAAGATCAACAAGGCCCTCTCGAAGTTTGAGCAGGAAAACGAGCGCCAGCCTTCGAGCGATGAGCTTTCCGATATGCTGATGGTAAGCAAGGACAAGATTACGGACACCATCCGGGTTTCCGGACGTCACGTTTCAGTGGATGCACCATTTGTTGACGGAGAAGAGAACAGCCTTCTCGACGTGCTTCCGAAC
>JBJEJU010000039.1:0-36492 GCA_051878275.1 Candidatus Cryptobacteroides sp. | reverse complement strand
GGTAGGCGGCCCGATCATCAAGAACAAGCTCTTCTTCTTCGCTTCGGGAGAGTACTATGATTTCTCTTATCCGAACGTTTACTACCCTACCGACGGAGCGGACAACATCTACAACCAGAAGCCTCTTGATTCGGATGTTTACTACAACGGCCAGAACCTCGGCAACATCTTCAACGCCACCATGGCGCAGGCAATGATCGACCACTACGAGAAGACCTACGGAGTTGCAAATACCGGCGAAAGCTTCTCGCAGCACCAGAAGAACTCCCGTTCAATCAACGCCATGCTGAAGATTGACTGGAACATCAACAGCAACAACAAGTTCATGTTCCGCTACCAGCTTGCCGACTCTTATTCAGACCAGTACGGTTCATCCCTGTCGGGTTACTATTTCAACAAGTCTTCCTACAAGCAGGTCAACAAGACCCACACCTTCGTAGGCGAGCTCAACTCACGCATCTCCGACAATATCTCCAACGAGCTCCGCGCCACTGCAGTCCTTGTACGCGACCACCGCGAGCCGGGCTACAAGGGTGCGACAATGTACATCAAGGACAAGGTGTACTTCAACCTCGGTACCGAGTATTCTTCAGGTGTCAACAGCATGAACTCCAACACCTTCACCCTTACCGACAACCTTTCCATCTTCAAGGGCAAGCACAACATCACCATCGGTACCCACGACGAGATCTACAACTTCGCCAACGGCTTCATCCAGTACGCCTACGGTGAATACATCTTCAACTCCGTTGCAGATTTCTTCGACAACAAGGTCAACCAGTACGAATACAAATATGTTGACCCTGACCTCACCGGCGGCGACACCATGTGGGTTGCAACCACCTGGGCAGCCGAATTCGGAGTTTACATCCAGGACGAGTGGAAGCCAAGCAGGGACTTCACCCTCACCTACGGTCTCCGTGCAGACGTGCCTGTGCTCCTCAACAAGCCTTCCACCAACGAGACCTTCAACGGCAACAACATCGCCAAGAGATTTGACCAGTACACCGGCGTGACCCCGAAGGCTACCCCGCTCTGGTCTCCGAGAATCGGTTTCCGCTGGTATCTTGACGAGGACCACAACACCCTTCTCCGCGGAGGTACCGGTCTCTTCACCGGCCGTATTCCATTCGTATGGCTTTCCAATGCCTACAACAACACCGGCGTGGAGACGAAGTCCGTCACCATCAAGAAGTCCAACATTCCTGACAACATGTACTTCGGAAGCGACCCTTACAACGGAGTCATCAAGTCCGGCATAGCAAGCGGTGACGGGGCAGCGCAGACCATCAACACCCTCAGCAGGGACTTCAAGTACCCTCAGGTGTTCCGTACCAACATCGGATTTGAGCAGACCTGGGCAGGCGGATGGAAACTCACCATTGACGCCCTCTTCTCCAAGACCCTCAACAACGTCTTCTTCCAGAACCTTGCAGTCGAGGAGAGCGGAAAATATGTTTACGGTGCAACAGGCGCCTCTGCATACAATTCCGACGGCACTGTCAACACTGACAAGGTCGCCCCGTACTTCACCAGCATTCCTACTGATGACGGCTGTGCATATTCGGCCATCGTCGCCCTGGGCAACACCAACAAGGGCTACTCCTACAGTGCAAGCGTCCAGCTCCAGAAATCATTCAGCTTCGGTCTTGACGTGATGGCTGCATACACCTTCGGACACTCATACTCAGTCAATGACGGTACCTCTTCCGTGGCCTATTCAAACTGGAAGTACAACTACTCGGTCAACACCAACTCTCCTGAGCTGTCACACTCCCTCTTTGACAAGCCTCACAAGATCATCGGCATGATTTCCTACAACTCTCCTGTCTATGGCAAGAGGTTCGCAACCAATGTTTCCCTCACCTATGAAGGAGGCAGCGGCCAGAGATTCTCCTACACTATGAGCGAGAAAGTGGACTTCAACGGTGACGGCTACTTCGGCAACTCCCTCATGTACATTCCTACACAGCAGGAGCTTACCGAGATGCGCTGGGCTACTCCGGCCGATGCCGCACAGTTTGAGAACTTCATCCGCAGCGACCGTTATCTCAATGAGAACCGCGGACAGTGGACCACGAGATATGCAGGAATGGCTCCGTTCGAGCACCACTTCGACCTGCACATCGGCGAGGACATCATTTACGACAGGGAGCACAACCGCAAGCTGCAGATTTTCGTTGACTTCAAGAACATCGGCAACCTGTTCAACCGCGGATGGGGTCTCTACTACGCTTCAGCCTACAACAGGACAATCCTCCAGGTTACCTCTGTTGATGCCGACGAGAAGGGCAATATGGTTCCTACCTACGCCTGGAACAACTACACTGTCACCCCGTCCGATTTCTATTCAAGATGGAGATGCCAGCTTGGTCTAAGACTTACATTCTAATTACGTCACGACAATGAAGAATTTATTCAAAACAATACTCGCCGTAGCCCTGGCTGCGTTCACTTTCGCTTCCTGCGAGGACTATCAGGCAGAACTCCTGAGTGAGAATACAGTCTCTATCAGCAGCGACAAACTCTCTTTCGAGGCCAATCCGACCGCGCCGAAGACAGTTACCGTCAATATTGAAGGAGACTGGATTGCAACGGTTCCTACCGAGTGCGACTGGCTTAAGGTCAGCCCTTCATACGGAACAGGTACTACCGAGGTCACCATCACTGCTTCCAAGAACACCGACGGTACAGGCGCAATGGCCGGCCCGAGGTCTTCCATGGTCAACTTCACTTCCGGCGGCGGTACTACAGTGCTTGCCGTTTCCCAGATGGGAGACATCACCAAGCTCAGCGCCAAGACCTACACCAAGGTGACCGACGTCACCCCGGGTGCATCCTATCTGCTCATTGCAAAGAATGGTGAAGAGTATTATGCAGGTACCCCTGTGCCTACTTCTTCTGTCTACGCTTACCTTCTCAAGAAGGATGTCACGGCAAACGTCCAGGCTGACGGCTCAATCGTAATGCCTGACGGTTCCTACGGATTCACCTTCGAGGCTACTGCAGAGGAAGGCCAGTACATCATCCGTCAGGCTGACGGAGAGGCTCTCTGGCAGAGTGCATCGTACCAGAACTTCTACACAGACGTAGAGCCTACAGAGGGCTACATCTGGACTGTCGAGCCACAGGAGGACGGTACCGTCATCATCAAGAGCGTGGATCTGGGCAAATGGCTCCAGTACTCCATCACCTACTCAAGCTACGGCGGATACACCAGCACACAGGACAATGCGCTCCTTCCTTTCCTCTATGAGAATGCCGACAAGGTGCTCGGTGTCACCCCTACTTCGGTGACCCTCACCGACGGTGACCTCGAGGAAGAGTTCACAATCGTCTGCGACGCCGACCTCGTGGATGCAATCATCGACGAGGACTGCGACTGGATCAGCCTGGTAAGCAACAATTCTGACGGGCAGAAATCAACACTTACCTTCAAGTCATCCAAGAACCCTAATCTCACAAGCAGAAGCGCATCCATCCTCATCGGTTCCGTTGACGCCACCGTAAAGGTCGGTGTAAGCCAGCCTGCAAGGGCCCTTACTCCGGAAGACATAGTTGAAGTCACAGTCGCCGAGTTCAACGAGGCAGAAGTCGGAGAGACCATGTACAGGATAACCGCTGCCATTTCCAGTGTGGTAAAAGCCTCCAAAGGCAGTTTCAACATCAAGGACTACAGCGGTGAGACGCTTGTATATGGCTTCAGCGATTTCGCTGCAACAGGAGCAAAAGAGGGTGACGTCGTAACCATCGTCGGAAAGCGCGACCAGTACAACACCACAATCGAGATGACTTCCGCATACTTTGAGAATGTCAACTCCGTTGAGGAAGTCAGCATTGCAGAGTTCCTTGCCAAAGAAGTAAGCACCGAGGCCTGGTATAAGGTCACCGGCACCATCACTTCGATTGCAAATGAGACCTATGGCAATATGTACATTTCCGACGGTACTGACGAACTCTATATCTACGGTGTTTACGGTGGATATGGTGCAACCGGCGACTACAAGAAAGGTCTTATTGCAGAGAAAGGAATCGAGGCGGGCGACAAGATCACCGTTATCGGCAACAGAGGCTATTTCGAGAAAAACGATTTGGATCAAATGGTCAACGGTTTCTATGTTTCCCACGAAAAGAAGCAGGAAGAAGGAGGCGATGAAGGCGATGAAAGCAACGTCTTTACAATCACGGAAAATGATATTCCAACCGCTTACCCTTCTGCAGAAGAAACAAAAACCATAAACGGTGTGGATTTTGCCTTCTATAACGTAGCGCACTATTCAAATGCTGGTATTCAGTTCAAAAAGAGTGTTAGTGCTTATGTAAAAACAGTAACTGGCTTTGAAAAGAATATCAAGACCATCAAGGTTACAGTATTAGAAGGAAAGAGCTGGTTCCCGGACAATCTTGAGTTGACTGCGGATTCCGTCGTCATCACTCCTACGAAAGACGCGACATCTTCAACTTACGATCTCTCCGGCGGTGAATACAAAAATTTCACCCTCACGAATACTTCAACCTATACCGTAAATCTCGGATCCATTGAAATCACCTTCGCGGAGTAATACCCTCCGCAAGGACTTATAAACAAAGCGGGGTGGCCCAGAGAGCCACCCCGCTTTATTTGTCCCATTCCGGGTTGCACCATAAAAAAGGAGGGCGACATTGCTGTCACCTTCCTTGAAGGTATTATGCTCTTATTAGAGCTGAGGTCCGGCCTTTACAAGAGCCTTGCCGGCCTTGTTGGACTCGTATTTCTTGAAGTTCTTGATGAACCTTGCAGCGAGATCCTTTGCCTTCTCCTCCCACTGTGCGGCATCAGAGTAGGTGTCGCGAGGGTCGAGAATGTTGGTGTCAACTCCGTTGAGCTGTGTAGGCACGGTGAAGTTGAAGTAAGGGATCTGCTTGGTAGGAGCGGCGTCGATGGAGTGGTCGAGGATGGCGTCGATGATGCCGCGGGTGTCGCGGATGGAGATACGCTTGCCTGTTCCGTTCCAGCCGGTATTTACGAGGTAAGCCTTTGCACCGCTCTTCTTCATCTTCTTGACAAGCTCCTGGGCATACTTTGTAGGGTGAAGCTCGAGGAATGCCTGTCCGAAGCAAGCGGAGAAGGTAGGGGTAGGCTCGGTGATGCCGCGCTCAGTACCTGCAAGTTTTGCAGTAAATCCTGAGAGGAAGTAGTACTGTGTCTGCTCAGGGGTGAGGATGCTGACTGGAGGGAGAACTCCAAAGGCATCTGCAGAGAGGAAGATGACCTGCTTTGCAGCCGGGCCCTGTGACTCAGGACGTACGATATTGTTGATGTGATAGATCGGGTAGGATACGCGGGTATTCTCGGTAACGCTCTTGTCGTTGAAGTCGATTACGCCGTTGGCATCCACGGTAACGTTCTCAAGGAGAGCGTCGCGGCGGATTGCGTTGTAGATATCCGGCTCAGACTCCTTGTCAAGCTTGATGACCTTTGCATAGCAGCCGCCCTCGAAGTTGAAGACGCCCTTGTTGTCCCAGCCGTGCTCGTCGTCACCGATAAGCAGACGCTTAGGGTCGGTGGAAAGGGTGGTCTTGCCGGTGCCTGAAAGACCGAAGAAGATGGCGGTGTTCTCGCCGTTGAGATCGGTGTTGGCAGAGCAGTGCATTGCTGCGATGCCCTTGAGAGGGAGGTAGTAGTTCATCATCGAGAACATACCCTTCTTCATCTCACCGCCGTACCAGGTGTTGAGGATGACCTGCTCGCGGCTGGTCACATTGAAGAGGACTGCAGTCTCGGAGTTGAGGCCGAGCTCCTTGTAGTTCTCAACTTTTGCCTTGGATGCGTTGTAAACAACGAAGTCAGGCTCCTGGTCAAATTCTTCCTGGTTCTTAGGACGGATGAACATATTGGTCACGAAGTGGGCCTGCCATGCAACTTCCATGATGAAGCGGACCTTCATGCGGGTGTCCTTGTGGGTACCGCAGAAGCCATCGACAACATAGAGCTTCTTGCCGCTGAGCTGCTTCTGGGCGAGCTTCTTGCAGACATTCCAGGTCTTTTCGGAAGCCTTGTGGTTGTCGTTGGGATACTCAGGAGTGGTCCACCAGATTTCGCCCGGAGCGCCCTCTTTGGTGGTCTGGTCGTAAACGATGAATTTGTCTTTAGGTGAACGGCCTGTGTAAACGCCGGTCATAACGTTGATTGCGCCGAGTTCGGTAACCTGTCCCCTGTCGAAACCCTCGAGACCCGGAGTGGTCTCCTCGTTGAAGAGGACTTCATAAGAAGGGTTGTAGAGCACTTCCTTGGCGCCCTTGATACCGTACTTGCTTAAATCCATTTTTGGCATGATATGAAATTATTTTTATGTTATAACTGTTCTTTTCCGGCTTCGGACAAATCGTATGATTCATCCTCGCAAAGTTACTGATTATTTTGTTATTTTTGTAATGGCAATAGCATTTTTCAGCTTTTTTGCCCCTTCTTTTACAACAAATTCCGCACCACCCGGAGATTTGTCCGGATGTAAATTGATTTAGGTTTGGAGGCACTCGAAATATTGCAAAGATACTGGGGTTATTCCTCTTTCCGGCCGCTGCAGGAAGATATCATCAAAGCGGCGGCGGAGGGGCGTGACGTGCTCGCCATCCTGCCCACGGGAGGGGGAAAATCCGTCTGCTTCCAGGTGCCGGCGCTGATGAAGGAAGGCATCGCAATCGTCATCACTCCCCTGATAGCCCTGATGAAGGACCAAGTGCAGAACTTGCGCGACCGCGGGATCAAGGCGCTCGCAATCCACTCGGGGATGGACCGCAGGGAAACTGAGCTTGCCCTTAACAATGCCGCCTACGGGGACTTCAAGTTTCTCTATGTCTCTCCGGAAAGGCTCTCCACAAGGCTGTTCCAGGCATGGCTCCCCCAGATGGACATCAGCTGCATTGTCGTTGACGAGGCCCACTGCATTTCCCAGTGGGGCTATGACTTCAGGCCTGACTACCTCCGCATCGGTGAACTCCGCAAGAGTGTTGATGCTCCGGTGATTGCGCTCACGGCCACGGCCACCCCGGCAGTTGCCGACGACATTATGGAACGGCTATGCTTCAGGAAGAAGCTGGTGCTCAAATCTGGTTTCGAGCGTCCGAACCTGAGCTACATCGTCAGGAAAACGGCCGACAAGGCGGGACAGCTGCTTTCTATCTGCCGCGGGGTGCAGGGCACCGGCATAGTGTATGTGCGCAGCCGCGCAAAAACCCAGGAAATCGCTTCCTTGCTTATTTCCAATGGCATATCGGCATCGTTCTACCACGCCGGGCTCGGCCACGGGACAAGGGCCGAAAGGCAGGAGCAGTGGAAACGCTCCGAAGTGAGGGTGATGGTGTGCACCAATGCCTTCGGGATGGGCATCGACAAGCCTGACGTTCGGTTTGTGGTCCATGCCGACCTGCCGGATTCCCCGGAGGCATACTTCCAGGAGGCAGGCCGGGCCGGAAGGGACGGCAAGCCTTCATTTGCAGTGCTCCTCTGGAACGGCAACGACCTTGCCCGGCTTTCGATGCTAGAAAAGCTTTCCTTCCCGCCGCTCGAATATGTGGAAGACATCTACCACAAGGTCCACGCCTTCCTCGGCATCCCCTACGACCAGGGCGAAGGCAGGCAGCTCAAATTTGATTCGGCAGGGTTCTGCCGCCATTTTTCCCTTGAAAGGCAGAAGGTCTATTATGCAATGAAATACCTCGAAAGGGAGGACCACTGGACCTATTCGGAAGAGGTGGAAGTGAAGACGAGGGTCAAGATTGCCGTGCCGAGGGAGTCGCTCTACGGGCTGGAACTTCCGGACCCGCTTGATGTCCCGCTCCTTGACATCCTGATGAGAAAATGCGAGGGCGTGTTCTCCTTCCCCGTCCAGATCGACGAAGAATATTTTGCAGGGAGAATCGGGGTAAGCGTTCCGCACCTGAAGATGCTGCTCTATGACCTGGCTGTCCACCATCTTATTGTCTATATCCCTGCGGTCAGGTCCGAAATGCTGTTCCTGCACCATTCGAGGCTGCGCCCCGGCAATGTGGCGCTGTCGCCCCGGAGATACGCCCTGCTTGCAAAATCCTACCGCGAGCGCACGGATGCGATGCGGGGCTATGTGACGGAGACCGGCCAGTGCAGGCAGTCATATCTGCTCAGGTATTTCGGACAGGAGGAATCCGCCCCCTGCGGGAAATGCGACCTGTGCCGAAGCGGAGCCGTAACTGTAAAGAAACCGGGCAGTAAGCCGGCGGCGGAAAGGGCTGGGGAGCTTGGGCGCGAGATAAAGGCCTTCATCCTCTCGAAGGACAGCGATTATACCCTGGATGACATAAGGGGGCATTTTGCCCCGGATGCGGCGACGGCGCCGGAAAGCCTTATGGAGATTCTGCGCAAAATGATTGACTCCGGGGAAGTCGCCCCGTACAGGGTGGAATAGGCTGTCCATGCATGGACAAAAAAACTGGCCAAAAGCCCGCGGGGGCTTTATGGCCAGCCTTTCATATAATCAGCGTCAGGAAAACCCTAACTGTGTGCAGCGTTCTGGAATACCTCGGAGAGGGTAGGATGGGCGTGTATGATTTCACGCAGCTCCTGGAGGGTTGTACCCTTTGTCATGAGGGCGGCAGCCTCCTGGACGATGTCAGCGGAGTGGGCGCCGAAAAGATGGCAGCCCAGGATCTTTCCGAATGAATCCTCCTCCTCCGACACCACGATCTTGCAGTATCCGTCAGGCTCGTCCATGCTCAGGGCCTTGCCGTTTGCACGGTAGAAGGACTTGTAGCATTTGATCTTCATTCCCTTGTCCTTGCACTCGTCTTCGGTGAGTCCGACAGTGGCCGCTTCAGGATTGGTGAATACGGCAGCCGGGACAATCGAGAGGTCGATGTTGCAAGGTTCGCCGAAGATGGACGCAAGGGCCTTGAAGCCCTGGAAGGTAGCCACGTGCGCAAGCATGATGCCTCCCACACAGTCTCCGACCGCATAGATATGAGGCACATTTGTACGCATCCGGCTGTCAACCACGATGCCCCTCGGAGTGAACTCGATGCCGGCATCAGCGAGATTGAGCGAGCCCACATTGGCCCTGCGGCCCACTGCCATGAGCACCTTGTCAGCCTCTACGCTGAACTCCTTGTCCTTCTTGAGGTAGTTGACCTTGAGCGTATCCCCTTCCTTTGTGATGCTCTGCACCTGCGCGCCGGTATCGATGGAGATGCCGCGGCGTGAAAGCGACTGCTTGAGCCTCTTGGCAAGGTCAGTGTCGAAACGCGGAAGGATGTCCTTGCAATACTCGACAACGCTCACCTCCGAGCCGAAGCTCTTGAAGATGGAAGCGAACTCAAGACCGATGACGCCTGCCCCGATGACGCAGAGACGCTGCGGAACTGCCTCGATGTTGAGGATTTCGCGCGAGGTGATGACACCCGGAAGGTCTGCTCCCGGAATCGGGAGAGAAGCTGAATATGAGCCGGTGGCTATGATGATATAGTCGCCTTCATATTCGGTCCCGTCCACCACAACGGTGTGCTGGTCCTTGAAGGAAGCCTTTCCATAGACGAGGGTGATGCCCTTTCCGCCCATAAGGCCCTCCACTCCCTTGCGGAGCTGGCCTATGACCTCCTCCTTGCGGGAAATGACTTTGGAGAAATCAAACCTGTAGGAGAGGTCCTCCACTCCGAAAACGGAGCCCTTGGCAAGGTCCTCAAGCACTTCCGCATTGCGGCAGAATGACTTGGTAGGGATACATCCCTCGTTGAGGCAGGTACCGCCTACAGGCCCGTCGGAGATTATTACGACCTCTGCTCCCTTTTTGGCAGCAACCACGGCGGTCTCATAACCGCCGGGTCCTGCTCCTATGATGATAATTCTCATTGCTCTTGCAATTGACTATTTCGCATCCGAATACTTGAGGATAGGCTGGCGTGCAGCCTTGGTGTCGTCCGGACGGCGGATAGGTGTATTGTGAGGTGCATCCTTGAGATACTGCGGGTTCTCTGCAGCTTCTGCGGCAATCTTGTGCATCACGTCGATGAATGCGTCGATTGTCTCCTTCGACTCCGTCTCGGTAGGCTCGATCATGAGGGCCTGGTGGAACAGGAGCGGGAAGTAAATCGTAGGTGCGTGGAATCCGTAGTCGAGAAGCCTCTTGGCCACATCGAGGGTTGTTGCCCCGCCTTCACCGTTCTGCGAACCGTCATTGATGAGTCCGTCGAATACGAACTCGTGCTTGCAGACGCTCTCGATAGGAAGCTTGTAGCTGTCCTTGAGGCACTCCTTGATGTAGTTTGCGGAAAGGGTGGCGAACTTGCCGGCATTGAGAAGGTTCTGCTTGCCGAGCATGAGGATGTATGCATAGGCACGGAGAATGATGCCGAAGTTGCCGTTGAAGCCGGATACCTTGATCCTGTGGAGGAACGGAACGAGATGCTCTGCCACACCGACAGGGCCTGAGCCCGGACCGCCGCCGCCGTGAGGCGTGGAGAATGTCTTGTGGAGATTGAGGTGCATCACGTCAAATCCCATATCGCCGGGACGTACTACACCGAGGAGCGGGTTCATGTTGGCTCCGTCATAGTAGAGGAGGCCGCCTGCCTTGTGGACAAGCTCGGCAATCTCCTTGATCTCCCTTTCGAAGAGACCGAGGGTATTTGGGTTGGTCATCATGATGCCGGCAATCTCGTCATTGAGAAGAGGCTTGAGATCCTCCACATCTACAAGGCCGTGTGCATTTGACTTGACCTCCACGATCTCGAGTCCGCAGACAGCAGCGGAAGCAGGGTTGGTGCCGTGTGCGCTGTCAGGAACGATGATCTTGGTCCTCCTGGTGTCGCCGCGGGAGATATGGTAGCAGCGGATAAGCATGAGGCCGGTGAGCTCCCCGTGTGCTCCGGCGCAAGGCTCGAAGGTGAAATGGGCCATGCCGGTGATTGCGGCAAGGGCCTTGTCCATTCCTTCATATACCTCCTTTGCGCCCTCTGCAGGCTGGAGAGGGTGGATGCCGGCGAAGCCGGGCATTGCAGGAATCTCCTCGTTGATCTTAGGATTGTACTTCATTGTGCAGCTGCCGAGCGGATAGAAGCCGGTATCCACACCGAAGTTCATCTGTGAAAGGTTGTTGTAGTGCCTTACCACATCCGGTTCGCTGACCTGCGGAAGACCGGTGCAGCTGGTACGGCGCAGTGACGCAGGGATCGTCTCCAATCCCTTTACACCATATTTGTTGGCAGGGAGAGTGTAGCCACGGCGTCCCTCTTTTGAGAGTTCGAAAATGAGTTTATCGTAGAATTTCATCTCTATGCCTCCTTTACTGATTCAACAAGTG
The DNA here is from genome assembly GCA_051878275.1 of Candidatus Cryptobacteroides sp. GTDB lineage: Bacteria > Bacteroidota > Bacteroidia > Bacteroidales > UBA932 > Cryptobacteroides. Next base: position 25,183 of record JBJEJU010000039.1, on the reverse strand, counting down.
CGTCAACTTCCTCTTTGGTACGTTTTTCCGTAACGCAGAAGCTTACATAACCCTCTTCCGTCTGGAGAGCTCCGAAGAAACCGTCTTCGAGAAGCTTGGCCTGGAGCTTTTCAGCAGGGATGAGCGGCTTGAGTACGAATTCCTTGAGGAACGGACGTCCCGGGAACACTTCCTCGAAGCGGCCGGTCTCGAGAAGCCTGTCGTGGAGATAGTGTGCTCCGGCGGCGGACAGCTCGTTGACCTCGCGCATTCCCTCAGGTCCCATGAGGGAGAGGTAGATGGTGATGTAGAGGGCAAGCAGGCTCTCGTTGGAGCAGATGTTGCTGGTTGCCTTCTCGCGGCGGATGTGCTGTTCGCGGGCCTGGAGGGTAAGCACGAAGCAGCGTTTTCCGTCAGCATCCTCGGTCTGGCCGACGATACGTCCAGGCAGTTTTCTGACATATTCGCTGCGGCAGGCCATAAAGCCTACGTATGGACCGCCGTAGCAGAGCGGAACACCGAGTGACTGGCCGTCGCCGACAGCCACGTCAAATCCCCACTCGCCCGGAGTCTTTACCACTGCAAGGGCTGAAGGGTCGCAGTACTCTACGACAATACCCTTTTCCGCATGAACGGCCTCTGCAAAGCCGGTGAGGTCCTCGACGATACCGAAACGGTTGACTGCAGGCACGATGATTCCTGCCACGTCATTGGCGGCAAGCTCTGCCTTGAGGCTTTCGAGGCTTGTCTGGCCGTTCTCATGCCCGATGTATCCGAGCTGCACCCCGTGGAAATATGCATAGGTCTCGATGACCTTCACCACGTTTGGAAGGAGTGTCCTTGAAAGGAGCACGCGGGTCTTCTTCTTGGTGCAGGCAATCGCCATCTTCATGGCCTCTGCTGCGGCGGTAGGACCGTCGTACATGCAGGCGTTGCTGATGTCCATACCGGTAAGATTGCAAATCATGCTCTGATACTCAAAGATATAGCGGAGAGTACCCTGAGATATTTCAGCCTGGTAAGGAGTATATGCGGTGAGGAACTCGCCGCGTGAGATGAGGTAGTTGATGACCGACGGTGAATAGTGGTCATAAGCACCTGCGCCTGCAAAAATCTTGAGCTTCGGGTTCTTTGAAGCAAGATTCTCGAAGAAGGCGCGGACCTCCTGCTCGCTCATCGCGTCAGGGAGGTCATAGTCGCCTTTGTGGATATATTCTGCAGGGACATCGCTGTACAGTTCGTCGAGGCTATTAAGCCCGATCCTGTCAAGCATTGCCCTGATATCGTCCTCGGTATGAGGAAAATATGAGAATGTTGCCATATTATTTCTCAGTAAGTTTGGTGTATGCTGCTGCATCAAGGAGGTTGTCAAGCTCGGTGAGGTCGCTCATCTTTACCTTGATGATCCATCCTGCGTATGCGTCCTCGTTGATGAGCTCAGGCCTGTCCTCGAGCTCCTCGTTCCTCTCAACGACAACGCCGCTTACAGGGCTGATGAGGTCGCTGGAAGCCTTTACAGATTCAAGTGCACCGAAATCCTCTTCTGCGGTCACCTCGTCATCAACGTCAGGCATATCCACATAGGTGATGTCACCCATTTCCTTCTGTGCGAAGTCGGAAACTCCGACGGTTGCGATGTCGCCATCAACCTTTACCCACTCGTGTGATTCGCTATAAAGCAATCCTTCAATAACTTTGCTCATTGTTTTTCTTGTTTTAATGGTTTATAATTTCTTGTAGTTTATTTCTTGTAGTTTGTCTGATAGAATCTCTTCTTGACCACGATTCCAGGGAATACCCTCTTGCGGATGCGGATGTTGAGCTTTGTTCCGAGAGGAGCGTATTCCTTCTTGACGAGTGCGAAGCAGATGCTCTTGTCAAGGGAGATTGAATGATAACCGGTAGTAACAACACCTACTTCCTCACCTGCCTCGTTCTCAACAGGATAGGTGGCTCTCGGAATGGCCTTGTCCTCGATTTCGATACCAACAAGCTTCTTCTCGACTGCACCGGCCTTCTGCTCCACAAGAGCATCCCTTCCGATGAATTCCTTGTCGAGCTTGCAGAACATGCTGAAGCCTGCCATTACAGGGGAAATCTCAGGAGAGAGTTCGTCGCCGTAAAGAGGAAGTCCTGCCTCGAAGCGGAGGGTGTCACGGCAGCCGAGGCCGCAAGGAACCACACCTGCCTTGAGGAGGGTGTTCCAGTAGTTGATTGTGTTTTCGTGGGTGCCGTAGATCTCAAATCCGTCCTCTCCGGTGTATCCGGTGCGGCTGATGATAAGGCGCGCGCCGTCGGCGGACTTGAACTCGGCATAGGTGTAGAATGAGAGGGATGCTGCCTCTGCAAAGCCGAGGGTCTCAACGACATACTTCTCTGCCTGAGGGCCCTGGACTGCAATCTGTCCCCAGTTGTCGGACTGGTTGTCTATCACCACGTCATATCCCTTGGAGTTCTCGACGATCCAGGCATGGTCCTTGTCGATGTTTGCGGCATTTACCACGAGAAGATAGTGGTCAGCGACAAACTCCCTGTACACGAGCAGGTCGTCAACGGTGCCTCCATCAGGATAGAGCATCATGCCGTAGAGCACCTGGCCCGGCACCATAGGTGTGATGTCGTTGGTGAAGATATGGTTGATGAATTTTTCCGCATCAGGGCCGCTGACAAAGATTTCGCCCATATGGGATACATCAAACATTCCTGCTGCGTGACGTACAGCATTGTGCTCCTCGGTGATCGAAGAATACTGGATCGGCATATCGAAGCCGGCAAACGGGCTCATCTTTGCGCCGAGAGCTACGTGAATGTCGTGAAGACAGGTAACTTTAAGATTTTCTTCCATTTGTAAGAATCAATTTACGCGTTAATAATTATCTGGTGTTAAAAATTATCCGGTGTCAAGATTTATTGGCAGATGTCATGAAGCCGATGAAGATGCTGGTCTTGAGGCCCATCACATAATCTCCGAGCTCAACTCCCTCCAGGGCCTTTGCAAGTCTTTCGGCAGTGTTGGCAGCGCCCTTGAGCCGCTCCGAAAGGATCTTGTCCACGCCATTCTTCAGGGTAAAGTAATCGCCCTTGAGGATGCAGTTCTCAATCCTGTCCCCTTCCATCTGGAGCTCGACAGCGAGCTCGCCCACGCCCTCTATCTTGCCCTTCTTCTCGAGGGAGAAAGAGTGGTGGCGTCCCGCGAGGAAGTCAGGGTCGAGGTAGGTGGCCTCTATTGTCCTGATTTCATCGACCTGCGGACCGGTCAGCACGATTTCCCCGTCACTTCCGCAGAATGATGAAAGGATGTATTCCTTGAACCTGCCTATTTCGGTGTATTTCGTGTCCCCGATTGCGAGGAGCTCTTCCCTTACATTGGTCACGTGCTGGCGCACTGATTCCACTCCCTTGCTCTTGATCTTGGCGTCAGAAGGGGTGATGGCCCTTGTGAGTTCATCAAAATCGCTGTCAAACAGGAGGGTTCCGTGCACGATGCTGGAAGCGGGCTGGAGGAAGAATGCGTTTCCCGACACCTTGCGGCCACCCACGAGCACATCGTTGCGTCCGGAGCGCTCGGCGTCAAGTCCTATCCGGCGCAGGGCCAGTGCAAGCCTCTGGAGGAATTTGTCAAAGGTGAAAGCCACATCGGTGCTGTCGGAAATGTACGAAAGCATAATGTTGCCCATGTCGGAATATACACAGCCTCCCCCGCTCTTGCGGCGGTACAGATGGATCCCTTTCTCCTTGCAATACGGGAGATTGACCTCGGCCTCCATCACCTGGTTGCGGCCGAAAATGACTGTAGGGGGGACCTGCCACATAAAGAAAGCCTCCCTCTTCCCGGGCTCGGTGTCCGGAAGAAGGTCAGCAATGTGTGCAGCAACGTATTCCTCCATCGCAAGATAAAAAACAAGTCTCTGTTGCTTATCTTCTGAGAGTTTGATGTGCTTCATTTTAGGGTTGATGATTTCAGCCGATAAAGGTAGGAATTTTTTTGATAGTTGCGAAATAAAACAATGCTTTTCTTGTTATGCCCGGTCAGATTGCAAGACGGAATCCGAAAGTAGCCTTTGTATTGTCCGCAGGCATCGCTTCACGGTTGGAAACGCGGCAGGCTCCCCACCTTGATGCGGCGCTTCCTCCCCTGTGGACCTTGACACTGCTGTCCTGCGGAGTGCCTTCGTACGGCGAATATGCATCGAAGCACCATTCCCAGGCATTGCCGCTCATGTCGAAGATGCCGAGCTCATTGGGTTTGAGAGTCTTCACATCACTGACTCTCAGCGAATTGCTGTTTTTCTCATATACAGCCACCTGGCCCACCTTGTTGCTTCCCGCATAACGGTTATAGGCGCTGCGCATCCCGCCCCTCGCGGCAAACTCCCATTCGGCCTCGGTCGGCAGGCGGAAAGTCCTGCCGGAAAGCTCGTTGAGCCTGAGGATGAACTCCTGTGCCGCATACCACGACACATTCACGACGGGCCGTTGCGGATTATCCGGCGAATTGCCGAAAGGGAGGGTGCCCATCACGGCCTCCCACTGCTCAACAGTGACTTCGGTCCGGCCGATTTCGAAATCCTCGACATTTATCGCCATCATAGGCTTTTCATCTTCCTCCGCATATTCTCCCTGTTCCGAAGTGGCTCCCATTGTAAAGCCGCAGCCACGCACACCTATCATACTGAATTTCACCCCGTTCACCTCAATCACTTCGTTGTTTGCCACGTGTTCCCTCTCCGGCATCACACCGGAAATCGCAGCCACGACAGTGCTGTCGCACGGATGTCCGGTCCTGATGGCCACACGGAATCCGAGGCCCGAGGCCTTTGTATAACCGGGGATTTCCTCTCTTTCGGAAGATGTCCTTACGGCTGCTCCGGCGCACCATTCCCTGAGGCCCTTCACGGTCTCGGCCTCCCCCCTTCGCACTGCGTATTCCCATTGTGCTTCTGTGGGGATCTCAAAGCGGTACCCGGTCATTTTGGAAAGCTTTTTTACAAATTTTCCGCAGTCTTCGAGGGTTACCCTGTCCACAGGAAGGGCATCACCGGCAGCAGATGAGGGATTGCCGCCCATCACCGCAGACCACAGCGCCTGCGACACCGGCAGGGCGGATATGGCATATCCGTCCACAATTTGCTGGGAGGCCCTGTCACAACCTTTTACAAGACGCCTGTCAGGCATTGTCCCGAGAGCCAATGTGCCCCCATCAAGGGTTTTCATTTCAAGGCTGACACCCCTTACCTCTATTGTCCCCGGCACGTCCACGGGACCTTCGTCATTGGAGGTGGCAGATTCTCCGCAAGAGGCTGCAAGCAGCGCGGCCGCAGCCGCAAACGCTATAGCAAAACGATTGTGTATCATCTGTTCATATGCTTGTTTCATATTCTTCAGAAATGAGTTTCGATAAATGTTTATTACAACTCTTCAAGAAGGCGCAATATCCTGCTGTCAAGAGCCATGTTGACTGCAAAATCCTCCGCCGTCCCGCCTTTTCCGGCGGTTATGCCGCCGCAGATGTCCACCCCCGACACTTCACAGTGAGCAAATACGGCCCGGAGGATTGCCTCCATCTCGCTGAACGACATATTGCCCTGGTCCCAGCCGGTCCTTGAGACATCACGCCCGAGCACATCCTTGTCGATGGATATATATACTTTCTTTCCGCGCATGGAGGCTATCTCCCCAAGGGCATCAGAAAGCATGGTCCTGCCGCTGCAGTCATCAGCAGAGTCCTTCACCACAGTCCTTACCCTGTCCCCGAAGCCCTCACATTCAGGCTTGAGCACTGGATTGATGCCCAGAAGAAGCGCTCCCCCGACTGCCGGATTGGTACGAAGGGCCGCCGACACCCACCCGCCGCAGCTCAGTATGTCCCCGAATGCGGGCTCCTGCATGTCAGGATGATGGTCAAGGACTACAAGACAGACCTGCCCTCCCCCATCACGGCGTATATCCTCCGCAAGACGGTCGCAGAGAAGTTTAGTCATATAATGGTAGTCCCCGGTATCAATCAGGTTGACGGCTATGGCGCAGGGATGTCCGACCCGGGCCGCTTCTATCCCCTGCCGGAGCAGCTTTTCCGCCTCCGGGTCACAATAGCAGGACGTGCCGGGAATGCCGCTGCAGTCAATGCGCACTGCACCCGCGGGGACAGGATCTCCGCACACTCCGGAAAAATCGTAAACAAATATCTTTTTTTCCATTTTGACACGTTTTTTTATCTTTGCCCGGCAGGATAATGAAGCTATCTTTGCAACAGTTTTCCAATCCGTATGAGCGAAATAGAAAAACACCCGTTCGAGCCGTTTCTCCCGGAAAACGCGCGCATCCTCTTTCTCGGGAGCTTTCCTCCACAACCCAAAAGGTGGAGCATGGTATTCTATTACCCCAACTGGATCAACGATTTCTGGAGGATAACCGGTCTTGTCTTTTTCGACGACAGGGACTATTTCTGCATACCGTCCGAAAAAAGGTTCGACCTTGAAAAAATAGTCAGTTTCTGCAAATCAAGGGGATTGGCTTTCTACGATACCGCCTGTGCAGTAAGGCGCCTTCGGGACAATGCCTCCGACAAGTTCCTCGAGGTTGTGACCCCTGCCGACATTCCGGCCCTGCTCGGGAGGATCCCCGATTGCACAGCCATCGTCACGACAGGAGAAAAAGCCACGGACACGCTTGCAGGGGCCTGCAGCTGCCAAAAGCCCGCCGTAGGGGAAAGCACTTCAGTCACAATTGCGGGAAGGCGGATGGAGTTTTACAGGATGCCGTCCACCAGCAGGGCCTACCCCCTTTCCCTCCAGGCAAAAGCCGGGGCATACCGCAGGCTCTTCCTTGCAACCGGACTGCTGCAATAAACTGCAGGGAATCATCCGGAAAGGACACTGATACGAAAAAGTACCCAATCCGGAAAAACCCGAAGGTCTCCCTCCGGGCTCTGTTTTCGCAGGCTGGCGACTAATAGGTCACCATCGGCTCGAGTTCCTTTGCCTGGTCGATCATTTTCTGAAGCTCTCCCTCGGTTGGAACCCTCTTTACACGGTTCTGGGCCTCATTCACTTCAAGCATCTTCTTTTCAAGGTTGGCTGCATTGCGGGTGGCAAGTTCCTTGACGGTATCCACGCCGGCAGCCTCCAGGAGCTCGGCAAACTGGGGACCTACGCCCTTGATGCGGAAAAGGTCGGCATGATTGACCCATGTGAGGATGAGTTTGCCGGTGATGCCGGAAGCCTCTTCAAGCTCCTTGCGTCCCTTGGCGGTCTTTCCCTTTTCCAGAAGCTGGTCGGAGTTTGCGATTCCGGCAGCGGCAAGTTTCTCGGCATATACAGGTCCGATTCCCTCGATGTCAACAATTTTGTAAGCCATAGTCTAAAAATGTGTTAATGTTATTGATGTGTTGTTCATGAATTTCAATGATGATGGACTGCAAGTCCATAAGACGTCTCAGCAGATTGACTCGAGCGACGGGACATAGTTGCGCTGGATCATTTCCGCAAACTTGACGGAAATCTCCTTGACGGAGTATCCCATATCGCTTCCGAAAGCATATATGAGATTGATTTCCTCCTTGGAGATGTCCTTGTCCGAAAGCACAAGTCCGATCATATATGTGAGCATGCTGTCCTTCAGGCCCGGGTCCTTTTCGATGATTGCATTGACCGACTTGTTGAAAAGGTCCACCACATCGCCCTTGGCCACTGAATCGAGGAATGCCTTCGGGAAAATCTGCAGCCCCGCAAGGGTCTGGATTATGTGGTCAACCTCCTTGTCCGTGATTGTACCGTCTGCATTGGCCACAATAAGTCCGGCAGAAGCTATGAATATGGACATCACCTCGTCCAGAGGGCTGTTGCCCACCTTAAGGAGGATGCTTATGAGCTCATCCATCCCCTTTTCGAGCTCTTCCTCGCTTTGGGCCGAGGCGAAAAGATTGATGGCCTGCACCCTGATCGGATTGACAGGATGGTCATACCTGCTGAGCCCCTTGTCGCTCAGGAAGTATTCGAGGCGCTTGCGGTTGTCGGTCAGGAGAGCGCCGATGCTCACATTCATCTTCCCGAGGTCAAGACCGGATGCCATCTTGAAAAATGCCGTCACACAGGCGCTGAGGTTGCCGTTGGCAAGGAAGCCGTAGCGGTCGGCAACAAGCTCGGCAAGCTGGTCGTGGAGACGTATCTTGTACTGGAGGGTGATTGGAGCAGTGGTCGAATCCGGAGGGAACACAAAGTAAATCAGGCGTTTGAGCGCAGTATCCTTGTTGATGATATGTCCGAGCTCGTGTCCTATGACAAAGCGGAGCTCGTCATCGCTCATGAGTTCAAACATCGAAGAGTTCACATTGACGATATGAGGCTGGCCTTCCGCCTCCGCGGCAACCGAAAATGCATTGAGCGAGCTGTCGCCGGTAACATAGAAATCGACCGGTTCCGTAAAACCGAGACGCCTCTTGACATCCTCGCAAAGGTTGTAGAAATCAGGAAGGATATCCCTCTCCACCTTCATGCAGTGCCCTTCCATCCGGCTGCGCCAATAGTCGTCGCCGGACTCCTCGACGGCTGTCTTGAGGATCATCTCCACCACAGGGCCCTGCAGTGCATTGTAAATCTGGTTTCCGAGCTCCGATTCAAGAGCGATTGAAGGATTGAATCTTGTCATTGTGCTTAGTATTTGATGTTTGTACTCACTGCGGCCAACCCGGGGTACAGCCTGCCTCGCGTATGGAAAAGGCTGATACAACATCCTTCCCACATGCCGGTTACAAAAATAGACAATTATTTCGATTTACAAAGGCTTTCGGGATTTTCAGAAAACCTTATGGGGAAAAAGCAGACATCCCGGAATAAAAAACGGACACCCCGGAAAAGAAAAAAAGCGGCTCGAAGAGCCGCCCGTCAGGTGGTGCTACCAGGAATCGAACCGGGGACACAAGGATTTTCAGTCCTTTGCTCTACCAACTGAGCTATAGCACCATTTCGTTTTGGGATTGCAAAGATAGGCATTTTTTCTCTTCTTCCAAACTTTTTGACATTTTTTTTGAAAAATTCCTTGCCGCCGGGACATTACTATGAAAATATGATGTAACTTTGAGTTTCCCTGCATTCCGAATATGGACGATTCTGCTTACATAACAGTGATTCTTCCCCTGCGTCTCGACTGGGAACCGTTTTACATGTGCTCCGGGGCCACCCGCGGGGACAGGGTCCGCGTTAAGTTTGCCGGAAAGGAATACACAGCAGTAGTGGACGGGACCGGAGTGCCGCTTCAGGAGGGCATCAATCCGGAGAAGGTGCTTCCCGTCATATCAACCGAGCCTCTGGAAAGAGTCTCGCCGGAGGAAATCAGCCTCTGGCATTTCATCGCGGATTATTATATGTGTACGGTCGGGGAGGTCTATAAGGCTGCATATCCGTCTTCGCGCATATCCGAAGAAAAGGCCCTGCAGCGTTCCGGGGAAAGGGCCGCCGCGAGGAAGGAGAAGATGCTCGCCGCAATAGAGGCAAAGCGCAGGGACATCGAGGCCAGGATTGCAAAGAAGGAAGAGGAGCTTTCGCGCACAAGGCCCGGCACCAAGAAAGAAGCCGCCCTGAATGAGGCTGTTGCCGCCCTGAAAAGCCGTCTTGCACAGGCCGCGGTGCAGAAGGACGATGCCGGAGCAGTCCCGGAACCGGACTCCGGGCCTGCGGAAATCAGGCTCAGCCCCGCCCAGGAAAAGGCCCTGGAAGGCATCATGGAGGTCCTTTCTTCCGGGAAGCCCGCCCTTCTGCACGGAGTCACCGGGTCCGGAAAGACTGAAATCTACCTTTCGCTCGCGCAGAAAACCCTGGAAGAAGGGCGCAATGTGCTGTATATGGTCCCCGAGATTGCGGTCAGCCGCCAGATTGAGCAACGCATCCGCAGTGTCTTCGGCGACAGGCTGCTTGTCTGCCACAGCGGTGAAAGCCCCTCCAGAAGGCGCGACACGGCATCCGCAATGCGCAAGAGGCCGTACATACTGCTCGGCACAAGGTCTTCTGTTCTTCTCCCCCACCGCAGGCTCGGACTTGTGATAATAGACGAGGAACATGACCGCTCCTACAAGCAGGACGAGCCGGCTCCGCGATACAGCGGACGCGATACCGCCGTCCAGCTGGCCCGGATGCAAGGGGCAGCGCTCGTCCTCGGCTCGGCCACACCGTCGCTCGAATCACTCTACAACTGCCGTACGGGACGCTACGGCCGGGTCATCCTCGAAGAAAAGTATTTCAGGGGCAGCGATGCCGCAATCGAAATCATAGACACCCGCGCCGAAAGACGCAAGAACGGGATGAAGGGCGATTTTTCGCTCAAACTCATCAGCCACATCCGCGAAACGCTCGAAGGCGGAGGCCAGGTGATGATACTCCGCGCAAGGAGGTCATACTCCCCTGCCGTTCAGTGCGACGAATGCGGAGCAATGCCGCGGTGCCCCCACTGCAACGTGAGCCTGAGCCTCCATCAGGGAGCACAGCCGCGGCTCGTCTGCCACTGGTGCGGCTACAGCGAGCCGTTTTCAGGCACATGCCCGTCGTGCGGAGGCAGGATGCACCCCCTCGGAGCGGGCACCCAGCGCATTGAGGAGGAGGCAAGGGAGCTGTTTCCACAGGCAAGGATTGCACGCCTGGACTCCGACAGCTCATCTTCGGCGGGACAGATCATAGAGGATTTTGCAGACGGGCGCACGGACATCCTGATTGGCACCCAGATAGTTGCAAAAGGATTTGATTTCGGGAGGCTTGAACTTGTGGCAGTCATCCAGGCAGACGGGCTTTTCGGGCAGCAGGACTTCCGTGCCGACGAAAGGGCAGCACAACTGCTTGTCCAGCTGCGCGGAAGATGTTCCCGCCGAGGGGGAAAAGGTCTATTCGTCATCCAGACCGCCACCCCGGACCACCCTGTGTATTCCATGCTTGACGGAGGGGAGGACCTTACTCTCACAAGGCTCGGTGAACGGAGGGCTTTCGCCTTTCCTCCCGTGACACGCCTTATAATCGTCCAGGTCCGGGACACCAATCCCGACAGGGCGGAGCGGATGGCAAATCTCCTGGGCAGGGCCCTTGCCGCAAGATTCAGGACCTCCCCGTCGCTGACAATGATCCCGACGCAAGGCCAGAGCATATGCATTTCCTACCCTTATGCTCCAGCAATCGACAAAGTTTCAGACAGATACATCCGGCATATCCGTATTGTGCTCCGGCGCGATTCCTCCCTTTCCGACAACAAAAAAGCCATCGGGGAATGTATCGCGGAGTTCGGGAAGGAGCACTCCTGGACAGGACACACGGTCATCGACGTTGACCCAGCATAATGTTTGCAGCACCGGCCCAATGCGCTGTCAGCCAGAGGGCGTGGAACAATCGTGGAACATTTTTTCAGAAAAAGCGGTCCAAAAAGATTTTTATTAGTAAATTTGCCGTACACGGTTGCCGCGCCGGCGCAGCGCCATAATCAGCATTCAAATGGGAAAAGTAATTGCAATCTCAAACCAGAAAGGAGGAGTGGGAAAGACCACGACCGCCATCAATCTTGCAGCATCGCTCGCAGTACTTGAGAAAAAAGTGCTCATAATCGATGCAGACCCGCAGGCCAACTCAACCTCCGGACTGAACTTCTCCCCGGAAGATGACCAGCACAGGACTCTCTACGAGGTCATCATCGGAGAGCTCGACATCAGGGACGCACTCATCCAGACGGAGATGAACAACCTCCATATGGTACCCTCGCACATCAATCTCGTCGGTGCGGAAATCGAGATGCTCAATGTCCCGGACAGGGAATCCCTGCTGAAGAAGGCTTTGGCCCCGGTCAGGGACGAATATGACTTCATCATCATTGACTGCGCACCTTCCCTCGGGCTGATTACGGTCAATTCACTCACAGCGGCAGACTCGGTCATCATCCCCGTCCAGCCGGAATTCTTTGCGCTTGAAGGACTCGGAAAGCTTCTCCAGACCATACGTCTGGTCCAGAACGGGGTCAATCCGTCCCTTACCATTGAAGGCTTCATTGTGACAATGTTCGACGGACGCACGAGGGTCCACAACCAGGTGGTGAACGAGCTTCGCGAACATTTCGGGGACATGGTGTTCAATACCGTCATACAGCGCAACATACGTCTCAGCGAGGCGCCGTCTCACGGCAAGCCGATCGTTCTCTACGACGTGATGTGCAACGGCACGACCAACTATCTCAATCTCGCGAAGGAAGTACTCGAACGATAAATCAGACAGGGCAATATGAGCAGCAAACCACAGAGAGGACTCGGCAGGGGTGTAAGCGCCCTGCTCGGAGGACAGGACGACCTGAGCAGCCTCAGGAAGCCGGTAGGTTACATCAACAAGGAAATAGTCGGCGCCAAGGAGCCCCAGGACACTTCCGACGTCCTGAGAATCCCAATAGACATGATTGAGCCCAACCCGTTCCAGCCGCGTATGTCATTTGACCGCGAGGCGCTCGAGGAACTGGCCGCCTCAATCAAGGCCCTCGGTCTTATCCAGCCTATCACGGTACGCCGCAAGGCAAGTGACAAATATCAGATAATCAGCGGAGAACGCCGTTTCCGTGCCTGCCGTATCGCCGGTATGGACATGATTCCGGCATATGTGCGGGATGCCAATGACCAGGGGATGCTCGAGATGGCCATTGTCGAGAACATCCAGAGGGAGAATCTAGACCCGATTGAAGAGGCCATGAGCTACCAGCGCCTCATCGAGGAATGCAACCTCACGCAGGAGCAGATGGCGGAGCGCGTCGGAAAGAAAAGGGCTTCCATCACCAACACCCTGAGGCTTCTCAAACTGCCGGCAAAGGTACAGCACGACCTCAAGGTGGGACTTCTGAGCGTGGGACACGCAAAGGTGCTCCTCGGCGTGGACGACCAGGTGATGCAGGAAGAGCTCTGCGACCTTGTGATAAAGGGTGACCTTTCGGTACGCCAGCTGGAGGAGAAAATCCGCGGCATTTCCGGAGGGAAGGCGTCAAGGAAGGAGGAGCAGGGGCAGAATCTCCCTGACGAATACTACAAGGTGCTGGAGCACATCGGCAAGTATTTCAGCAACAACATCAGCCTAAAAAGGGCCTCAAGCGGAAAAGGGACCATGACCATCAGGTTCGACTCGGACGATGAGATACGCAGGTTCCTGAAAGCACTCGACGACACAAATCTCTGATGACAAGCCGCTTACTGAAATATCTAATTGCAGTTGCGATGGCCCTTACAGCCTTCGCCACCCTTGCCCGTGCCCAGTTCAACACCGACAACGGAGCCTTCAAGAACGACGCATTCACACAGACATACAACGAGCCGGGAGATACCACGGGACGCGACAGTACCGACACAATGTTCTCATTCAAGGAATATTACGGTGGTCTTGCGCACAAGAGGGATGCCCGTATCGGCGTAGTGATGGCCGGTTCCACATTCACTCTCGGCGGAATGCAGATCTACAACTGCGACTACTGGAAGCTGCCGGTTGTATATGGAGGAATCGGTGCCGGAATAGGCTTCGGCATTGCCTACCGCAACAAATGGCACAGCACGGGAGATACAAAATACAAAAACCTGAGCAACTGGTTCTTTGCCGGAGCCGGGGTTGTCTATTGGGGAGCGCTTCTTGACGGCGTGCTCAATTTCGACATGGGGGAAAGGCACGAGGCTGGCAAGGCAACGGCGCTGTCGGTCCTGCTCCCCGGACTCGGGCAGGCCTACAACGGAGAATATTGGAAAATACCGATTTACTATGGATGCCTCATTGGCTCCTTCCATTTCTACGCCCTCAACAACAAGAACTACAAGCGCTACCAGCGCATCTACAACGACGCCAGCAACCTCGGCGCCGATTATGACGGTCCCGTGTCCGCAAGCACTGCGAAGTATTACCGTGACATCTACAGGAGATACAGGGACTACTCCGTTGTGGCAATTGCCGGCTTTTACCTGCTTCAGGTCATAGACGCCAATGTATTTGCATATATGCGTGACTTTGAGCTTACGGATGACATTGCCCTCGGTGTGGGACCGGCTGTCATCTGTGACGAGCCTCTATATGCAGTCAATACTTACAGCGCGCCCTTCAGCAACACGGGCCTCCACTATCAGGGTTCGCCGCAAAACGCCGGCATTGGACTGAGAATAGGACTCAAATTCTGAGAACGATAATGAAGAAAATACTGGGTATCATAGCAATAACTGCGTTCTGCCTTTCATTCTCCACGCCGGTTGCGGAAGCGTCCGCATCGTCAGAGGCACCGCAGGTATTAGGAAAAAAGAAAAAGAAACTCGAAGAAGAAAACAGACGTCTCGCAGCACAGGTTGATTCCCTGCGCAGCATAATAGAAGAACTTGAAGGACTGTACGAGCCTTCGGAAGAAGACAGCAGCACCGGGGACATCAACCCTTACAACGGGCCCATCGGTGCCGGACTGTCCCCGGAGGATTACACTCCGGAAGTCACCGACAGCCTGATGAGCATCTGGTATCTCCAGCGCAAGGCCGGCGGCAACAACGAGGGGGACCAGTACAATATGGATTCCGTCCATTTCACGACCAATGTGCCGGACAAAGTCATACTCGAGCGTCTCGCCGCCCTCAATTCATTCATCACTCTCCCGTTCAACGAGACAGTACGCAACTACATCATCCTCTACAGCGAGAAGATGCCCACGAAAATGGCAGGGATGATGGGCCTGTCGCAATACTATTTCCCGATATTCGAGGAGACTTTCAACCGCTACGGACTGCCGGAGGAGCTCAAGTACATGGCCGTCATCGAGTCCGCCCTCAACCCTGTGGCTGTATCCAGGGCAGGGGCAAAGGGCATGTGGCAGTTTATGTACAACACGGGCAAGAGCTACGGGCTCACCATCAACTCCTATGTGGACGAGCGTCTCGACCCGGTCAAGGCCGCCGACGCCGCAGCACGGTACCTGCAGGACTCCTACGGGGTTTTCGGGGACTGGAACCTTGCAATCTCTTCCTACAACTGCGGGGCCGGCAATGTCAACAAAGCCATCAAGCGCAGCGGAAGCCGCGAATTCTGGGACATCTACGACTTCCTTCCGAAGGAGACAAGGGGCTATGTGCCGGCATTCGTCGGTGCGATGTATGCTTTCAGGTATTACAAAGAGCACGGCATCACTCCCGAGGCAATGCAGATGCCGCAGCATCTGGACACATTCGAAATCAGGAAGATGCTCCATTTCCAGCAGATCAATGAAGTTGTGGGGGTACCGATGCAGACCCTTCGTGACCTCAATCCGCAGTACATCCACGACATCATTCCGGGAAACGAGAAGCCCTACATCCTGAGAATCCCGTTCAAATACACCGCATCGTTCATCGAGCACGAAGACTCCGTCTATAAGCACAAGGCAAGCGAGCTTTTCAACCCGACAACCCTCGAGAACATACGTAACGGCATATCCGGGTCATCCCAGGAAAGGATTGTCTATAAGGTCAAGAGCGGAGACTACCTCGGCAGGATTGCGTCGAGATACCACGTCAGCGTAAATGACATCAAGAAGTGGAACAATCTCAAAAACAACAATCTGCGCATCGGGCAGAGGCTTGTCATATACCGCAGGGTAAAGAAGCCGGCAACAGTCCAGGCCAAACCTGCCACGGAACAGCCAAAACCGGTTACCGACCAGGCAAAGACGGTTACCGACCAGGCAAAACCGGCACAGGATACTCTTTCCCGCGCCGTGCCTGGCACTGCTGCCTCCTCGGCTGCTCCGGACAGCACAACGGCAGCTGCCGAAATCCCTGACTCCACAGCATCATCTCCTTCAGGCAGCACCACCAACAGTCCTGCAGACACTTCTGCGGTCTCCGGAGCGGCATCTGACGCAGCATCAACAACAGCATCAACAGCAACAACATCAGCATCAGCAACAACATCAATGGCAGATGATGCACCAGATGACACAGCGGCCGTCAAAGACGGGGCATCCCAGTCAGGGGAATCCGGCTCAGTCCCGGCCTACACCACCTACACCGTAAAAAAGGGAGACACGCTCTACGGCATCATCAAAAAGTACCCGGGAGTAAGTGTCAAGGAGGTGATGGAGCTCAACAACCTCCAGAGCGCCAACAAGATACGATACGGGATGAAGCTGAAGATTCCGAAGAAATAATCAGAAATCATACATAACCTGCACCCGCAACGACCCAGTTGCGGGCTTTTTTTCCTCCATCCACGGATATCTCACAGTCCCTCCGGCCAGGTAGGCTTTGAGCGTACCGTGCCCCAATCTCTTTTTTGCAGACAGATTGAAATTGACACTGAAACCCTTTCCGTAATAAGCCGGCACATTGAAATTGCCCGGGGCATCCCTTTCATAGCTGTATATCCTGTCGTCCCATGAATCCACGGCAAAGACCGTCAGGCGGAGATAGCATCCGGCATTGCCTGACTTTCATCCCGGCTCCAGATAACCGAGCCACGAAGTATTCCTGCACCTGAGCACATTGGCCCTTGCATTGAAAAGCCACCGCCCGGAAGATACACAGACATCCGCCCTTGCATCAGTCCTTCCCCTGAGGCCGTATGAGCGCAGGCGGTGCGTCAGGCGGGCTTTCAACACCACTGACCTGGAGACATTCCAAGCATCAGAGCAGAGCAGCTTGACCTGGGCCTGCGGCTCTGCAGTGCCCCTGGTGGAAGGTTTGGCAGCAAGGTCGCAGCCCAGGACCAGATCCTTCCGCTGCCAGGAGGCCGCCACCCCGGTCTCATCGCATGCTTTTGTCCAGGCCCTGACGGGAGCTGTCAGGACCGGGTCGAAAGCGGTCTGGTATAACCTTCCCACCACCCCGGCCGTTCCTTCCCCCAAAGGCACCACGGCTCCTGCAAGAAAAGCAGACGCGGAGTTCACGATATCGAAAGCACCTTCGGCAAACAGCTCTACTCCTTTGATACACAATCTCATATCCCCGCTGATCCTGGCAAAGCCTCCTGTGCCTCCGACAGCTGTCACACCGGCCCTTCCATTTCCGGTGAGAACGGCCAGATTCACTCCGCCCGTAAAATCCCTGTCCTTTGCCTGGAGGAAAGTCATCCCCGGATACGACACAAAAGAGCTTGCAATCACTCTGCCGAACGAAAAAGAAGAAGCAGCTCCACGGAAATGGGCATCGGAAAAAGTCCAGGCGGGATATATCCCGTACTGCCTTTTGTACATCGAGGAAGGTGCCCCTATGCCGCTCATGGTCATCCCCGTCCATATGGAAAGTCCCTGGCCGAAACGGGCATTGAAATCCCCGACGACAATGCTCTCAAGGTGTTTTCTCCCCTTTATGCTGACATACGCGCTCCCGTTTGCCGGGCTGTCCTTCCTTACGGCCATGCCGGCTTCAACCCTTCTTGATGTGATCCTGTATTTTCCCCTGAAATCCGCGCTGCCGTTCCTGAGGACCATCCTCGCCATGGACGAGCTCTTCACACCCGGGCGCGGCAGGCTTCCGGGAAGAGAGGATGAATAAAAAGAGACATACGGGGCAAGGGCATCTGCATACGCCTCCCCTATCCCGTCCACCGCGGCAAGCTCCGCAAGGGAAAGTATATCCCCGTGACGGGAGCGGTAATCGGCAACGGACACAGCCTGATAGACGGAGAAAAGGCCCGATTTCATCAGCGCCGCCACGGATGACATATTGATTTCAAGGGGTGAAGAAAGATATGACTCAAACCTTTCCATATCCTGGTCAGTCAATTCCTCCTCCCCGCCGGCACCGGTAATGGTCATTATGCCCCCGATGTCCTGTGAGGCACAATCAAGGTCGGATGCAAGAAGAAAAAGCATCAACAGCAGTATTGCACGAAGTCCTGTCATAGTTTGTCGATTGTCAACAGCCCGGGTCCCGCAGATGCGGGACACAGGGATCACCGGTCACCGGAGACGGAGGATGCATCCCTGCACGGCAAAATTAGCAGGCAATACTGAAAAAAGAAAAACCCGCACCCGGAAAGGTACGGATTTTTACTGTCTGGCACGAATCTTTATTGTCGGGATATGATTCTTTATCTCCTGAATCCCTTCATCCTCTGCATAAGGCCACCGGTCACTGCCGAATGCATCAGCTTGCGCGTGCTTTCAAACTGCTTCAGGAGCCTGTTCACCTCCGGAATCGAGGTACCCGAACCGTCCGCGATCCTCTTGCGGCGGGACCCGTTGATGATCTCGGGATGCTCCCTCTCCTGCGGGGTCATGGACATGATTATGGCCTCTATGCTCTTGAATGCATTGTTGTCGATGTCAACGTCCTTGATGGCCTTGCCCACTCCCGGAAGCATCGAAGCGAGGTCCTTGATGTCTCCCATCTTCTTGACCTGCTGGATCTGGTTGTAGAAGTCCATAAAGGTAAACTGGTTCTTGGCAAGCTTTTTCTTGAGTTCGCGCGCCTCCTTTTCGTCATACTGCTGCTGGGCCTTTTCCACGAGAGACACCACGTCACCCATTCCGAGGATACGGTCTGCAATGCGGGCCGGGTGGAACACGTCCAGGGCCTCCATCTTCTCGCCTGTGGATACAAACTTGATCGGTTTTCCGACAACGGCCTTGATCGAGAGCGCGGCACCGCCCCTTGTATCTCCGTCCATCTTGGTGAGCACGACTCCGTCGAAATCTATCCTGTCGTTGAACGCCTTTGCAGTCTCCACTGCATCCTGGCCGGTCATCGCATCCACTACAAACAGCGTCTCGGTAGGATTGACGGCCTTGTGGAGCGCTGAAATCTCGTTCATCAGTTCCTCGTCAACCGCAAGACGGCCGGCTGTATCTATGATGACAACGGAATAGCCCTCGCGCTTTGCCTGCGAGATGGCATTCTTTGCAATGGCAATCGGGTCCTTCACTCCCTCTTCGGTATATACCGGGACTCCCACCTGCTCTCCGAGCACCTTTAGCTGCTCTATGGCGGCAGGACGGAAAGTGTCGCAGGCGGCAAGAAGCACCTTCATTCCCCTCCTGCTCTTGACGTGGAGGGCAAGCTTGCCGGAGAATGTGGTCTTTCCTGAACCGTTCAGGCCCGCCACGAGCACTACTCCCGGGTTGCCCTTGAGGTTGATGTCCTGCGAACTGCTGCCCATGAACTCGGCAAGTTCGTCGTGGACAATCTTGACCATCATCTGCTGCGGCTTCACTGCCGTGAGCACATCCTGGCCCATGGCTTTCTGCTTTACCCTGTCGCAGAAATCCTTGGCGACACGATAGCTTACGTCGGCATCAAGAAGTGCCTTGCGGATATCCTTTACTGTCTCCGCAACATTGATTTCGGTGATCCGGCCCTCGCCCTTGAGTATCTTGAACGACTTTTCAAGCCTTTCCTGCAAATTTTCGAACATAAAATAAATAATCGATTTAGAAATCAGATTGCAAATTTAGCAAAAAAGACTAAATTTGCGAATCAAATCGCAGTTAGCAGCCGTTCCCGGACGAAAGGCTCGCTGCCTGATTGAAAACTTTAAGACAAATTAAAAGCGTTGGAAATGGAAAAGGGTCCAATTTCACAATTCATCACCCACAACTACCGCCACTTCAATTCAGCGGCCCTCGTTGATGCCGCAAAGGCGTATGAAGACCTTCTTGCCAAGGGTGGCAAGATGTTCCTTGCAATGGCAGGTGCGATGAGTACCGCCGAGCTCGGAATCTCCCTCGCAGAGATGATACGCCAGGACAAGTTCTCTTTCGTCTGCTGCTCGGCAAACAACCTCGAGGAGGACATCATGAATCTCGTGGCACACAACAAATACTACCGTGTACCGAATTATAGAGACCTCACTCCACAGCAGGAGCAGGAACTCCTCGACAACCACTACAACCGTGTCACCGACACCTGCATCCCTGAAGAGGAGGCATTCCGCCGTCTCGAAGGCGCACTGACCGACGTGTGGGACAAGGCAAAGGCCGAGGGCAAGAGGTATCTTCCTTATGAATACATCTACCAGATTCTCCGCAGCGGCGTCCTCGAGAAATACTATGAGATCGACCCTAAGGACAGCTGGGTCATGGCTGCCTGCGAGAAGAACATCCCTATCATCTGCCCTGCATGGGAAGACTGCACTACCGGCAACATCTTCACTGCACACGTAATCCGCGGCGAATACGACCCGTCCCTCGTCATCCAGGGCGTTGAAGTCATGATGTTCCTCGTTGACTGGTACAAGGAGAATTCCAAGGGCGCAGGCGTAGGCTTCTTCCAGATCGGCGGAGGTACCGCAGGCGATTTCCCTATCTGCTGCGTTCCTATGATGGAGCAGGATCTCGGCTGGAAGGGCACACCGCTCTGGTCATACTTCTGCCAGATTTCAGACAGCACCACCTCCTACGGCTCATACTCCGGAGCTGTTCCGAACGAAAAGATTACCTGGGGAAAGCTTTCTCCTGACACCCCGAGATTCATCGTGGAATCCGATGCCACAATCGTGGCACCGCTGATTTTCGCATACGTTCTCGGCTGGTAAACTGAATAACTATTTTTATTACAGTCAGATTGATCTAAGCTTGGACTATTGAACATGAAGACAATAATATTCAATATGATGCGATACGGATTAGTTCTGCCGGAAACGGTAAAGGGTCCCGGATGCATGCTGTTCGGACTCACGGGTCACAGGCCAAACCAGAAGAACCTGGAAAAGAAAAAGGAAACCCGAGGCAGGAAGCCAAAATACCATTGGCCTGAAAGTTATGCCGATGTTGAAAAGAAGATCAACCGATGGCGCAAAGTCCGTGTGCGCAAATGGGTTGATTTTTCACGGGAGGACCTTGTAAAAGAGACGGGCATCCCGAGATACATCATCCAGAACTATTTCCAGATCTACATCAACAAGGATTTCAGGGAATGGAAGACTGAGGTGAAGGTGGATGCCACAAAGAATCTCCTCATCAAGTATCCGGAGAAGTCCATATATGAGATTGGCAAAATGGGCGGATTCAGCGACAATGCCAATTTCCACAGGCAGTTCAAAAGGATCACCGGCACTACTCCGCAATCCTGGCGCGAACAGTTTGCAGAAGGCCGATAACAGTCTGACCTGTAAGACAATTGGATGATAAACAGCAATCAACCCGGACCGTGGACGGCCCGGGTTGACTGTTATTGTGCCCATTGGGAGCATCATTACTGCTGATGGGCCGGACGGAGAAGGTCGAGGACCACCTTTACAGGGTTGAATGTCTCGAGAGGGACTTCCACAAACATTGTGTTCCAGTCACTCATGGCCCCGTTCCAGAGTCCCGGGAGTTCAAGAGCCTTGAGCTCACGGCCCTGATAGCTCTTAGAGCTGATGAAACCGGCTTCCTCATCGACATAGTCGAGCAGGTTGAACTTTTCTCCCTTATAGTCACGCAGACAGCATACAAGGTCCACCGGATTGAAGTGGGTGGCATTTGCAAGAATGTCGCTCGAGCGCCCGTCCTCCGGATTGATCTGCACGCTCTCGAGTATCTGGAGGTTTGACGAGCCGTCCTTGCCTGCAATCACGAAAGGTCCTCCTCCCGGCTCACCCTCATTGCGCACCATTCCGCAGACACGGACAGGGCGGTTGAGCTTGCTGCGGATGAGCTCCACGCGTGCGGCAGGGTCGGTCGTAAGCGGAAGCTGGATACAGAGTTCCCTGTCAAGGAAAGCCTCCACCCTGTCGCAGAGGTGGCGGCATTCGGCGGAAGCCGGGTCCGGAGCGGCATCGAAGGCCCTGAGATACCCGAAGATGGTGTCGCGCAGCTCAAGAGCCTTGCCCATAAGCACTTTCTTGTATTTTGCAGTCACAGGAAGGAGCCTTCCGACAGCCACATTGTCAATATTCTTGATAGAAACGAGCTCCTCCTCGACCTTGTTGAGATTGTAGATGAGCGCGCCGTGTCCGGCAGGACGGAAAAGTAGGGAGCCGTCTTCCTTGCGGAAAGGCTTGTTTTTGGTATCCACAGCGACAGTGTCCGTGGCTTTGTCCTGGTAAGTAAATGTAATATTGTATTTTACGCCATACTTCTTTTCATACTCCCCGCGCACTTCCTCAAGGGCGGCCTCGAAAAGCGGACGGTGCTCCGGAGAAATCGTGACGATGACATTGGCAGTACCGTCGGAATTGCGCATGTATTCCTGGGCCTCGACAAGATGCTCCGCAAATGCAGTGCGCACCTCATCCTCATACCTGTGGAACTTGATTACCCCCTTCGGCTTGCTGCCGTATCCGAGACCCTCATCCGTAAGGACCAGAGTGGCAGCCTTCTTCCTGAAGTCAGCAGTGTCCTGTGGCTCGCCGAAAAGCTCCGGGGTATAGAATGCAAACCTGCGGATATTGGATGCAAGCCTTCCCACGGCGCTATCGGAAGTCACATCGGTACCCGACTGCAGCTTGTCAAGCCCCGCAAAAATGTCCTTGAACATACGTGAAGCGGCACCGGAAGCCGGGACAAACTTGCATTTTCCGCGGACCTCGGCCTTGTCATAATAACGGACGGCCTCATCCTCCTCTTCGGGGGAAAGCACGCAAATACCCCTGTCAGGAGTAGCTGCAGAAATGATTTTCATCCAGGGGAACCCCTTTTTGAAGCGCTCCACCTGCCCGGTTACGGTTTTGACTGATGCACCTGCGGCCTCAATCTGCTGAATGTCTTCGTGTGTAAACATAATATTGTGGTTTAGATATAGATTTCCCTGCGGTAACTGTATTTGCTGCGGAGGCGGTCAAAATCGTCCGGGGACAGGCGCAGCATGAAATCGTCCGTAAAGATGGGATAGTTGTATTGCAGCAGCGACGCAATCTCCCCCTGGTTCTTGCCGATGATGTCAATCTTGGCCGCTTCGTTCTCCGGAAGCTCCGCCTTGGGGAAGAACTCGTAGAGCTCGGTTATCCCGAAATAATGGGCAACCGCCCTCACGACGGCAGCCGTACCGTTCTGCTTTCCCTGATAGGAATACCCGGCAATGTGGGGAGTGGCGATGTCGGCAAGTTCGAGAAGCTCCTTGTTGATATAGGGCTCGTTCTTCCAGGTGTCTATGATAATGGTGCCGAGCCTTGGCCTTGCCGCAATCAGGGCATCCTCATCCACGACCTCCCCCCTGGAAGTGTTGATGAAGAAAGCTCCCTTTTTCATTTTGGCAAAAAAAGACGCATCCGCCATATTCCTTGTCTGCGGGGTGAGCGGGACGTGCAGGGTGACGATGTCAGAGCCCTTCAGGAGCTCATCAAGCGGACAATATCCGAAATGGCCCTCGGCAGCCTCGCGAGGAGGGTCGTAGCGACGCACCTTGAAGCCAAGGCTCACTGCCATCTCCTCCACCCGCTTTCCCACGTGTCCGACCCCGATGATGCCTATCGTGCGACCCTTCAGGCTCACGGCCTTTCTGGAAGCCACCCCGTAGAGGGCGGAAAAGACATACTCCATCACTCCCCCGGCATTGCATCCCGGGGCATTGCACACCAGTATGTCGCGGGCAGCGCAATAGTCCCTGTCGATATGGTCCACCCCGATGGTGGCCGAGGCGATCATCTTTACCGGCGTACCCTCGAGAAGCGATTCGTTGCATTTGGTTATAGTCCTGGTTATAAGGACAGTAGCATCAGCAAGGTCTTCTCGGCAGATCTCCCTGCCATCCTTATAGACCACCTCCGCCCAGGGCTCGAACACCCCTTCAAGGAAGGGAATTGCCCTGTCAGCAACTATTTTCATTTTCGGTGTCATCTTCCTTATTTATGATAAGTCATTTCAGGACAATGGATTTGACAAACCCCCCTGCCCTGTCGAAAAATGTATCCTTTTCAAGCATGCTGTTGATTTCGCGCAGGATGTTCTCCCTCTGCGGGAAAAGACGGCTGCGGACCACCGAGGAGGACAGGGTGCAGTACAGCACTCCCCTGTCGTATCTTTTGGAAATGGTGTAAGGGGCCGCACCCGAGACGCTGTCCCAGGCTTCATAGACCCTCTGGCGGTTGAGCCCGGAAGACAGCTTCATAGTACGGATGTACTCCGCAATGAGCTCCTCCATCCCGGCAGCCTCCTTTCTCTCGATGCGTGTCATTGCGGAAGGTCGTCCCATATTTCTCCTCCGGATTTGAAACTGCCGCCCTCGGCGACGTAATATTTCCTGTCGGAAGTGATCGGTTCGACCACCCCGGCGAGCCTCGTCTTGTTGCTGTCGCTTATGAAAATCTGGCCGAAATCCTGTCCGGCAACCATATGGAGCAGATTGGCTATGCGGCCAACGTCCAGCTTGTCAAACACATCGTCCAGAAGCAGCTGCGGGGCATACCCGTAGCACTTTTTCATTATCTCGTACTGGGCAAACTTCAACGCAACGAGGAAAGATTTCTGCTGCCCCTGGGAGCCGTATCTCCTGATGGGATGGCCGTTCATGAGAAACTCGATGTCATCCCTCTGCGGCCCGGCCGATGTGAAATGCAGCACCGAATCCCTCTCGCGCGAAGCGGCAAGTAGGTCCCCGAGCGGCGCCCTGTCCATATCGGAAACATACCTTACGGACACCTTCTCGCGGTCCCCTGAGATCATCCCGTAGTATTCGGCCACCACCGGGCAGAGATCATGCACAAAACGTCTGCGTGCCTCGTGGACCGGCATGGCGTGGGCGGACAGCTTATCGTCGAAAACAGAAAGAAGGTCGGTATCCTTCACCTGGGCCTTGAGAAGCCTGTTGCGCTGGAAAAGATAGCGGTTATATTGCTGGAGCTCAGTCAGATACTCCCTGTCCATCTGCGATATGACAGCATTGACAAAGCGCCTGCGCCCCTCGCCCGATTCGCTCACGAGGGCTGAATCCTGCGGCGACACCATCACGATCGGAAGCTCGCCTATATGGTCCGATACCTTTTCATAGGGTTTGTCATCCCTTTTTATGCGCTTTTCACCCCCCGAAGTGACGGACACGGTAAACCTGCTTTCGAGGCCGTTGTCCATCCGATATACCCCGGCAATGGAAAAACAGTCAGTCCCGTGGCGGAAATTGAAGCGGTCCGAGGTCGAGAAAGCGCTCTTTGTCATCGAAAGATACCATACGGCATCAAGCAGATTGGTCTTTCCCTCACCGTTGTTTCCGCTGATACAGTTGAGGTTCGGCGAAAAATCCAACTCGGCAAGAGTAATGTTCCTGAAATTCTGGACTACAATTTTTTCAAGTACTGCCATATCAGTACAAACTTACATAAAATCTTTCGATTTTACGCCAGTTGTATAAAAATCAAGA
>JBJEJU010000038.1:0-36737 GCA_051878275.1 Candidatus Cryptobacteroides sp. | reverse complement strand
ATATAGAAAGATGACTCCTGAAATTTTCATCCAGTCAAAGGCCGCACAGGCCATCCAGTCATTGTACAATGCTTCCGTGGACCAGTCCTCCCTTCAGGTCCAGGTGACAAGAAAAGAGTTTGAGGGCGACTACACGCTTGTGGTGTTCCCGCTTCTGAAAATATCTCGGCAGGCTCCCGAAAATACCGGGCGTGCCATCGGAGAATGGCTTGTGGCAAATGTCCCGGAGATTGCCGGTTTCAACTGTGTCAAGGGCTTCCTCAACCTCCTCTTCTCCCCGGTTTACTGGGATGAGGCGTTTGCGGAAATCGCTGCCAGTGAAGACTTCGGCCAGCTTCCTTCAACCGGAAAGAACATCATGGTCGAGTTCTCCTCACCGAACACCAACAAGCCGCTCCACCTTGGACATATCCGCAACAACCTCCTCGGTGACTCCGTGTCACGTCTTCTGAAGGCCTGCGGCAACAATGTCATCAAGTCCACCATAGTCAACGACCGCGGAATCCATATCTGCAAGTCAATGCTTGCCTGGCAGAAGGTCGGGGAAGGACGTACTCCGGAATCCACCGGCATCAAGGGTGACCACCTTGTAGGCGACTGCTATGTGGCATTCAATGATATCTACAAGGACGAAGTCAAGAAACTCGTTGAGGGCGGCATGGACGAGGAGACTGCAAAGAAGGAGGCCCCGAGCCTCAAGGAGGCCCACCAGATGCTTGTGGACTGGGAAAAGGGCGACAAAAAGGTGCGCGACCTCTGGCAGATGATGAACGACTGGGTGCTCAAGGGCTTCGACGAGACCTACGCGGCACTCGGAATCATCTTTGACCAGGTGGACTTCGAGTCACAGACATATCTTCTCGGAAAGGAGCTTGTCCAGAAGGGACTCGAAACGGGTGTGTTCACGACAGACCCGGACGGCTCCGTATGGTGCGACCTCACTGCCGACGGACTCGACCGCAAGCTTGTCCTCCGCGGCGACGGCACCTCCGTCTATATCACCCAGGACCTCGGAACAGCTGAGCGCAGGTTTGCCAACTACAACCTCGACTCCCATGTGTATGTGGTAGGAAACGAGCAGGATTACCATTTCCAGGTGCTCAAGCTCATCCTCAAGAAGCTCGGCTTTGCCTGGGCAGACCAGATCTACCATCTTTCCTACGGAATGGTGGAGCTCCCGGAAGGCAAGATGAAGTCGCGCGAAGGCACCGTTGTGGATGCCGACGACCTCATCCAGGATATGTACAGGGAGGCAAAGGCCACTTCGGAGGAGAGCGGAAAGCTTGCCGACCTCAGCGAAGGGGAGAAGGAAAAGCTCTACCGCATGATCGGTCTCGGCGCCTTGAAGTATTTCATCATCAAGGTTGACCCGAAAAAGACAATGCTCTTCAACCCGAAGGAGTCCATCGACTTCAACGGCAACACGGGCCCTTTCATCCAATATACCCATGCCCGCATCTGCTCGATCCTCAGGAAGGCTGCGGAGCAGGGAATATCCTTCGGCCCGGCTTCAGTCACCGCCGACATTGTACCTTCCGCAAAGGAAGTGCGCCTCATCAAGCTCATCAGCCTTCTTCCTTCGAAGGTGGCCGAGGCGGGTGCTGCACTTTCACCGGCAATCCTTGCCAACTATTCCTACGACCTGGCAAAGGATTTCAACCAGTACTACCACGACACCCCGATTCTCAAGGAACAGGACAGGAAGGTCCTCGAATTCCGCCTCACCCTCATCGGGACCATTGCACGCGTGCTCCGCAAGGCAATGGGCATCCTCGGAATCGAGTTGCCGGAAAGAATGTAACTGCCTATGGAAGACAGCAGGACGTATATGTTCCCGACATCCGTCAAGGAAGTCGAGGCCTTGGGATGGGACTATATCGACGTCATCCTCTTCACGGGTGACGCATTCATAGACCATCCGTCCTTCGGCACCGCTGTCATAGCCAGATGGCTCCAGAAAAACGGTTATCGCGTAGCGGTCGTTCCCCAGCCCAACTGGAGGGACGACCTTCGTGATTTCCGCAAGCTGGGTGCACCGAGACTCTATTTCGGAGTCAATGCGGGTGCAATGGACTCCATGGTCAACCATTACACCGCCGCAAAGAGGCTCCGCAGCGACGATGCATATACCCCGGAAGGACGTGCAGGGATGCGCCCGGACTATGCCGTGGCAGTCTATACAGGCATTCTGAAAAAACTTTTCCCGGACGTGCCGGTCGTAATCGGCGGCATCGAGGCATCCCTGCGCAGGCTTACCCATTACGACTACTGGAAGGACCGACTTTTCCCTTCCATACTGTGCTACAGCGGGGCCGACTGGCTCTGCTACGGAATGGGCGAGAGACCTATGCTCGAGCTTACGAGGGCAATAGAGGCTAGACGCAACATACGCGATATACGCAGGATTCCGCAGATCGGATTCTATATGACGGGTAAGCCCAAGCCGCAGGAGGGGACGCTGATTCTCCATTCATATGAAGAATGCCGTGCCGACAAGAAGGCATTTGCCGAGAATTTCCATCTCATCGAGACGCACGCCAATATGATGCACCCCGATACGATTGTCGAGTGCTACAGGGACGGCTATGTGCAGATCAATCCGCCGTATCCGCCCGCAACAACGGAGGAGATGGACTCGTTCTGGGATATGCCATATACCAAGCTTCCGCATCCGCGCTACCGCGGCAAGAGGATCCCGGCCTACGATATGATAAAATTCTCCGTGATTACCCACAGGGGATGCTTCGGAGGATGCAACTTCTGCACTATAGCCGCCCATCAGGGCAAGTTTATCCAGTCCCGTTCGGAGGGCTCGATTGTCAGGGAATGTGCGGCCCTCAACAATCTTCCGGATTTTGCGGGAAACATTTCCGACCTCGGGGCCCCGACGGCCAATATGTACGGGATGAGGGGACGCGACCGGTCCCTGTGCTCGAAATGCCGCAGGAAGTCCTGCCTCTATCCCGCTCCCTGCCCCAATATGGACAGGGACCATACGAGGCTCCTCAAGCTGTATGACTCGGTGGCAAAAGTCAAGGGGATACGCCATTCCTATATCGGCAGCGGTATACGCTACGACCTTTTCCTTACCGAAAAGGGCTTCGTGGACAAGAGCAGCGAGCCGTATCTGCGCGAGCTTGTGCTCAACCACACTTCCGGCCGCCTGAAAGTGGCCCCAGAACATACGGAAGACAAGGTCCTCCATTATATTGCAAAGCCTTCGTTCAAGCTGTTCGAGCGTCTGCGGACAGAATTTGACAGGATTACGGCCAGCGCGGGAAAGCATACCGGAATCGTCCCTTATTTCATCTCGTCCCATCCCGGATGCACGATGCATGATATGGAAAACCTCGCCCGCAATCCGGCCCTGAAGGGCCTGTATATGGACCAGGTCCAGGATTTCACTCCTACTCCGATGACGACATCCTCGGTGATGTTCTACTCCGGACTGGACCCGAGGGATATGAAACCGGTGTTTGTGGAGAGGGATCCGGAGCGCAAAAAGAAGCAGAAATCATTCTTTTTTCAGAATAAGTCCAAAAAATTGAAAAAATAACTGCTGCAGGTATATTTTGAATCAAAAAAATGTCCTATTATTGCAGACGGATTCCGAAGGGCACTGCAATACCTCCGGAGCCACATTTTGAAACCAACATTATACAGAAACACCAATATGGCAAATATTCAGAAAAAGAGGGCGGTAGTGAGCTACGAGAATATGTCCAGGGAGCTTTCCGAGGCGTTCGCTCAGAAATACCCCAAGGGCTTCAGTGATTATCTTCCTGACCTCATCAAATATGACAAGCCGGACGGTACTTTCTTCTATGCGGTTACCGTGGAGATTCCGGATGCAATCTATCTTGTCAAGATCAAGGTCAAGACTGATGATGCAGATGACATAGAGCGCTGGCTTGACAGTGTGGATGAGGGCTCCCAGAGCGGAGACGGAGAGGACGGAGGAGAGACAGGAGGAGACCTTCCTGATGACAACATCTCCCAGTATTCCAAAGACTCCGACGACGCAGACGTCTGATTGCAATCCGCACGAGTGTTGAACCCATACCGGCCGGAAATCCAGATCCGGCCGGTTTTTTTCAGAAGAACCGATGAAGATAACCGGAAAACCGTATGAAATGCTCCGCAGGCTGCCTGAAAAGGACCTTATGCTGGTCCTTTCGCTTGTCGTGGGCATATTGTGCGGCTGTGCTGCCGTCATGCTTTCAAATACCGTGGAATGGATTCACCACGGCCTGACTTCCTGGTTCAGGGGCAGCGACTTCAACTTCCTGTACCTCATCTATCCTGGACTGGGTATGCTCATATCGCTGCTTCTGCTCAGGTATGTGGTAAAGGACAACATCGGACACGGCGTGACCAAGGTGCTTGTGGCGATTTCCAAGAACGAGTCCAGGATCAAGCCCCACAATATGTGGTCCTCGCTCCTGACCAGTTCCGTGACCATCGGATTCGGAGGTTCGGTGGGTGCCGAGGCCCCGATTGTCTATACAGGTGCGGCAATCGGTTCCAATGTGGCAAAGGTCATGGGCCTTTCCTACAGGAATATGACGACTCTTCTGGGATGCGGCGCCGCAGGTGCAGTCGCAGGCATCTTCAAGGCCCCTCTTGCCGGAGTCCTGTTCACCCTGGAGATCCTCCTCTTCAACATCTCGATGTCCTCAATAATGCCGCTGCTGCTTTCCACTGTGTCGGCCACGGTGATTTCCTATATCTTCATGGGTGACTCATTCGCATTTGCATGCACCACGTCCCCTTTCGTGATGAGGAATATACCGTTCTACATACTTCTGGGCGTAGTCTGCGGCGGGTGTTCGCTCTTTTTCCAGAATACTACCCTTGCCCTTGAGGACAGGCTCGCAAAAATCGGTAACCCATATGTCAGATGGGCCCTCTGCGCCTTATGTCTCGGTGTGCTGATTTTCCTTTTCCCGCCGCTCTACGGTGAGGGATATACCGACCTGCATCCGCTTCTCAACGGCATAGAGCCTTCATATGACGGCCAGACTATCCTTGCCGGGATGCTCCACAGGCCGTGGCTTGTGCCGCTGTTCTTCTTCCTGGTCATGGTACTGAAGGTGTTCTCGATGATTATGACCAACTCCGGAGGCGGAGTCGGAGGTACGTTCGGACCTACGCTTTTCGTGGGTGCGATGACCGGATTCGTGCTTGCAAGGACCATCAATCTTATCCTTGCGGGGACCAACCTTACGGTGCCGGAACAGAATTTCGTGCTTGTCGGCATGGCGGGACTTATGGCCGGTGTGATGCAGGCGCCTATGACTGCAATCTTCCTTATCGCCGAGGTCACGGGCGGCTATGACCTGTTCCTGCCCCTCATCATCTGCTCCACGGTTTCGTTCGGGGTGGTCCGCATAAAGGAAAAATACTCGATCTATACCAAGCGCATAGCCAACAGGGGAGAGCTTCTGACCCACGACAACGACAAGTCAATCCTTACGCTGATGCGCACCAGGGACCTCATTAGGGACAAATATCCAAAAATCCAGATGGATGCATCGCTCGGCGACATTATGGACACGGTGTCAACGAGCACCGTGGCCGTTTTCCCGGTGTTCGACGGGGACGGGCGTTTCCAGGGTGTGCTGGAAATGGACGACATACGCAAGCACATGTTTGACCAGACGAAGTTCGATTCGATACATGTCTATAACCTTATGCATTCGGCCCCTGCATTTGTCTATGAAGACGAGCCGATGGAGGATGTGATGAAGAAGTTTGAGAAGACTGATGCCTGGCGTCTTCCGGTGTTTGACCGTGGGCGCAACTATCTGGGCTTCATCTCCAAGTCCCGCATCCTTTCCGCATACCGCAGCGAGCTCCAGGAGCTTTCCCAGGACTGACGTCCATCCCTTTGCACTATACTG
The DNA here is from genome assembly GCA_051878275.1 of Candidatus Cryptobacteroides sp. GTDB lineage: Bacteria > Bacteroidota > Bacteroidia > Bacteroidales > UBA932 > Cryptobacteroides. Next base: position 30,834 of record JBJEJU010000038.1, on the reverse strand, counting down.
ATAACCACATGGAAATGAAGCAGATATACATAGATTACATATGCAGCCACCTTCAGGTCAAGCCGTGGCAGGTTGAAAACTGCGCGGCGCTCTTTGAAGAGGGGGACACAATACCTTTCATCAGCCGTTACCGCAAGGAAAAGACCGGAGGGCTTGATGATACCCAGGTGGCCGAGATAAGACACTGGACGGATGTATTCTCGGAGATGGAAAAGCGCAAGGCCACCATTCTGGAGACTATAGAGGCGCAGGGCAGGCTGACTGATGAGCTGCGTGCCGGGATTGAAGGCTGCGTGGAGGCGGCACGGCTTGAGGACCTCTATCTTCCTTTCCGCCCGAAAAGGCGTACAAGGGCCACCGTGGCAAGGGAGGCGGGACTCGAACCGCTTGCCGACGCCATATACGGGATGAAGGTGCCGGATCCCGCGAAGGAGGCTGCTGAATATGTGGGAGACAAGGTGGCGTCAGTGGAGGAAGCACTTGCAGGGGCGCGTGACATCATCGCAGAGCGCATATCTGAGACTGCATCCGTAAGGGAGACGCTAAGGAGCATTTTCCGCACAAGAAGCATAGTGTCGAAGGTCACCAAGGCAGGAAAAGAGGACCCGGAGGCTCTCAAGTACAAGGGCTATTTCGACTTCCGCGAGCCGCTGTCAAGGATTGCATCGCACAGGCTTCTTGCCATCCTGAGGGCCTCCGAAGAGGGCTTCCTCACCGTAAAGATAGATGCGGACCCGGAAAAATGCTGCAACAAGCTATACTATGATTTCTGCCACGGTCGCAGGTATCCTTCCGAACAGACCGGCAGGGAGCTCCGCACCGCAATGGAAGATGCATATTCCCGTCTTCTGCTCCCGTCCATCACGGGGGAGATCCTAAAGGAGGCAAAGCGCAAGGCTGACGAGGAGTCGGTCAATGTGTTCGGGGATAATCTCCGGCAGCTCCTTCTTGCTCCGCCTGTCGGCCAGAAACGCACCATGGCCATTGACCCGGGATTCAGGAACGGCTGCAAGATTGCCTGCCTTGATGCCCAGGGCAATCTCCTGTACCACACGATCATTTACCCTCATCCTCCCAAGAGCGAAAAGGTCAGGTCCATGACTGCGCTTTCCTCGATGGTGGAGGATTACGCGATAGAGGTGATTGCCATCGGCAACGGGACGGCAAGCAGGGAGACGGAGGAATTTGTGAAAAAGACCGGGCTCGGCTCAGTCTGCAAGATCTATATGGTCAGCGAGGACGGCGCCTCCATCTATTCGGCTTCGGAAATCGCCCGTGCGGAGTTCCCTGACGAGGATGTGACCGTAAGGGGTGCCGTGTCCATCGGAAGAAGGCTTATGGACCCTCTTGCCGAGCTTGTCAAAATCGATCCCAAATCGCTCGGAGTGGGCCAGTACCAATGGGATGTGGACCAGAATCTCCTCAGGGAGAGGCTCGACAATACTGTCGAGAGCTGCGTCAACTCCGTAGGGGTCAATCTCAATACCGCAAGTCCGTACCTGTTGAGCTATGTGGCCGGCCTGGGCCCGTCCCTGTCTGCATCCATAGTGGGCTACCGCAGCGAAAACGGGGCATTCAGGAGCAGAAAGGAGCTGATGGATGTGCCGAGGCTCGGTGCAAAGGCATTCAGGCAGTGTGCCGGCTTCCTCAGGATCCCCGGCGCGGACAATCCTCTCGATGCTTCGGCTGTCCATCCGGAGTGTTACCACATTGTGGACAGGATGGCATCAGACCTGGGAGTGTCCACAAGGGAACTCGTCGGCAATGCGGCACTGTGTGAAAAGATTGAAGCAGAAAAATATGTCGAGGGCGATTTCGGACTGCCTACCGTCAACGACATCATCAGGGAACTTGCCAAACCTGGCAGGGACCCGCGCGAAGCCGCCGAAGAATTCTCCTTTGCAGACGACATCAGGTCCATCGAGGACCTTCGCGAAGGGATGGAGCTCCCTGGCATAGTCACCAACATCACCGCATTCGGGGCATTCGTGGATATAGGACTCCACGAGAACGGCCTCATACACGTCTCGCAGATGCGCGGAAAGGAAAAGGGCCACGTGGACCCTTCAAAGGTGCTCAAGCTCCATCAGCATGTGACGGTCTCGGTCATCAGCATCGATCTTGACCGCAACCGTATCGGCCTCCGGCTCGTCAGATAGTTTTTACAGGGTCAGGTCGCTTCTCCTGACATATGAGGATGCCGGCGGCTCCGGCATGTCATAGACAAGGGAGCGGAGAAAACTGCCGTAGGAGGCGATGTCGGTGTACTTTGCCTGCTCCTCTACCGTAACAGGCTTTCCGATGGCCACGCGCACGCGTTTTCCGCCTTTGTCGATCACTTCCGTAGGAAGACGCAGCAGCCTGAGTTTCCAGCTGATGAGCCCGAGAAGATAGTAGAACATCGAATTGTGGTCGATGAAATGGATCGGGACAATGGGCACGCGCGCCTTCTTTATGAGGCGGATGATAGGCTCCTGCCACTGCCGGTCGCTGATTGTCCAGTGTTCCCGTGGCTTGAGGTCGGAGCAGGCGCCTGACGGAAACAGACCCAGCGGATGTCCGTCCCTGAGATGTCCCATCGCCTCGCGCACACCACGGATGCTTTCCGAAGTAGGTGCAGTGCGCTCCTCGCCTGTAGGCGTCACGGTGATGATGCCAGGATTCAGGGCCTTCATATAGCCCAGGATCTTGTTGACCATCACTTTGTAGTCGTTTCTCTTTCCTCCGATCAGGTCAAGTACCACCATTCCGTCCACACCTCCGTAAGGGTGGTTGTGAATGGTGATGAATGCCCCTTCGGGCAGGTTGTCGAGCACCTCGGCCCCGGAAATGAGGTAGTCCGTGCCCGTACACTCCAGGATCTTCTGCGCAAACATATTGCCGGCATACATTGCCTGGCTGTCGTAAATTTCGGTAAAGGTGTCGAGATTGACAAGTCTCATCAGCAGGTCCACAAGGCGGTGTCCCCACTTTCCCCTGAATGCCGGGGAGACCTTCTCAAGGTCTTCGTATGTGATGATGGGCATAGGTTCAGACAGTCTTTTTGTTTCTGAATATTACAAGCTCGTTCATGAAGAAATTGAGTATCCCCGTGACACATAGTGCCCCGAGGTTGCACAGGATCGCATTGAGCCCGAAGAGCCTCTCGATGCCGAGAAGCAAAAGCATCTTTATCAGGAACATACCTGCGGACGAAGCGTTGTATGCGGCAAAATGGAGCCAGAAAGATTTGGGACTCCTTCTCTTGATGCGGTCTTTCCAGATGAAAAAATAGGCAATCGTGAAATTGGTCAGCACCGCACACTCGAAGGAAATGCACGGTGAAAAAATGTACTTGCCCGTGTATGACATGAATACCCAAGTGGAGAAAATCCACAGCACAAGCGTGTCAACCCCGGTACCGATCAGGCTTGAAGTACAGAATTTTACGGCTTTGCCAAGAAACATCCTGAAGGAAAAGCTCCCCATAAATGTCCTATTTGTCCTTTTTCAGCGGCTCGAGGGCTGCGTAATACCTCGCGTCCTTGTAAAGGCTTGAAAGATACATCACCACAAGAATGACGAATACTGCCACTGCGACGAAGTCAAACACCTTCAGCTCAACAGGATTGCCTGCCACTGAGAGCGTGGTGCTCCAGTTGTGGAGCGGCCTGATGAAATACACGAGGGTATTGACTATGATCATTATCACGCGGAATTCGGTAGGACCCAGCTTGGCGTAGGTGAGTTTGAATTCGCCCTTGAGATGGGCGCTGATATAGACATAGATCGAGAGAATCAGATATGCCACAAGCACAAGCAGTGCATTGGATAGGTTCATCAGGGGGGACAGCCCGATGCCTATGAACATTATCGATTCGTTGATGCAGTCGATGTTGTGGTCGATGAAGAAGCCGTATCTCGGGCGCTGCTGGTTGCGTACCCTTGCGAGGGTCCCGTCCATCGAGTCGCCCAGCCAGTTGATCACAAAGCCCAGGGAAGCGAGCCAGAGAAAGTTGAAACTGATGCCGCAGAGGGCATATCCTGTCCCGATGACCACGGCACCGAGAAAGCCGATGAAAGTAAGCATGTCAGAGGTGACCCACCCCGGACATCTTTCAGCCATCCATACAAGGACCTTCTTTTCGGCCGCATTGAGAATGGATGTCTGTATTCTTGCAGATTGTTTTGTTTCCATTTCGGTTTATGTTTTAACGTCAAAAACTTTCCGCGCAGCATCATTTCTGCGGGAGTCCGTTTACAAATATAGCAATCTTTTCCGAAATATTACGATTGTATTACATTTGACCGTCCCCGCTTGCCATTTGTCTTCCTTTTGCTATTTTTGTGAAGCCAAATATGACATAATATGATTCTTGTTGTTGACGATGAGCAGGATATCTGCCGGATTCTGAAGTTCAATCTCGAGCTTAACGGATTCGAGGCCCTGACTGCATCCTCTGCCGAGGAGGCGCTGTCGCTCGACCTGTCCCGCTTCGAGCTTGTCCTCCTCGATGTCATGATGGGCGGGATGTCGGGATTTGAGCTTGCCCAGCAGATGAGGGCCAACCCGAAGACGAAAGACATACCTGTTATCTTCCTTACGGCCAAGGACACTGAAAGCGACCTTGTAGAGGGCTTCCGCGCAGGAGCTGATGACTATATTGCCAAGCCGTTTTCAGTAAGGGAGGTGATGCTGCGCGTAAAGGCCGTGCTGCGCCGCACAAGCCGCAGGGTATCAGGCACGCTCGACTATGAGACCATGTCCCTTGACCTTGATTCAAAGACAGTTACCATTGACGGAAAACAGGTCCCGTTTACCCGCACCGAGTTTGAGATCCTGCATCTTCTGCTGTCCAATCCGGGGAGGGTGTATTCCCGTCAGGACATATTGAAGATTGTATGGAGGGACGATGTGCTGGTGCTGGACAGGACCGTTGACGTCAATATTACGAGAATAAGAAAAAAGATTGCTCCGTATTCCCGCTGCATAGCCACACGGTCGGGGTACGGCTATTTCTTCCAGCCCTGAGAATCTTTGACATTATGAAAAAGTCATCAACCGGCAGGAGCATGTTCTTCTGCATCATAACGGTGTTCCTTGCGTTCGCCGTCGTCTTCATCGCCTTCCAGCTGAAAAGGGAGAAGGAGTACAAGATAGCCATGCTCAACGTACAGCTGCAGGACATCAATGCGGACCTGTACAGGGATGTGTCCCGGGACAGTACTGCTGATTTCGGGTCATGTCTGGACGAATATGCAGTTCCCCACCTCAGGCTTACTGTTGTGGATACTCTCGGCAAAGTGCTCTATGACAATGTGGAAAAGGACTATGAGTCCATGCCCGGGCATCTCGAAAGGGAAGAGGTGGGCTCCGCCATCCGGACAGGGAGCGGGTATGTTATAGACCGCCTCAGCGAGACTACGCACACCAAGTATTTCTATTCCGCCACATATTTTCCAGACCGCGGCATTGTCATAAGGACCGCCCTCCCGTACGACCACGACCTCAGGGATATGCTCAAGGCCGACATCCATTTCATCTGGGTGGCACTTGCCGTGGTTCTCATCCTCGTGGTTGTGCTGAGGATTTACGTGAAGATTTTCGACAGCTACATCGACCGCCAGAAGGATCTTGAGAAGGCCCTTACCCGCAGGCAGATGACGCAGAACATCTCCCACGAACTCAAGACCCCGGTCGCCGGCATCAGGGGCTATCTCGAAACCCTTGCCGACAATCCGCAGCTCGATGCCGACACACGCCAGGAGTTTATCCAGAGGTCGCTCTCGCAGGCCGGCAGGCTGTCTTCGCTGCTCGACGACATCTCCATCCTCAACCGCATCGACGATGCCCCCGAGGGGTGGGTGCTCGAAGATGTGGATGTCTCCCAGATGGTCCAGACGATGGTTTCCGACATGTCCGAGCAGATTGCGGCAAAGGGGATGACATTCCACAATCTTCTTCCTTTCGGTATCCGGATCCACGGCAACTATTCCCTTATATACAGTATATTCCGCAATCTCACCGACAACGCCATAGCCTATGCCGGCCAGGGAGCGAAGATCGCGCTTTCAGCCAGTGAAGAGTCCACCTGCTGGGCTTTCACTTTCCGTGACAACGGCCCAGGAGTGCCCGAGGAGCACATTTCCCATATTTTTGAAAGGTTCTACCGCGTGGACAAGGGGCGCAGCCGCAGTCTCGGAGGCACAGGCCTCGGCTTGTCCATAGTCAAGAATGCGGTCATGTTCCACGGGGGGACGATTGCGGCGTCCAACGACAGCGGGCTCAAGCTGGATTTCACCCTGAAGAAAAAGTGACTCTGTAACAATATTGTAACAAAACCGGCATACCGTTGTAACATTTCTTCCCCACTTTTGTATGGATAAATATACAAAGGTGGGGATTGTTGACCTGCGACTTTCGGATATAGTTTAATTAAGATATGGAAGGATTTTACATCGGACTGCTCGGCTTTCTTTTTGTGCTGATGGTATTTGACCTTGTGGTCGGCGTCAGCAACGATGCGGTCAATTTTCTGACTTCGGCGATAGGGGCCAAGGTCGCCACACTGAAAACTATTCTTCTTGTTGCCGCAATCGGCGTGTTCATAGGCGCCGTGTCCGGCAACGGAATGATGGAAATTGCCAGGAACGGCATTCTCCGCCCGTCCTATTTCACATTCAACGAAGTGATGATTGTCTTTGTGGCCGTGCTTGCCTCGGACGTGCTGCTGCTTGACATATTCAACTCGCTCGGAATGCCGACAAGTACCACAGTGTCAATGGTTTTTGAACTTCTCGGAGGTGCATTCACCCTGGCTCTCCTCAAGATTGCAAGGGATCCGTCCCTCCACGTCGGGGAACTCCTCAACACCGGAAAGGCACTGTCCGTGATACTCGCGATATTCGTCTCCGTGGCAATAGCCTTTGTGGTCGGCACTGTGGTGATGTATCTTTCCAGGCTGCTTTTTACCTTTACCTACAACAAAAACAGGAGCATCCTCAAGATTGCGCTGTTCGGAGGACTCTCCGGAGCTGCAATCCTGTATTTCATGGTCCTCAAATGTTTCGGCGGGATGTTTCCTGCTGACATCAAGACCTGGCTTATGGCCAACCAGGGACTGTTCTTCCTCGCTGCATTTGTAGTGATGGGGCTTCTGATGGGCCTGCTCTACTCACTGAAAATAAATGTGTTCAGGATACTTGTGCTCATGGGCACCTTTGCCCTTGCAATGGCCTTTGCCGGCAACGACCTTGTCAACTTCATCGGCGTGCCTCTTGCCGGTCTGTCGTCCTTTATGGACTGGAGGACGAGCGGAGTGCCTGACAGTGAATATTATATGACATCCCTCGATTCCCCTGCCAGCACCCCTGTGTGGATGCTCCTGATTGCCGGAGCGATTATGGTCATTGCCCTCGTGACTTCGAAAAAGGCGATGAGGGTGGTGATGACTTCTGTCGATCTTTCGCGCCAGGGTGGGGGAGACGAGATGTTCGGATCTTCGAAAATCGCCAGGATGGTGGTGCGCACCTCAAGGGGAGTCGCATCGTGGTTCAGCAATGTGATGCCTGAGGGCGTCAAGCGCTGGGCCCGCAGCAGGTTCAATTCCGACGAGGTCGAGGACACAAAGGGTGCAGCCTTCGATGAGATAAGGGCTACGGTCAACCTCGTGGTGGCCAGCCTCCTGATTGCCCTCGGAACCTCCCTCAAGCTTCCTCTTTCCACAACATATGTCACATTTATGGTGGCTATGGGTACCTCTCTTGCCGACAAGGCGTGGGGCAGGGAGAGCGCGGTGTTCAGAATCACCGGAGTCGTGTCGGTCATCGGAGGATGGTTCATCACGGCAGGCGCAGCCTTCACCATTTGTGCGGCCGTCGTATTTGCAATGTTCTTCACGGGCAAACCGGGAACTGTCATCATCGCTTCCGTCGCGCTCTTCATCCTTGCCAAGCGCAACCTCGGCTCGAAGGGCAAGGCTACCGATGATGCTGAAGAGCTGGAAATGAACGAAATGCTCTCTTCAAACAACCCGGAGAGGGTGCAGGAACTGCTTGTCCATCACGTGTTCAACAGCCAGCACGACCTTCTCGACCATGCAGGCTATCTCTACAGGCAGGCTACGGACGGATTTATGCTGGACGATCCGAGACTCCTCGACAAGACCCAGAAGGCGGTCCGTACGGAGAGGGTGACGCTCAAGAATGTCCGCCGAAAGGAAATGACTGTCCTCAGGCGCATCCCGGCATCAGCTGCACTGGAAAAGAATACCTGGTTCCATGTCGGCGTCAACAGCTGCGAGGACATTCTCTACAGCCTCATGCGCATCTGCGACCAGTGCCAGGAACATATCGACAACAATTTCGTGCCTATTTCAGATGAGCAGGCAAAGGTATTCCGCCCGCTCAGGGACACCCTTGCATTTGCCGTCAGGAGAGTTGCCGACGTCGTGGCCTCCGGAGACCTTTCCGATATGGACAGCGTCAGGGACATATGCCTCCAGGCCGAAAAATGCTTCTCCGAGGAGCGGAAGGCCACAACCGAAAGGCTTCAGACCGACAAGGAAAACCTGACCACGGCATATGTCTATCTCAATATGCTCCAGGAGTCCCAGCAAATCCTGATATCCCTCAAGCATCTCATAAGGGCAGACGTCAATTTCAGCGGACAGGGCCCTGTACAGTCATAGGGAAGCATTTTGCAACCCGGTTGCGCAATTTGTCCCATAATTTTGTACCGTCAAAAATGTACAGGATTATGGGACATAATGATATTCACAGACACGAAAAAGCGTGCGGCTGCTCCCGGGAGGAAGGCCGCTGCACCTGCGGACACTCCGGTCCGGCAGATAATGGTAACAGGCACTCTCACTCCCACGGCCATGCGGAGGAAAACGGACACTCCCACGAACATCCGGAGGAGGGCATCGGGGAGACGGTCACCCGGATCATAGTCTCCGCCGTGCTTCTGGTCGTGGCGGCTGTCATCGAAATGGTGACTGACCTTGCCGCCTGGCAGCTCCTTCTCCTGTATCTCCTGCCTTATCTTGCAGCCGGACTGGACACTCTGAAAGAAGCCTGGGAAGGCATTTCCCACGGGGAAGCGCTTGACGAGAATTTCCTTATGGCAGTGGCGACAATCGGCGCCCTGTGCATCGGTTTCCTGCCGGGGGCTGAGCCGGAGTTTGCCGAGGCGGTGTTCGTGATGCTTTTCTTCCAGGTCGGCGAGCTGTTCGAGGGCATAGCCGCCGGACGAAGCCGCAAGAGCATTTCATCGCTGATGGACATCAGGCCCGATACCGCAAATCTCATTGACGGGGATTCGGTAAGGACCGTACATCCTTCGGAGCTCTCTGTCGGTGACCTGATACTGGTGCGTCCGGGTGAGAAACTTCCTGTGGACGGGGTGGTCGCGGAAGGTAGCTCCTCCCTTGATACTGTGGCACTTACAGGAGAAAGCGTGCCGAGGGGAGTCTCTGGGGGCGACCCGGTGTTCTCGGGCTGCGTCAATCTCTCCGGTGTGCTGAAAGTGCGCACGACAAAGGATTTCGGCCAGTCAACGGCTTCAAAGATTCTCGACCTTGTGGAGAATGCCTCCCGCAGCAAATCGCGGAGCGAGAGATTCATCACCTCATTTGCAAGGGTCTATACCCCTGTGGTAGTGGCCGCGGCAGTCCTTCTGGCGCTGGTCCCTCCTATTTTTACAGGCTGGGCATCTTTCCCGACATGGCTCTACAGGGCCCTTGTATTCCTTATCGTATCCTGCCCGTGCGCCCTGGTGCTCTCCGTCCCCCTCGCATTTTTCGGAGGCATCGGAGGAGCATCACGCAGGGGAGTGCTTGTAAAGGGCTCCAACTATCTTGAGGCGCTTTCGAAGGTCGGCACGGTCGTCTTCGACAAGACAGGGACACTTACCCACGGGGTGTTTGAGGTGACTGCAGTCCATCCGGCCGAACTTCCTGAAAAGGAACTGCTCCACCTTGCCGCACACGTAGAAAGGTATTCAACCCATCCGATCGCGGCATCCCTGCGCAACGCATATCCCGAGGAGGATGATGACTGCACGGTGACCGATGTCCGCGAGGTTGCCGGAGAGGGGGTGGAGGCAATGGTTAACGGCCATCTTGTGAGCGTGGGCAATGCCAGGCTGATGGACAACATCGGCGCCCGGGCGAAAAGCTGCCACAAGACGGGGACCATTGTCCATGTGGCAATTGACCATCAGTATGCCGGCCATATCGTGATTTCCGACCGCCTGAAGGAAGATTCCGTACAGGCAATATCAGATCTTGGCCATATCGGGGTGCGCAGGACAGTGATGCTTACCGGAGATCACGAGGCTGTGGCCGCCGCCGTTGCAAAGGAGGTGGGGGTGTCCGAATACCACGCCTCCCTGCTGCCGGCCGACAAGGTGGCGCAGGTGGAGAGGCTCCTGAAAGAGAGTGAAGGAGCCCTGGCTTTCGTTGGCGACGGCATCAATGACGCCCCGGTGCTTGCACGTGCCGATGTCGGCATAGCGATGGGTGCGCTCGGAAGCGATGCCGCAATCGAGGCCGCCGACGTCGTGCTGATGGATGACCGCCCTTCCAAAATAGCCATGGTCATCGGCATCGCAAGGAAGACCGTGAAGATTGCCCGTCAGAACACCGTTTTTGCAATCGGAGTGAAAATGGCGGTGCTCGCGCTTGCCTCTTTCGGGCTCACGGGCATGTGGATGGCTGTTTTTGCCGATGTGGGGGTGACCGTCCTCGCCGTGCTCAACTCAATGCGCACGCTGCGCTGATGATGCGGAAACTGTTGTAAATCCGTTTGGTAATGAGTGGCTGATTGGTTATATTTGCATTTGTGCTTAGCCCGATATGACAGGCTTTCCGGCCAGCCGTTGAAGGCTTTCAAAATGCAGTTTACCGATGGCCACCCATTGCTATGATTTCAGAAAGATAGTCCCGCTGTTTGCCATTGAAGGGGAGTGTGTCTGCGTGCAGCCCCTCGGCAACGGACTGATAAATGATACGTTCAAGGTAATCACTTCGCCCGAAGGGGCACCGGATTATGTGCTGCAGCGCATCAATACCGCCGTTTTCAGGGATGTGCCGCTCATGCAGGACAACATCCTCCGCATCACTTCCCATATCAGAAACAAACTTCAGGAAAGGGGAGCGGATGACATCGGGCGCAGGACCCTGACTGTTGTCCCGGCAAGGGACGGGGCGCTTTTCGCCACGGACATCGGGGGCGGCTGCTGGCGTATGACGGAGTTTATCCCACGCACAAAGACCCTTTCGGAGGTGACTCCGGAGTCGGCATATCTCACCGGAAAGGCATTCGGGGATTTCCAGAAGATGCTTTCTGACCTTCCGGGCGGGCCTCTCGGAGCCACAATCCCGGATTTTCACAATATGTCATTCCGCCTCCGTCAGTTGCATGAGGCTGTGGAAAAGGACTGTGCCGCAAGGGCCGGGGAGTGCGCACCGCTGCTGAAGGAAATCCTTTCAAGGGAAAGGGAAATGCTGCGCGCGGAAGACCTCCACCGGAGGGGGCTGCTCCCGAAGCGCATCACGCATTGCGACACCAAGGTGGACAATATGCTCTTTGACGAGAGTGGCCGGTTCCTCTGCGTCATAGACCTCGACACCACCATGCCGGGATTTGTACTTTCGGATTTCGGCGATTTCATGCGCACTGCCGCCAATACCGGGGCGGAAGATGACATGGATCTCGGGAGAGTTGGTCTTGATATGGATATATTCAAATCATTCTCAAGAGGTTATGTTGAGTCCGCCAAGTCGTTTCTCACTCCTGTGGAGATGGAGAACCTGCCGTTCGGGGCGCAGATGATGACCTATATGCAGGCAGTGCGTTTCCTTACTGACTATCTTGACGGCGACTGCTATTACAAGACCGCATACCCGGGGCACAATCTCCAGAGGACAAAGGCACAGCTGGCCATGCTCCGCAGCCTCGATATGCATCTCGGCGAAATGGAAGAATTCATCAACTCACTAACCAGATAATCTTATGACAAAGTTTTCAGGACTGATTGCATCGGCATTGGCTGCAATCTCATTGCTTTGCTGCTGCTCCTCAGGGGAGGGCGGCCTTATCAGGACTCAGGTTCCGCAGCGTCCGGCAGGACAGGAGGATATGGTGGCATTCCGCTGCGACCCGATTGACACCGTCAGGGTGGGCTTCATCGGTCTCGGCATGAGGGGCCCCGGAGCAGTGGAGCGTTTTACCTACATACCCGGAGTCCGGATCAAGGCCCTGTGCGACCTCTATCCCGAAAGGGTGGAAAGCGCACAGCAGATACTGCGCGACGCCTCCCTTCCCGAGGCTGCATCCTACAGCGGTGAGGAAGGGTGGAAACAGCTTTGCGAACGTGACGACATAGACCTTGTGTATGTGGCCACCCCTTGGCTCCTGCATACCCCTATTGCCGTCTATGCGATGGAACACGGCAAGCATGTCGCCCTCGAAGTGCCTGCGGCAATGGACCTCGATGAATGCTGGCAGCTTGTGAATACTGCCGAGAAAACCCGCCGCCACTGCATGATGCTCGAAAACTGCGTCTATGACTTCTTCGAGCTCACCACCCTCAATATGGCACAGCACGGGCTTTTCGGGGACATTGTCCACGTGGAGGGCTCCTATATCCACAACCTTGAGGAGTTCTGGGGTGCATACCAGGGCAACTGGAGGCTTGATTTCAATGAGGCCAACCGCGGCGACGTCTATGCCACCCACGGCCTCGGACCGGCCTGCCAGCTCCTGGACATCCACAGGGGCAACAGGATGACGTATCTTGTGGCAATGGACAGCAAGGCTCTCACCGGCCCGGAGCTCACTCCCAAGTACAGCGGCCACGAAAGCCCTGATTTCCAGAATGCAGACCATACCATGACAATGATCCGGACCGAAAACGGGCAGACCATCCACCTCCAGCACGATGTGATGAATCCGCGTCCGTACAGCCGTATGTACCAGCTTGTCGGCACCGAGGGGTACGCAAGCAAATACCCGGTGTCGGGTTACACGTTCCGCTCTGCCGAAAAGATCGACGGCGTCCCGGACCACGAGAACCTGAGCATGCACAGCTTTGTGCCGCAGGATGTCAAGGAGGCGCTTATGGAGAAATACAAGCACCCGATCCACGTTGAGCTCGAGGAGATTGCAAAGAAGGTGGGAGGCCACGGAGGAATGGACTTCGTGATGGACTACAGGCTGGTCTATTGCCTGCGCAACGGCCTTCCTCTCGACCAGGATGTCTATGATGCGGCGGAATGGTCGTGCATCGGTGCCCTGACCCGCATCTCCATAGAGCACGGGAGCATGCCTGTGGAGGTCCCGGACTTTACCCGCGGAGCGTGGAAGAAGCTTTCCGTCTACCACCATTATATGTCCGGAGAATAGCCGTCCGCTTTGCAAATAGAATCCGTTTCCGTATATTTGCACGTTTTCGGCTCCGCTGCGGGGTTTTCCTGCCGGATCCGGGCAGCATAAAACAAAACGAACGATGTCAGAAAAGATAATACTTACGGGCGACAGGCCCACCGGCAGGCTCCATATAGGCCACTATGTCGGTTCGCTCAGGAACAGGGTCGCTCTCCAGAACGCGGGAGACTACAGGAAGATGTTTGTGTTCATTGCTGATGCACAGGCTCTTACCGACAATATCGACAATCCGGAGAAGGTGCGTCAGAATGTGATCGAGGTCGCTCTCGACTATCTCTCCGTGGGCCTTGACCCTGAAAAGGTCACCCTTTTCATCCAGAGCCAGATACCGGAGCTTACCGAGTTGACTTTCTATTTTATGGACATGGTGACCGTTGCCCGTCTCCAGCGCAACCCTACCGTCAAGAATGAGATGATCCTCCGCGGCTTCCACGATATGGCGGAAGAAGGGGAGGCAAACGACAACAAAAAGGGCCTCCCTGTCGGATTCTTCACATATCCGATTTCCCAGGCTGCCGACATCACGGCCTTCAAGGCTACCACAGTGCCTGTGGGAGAGGACCAGAAGCCTATGCTCGAGCAGACCGTGGAGATAGTCAGAAGGTTCAACGGCATCTATGGCGAGACCCTGGTCGAGCCCCAGATCCTGCTTCCGGGCAACTCCGCCTGCCTCCGCCTGCCGGGAACTGACGGCAAGGCCAAGATGAGCAAGTCCCTGGGCAACTGCATCTATCTCAGCGAGACTGCCGAGGAGATGCACAAGAAGATCATGTCGATGTACACCGACCCGCTCCACCTCAATGTCAGCGACCCCGGACATGTGGAGGGCAATGCGGTATTCACATATCTGGACGCATTCTGCGATGACTCGCATTTCGGGCTGTACTGGCCGGAGTTCAGCTGTCTGGATGAGCTCAAGGCAGCCTACACTGCCGGAGGCATCGGTGACGTAAAGTGCAAGAAATTCCTTGAAAAGATCCTCAATCAGGAGCTTGAGCCGATCAGGGCACGCAGGAAGGAGTTCGGGAAGGATATCCCTGCAGTGTATGAAATCCTCAGGAAGGGTTGCGAAGTCGCCCGACAGGCTGCCGGAGAGACTCTCGCCGAGGTACGCAAAGCGATGAAGATCAACTATTTCGACGATGCTGACCTTATCGCTGAGCAGGCGAAAAGGTTTGCATAGCAATCATTTTTCGTGGCTGCACTGCGGGCAGATGCCCGTGACAACAAGATTGACTGAAGACTTTTTGAATCCCTGTGGCAGATCGATATCCGGCACAGGGATTTTTTCAAGACACAGGGTCCTGCCGCACCTGGTACAGTAGAAATGGGCGTGGATGTCTTCATCGTGATCGGCGCAGCCGCTGTGGCAGATTTCGTACCTGATGCCCTCGCTGTTTTCGATGGTATGGACGAGACGCTTCTCGCGAAACACCGTCAAAGCCCTGAAAATGCCGGACTTGTCGATGGTCTCGAGTATTGTCTCAAGCTCGGTCATGGAAAGCGGTCTTCCGGCCCCGGCAAGGGCGGAAGCTATCATAAGCCTGTTTGCAGTGGGCCTGATTCCGTGGTCCGACAGCAGTTTCTCCAAGTCAGGTGTCATTGTCATATGATTGTCAGTGCGATGTGTCTCCGTATTTTCGGGCAATTGATTTTGCGGAGCAGTACGCCGTACTCCAGGCGGCCTGAAGGTTGAAACCTCCCGTAATCGCGTCTATGTCAAGCACTTCCCCTGCAAAAAAGAGCCCGGGATGCTTTTTTGCCTCCATCGTGAGCGGGTCGATGTTGCCGAGTCCAACCCCTCCGCAGGTCACAAACTCATCCTTGAATTTCGCCCTCCCGCAAATCCTGTAATTGTCGTCCGTCAGGCAGCTGCACAGCCTGTTCATGCCTGTCTTGCCGATTTCAGCCCATCTGCGGTCCCCGATTCCGGCCTTGCCTGCAAGATGGGCCCACAGTCTTGACGGGATTGCATCGGGATGTACGGATTCCACCATCTTCTGGGGGTTGGCCGAAGCGATGCCCCTGATTATCTCGTGGGCTTTTTCATCATTGACATTCAGCCAGTTGACGGAAAGAGGCGCCTGGTATCCGTTTTCTTTGAGGTATCTGGCGGCATAGGATGAAAGCCTGAGGATGGCCGGGCCGCTCATGCCCCAGTCCGTTATGAGAAGAGGGCCGTCTGCGCGGAATTTCGTGCCGGGAACGGCTGCAGTCACCTTCCCGACCACAAGTCCCATCAGCTCTGTCACGCTGTCATCGATCCTGAATGTGAACAGCGACGGCACTGACGGCACCATCTCAAGATTGAGAGGGTCAAACATCGTGGTGCCTGTGGGCAGTCCTCCTGCGGTTACGACCACATAATCGGCACAGAACTCTTCTTCCCCGCAGGTGACGGAAAAGCAATCTCCGTTGTCCGTGATTCCCGTCACTTTTTTCCCCAGGAGGATTTCAGCTCCGGAGGCTGCGTTCCTTAGTGTCCTGACTATCTCCATGGCATCCTGCGACTTGGGGAACCAGCAATGGTCGTCCTGAAGTACGAGGGCGACTCCGCGGCTCCGGAACCACTCCAGGGTATCCTTGACACTGAACTGGCCCAGGGCTCTTTTCATTATCCTTTCGCCCCTGGGGTAAGCCTGCACAAGGTTGCCGATATCCTCGAACGAGTTGGTGAGATTGCATCTTCCCCCACCTGTAACCGCAACTTTGGCAAGGCTTTTCCTGCCTGCCTCGAGTATGGTTATCCCAAGGTGCGGGACCCTTCTGTGAAGTTCCGCAGCACAAAACATCCCCGCCGCTCCGGCGCCTATGATGATAATGTCAGCCATCGGTCCAAAAATATGGATTTTCCTATAATATTCAAAATCCTGTTATGGTTTTCTTGGCAGAAAATACCTATATTTGGCATCCGGATATCCATAAACGTTTGCTTATGAAAAGAAGATCACTTTCCCTTTGTATTGCTGCTGCTTTTGCGGCTGTAATCGTGACGGCAACCTGCCGCTGCAGCGGGCCCCAATCGCAGATTGCGGTCAATCCGTTGACCTACACCGATATACCTGACAACGACGTCATCCGTGTCGGGGACACTTTCTATATGGTCAGCACCACGATGTACTATTGTCCGGGGGCACCGATTATGAAATCCAAAGATCTTGTCCATTGGGAAATAGTCAATTATGTCTTCGACTGCCTGGAGGATGACGATGTCTATAATCTGCGAAGCGGGGCCCACGCCTACGGGATGGGTCAGTGGGCTGCATCCCTGCGCTACAATGACGGGGTCTATTATATGCTTTTCGTGGCAAACGACCAGCGCAAGACCTATATGTTCAGGACACGGGACATTGAGAACGGCCCGTGGGAAAAGAATGTAATCGAAGGAAAGTTCATGCACGACGCATCGCTTCTTTTTGACGAAGGACGGCTTTTCTGCATCCACAGCAACGGCGACATCATGATCACGGAGCTTGAGCCTGACGGTTCTGCGCTGAAGAAAGGCGGAATCGACACCCTGCTTTTCTCCGCTCCGTCGGAGGGCTACGGACTTCGTGCGGAAGGGGCTCATTTCTATAAGATTGACGGAAAATACTATGTGCTCGAAATCGACTGGCCGGCCGGTGGGATCCGCACCGAGACATGCTGGCGCAGCGACAGCCTTCTCGGGGAGTATGAAAGCAGGGTGGTGCTTCGGGGCGAATTTGACGGACGTCCTGACGGAGTGGCGCAGGGAGCCATTGTGGATACTCCAGAGGGTGACTGGTATGCCATTATGTTCCAGGACCACGGTGCTGTCGGACGTATTCCTACCGTTCAGCCTGTCACCTGGGTTGACGGGTGGCCTGTGATGGGAGACAACACGGTGCCTATGAAGGAGGTAAAGGTCAATCTGCCTGCTTCGGGGCGTGACTATGTGTGGGACAGCGACGGGTTTGACAGCGGAAGCCTTGCGCTCGTATGGCAGTGGAACCACAAGCCCGTGGACGGGGAATGGTCGCTTTCAGAGCGTCCGGGATGGATGAGGATATATGCAGGAGAGGCGGTGGACAATATTTTTGAGGCACGCAATTCCTTGACGCAGAGGACTGTTGGGCCGAGGAGCGTCAGCGAAGTCCTTTTGGATGCTTCCGGTATGAAGCCGGGAGCAAGGGCCGGCCTATGCGCTTTCCAGAGTGCCAACATTTTCGTTGGAGTCGAGGTCGGCGCTGATGGAGAGAAGGCGGTGGTGGCCCGTATGGGGCAGCGTACATACGACGAGGTCGTGCATCCGGACGGCAGTAGGGAGGTCGTTCCCGGTTTCGAGGACCGGGTGCTTGCAAGCGTTCCGATGGAAGGGGAAATCGTGCAGCTGCGTATCAGATATGTATTCACGGCGCAGGAGGATGATGACTGCGGCGATGACAAGGCCTATGTCGGGTGGTCTTTCGACGGAGATTCATGGACCGAGTGCCCCGAGCCGCTGCAGATGAGGTTTACCCTCGATCTTTTCACAGGCTACCGCTCGATGCTCTATTCTTATTCCACCTCACAGGAAGGAGGCTATGCCGATTTCGACTATTTCCGCCAGCAGGTATATTAGGTGATATAATTGACCGTAGGATGTCAAGTGATTGTCATTCAATCACAAGGCCGTCATAGGCGGGACGGACGTCCGAGCGGATGCCGCGCCCGGCACACAGGCGTGCAAGCTCTTCTTCAAAGGCCTCGTGGCAGGGGAATGTGTGGCTCAGGTGCGTGAGCCAGGTGTGTTTGGCACCTATCCGGCCGGCGATCTCCAGCGCCTCGTCAAGCGAAAAATGCGAATGGTGCTTCTTGTAGCCTACGGTGTTGAGAGTCACGTGGTCAAGTCCACCCAACTTGCGGTATTCGCTGTCCGGAAGTGTGCTCATGTCGGTGATGTAGGCAATGTTGCCGAAGCGGTAGCCGAGCACCGGCATTGTGCCGTGCAGGCCCCTGACCGGGATAATCTCAGTCCCGTTGCCCCTCTCCCCATGGAACTCCTTCCCGCTGGGACCTTCAAGCATCGGGTCATCCGCCCTTTCTGCATCGGCAATAGGATTCCCGGTCGGAATCAGGCTCCCGTCCGGCAGCCGGTAACGGTACCCCACATCGTGAACCCACGTAAGCTCCCTGTCATCCCTGTCGGGATAGACGATGAACGGACTCTCGTCAATAAGATGGATTTTCCATTCCGGGGAACCGGGATACTTGGCCTGTGCAAAGGCATAGCTATACTCCTCACGGAGGGTTTCCAGCACGCGCGGCTCGCAGTATATTTCGGCGGCACGGCGGTCGATATAGTTGAGGGCGCGCACGTCGTCAAGCCCGCCTGTGTGGTCCTTGTGGTTGTGTGTGAGCAGGATGGCATCAAGATGTCCGATGCCTGCCGCAATCATCTGGCTGCGGAAATCCGGTCCCGCATCCACAAGGATATGCAGCCCGCAGTACTCCACATAGGCCGCAGACCTGAATCTCTTGTCCCTGCTGTCGGTGCTACGGCATTTTTCACACCTGCATCCTATTATCGGCACTCCCTGCGAAGTCCCCGTGCCGAGAAACCTGAGTCTTGCCTTCTGCATCATATCGTCACCCTTTCGATCCTGCCGGCCATCATCGGGTCGTAATCCCTGCACAGCCGGATATAATTGTCGGTATATCCATACATCTTCCCGCCGTGCTCCGAACCTTCCCACAGCACATTGGCCTCCAGGCCCCTGCAGGAAGCCTCAAACTCCGCATGAAGCCTTCCGCACAGCTCCTCCAGGCGCTTTACCCTCTCCGTCTTGATGCCGTCGCGCACCTGGTCCTTCATCTGGGCCGCACGTGTCCCCGGGCGGATAGAGTATGGGAAGATATGGATGAATGCCGGTCTTATGCGCTCTGCGATAAACCTGTAGCTGCTCTCAAATATCCCGTCGGTTTCGCCCGGAAGCCCGGCCATCAGGTCAATCCCGAAGAACACTGGAAGCCTCCCGGGCCCCTCCATTGCGCTGCGTATCCGGTCGATCCTGCCTGCAAACTCTTCCGTGGTGTAGCGCCGTCCCATCCTTGAGAGAATCCCGTCATCACCGGCCTGCAGCGGTATGTGGAAGTGGGGCATAAACTTGGTGCCTCCGGCGATCCAGTCGATGATTTCGTCGGTAATGAGATTCGGCTCGATGGATGAAATGCGGTAGCGGCGGATTCCCTCCACATCGTTGAGGGCTTTCAGCAGGTCGAGGAAACTTTCTCCAGTACTGCGGCCGAAATCCCCCGTGTTCACTCCGGTCAGAACAATCTCGCTGATGCCCTCCGAGGCAATCCTGCGGGCGTTTTCCACAGCCTCGGAAATGGGAATGTTGCGGCTTTCTCCGCGTGCGAACGGCACGGTGCAGTATGCACAGAAATTGTTGCATCCGTCCTGGACTTTCAGGAAGGAGCGTGTCCGTTCACCGTCGGAATATGCCCCGAACACTTCCGTTGAAATCTCTTTGTATGCGGCGGCGGAAGTGGAGGAGACGGTCTTGTCGTTCAATCCCCCGGCCACTGACGGTTTGCCCTGAAGCAGTCCGAGCATTTTCAGGGTATCCTCTACCACGCGTCCCTTTTCCTTTGCGCCGAACACCAGACGCACGCCTTCGATGGCCATAATCTCCTCCCTGCGAAGCTGCGCATAGCATCCCGTGACCACAATGGCCGCATCGGGAGACACCCTGTGGCATTTCCTTATGATGTTGCGGCATTTGTTGTCCGAATGCTGGGTGACGCTGCACGTGTTGACGAGATACACGTCGGCCTGTTCGTTCCACTGGACTGTCTGAAGCCCGGCGGCCGAAAACCCGCGTTCGTATGTGGATGTTTCGGCATAATTGAGCTTGCAGCCGAGTGTGAGGTATGCGATTTTCATTTTGTCGTTCAAGGTGATGTTATGCAAGAAGCAGGAACACGCACGGGCGTTTGCCTATCTGCGTTTCCGTTTTTTTCCACGCCGACACCTTCATCGTCCTGATGAATTCGGTGGGGAGCGTGATGTCGGCGGCTATGCACAGCCGTGTCTCCGGACGGCAGACCGACAGTATGTCCGCGAAAAGGGAGTCATTGCGGTAAGGGGTCTCTATGAAAATCTGCGTCTGCCTCTCCTGCAATGACCTTTTCTCTATGGCGGAAAGCGCCTTGCGGCGCTCGTCCGTCTTGGCCGGAAGATAGCCGCAGAATGCGAAGCTCTGGCCGTTGAGTCCTGAGGCCATAAGCGACATCATCAGCGAGGAAGGCCCGGCAAGTGGAACCACGCTGATGCCGTGACGGTGGCAGGTGGCCACAAGCAGTGAGCCGGGGTCGGCAACTGCCGGAAGTCCTGCCTCGGACATCAGTCCCACATCCTGCCCTTCAAATAGGCTTATGAGCGATTCGACGGATTTGGGGTCCGTATGCTCGTTGAGCTCGTGGAACTCCAGCTCCCCGATATGTCCTTTCAGTCCTGCGGCGGAAAGGAACCTCCGTGCTGTCCGGACCTCCTCCACCACAAACACTTTCAGTCCGGGAAGGACCGACAGTACGCCGGACGGAAGAACCGTCTCGGGAGCATATTCCCCAAGGGGCGTCGGAATCAGATATAATTTACCGTAACTCATTGTCTCTCAATCTTGATTTTATGCATTTCCTCTTGCTGCGGCATCTCTTCGGAAGCATCCTTCTTCCGTCTGAAAATGCCTTTGAAGATGTCCCGGAAGGATTTGAGGTCCTTCTGGTAAGTGATACCCACGCCGTTGCGCTGGGTCTCGTCGAGATAGCTCGTGTATTGGTCGGCGGAGTGGGAAAACAGCGTGAGCCTCAGCGCACCCTCCTTGTCGATTTTTACTTCGATGTCGAGGTCACCGAACAGTTCGCTCTGGCTCGAGGTGGTGTTGTAGAGGCGGTTGCCGATTGTGCCGTTTACTATGACCCGGTTGTTGAACAGCTCCGTCGATACCGCTATGTCATAGAGGCTCTGCCCGTTCTGGTCAGTCTCGAAGTCAAGGCCGAGGTCGAGCGAGATGTCAAGTTTCTGGAGAATGCTGTTGAGCTGTCCCATCATGATCTCGGACAGTGTGGTATTCAGCATATTGGCGTTGTTGACGATGCCCGACTTGTCATCGGACAGGAAGGTGCCGGAAATAAGCAGGCTGAGGAATTGCTTCTGTACCTTGTCCTGTGTGCTCAGCGCACTTTCCACAAGACTCTGCGTGCCAGGGTCAAGGTCCGGAATGTCGATGCCGAAGCCTATCTGCGGACTGTGGAGGTCTCCCGAGACGGACAGCTTGCAGTCGATATTGCGTCTTACCGATGAACTGTTGTCCCCGATCAGCGCTCCGAGCGGGGCCTTTGTCCTGTAAACGGCGCCTATCTCGAGCAGGCTTCCGAGGATGTCCCCGTTGAAATTGATGTAGCTGTCGTCGGTGAGGCGGAAGTCCCTCGTGGCTATTCCGAGCGCATCGAGATGGAAGTTGCCCGAAGAGATGTTGTACCTTCCGTTGAAGTCCATCACGTCGCGGCTCGGACGTACATCGATGTCGATTGTGCCGTTTCCGCGGGCATAAATTGTGTTGCCGGACTCCTTGTCAAGCTCTATGAAAGCAGCAGTGTTCTCGCTGACGCGCGCCCTCAGGTGCACCCTCATGTCGCTGCCGCCTTTCCCGCCCGGGCGCTCAAGCTTCCCGAGCATCTCCTCATACGGGTCGGTGACCTTTTCCTCTTCGGCAAACGACACGAAAGTCAGCAGGTTGGATGTCGCAACTGTGCCGCCTCCGCTCAGCGGGACGTGCAGCTCGCCTTCTTTGGCTGTGGATGCGTCTGCAGATAGGGTAAGGGCATTGAACGGGCCGTCGATTGAGACGGTGCCGGTGGCGAAGATATTGCCGTAGAAGCCGTTGGCCCTGTTGGCAGGCAGGTCGAGCACTTCCATTCCCCTGAAATCGGCCCTGACTCCCATGCGCATATCCTTGAGACGGTCCCAGAGAATGCTTCCGCCGAGGGAACCGGAAGCGCCATGGCGGTCTGTGAGGGCAATGCCGTCAAAATGGACTCCTCCGTTGTCGATATGCAAAGGCCCGGCGGCCGAGTATGGCACATTCGTGAAATCAATCCTCAATAGTCCGTCGTCAAGCCTTAGTTCCTCGCTGGAGAGCTCCGGAAGCGCGGTTGTGCCACCGATGCGGATTCCTCCAGAAAGGAAGCCTCCGGTCTCGCTGAACACGCCTTCAAGCAGCGGTGCGGCGAAACCGATGTCGAACCTGTTGAAATAGACATTGCCCCGTATGCCCTGCGTGGAAGGTTTGTAGGCACCCCTTGCCATAAAGGAGTAGGTGCCTCCTACAGTGTTGCGCAGGCCAAGGTCAAAGGCCTCCGTCTCAGGATTCCAGGCACTTGCGATATCTATGCGGCCGAGGTGCGTGTCCCCGACGGAGGTGCTTTCGATACTGATTCCCATCAGGATACTCCTTTCCTGTCCTGGCCCTGTAACTGCGCTTGCAGTACCCGTGGCATAGCCGCCGAGCATCATGCCGGAAGGCATGAATGCATTGGCCGCAGCGATGTCAAACCTGTCAAGCCGTACGGAGATGGTGTCCGTCTTTGTGGCGGAGATGCCGCCATCTATCGAAACGGATTGTCCGCTTCCTCTCAGTACCAGGCTGTCTATGCCCACATCAGCTCCGTCGATGAGGAATGTGGCAGGCATGATGGCCCAGCGTTCCCCGTTAAGGTGAATTACTCCCGGGAGTGTCTCTCCGAGAAGAAGCATCTTCCCTTCGGGATTCCTCCCGATTTCGCCGGCAAAATTGATTTCACCCTTGTTGGTTTCTTCCGTGCGGTTGTCGTATGACAGTTTGAGAAGAATGCCGTTCCCCTCTGTGCTGAATCTCAGGAGACCGTTCTTCAGGTCGAGTGCGCCCGCAGAGATTTCGGAGGAAAGGATGTTGCCCGCGAGGGGACCTGCACTATTGTCGATGTTGGCTGAAATGCCTTTTATATATTTGTCTTTCAGTGCTATACGCCTGGAACTGATGTGGGATTCAAGGGCGTTCCCGTCGAGTGCGAGGGTGATGGAGGTGCCGTTTTCGATATACATCCCCTTCTGGAAGAATCCCAGCACGTCCTTCGCATCAAGCACGGTCAGGCTCACCCTGTAGGCTCCCCCCGGTGCGTCCTTTTCCCTCTGTCCGAAATAATGCGGCATCGCTTCGCGCAATGTGGCATTCTGGAGGTCTTTGGCAAAGTCCCCGAGGAAACGTGTTCCTGTGAAGCTTGCCTGAAGGAAGCGGGAATCAATGTTGAGGCTGTTGATTCCCTCTCCCGAATCCACGAATGACAGGTCTATGCCGCCGATTCCGTGCTGCCCCAGACTGTCTTCGAGAATGACGGAGTCAAGGAGGACATCTCCCCTGGACTCTTTGTCGCCCTGCTTCAGAAGGCTTGCGGAGGCGGTGAAACTTACGGCGGACGGCTCTCCCGGCTTGATGTTCATCGCGGCGAGGTCGGCGTGTGACACTTCTCCGTGTCCGGTAAGCATCCTGGTGTCCCCGACGGTGGCGCAGAATACTCCCAGGGATGCCGTAAATGCAGTGTCGCGGCTCTCCAGCATCGCTTCGATACGGTCCGGGGCAGAGCTGCCGCGAATTGTTATGTCTTTGTAGTTGTAGCCGTTGAGATGGAGGCTGCCGATGCCGAGGGTGTCGATCTTTATCCTCGGAATGCCCGGGGTAAGCGTGACGTCGGCCACCGTTTCCATGCTGCACGGCCCGAGGACCGGGCTCCCGAGTATGGCGCCCAAGTCAAGGCCTGTTGTGGATACATGTCCCCCTATTTCTATCGGGCGCCCCGGATAGAGCAGGTTGCGCAGGACTATGTCGATGTCTGCCGAGCCTCCGGAAAGATTGGCGGATGAGGCTATGGTCCGTCCCCTGGCCGAGAGGTTGTCCATTATGGCCATTCCCTTGACGGACAGGCGGTTCACAGGTCCCTTCGCCCTTGCGGTGAGGTGGAATCTGCGTCCCGGGGCAATCTGGCTGAGGTCTGTCTCCGAAGCCGGGGCAAATCCCCGGATGAGCGAAGAAATCTCGCCGAGCGTGAATCCGGTGTTTTTCAGCCTCGCGTCGAGCATCATTCCCTTTGAGTCGGGAAGGCCTGTGAGATGACCGTCAATCGTCGTGGAGAAGTTGCTCCTCCCGTCTGCCATATGCAGGTTGAAATTGCTGAGGCTGAAATCGTTGACATATCCGTCGTACCGGCCCTCGATCCGTGCGCGGAAATCCATCGGACGGAGCGCCGCGGCAAAGTAGGCAATGTCTTCAAAATCCACAACTGACGGGAGGATGTCCGCCTCGATCCTGACTTCTTCGGGGAAATTGCCCAGGCTCGCCATACTCTCAAAGGACATCCTGAAGCGGGACATGCTGATGTCGGAGTCTGGGGTCCGGATCACAAGGTCCCTGACAAGGGTCTCGCCGTTGCCGTTCTTGACGTTTCCCGACATATGCAGGGCCGTGAATCCGCTCTTTTCCCGGAATGACAGCTCCCTGACGTTGCCGGTAACTGTCACACCCTTGAGCCTTACATTGTCGGCGCGAAGGGAGATGTCCCTTACGTCCAGGTCGGCCCAGTTGATTGTTCTTGCGATGCTGTCCACCGGTTTGCTGAAATTGAGCATTTTGAACCTGAGGCCGTCGATGCTGACATTGGATGCCCTGAAGAGTTCCCGTCCGCTTTTTGCCTTCTTTTCTTTCGGAGGCTTCCCTGAAGAAAAGATTCTTGCAATGTTGGATATGTTCCTGGCAGAGTCGAGGGGCTCGGTGGCAAGGCAAAACATGCCTTCTTTGAGGTTGACGTCGGAAAACATGATGGCATCCCCCTTCAGAAGCCCCCTGATTGAGAATTTGGCGCTCAGGGTGCCTACGCTCAGGACAGTGTCCGCACCCGGTCCGTATGGCGAACGGTCGGTAAGGAGCACGTCTTCGATGACAATTGCACGTACAGGCAGTATCCTGATGCTCCCGAAAGAGATTGTGCCTCCTGTCCTGTCATTGAGTATCTTCACTGCCTTCCTGCCGATAAACGACTGAACCCCCGGCAGTTGTACGGCAAAGCACAAGCCGAGGAGAAGGGCTGCGGCGATGGCAATGATGCGCAGTGTTATTTTGACTCCTTTTCTCGTATGACTGAAATTCAGGGGCCCGCTGGCGCGGGACTCAAATTAATGCGGGTGTAATCAACAAATTTACTAAATATTGCTAAATTTGCATCCTGTTTCAAGATCTTTATCATCTATGGCTGATATAATTTTGGGGATTGAATCTTCTTGCGACGATACTTCTGCTGCCGTCATCCGTGACGGTTATCTGCTTTCCAACGTCATCGCAAGCCAGCAGGTTCACAAGGATTACGGCGGTGTGGTGCCGGAGCTCGCATCGAGGGCGCACGAACTCAATATTGTCCCCGTTGTCAGCCAGGCACTTGCAAAGGCCGGTGTGGAGGCATCGGATCTCAGCGCCATAGCCTTTACAAGGGGACCGGGTCTGCTCGGGTCGCTGCTTGTGGGCACTTCTTTCGCCAAGGCGCTCTCGCTTTCGCTTGACTGCCCTATGATAATGGTCAACCATCTCCAGGGCCACATCCTTGCCAATTTCGTGCGTCAGGAGGGGAAGCCTGTCGTGGAGCCGTCGTTCCCGTATCTGTGTCTTCTCGTATCCGGAGGCAACTCGCAGATTGTCAAGGTCTCCAGCCCTCTTGAGTTTGAGATTCTCGGCCAGACCATCGATGACGCCGTAGGGGAGGCGTTCGACAAATGCTCCAAGATGATGGGGCTCGGCTATCCGGGCGGGCCGGTCATCGACAGGCTGGCTTCGCAGGGCAATCCTGACCGTTTCCATTTTGCGAAGCCGAATATTCCCGGGCTGGACTACAGTTTCAGCGGCGTAAAGACCTCGCTTCTCTATTTTGTCCGCGACGAGATGGCAAAGGACCCTCTTTTCATGGAACACAACAAGGAGGACATCTGTGCAAGTTTCCAGAAGACACTCATAGACATACTGATGGACAAGCTGATAAAGGCTTCGAAGCAGACCGGCATCCGCGAAATCACAATCGGCGGGGGAGTGTCCGCCAACAGCGGCCTGCGAAGCCGCATCACCCTTGAGGGCAAAAAGCGCGGCTGGCACACATATCTTCCGGAGTTCAAGTTTACTACGGACAATGCGGCCATGATTGCAATAGCCGGATATTTCCGTTATCTGGCCGGGGAGAAGACTCCGCTTGACATAGCACCGGTATCACGAATTGCTGATTTTTAGTTATTTACAGACAATATTTTTGACAGAATGAAACCGAACATGAAAATCTTTGATATATTTTCGCCCATGGGCGATATCAAATGATTTTCATCGTGAGAGTGAGCGATAGCGAACGGCTATCATACTCTCACAAAATTTTTATAAATGTAAAAATTTTTGATAGTATGAAATCTTTTGAGATAACCTGCCCCCTCGGGCGTGAACCCAGATTGGATGACATCAGATATGCTGCGGGACAGGTCCTCAGGCTCCGCCGCAATGCCGTAATCAATGTGATAGACCCGTCAAAGAGTTTCCAGCCTACAATGGTCGGGGCTGATGCCGTATGCCGCATCGTGCGCCGTTCCATTGACGCGAGGGGTGACCTGAAGATGGTCTATAAGATAGATGCGTATTATGCCGATGAACCGTGGGAAGATTATAAAGTGCCGGAGTACAAGGACGTACACGGGGCCGAGCCGGTCATTGTGGTGGGTGCAGGTCCTGCGGGGATGTTCGCCGCACTCAAGCTCCTTTCTCTCGGACTCAAGCCGGTCGTGCTTGAAAGGGGAAAGGATGTCCACAAGCGCAAGGCGGACATTGCTGCGCTGTCACGCTCGGGCGTTGTCAATCCCGATTCCAACTATTGCTACGGCGAAGGCGGTGCGGGCACATTCTCCGACGGAAAGCTCCTCACACGCTCAACCAAGAGAGGCGATGTCAGGGAGGTCCTGTACCAGTTTGTCGCATTCGGGGCTGACCCGTCAATCATTATTGATTCCCATCCGCATATCGGCACCGACAAGCTTCCGAAGGTGGTCGAAAACATCCGCAAATGCATTGTTGAGCATGGCGGGGAGTATCATTTCGAGACTAGGGTGACCGATGTCGAAAGGGGCGAGGACGGATTCTATACCGTCAGTGCGCTCTGCGGCGGCGGGACTGTGACTTTCCGCGCCCAAGACGTGATACTTGCCACCGGCCATTCTGCACGCGATATCTACGAGATGCTTTCCGCAAGGGGATATACCCTTGAGCCAAAGGGATTTGCACTTGGAGTCAGGGTTGAGCATCCGCAGAGCCTTATCAATAATATGCGTTATCACGGCCAATGGGAGCCTGGACTCTCGGCAGCTGAGTATTCGTTTGTGGAGCAGGTTTGCGCAGGCCAGGAAGACGGCCTGGAGGCTCCGCAGGCGGAAGGGGAAGAGGCTGCCTCCGATGCAAGGGGAGTGTTCTCGTTCTGCATGTGCCCGGGCGGTATCCTGGTGCCTTCAGCAACCGAGGCCGGTACAACCGTGCTGAACGGCATGTCCAATTCGGCGCGCAATTCGCGCTGGGCCAATTCCGGGGTGGTAGTCTCCATCAACCCCGGTGACGAGCCGACGGAATATGCATCCTCCGGTGCTTTCTCGCTTCTTGACTATCAGCACGATATCGAAAAGAGTATGTTTGACTATGTGGCCTCCGTCCGTGAGATGGCCGGCAGGAAGGACGAGTCCCTCTCGGAGGATGACATCCATGTTCCGATGCCGTGGACTTCTGCCGGGGACGGGGAAATCAATCCGGCTGCCGCACCTGCGCAGAGGATGATAGACTTCTGCAACGGCATTGTCTCCTCGGATCTTCCGGAGACCTCATACAAGCCGGGGGTTGTCTCTGCCCCGCTCCATAAGCTTCTGCCCCAGGGAGTTGCCAAAAGGCTGCAGAAGGTGTTCCCGATAGTGAACAAAAAGGTGATGCGCGGTTATTTCACCAATGATGCCCTTCTTCTCGGCGTGGAGTCAAGGACTTCTTCGCCTGTAAGGGTCGTGCGTGATCCGGAGTCTTTCCAGTGCGCTCCGGGACTTTATCCTTGCGGAGAGGGTGCGGGATATGCCGGGGGCATAGTCTCAAGCGCCATTGACGGCATCAACTGTGCCGAGGCTGTCGCTGCACGCCGCGCCGGAGCTGCATCATCATCTGCAACTGATGCTTCGGCCTCGTAGGCTGCATCATCGGGTCGTGAGAGCGGTATCTGTGTCTTGCAAGATGTCGCAGCATGCATGGCACGAGGCTCCTGAACCTCATAGGCAGTCGCGCCGTGGTGTGAGAGTTGTATCTGTGTCTTGACAGTTGTCGCGCCGTGCCGGGCAGGGGGCTCCAAAGGCTGTTCCCGTCACTATAGTGCTGGGCTGATGGCCGGATTGTCAGTTGTTCCAGAACGAAGTGAACATCGGGGTGAATCCTCCGTCGGAGGAGAATGCTCCCATATTGTAGGAGTTCCATCCGAGGGAATTGTAGATTGCCGGCTTCCAGCCGCCGTAAACCTCAGGCTCCCAGTAGAATGCTCCTTCCACCTTGTCTTTCGCGGCGGACATGAAGGCGTCGAGGCATTCCTGTGCAGCGCTGTCTGCGACTTTCACGCCCACTTCGCATACCATCACAGGCAGTTTGAACTGGCTCTTGAGCGATGAAATCCTGCTGACGGCCAGGCTGTTGACATTGGACCATGTCTTGTCGCTCTCCGTCATCGGATAATGCGAGAGCCCGATCATGTCAATGAGGCCGCCGTTTTCCATGTATTTGCTGAACCACCAGGCGTTGTCTTCCCAGGCATTGTTGAGATGGATGATGACCTTGATGTCGGGGAATACTGCCTTGGCGGCTGCATATCCCGCATTGCAGAGGGCGGTGAAATTCTTCCATCCGTCCTTGATGTCTCCGCTTTCGTTCCAGAGCTGTCCGGCGGGCCAGAGCATCCCGTTTCTGGTCTCATTGCCTATCTGCACCCATTCCGGAGTGATTCCTCTGGTTTTCAGGGCACTGAGCATATCGGTAGTGTGGGTTGAGATCTTTGCTTCCAGCGCCTCAATGCTGTGGTCTGTCCAGGCCTGCGGAATGGTCTGGCGACCAGGGTCGGCAAAGAAGTCGCTGTAGTGGAAATCAATCATCAAGCGTGTCCTCGGGTTGGCCTTTACAGCCCTTTCCGCAAGGAGGAGCACCTCTTCCTGACCGCTCCAGCCTCCATCCGGGTCCACCCATACGCGGAGCCTCAGTCCGTGCTCCTTTTCCTTGAACATAAGGTCCATGATGTCCGTGGTGCTGCCGGAAGAGTCCTTCCAGGTCTTCCCGTCGTGCTCCATCTCTGATGCCCAGCTTATGTCGGCGCCGACAATGAAGGTGGACTTGGTGTCAGTGTTGTCTCCGTTGCCGTTGTTTTCGTTGTTGCCGTTGTTGTTCTGGTTGTTCTCCTCGTTGCCGTTGCCGCTTGCGCTGCCTTCGCTTTCGCAGGATGCTGCCATCAGGGTGCAGGCCAGGGCCGAAAGGATGAGTCTTATACCGTATCTCATTGTGAATGGGTTGTTTGAGGTGTTGTGTATGTGTGCCGGTTGCTGGCCGGTGCAGGCAGGTGTTGTCTGTTGGTTTTGGACATCCTCTGCCCTCCGTACATTTTGCAAATATAGCAAATACCCGGAATTTTCCGCCTCCAGGCAAAGATGAAATTTTGATTTTGAACACTCTTTTGCTATCTTTGCCGAACTATCGACAAGGGGATGTTTTGGTTTTGACAGCATCGATGTCGGATAGTAAGCACGTCGGGCGCTGTGGGCCGGCCCGTTAATCCCGATCCTCAAAAATTCAGTTGGCAACAACAACTATGCACTCGCTGCCTAACCGACCAAGTCGCTTAGCTTAATCTGCGCCGCCAAGGCTGCGGTGCCGACGAGTATCCCCCGGACATCTTCCCGCCATGTTCCGACCAGGGGGTATCATCTTGGCGGGATGCTCCGGCGGACTCCTTTAAAGCCGGTCAAGACCTAAAGGATAAGCCCTTGCTGGCCCGCCTTCCGGCAGGCATCGGCCGACAATCAAAGGCAGGATAAACGTGTAGAAAGCTACCCGGTGCGTTGTTTGGACGGCGGTTCGAGTCCGCCCATCTCCACTAAAAATGCCCCTCAGATACCCTGAGAGGCATTTTTCGTAATCGTACCCCATTTTGTACCCCATTTTTTGGGGAGATTTCGGACTCGAACTTGAGTGAATTTGTGTGGAGTTGAGTGGAGGAATGGATTGATATTTCAAGGGTGTCCACTGCCATCCAAATTTGAACAGTGATTGCCATCGAAAATTGAACAGT
>JBJEJU010000037.1:0-37407 GCA_051878275.1 Candidatus Cryptobacteroides sp. | reverse complement strand
TGTAGCTCAGGGGTAGAGCGCATCCTTGGTAAGGATGAGGTCATGAGTTCAAATCCCATCACCGGCTCGATTTTTTGTATAAAGGAAAAGAAAACACAAATTCAAACATAATATTATGGCAAAAGAAACATTCCAGAGAACAAAACCGCATGTCAACATCGGTACAATTGGCCACGTTGACCACGGTAAAACTACTCTTACCGCAGCCATCACCAAGGTGCTCGCTGAAAGGGTAGCAGGTAATGCTGACAAAGTTAAGTCTTTCGACCAGATTGACAACGCACCAGAAGAGAAAGAGCGCGGTATCACCATCAACTCAGCACACGTTGAGTATGAAACCGAACACCGTCACTATGCTCACGTTGACTGCCCAGGCCACGCAGACTACGTTAAGAACATGGTTACCGGTGCAGCCCAGATGGACGGCGCAATCCTCGTAGTTGCTTCTACCGACGGTCCTATGCCTCAGACCCGCGAGCACATCCTTCTCGCCCGTCAGGTGAACGTACCTAAGATCCTCGTGTTCATGAACAAGGTTGACCTCGTTGACGATGCAGAGATGCTCGACCTCGTAGAGATGGAGATCCGTGACCTCCTCGGATTCTACAAGTTCGACGAGAACTGCCCTATCATCCGCGGTTCCGCCCTCGGTGCACTCCAGGGACAGCCTGAGTGGGAGGACAAGGTAATGGAGCTCATGAACGCAGTTGACGAGTACATTCCGCTTCCTGAGCGTCAGAGCGACAAGCCTTTCCTTATGCCAATCGAGGACATCTTCTCAATCACCGGTCGTGGTACTGTTGTTACCGGCCGTATCGAGCTCGGTACCATCCACGTGAACGATCCTGTTGAACTCGTCGGCTTCGGCGATGCTCCAAGGACTTCAGTAGTTACCGGCGTCGAGATGTTCCGCAAGCTTCTCGACCAGGGTGAGGCAGGTGACAACGTAGGTCTTCTCCTCCGCGGAATCGACAAGAAGGAAGTAAAGAGGGGCGAGGTTGTTGCAAAACCTGGTTCAATCACTCCTCACACCGAGTTCGTAGCCCAGATCTACGTCCTCAAGAAAGAGGAAGGCGGTCGTCACACTCCGTTCCACAACCACTACCGTCCTCAGTTCTTCATCCGTACACTTGATGTTACCGGTGAGATCACCCTTCCGGAGGGAGTCGAGATGGTAATGCCTGGTGACAACGTTGAGATCAGGGTTAAGCTCATCACTCCGGTTGCTATCAACCAGGGTCTCCAGTTCGCTATCCGCGAGGGTGGCCGTACAGTAGGAGCAGGACAGGTTATCAAGATTGTAGAGTAATTTCTCTCAATATTTCCGGCCGGACGTCAAGGCGTCCGGCTTAATACAGGGGAATAGAACAAGGGTAGTTCAGCGGTCTCCAAAACCGTCGATGTGGGTTCGAATCCTGCTTCCCCTGCCAAATATCAAAGGTTACGATTTGGTAATGTTTAACAGACCCGGCCGCCGCTTCCAATAGGCTGAGTCCATTAAAAGCAAAGATGAGAAAGTTCATTAACTATTGTAAAGAGTCTTATGTGGAGCTCACCAAAAAGGTGACCTGGCCATCCTGGAGCAAGCTTCAGAGTTCAGCTCTGCTTGTGATGGGTACCACCGTCATCCTCGCGGTAATCCTCTTCATAATCGACTTTGCTTTCCAGCATCTGATGACAGCAATCTACACATTGTAATTTATTCATTACCATGGGCGAGAAGAAGTGGTACGTCCTAAGGACCGCAGGAGGCAAGGAAAAGAAAGCCAAAGAGTATCTTGAGAAGGAGATTGAAAGAAATGGTCTCCAGGATCAGGTGGCACAAGTGATTGTTCCGGTCGAGAAGAAATTCGTAGTCAAGAACGGTAAGAGAGTCGCAACGGAAAAGATTCTCCTGCCGGGCTATGTCATTATCGAGGCCGAACTCAGCGGCGAACTCCAGTACATCATCCGCAACGAGGTACCGGGAATGTCCGGATTCCTTACCGAAAATTTCGGCAAGGGAGAAAGAATTCCTGCACCTATCCGTGAGGAAGAGGCACGCAGACTGCTCGGTCAGCAGGATGAAGAGGCTGTAAGCGAAGCACCGACAGAATTCGACTACGAAGTGGGAGATGCTGTCAAGATTACAGACGGTCCTTTCATCGGTTTCGACGGAACCGTTCACGAGATTGTTGAAGACAGAAGCAAGCTTAAGGTCATAGTTATGATCTTCGGCAGGAAGACACTGCTGGAGCTCAACTTTAATCAAGTAACTAAAGAGTAAATTAGTATTATGGCAAAAGAAGTAACCGGATTCATCAAGCTCCAGATCAAGGGAGGAGCAGCGAATCCTGCGCCACCAGTCGGTCCGGCCCTCGGTTCCAAGGGTCTGAACATCATGGACTTCTGCAAGCAGTTCAATGCCGCCACCCAGGCTCAGGCAGGAAAAGTGCTTCCGGTAGTCATCACTGTATTTTCCGACAAATCATTCAAATTCGAGGTTAAGCAGCCACCGGTTGCAGTGTCCCTCAAGGAAGCTGCAAAGATCAGCAAGGGTTCAGGCGAGCCTAACCGCAACAAGGTAGCATCCGTCACCTGGGAACAGGTAAAGGAAATCGCACAGGGCAAGATGCCTGACCTCAATGCGTTCACCCTCAAGTCTGCAATGACCATGGTAGCAGGTACTGCACGCAGCATGGGTATCAAAGTCACAGGTGAATTCCCTGAGAACCTTTAAAAAAGAGAAGCATAATGGCAAAACTTACTAAAAACCAGAAGGCAGTCCTCGCAAAGTACGACCCTTCAAAGATTTATGAGCTTTCAGAAGCATGCTCTCTCGTAAAGGAGCTTACCTATACCAAGTTCGACGCATCAGTTGAGCTCTCAGTCAACCTCGGTGTTGACCCGAGAAAGGCCAACCAGATGATCCGTGGCGTCGTCACCCTTCCTAACGGAACCGGCAAGGAGACCCGCGTACTCGTTCTCTGTACTCCCGACAAGGAGGCTGAGGCAAAGGCTGCAGGTGCAGACCACGTAGGCCTCGACGACTACATCGAGAAGATCAAAGGCGGCTGGACTGACATCGACGTCATCATCTGTACCCCTTCCGTAATGGGCAAGGTTGGTCCTATCGGCCGTATCCTCGGTCCTCGCGGACTTATGCCTAACCCTAAGACAGGTACCGTTACAATGGACATTGCTTCCGCTGTAAAAGAGGTAAAGGCAGGTAAGATCGATTTCAAGGTTGACAAGACCGGTATCGTCCACTGCGCAATCGGAAAGGCATCCTTCACTCCGGAGCAGATCCGTGAGAACGCCAAGACAGTCGGCAGCGCAATTGCCAAACTCAAGCCTCAGTCACTCAAAGGTACATATATGAAGAGCGCTTCAATCTGTACCACTATGAGCCCGGGCATCAAGCTCGACGTCAAGGAATTCAGTGCTGAATAATAAATATCCAAAGCAATGAGAAAAGAACTTAAAGCCCAGATAATTGAACAGATTTCAGCACAACTGAAGGAGACCCCTGACTTCTATGTTACAGACATCGAAGGTCTCAACGCTGAACAGACTACAAAGCTCCGCCGCGCTTGCTTCGAGGCAGGTATCAAACTCACCGTAGTGAAGAACACCCTCTTCGAGCACGTGATCAAGGAAATGGGAAATGAAGAGCTTTCAGCTCTCATCCCTACCCTCAAGGGCAACACCGCGATTATGTACACGACTGTTGCCAACGCCCCGGCAAAACTCATCAAGAAGTACCAGAAGGACAACAATTCCGAGAAACCTGCCCTCAAGGGTGCATATCTCCAGGAATGCTCATTCGTAGGAGCAGACAAGCTCGACGCCCTCGCATCCATCAAGAGCAAGGAAGAGCTCATCGGAGAAGTTATCGGAATGCTCCAGTCTCCTATGCGCAATGTACTCTCCGCTCTCCAGAGCGCCGGAAGCACTATCGCAGGCATCGTGAAGACTTTGTCGGAAAAAGAAGAGAAATAATAATAACAACAAATCAAAAACAATACAATTATGGCAGACATCAAAGCACTTGCAGAAGAGTTGGTTAACCTTTCTGTAAAAGACGTTCAGGAACTTGCAAACGTTCTCAAGGAAGAGTATGGTATCGAGCCTGCAGCAGCTGCAGTAGCAGTAGCAGGTCCAGTAGCAGGCGGCGAGGCAGCTGCTCCGGCTGAGCAGACTGAGTTCGACGTAGTCCTCACCTCAGCAGGTCAGGCTAAGCTCGCAGTCATCAAGGCAGCAAAGGACATCCTCGGCCTCGGTCTTAAGGAGGCAAAGGACCTCGTTGACAAGGCACCTGCAACTTTGAAGGAGAAAGTTTCCAAGGCTGAAGCAGAGCAGATCAAAGCAGCTCTCGAAGAGGCCGGCGCAGAAGTTGAGGTTAAGTAAGACCCCGCTTCGCCCGCCAGGGACGAGAATACAGGTTTAGAGCCGGGGTAAATAGGCTCTAAACCTTTTTCCATATAAACTTTTTCTCTATTTCAAAGGCAGAATATGTCAAAGAAGACCAATTCCAAACGAATTAATTTCGCTACTTCAAAAATTCTGGATTACCCGGATCTTCTTGAGGTGCAGCTCAAATCCTTCAAGGATTTCTTCCAGCTCGACACCACACCTGAGAACAGGAAAAACGAAGGTCTGTACCAGGTTTTCCAGGAAATATTCCCTATCGAAGATACGAGGAACGACTACAAGCTCGAATTCATCGATTACTACATCGATCCTCCCCAGTACTCGATAGAAGAGTGTCTTGAAAGAGGCGTAACCTACAGCGTGCCTCTTAAGGCAAAACTCCGCCTGTCTTGCAGTGATCCGGACCACGAAGATTTCGATACAAAGGTACAGGAAGTATTTCTCGGAAGCGTTCCGTACATGACTCCTGCAGGTACTTTCGTGATCAACGGATCAGAGAGAATCATAGTATCCCAGCTTCACAGATCGCCGGGCGTATTCTTCGACCAGTCCCTCCACGCCAACGGAACAAAGCTCTATTCCGCACGAATCATTCCGTTCAAGGGCTCATGGATCGAGTTTGCAACAGACATCAACAATGTGATGTACGCATACATCGACCGAAAGAAGAAATTGCCTGTTACAACCCTCCTGCGTGCAATCGGCTTCAGCTCCGACAAGGACATCATCGACATATTCGGACTTGCCGATGAAATCGAGGCCACACCGGAGATGCTCCACGCCAATGAAGGCAGGAAGCTGGCGGCGAAAGTCCTCAAGACCTGGAACGAGGATTTCGTCGATGAAGATACAGGAGAGGTCATCCCGATTGAAAGGACCATGCCGATTGTGGAACGCGGCGAGATCATCAACGAGGAGACCATCCAGAAACTTGCCGAGGCCGAAGTGAAGACCGTGCTCCTCCAGAAGAACGAGGACATCGACAAAGAATTCGGAATCATTCACAACACCCTCGCCAAGGACCCGACAAATACAGAGAAAGAAGCCGTCAATTACATCTACAAACAGCTCCGCAACTCAGAACCGCCTGATGAAGCGACTGCAAGGGATGTGATTGAAAAACTGTTTTTCTCCGAGAAGAGATACGACCTCGGAACTGTTGGACGCTACCGTCTCAACAAGAAGCTCAGCCTTACCGAATCCCCTAACACGAGGGTTCTTACAAAGACCGACATCACCGAAATCATCAAGTATCTCATCCAGCTCATCAATTCAAAGGCTACCGTTGACGATATCGACCACCTCAGCAACAGGCGTGTGCGCACCGTCGGCGAGCAGCTTGCAAACCAGTTCAACGTGGGTCTCAGCCGTATGGCAAGGACAATCCGCGAGAGGATGAACGTAAGGGACAGCGAAAAGTTCAGCCCTACCGACCTCATCAACTCGAAGACCCTCTCGTCCGTAATCAACTCATTCTTCGGAACGAGCCAGCTTTCGCAGTTTATGGACCAGACGAACCCGCTTGCAGAAATCACGCATAAAAGACGACTCTCGGCTCTCGGTCCGGGCGGCCTGTCAAGGGACAGGGCCGGCTTCGAGGTTCGAGACGTTCACTATACCCACTACGGAAGACTCTGCCCTATCGAGTCACCGGAAGGTCCTAACATCGGCCTTATCTCCTCCCTCTGCGTATATGCAAAGATTGACGGTCTCGGATTCATCGAGACCCCGTACCGCAAGGTGGAAAACGGCAAGGTGGACCTTTCCGACGAAGGATGGCAGTTCATGAGCGCCGAGGAAGAGGAAAACAAGCTCGTCTCCCTCGCCAACGTGAGGATGGACGACGAAGGCAACATCGCCGAAGACAGGATCCAGTGCCGTCTCGAGGCGGACTTTCCTGTCGTTACCAAGGAAGAGGTTGACTATATGGACGTCGCCCCTAACCAGATGGCTTCCGTTGCAGCATCCCTGATTCCGTTCCTCGAGCACGACGATGCCCACCGTGCCCTCATGGGTGCGAACATGATGAGGCAGGCCGTTCCGCTCCTCAGCCCTGAATCCCCTATCGTGGGCACGGGCCTTGAAGAGAGGGTCTGCATCGACTCCAGGACACAGGTCATGGCCGAGAAGGACGGTGAGGTAGTATATGTGGATGCAAACGAAATCCACGTGAAATACAGCAGGACCGACGAGGAGAATTTCGTCCGCTTCGCTCCTGAAATCACTGTTTACCACCTCCCTATCTACCGCAGGACCAACCAGAGCACGACCATCACCCTCAAGCCGATTGTCCGCAAGGGCGACCATATCGTCAAGGGACAGGTGCTCACCGAGGGATACGCCACACAGGGCGGGGAACTCGCTCTCGGACGCAACCTCAAGGTGGCATTCATGCCTTGGAAGGGCTACAACTATGAGGACGCCATCGTTCTTTCCGAGAAGATGGTACGCTGGGACATCCTCACCTCCGTCCATGTTGACGAATTCGTCACCGAGGTGCGAGAGACCAAGCGCGGTATGGAGGAACTCACTTCCGATATCCCTAACGTGAGCGAAGACGCCACAAGGAACCTCGACAAGGACGGTATCGTCAGGGTTGGTGCCCACATCGAGCCGGGCGACATCATGGTCGGCAAAATCACCCCTAAGGGCGAGAGCGACC
This sequence comes from Candidatus Cryptobacteroides sp., assembly GCA_051878275.1. Classification (GTDB taxonomy): domain Bacteria; phylum Bacteroidota; class Bacteroidia; order Bacteroidales; family UBA932; genus Cryptobacteroides. Next base: position 30,332 of record JBJEJU010000037.1, on the reverse strand, counting down.
CGTCACCTGAGGAGAAGCTCCTCCGTGCGATTTTCGGCGACAAGGCCGGAGACGTCAAGGACGCATCCCTCAAGGCCAATCCGTCACTGAGCGGCACCGTTATCAAGACCACCCTTTTCGCGAAGGCCAGCAAGACCGGCAACCGCAAGGGTGCAAAACAGGAGCTCGAGGCACGCCTTGAAAGCATCACCGAGTCGTTCAACGTAAAGGAGGGCCAGCTTACAGCCAAATTCATGGACAAGCTCATCTCCCTTGTCGAGGGCAAGACGAGCGCGGGCATCAGCGACCTCTACGGTGTGGAACTCATCGCCAAGGGCGACAGGATCACTGCAGACAAGCTCCGCAACATAACCGACTACAACAACGTCAACTCCAACAGGTGGACAACCGACGAGGACACCAACGCACTCGTACGCGACCTCATCAACAACTACTGCATTGCATTCAAGGAAGAGGAGGCACGCAAGAAGAGGGCACTCGACAAGGTCAAAATCGGTGACGACCTTCCTAACGGAGTGATGCAGCTTGCAAAGGTATATATCGCCAAGAAGAGAAAGATCACCGTCGGCGACAAGATGGCGGGACGTCACGGCAACAAGGGTATCGTGGCAAAGATCGTCCGCGAGGAAGATATGCCGTTCCTTGAGGACGGAACCCCGGTGGATATCGTGCTCAACCCTCTCGGTGTGCCGTCACGAATGAACCTCGGCCAGATCTACGAGACCGTTCTCGGATGGGCGGGCGCAAAACTCGGCCTGAAGTTCAGCACCCCGATTTTCGACGGTGCAAGCATTGACGAAATATGCAAATATACCGACAATGCGGGCGTTCCGAAGTTCGGTAAGACAATGCTCCGCGACGGCGGCACCGGAGACTGGTTTGACCAGCCGGCAACCGTGGGCGTGATCTATATGATCAAGCTCGGCCATATGGTTGACGACAAGATGCACGCACGAAGCATTGGTCCTTACTCCCTCATCACCCAGCAGCCTCTCGGCGGCAAGGCCCAGTTCGGAGGACAGAGGTTCGGAGAGATGGAGGTTTGGGCGCTCGAAGCATACGGCGCTGCAAACGCACTCCAGGAGATTCTTACCGTGAAGTCCGACGACGTCAACGGACGTTCCAAGACTTACGAGGCAATCGTCAAGGGCGACCCTATGCCTACACCGGGCATCCCTGAGTCACTCAACGTATTGCTCCACGAGCTCCGCGGCCTCGGACTTAAGGTCACACTTGAGGATTAACAAACGCACAGCAAAGAAGAAATATGCCTACTTTCAGCAATAAAGACAATAAGGTAAAAAGCAATTTCCAGAAGATAAGCATCTCGCTCGCTTCTCCGGAGGACATCAGGAAGAGGTCCTGCGGAGAGGTTCTGAAGCCTGAAACAGTCAACTACAGGACCTACAAACCGGAGCGCGACGGTCTCTTCTGCGAAAAGATCTTCGGTCCTACCAAGGACTACGAATGCTATTGCGGCAAATACAAGAGGATCCGTTACCGCGGAATCGTCTGCGACAGGTGCGGCGTGGAGGTTACGGAGAAGAAGGTCCGCAGGGAAAGGATGGGACACATCACCCTCACTGTCCCTGTGGCCCACATCTGGTACTTCAAGTCAGCGCCGAACAAGATTTCCGCCCTTCTGGGCATGCCGGCCAAGAAGCTCGAATCCGTCATCTACTATGAAAAATATGTAGTTGTGCGTCCGGGAGCGGCAGAGGAATTCGGCATTGCAAAGATGGATCTCCTCTCCGAGGAAGAGTATCTCGACCTCATCGCAAAGATTCCTGACAACCGCAACCTCGCGGATGACGATCCTTCAAAGTTCGTCGCCAAGATGGGTGCGGAGGGCATCTACGACCTCCTGTGCGAAATCGACGTGACTGCGCTTTCACGCCAGCTGCGCGATGCCATGAACGCAGAGGGAGTGTCACAGCAGAAGAAGGCCGAATACCTCAAGAGGCTCAGCATAGTGAAATGGTTTGAGGAGTCGAAGGACGTGAACCGTCCTGAATGGATGATCATGAAGGTCATCCCTGTGATTCCTCCGGATCTCCGCCCTCTCGTTCCGCTCGACGGAGGAAGGTTTGCGACTTCCGACCTCAACGACCTCTACAGAAGGGTCATCATCCGCAACAACCGACTCAAGAGGCTCATCGAAATCAAGGCTCCTGAAGTCATCCTCCGCAACGAGAAGCGTATGCTCCAGGAGGCAGTTGACTCCCTCTTCGACAACTCGAAGAAGTCATCCGCAGTCAAGAGCGAGTCCAACAGGGCTCTCAAGTCACTCTCCGACAGCCTCAAGGGAAAGCAGGGACGTTTCCGCCAGAACCTTCTCGGAAAGCGCGTGGACTACTCTGCACGTTCCGTCATCGTCGTGGGTCCGGAGCTTAAGATGCACGAGTGCGGTCTTCCTAAGTATATGGCTGCCGAGCTTTACAAACCGTTCGTTATCAGGAAGCTGATCGAGCGCGGAATCGTAAAGACCGTCAAGAGCGCAAAGAAGATCGTGGACAGGAAGGACCCTGTGATCTGGGATATCCTCGAGAATGTGATGAAGGGCCATCCGGTGCTCCTCAACCGTGCACCTACCCTCCACAGGCTCGGTATTCAGGCATTCCAGCCGAAGATGATCGAAGGAAAGGCTATCCAGCTCCACCCGCTCGCCTGCACCGCATTCAACGCGGACTTCGACGGTGACCAGATGGCCGTCCACCTTCCGCTCGGCAACGCGGCCATCATGGAGGCCCAGCTCCTCATGCTCGGCTCGCAGAACATCCTCAACCCTGCAAACGGAACCCCTATCACCGTGCCTTCACAGGATATGGTGCTCGGACTCTACTACATCACCAAGGTCCGCAAGGGTGCCAAGGGAGAGCATATGAATTTCTACGGACCGGAGGAGGTCATCATCGCACTTGACGAAAAGGCCATCGAGCTTCACGCCGAAATCAACGTGAGGATCCCTGTTGACAAGAACGATGCCTCCAAGGGCACGCAGATGGTTGCCACGACCGCAGGCCGCATCATCGTGAACCAGTATGTCCCGGACGAAGTACCGTTCGTGAACGAGGTTCTCGGAAAGAAGGCCCTCAGGAAGATCATCACCAACGTTATCAAACATACGGGTGTCACCCGCACCGCACAGTTCCTTGACGACATCAAGAACCTCGGTTACGACCGCGCGTTCAGGGCCGGTATCTCGTTCAACCTCGGGGACGTGCTCATCCCGTCCGAGAAGACAAGCCTCATCGAGGAAGGATACAGGCAGGTCGAGGAGATCAAGAACAACTATGCGATGGGCTTCATCACCAACAACGAGCGCTACAACAAGGTCATCGACCTCTGGACTTCCATCGACAACAAGCTCACGGGCATCGTCGAGAAGCAGATTTCGGCCGACCAGCAGGGCTTCAACCCTGTCTATATGATGCTCGACTCCGGAGCCCGCGGTTCTACCCAGCAGATCAAGCAGCTCTGCGGTATGCGAGGACTTATGGCGAAACCGCAGAAGTCCGGTGCGGCAGGTGCCGAGATCATCGAGAACCCTATCACATCCAACCTCAAGGAGGGTATGACGGTGCTCGAGTACTTCATCTCCACCCACGGAGCCCGCAAGGGTCTTGCCGATACCGCCCTCAAGACTGCCGATGCAGGTTACCTTACCAGAAGGCTCGTGGACGTTTCCCACGATGTCATCATCAATGAGGAAGACTGCGGCACCCTCAGGGGCATCATCGCCACTGCAATCAAGAACAAGGACGAAGTCGTTGAGTCCCTCGGTGAGAGGATCCTCGGACGTACTGCCGTACACGATATCATCAACCCGCTTACCGGAGAGGTCATCCTCCCTGCAGGCGAAGAGATCAAGGAAGACGTTGCAAATCTCGTTGACCAGCTCCCTATCGAGCAGATCGAGATCCGTTCGGTACTTACCTGCCAGTCCCGCAAGGGTGTCTGCGCGAAGTGCTACGGACGCAACCTCGCCACCAGCCGCATGGTTGAGAAGGGTGAAGTTGTCGGAGTCATTGCAGCGCAGTCCATCGGTGAGCCTGGTACACAGCTTACCCTGCGTACATTCCACGTCGGCGGTACGGCATCAAGCACCGCTGCAGACTCCTCAATCGAGTCCAAGTACGAGGGAATTCTCCAGTTCTCCGAGCTCAGGACCATCAAGAGGATTGACGACGACGGCAGCGGGAAGGAGATTGTGGTAAGCCGCATGACCGAGCTCCGCATCATCGATGCCACTACCGGAATGACATTCTCGCAGTACGACATCCCTTACGGAGCCACCCTCTACAAGAAGGATGGCGATACCGTTGCCAAGGGCGACCTCATCTGCGAATGGGACCCTTACAACGCAATCACCATCGTCGAGACCTCCGGCATCATCAGGTTTGTCGATCTCATCAGGGACGTCAACTTCCGTGAGGACATCGCCGACGAGTTCGCAGTCAACAAAGACAAGGTCATCATCGAGTCCAAGGACAAGAACAGGAACCCTTCAATCTACATCGTGGATGAGGCCGGCAACACACTGCGCCAGTTCAACCTCCCTGTAGGTGCACACGTCACAGTCGAGGACGGCCAGAGCGTGAGGGTAGGCGACATCGTGATGAAGATACCTCGTGCAATCGGAAAGTCAAGCGATATCACCGGAGGTCTTCCTCGAGTTACCGAACTCTTCGAGGCCAGGACTCCATCCTCCCCTGCCATCATCTCCGAAATCAACGGAGAGGTGCTCATGGGCAAGGTCAAGAGAGGAAACCGCGAGATCATCGTCAAGAACAAGGTCGGCACCGAGAAACACTATCTCGTACCGCTTACCAAGCAGATCCTCGTGCAGGAGAATGACTATGTAAGGGCCGGAACCCGTCTTTCCGACGGAGGCATCTCCCCTACAGACATCCTCAACGTGCTCGGACCTGTCAAGGCCCAGGAGTATATTGTGAATGAGGTCCAGGCGGTTTACCGCCTCCAGGGTGTGAAGATCAACGACAAGCACTTCGAAATCATCGTTCGCCAGATGATGCGCAAGGTGCAGATCGGAGACCCGGGAGACACCGATTTCCTTCCGGAGGAGCTCGTGGACAAGTGGGTATTCATGGACACCAACGACAACATCTACGGCAAGCTCTTCGTTGTCAACAAGGGCGGCTCCCAGAAGTATGTCAACGGTGACATCATCACCGCACGCGACCTGCGCAACGAGAATGCAACCCTCGAACGCCAGGGACTTGAGATGATGGTTACCCGCGAGGCCAAGCCTGCAACTGCAAGACAGGTGCTCCAGGGTATCACCCGTGCAGCCCTCAAGACCGACAGCTTCATGTCTGCAGCATCCTTCCAGGAGACTACGAAGGTGCTCAGCGAGGCGGCAATCCGGGCACGCGTGGACTATCTCGAGGGTCTTAAGGAGAACGTCATCAGCGGTCACCTCATCCCTGCAGGAACCGGCCTGAAGGAATACCAGGACATCCAGGTTACCAGCAAGGAGGATTTCGCAAAGGAAATGAACGAGATTTAACTGCCAACCGTTTGGAAAGTTAGATATTATTCGTAAATTTGCGCCGCCTTATGGCAATAGTAACATTTATTAACAACTAAAAATTTTTTGCAAGATGGCAGAATACCTTATGCCGGAAAAGAAGCAAGAGATTTTCGCAAAGTACGGGAAGTCCAATACAGACACCGGCTCGCCTGAGAGTCAAGTTGCTTTATTCTCCTACCGTATCAATCACCTCACCGAGCACGTGAAGAAGAACAAGAAGGATGTTGTTACACGCCGTTCCCTTCTCCGTCTCGTCGGAAAGAGGCGTCAGGTTCTGGATTACCTCCAGAAGGTTGACATCGAAAGATACAGGAAAATCGTCAAGGAGCTCGGTCTCCGTCGATAACAAATACGGTGGACAGCCTGTCCGGCGCGGGCAGGCTGTCATTGCCGGGAGAAATAGCGGTGTGAGAACACCGCTTTTTTTGAAAACACACAGTACGCAATAATGAACATAATCAACAAGAAGATTGAATTATCCGACGGTCGGGTAATCGAAATTGAAACCGGCAAACTCGCCAAGCAGGCGGACGGTTCAGCAGTCGTAAAGATGGGTGGCACTATGCTTCTTGCCACAGTGACTTGCGCAAAAGAAGTAACTGAAGGAACTGACTTCCTTCCACTCCAGGTAGATTACAAGGAAAAATTCTACGCTGCCGGAAGGTTTCCGGGAGGATTCATGAAAAGGGAAGGCAAGGCTTCCGACTATGAAGTCCTTGTAGCAAGGCTCGTGGACCGCGCCCTCAGGCCACTTTTCCCTGAAGATTTCCATCTTGCAGTATTCGTGAATATCTGGCTCATCTCCGCCGAGAAGGACATCCAGCCTGACGCACTTGCAGGACTTGCAGCATCCGCTGCCCTCGCAGCAAGCGACCTTCCGTTCCTCGGACCTATCTCCGAAGTACGCGTAGCAAGGATTGACGGCCAGTTCAGGATCAACCCTACATTCTCCGAGACGGAAAAGGCCGACCTCGAGCTCATGGTAGCCGCAACCGAGGAGAACATCATGATGGTCGAAGGCGAGATGAAGGAGGTCACCGAGGACGTGATGCTCGAGGCCATCAAGTTTGCACACGAAGAGATCAAGAAGCACTGCCGCATACAGCTTGAGATCAACGAGGAGTGCGGCAAGACCGTAAAGAGGGACTATCCTCACGACGAAGAGGACGAAGACCTCCGCAAGGCAGTGCACGAGTTCTGCTACGGCAAATGCTACGAGCTTGCAAAGTCTGCAAAGCCAAAGCAGGAGCGCACCGAAGGATTTGAGAAGATCAAGGCCGACTTCCTCGCAACCCTCTCCGAAGAGGACCAGGAGGCAAAGGCCGCAATGGTTAACCGCTACTACAACCACGAGGAGAAGGAAGCCATGCGCAACCTCATCCTCGACGAGGGCATCCGTCTTGACGGCCGCCATACCGATCAGGTACGTCCTATCTGGTGCGAAGTTGACTGCCTCCCTTGCGCACACGGCTCGGCCATCTTCACAAGGGGCGAGACACAGTCGCTTGCAAGCGTTACCCTCGGCACCAAGCTCGATATGAAGGAGATGGACGAGGTGCTCATCCAGGAGACACAGCAGTTCACCCTCCACTACAACTTCCCTCCGTTCGCAACCGGGGAGGCAAAGGCACAGAGGGGTGTGGGACGCCGCGAAATCGGTCACGGCAACCTCGCATTCAGGGCTCTCAAGGCCGTTATGCCTAAGGCTCCGGAGTTCCCGTACGCAGTACGTGTCGTATCCGACATCCTCGAATCAAACGGCTCATCCTCACAGGCTTCCATCTGCGGCGGCTGCCTTGCGCTCATGGACGCAGGTGTGCCGATCAGCAAGCCGGTGGCAGGTGTGGCAATGGGACTCATCACCGACGAAAAGAATCCTAACGACCGCTACGCAATCCTTACCGACATCCTCGGCGACGAGGACCACCTCGGAGATATGGACTTCAAGGTAGCAGGTACAAAGGACGGTATCACCGCAACCCAGATGGACATCAAGGTTGACGGTCTTTCATACGAAGTTCTCGAAAAGGCACTCGAGCAGGCCCGTCTGGGAAGGCTCCACATCATGGGCGAGATGATGAAGACCATCGACACCCCTCGCGAGGACTACAAGCCGTTCGTTCCGAGGATCAAGTCCTTCGAAATCGACAAGGACTTCATCGGTGCAGTCATCGGCAAGGGCGGAGAGACCATCCAGAAGATCCAGGCAGAGACCGGTGCAGTCATTTCCATCGACGAGGTTGACGGAAAGGGCATCGTGGACATCGCCACCAACGACGGGGAGGCAATGCAGAAGGCCTACGACTGGATCCAGAGCATCTGCGCAAAGCCTGAAGTCGGTGAGGTTTACCACGGCAAGGTCGTTTCCATCCTCGAATTCGGTGCATTCATCGAGATTCTTCCTGGCAAGGAAGGACTCCTCCACATTTCCGAGATTGCATGGAACAAGACCGACAAAGTTGAGGACGTTCTCAATGTCGGCGACGAGGTGGATGTGAAGCTTCTCGAAATCGATGCCAAGACCGGCAAGATGCGCCTCTCAATGAGGGCACTTCTCGACAAGCCGGAAGGATATGTTGAGCCGGAGCGCAGGCCGCGCCAAGACCGTGGACCGCGCCAGGAGCGTGACGACCGCCGCCGCGATGACCGCAGGGGCGAGCGTCGTGACGACCGCAGGGGACCGCGCCAGGACCGCGGACCACGCCAGGAGCGTGAGGACAGGCGCGAGGACAGGCGTGCACCGCGCCGTCCGCTCGGACAGAGATTCGAAGACACTCCAGCCGACTCCGGAGATTCAGGCAACGAGCCGGACATCTTCTAAAAAAATCGGATTTTTCTGAAAAACAGGGAGTGAAGCTTCGATACGGAGTTCACTCCCCTTTTTTTGTTTTCCCTATTGTTGGTTAGCTTTGACATTATGAAACCGAACATGAAAATCTTTGATATGTTTTCGCCCAAGGGCGATATCAAATGATTTTCATCGTGAGAGTGAGCGATAGCGAACGGCTATCATACTCTCATAAAATTTTTATAAATGTAAAAATTATTGATAGTATGAAAAAAACATCTATTGCCCGGACCGCCATCTCACTGGTCCCGATTGTTGTCCTTGTGGGACTTCTCGCGCTGGACATCAGCATTTTCGGAAGCGACAGCATCCTCGGCGCAAGCCAGATTTCCCTGCTGTTCTGCGCAGGCATCTGCATCTGGCTGTCAATGTGGCTCTTCAAGACACCGTGGAAAAACTTTGAAACCGCAATCAAGAGCAACATCGGCGACGTCACCACAGCCATTGTAATACTGTTTCTCATTGGCGCCATTTCCGGTACCTGGACAGTCAGCGGCATTGTCCCGACATTCATCTACTACGGCGTCAAGATCATAAGCCCGAAATTTTTCCTGCTCACGGCCTGCATCATCTGCGCATTCGTGTCCGTGATGATAGGCAGCTCATGGACCACCATAGCCACTATCGGCATAGCCCTGATGGGTATCGGCAAGGCAGAGGGATTCTCCGACGGTGTGATTGCAGGGGCCATTATCTCGGGGGCATATTTCGGCGACAAGATTTCCCCCCTTTCGGACACAACCGTGATGGCATCGTCCATCAACGACGTGCCCCTGTTTACGCATATCAGATACCTGCTTGTCACCACGGTACCTTCCATCGTGATCACTCTTGTGCTGTTCACCATCCTCGGCTTTTCACATGCCGGCACGGAGGCTGCGCAGATTGACACCTACACCACCACGCTCGGCAGCACATTCAACATCTCCCCGTGGCTTATGATCGTGCCGATACTTACAGGCATAATGATAGCCCGGAAGATGCCCGCACTGATGGTCCTTGCCCTTTCGACTATGCTGGCGGCAGTCGCAGCCGTCATTTTCCAGGGCAATATCGTGACAGGCATAGGAAGCGCCATCACGGCCGGGCCGCTCTGGAAGGTTCAGTTCACAGGCATTGTGGAGACCATCTACAACTCAGTCAATATCGAGACCGGCAATCCGGACGTGAACAGCCTCGTGGCAAGCCGCGGAATGATAGGTATGCTCAACACAGTCTATCTCATCATCTGCGCGATGTGCTTCGGAGCCTGCATGAAGGCAAGCGGAATGCTCCACCATCTCGCATCGCTGATCCTGCCGTTTACCAAGAGAAGGACCTCGCTTGTGGCATCGACTGTCGTGAGCGGGACTGCCCTGAACGGCATCGTCTCCGACCAGTATCTTGCCATCATCCTGACTTCCAATATATTCAAGGACGTTTACGAAAGGGAGGGCTACGAAAGCCGGCTGCTGAGCAGGGCCGTGGAGGACTCCGCCACCATCACTTCCCCGCTGTATCCGTGGAGCAGCTGCGGAATGACGCAGGCCACAATACTGAGCGTACCTACCCTGACCTACATGCCGTTCTGTTTCTTCAACTGGATAAGCCCGCTCATGAGCATACTGATAGCTTCAACGGGCTACAAAATCTTCAGGAAAACTGGCCAGGGCGCTTAAGAAATCCTCAAGAAAAGGCGCCGGCACTTTCACAATGCAACACAAATGAGCATACAGGAAGCAGTTTTATCATTAAAAGGCTGCTTCCTATTTTTTATTTGAAATATTAGCAGTATTTTTGGGAATACGTTCATCCTCCTCCGTGGCAGGAGGACACAAATTGGAAATACAACACATAATTGTAACACAATGCGTAAGATAATCGAGTGCGTCCCCAACTACAGCGAAGGACGCGACAAAACAGTCATCGACAGGATCGTAGCGGCCATCTCGGCTGCAAGTGCAAACGGAGAAAAGGTCAAGGTGCTTGACGTTGATCCGGGTGAAGCCACCAACCGTACGGTAGTGACTTTCGTGGGAAGCCCTGAGGCAGTCCTTGAGGCAGCCTTCCAGGGGGCGAAGAAAGCCCAGGAGCTCATAGACATGAGACAGCACCACGGCGCACACCCGCGCTCCGGAGCCACCGACGTGCTTCCTCTCATCCCGGTTGCAGGCACAACTCTGGAAGAATGTGCAGTCCTTGCAAGAGGCCTTGCCAAAAGGCTTTACGAGGAGCTCGGCATCCCTTGCTACTGCTATGAGGCCGCAGCCTTCTCCCCGGAGAGGAAGAACCTCGCTGTCTGCCGTGCAGGCGAATACGAGGCACTTCCGGAGAAAATTGCAGACCCTGCACGCAGGCCGGACTTCGGCCCGGAGGAATACAACGAGACCGTGGCAAAAGCCGGAGCGACCAATGTGGGCGCACGCAACTTCCTCATCGCGGTCAACTACAACCTCAACACCACCTCCACACGCCGTGCCATGGCAGTGGCTTACGATGTCCGCGAAAAAGGGCGCCAGGCACGTGAGGGAGGCTCCCTTACCGGCAAGGTGCTGAAAGACGAAAACGGCAAGCCGATCTGGATTCCCGGCACCCTCAAGGGATGCAAGGCAATAGGCTGGTACATCGATGAATACGGCATCGCACAGGTGTCCATGAACATAACCGACATCAATGAGGTTCCGCTCCACATAGCCTTCGAGGAGGTATGCAGGGCTGCATCGGCCCGCGGCCTGAGTGTGACCGGCGTGGAAATCGTGGGACTCGTGCCGAAATGCGTCCTCATCGATGCAGGAAGGTACTTCCTCGAAAAGCAGCAGAGGTCAACCGGCATTTCCGAAGAAGAGATCATCAGGATTGCCGTGAAATCGATGAGCCTCGACGACCTCAAGCCATTCAACCCGAAGGAGAAAGTCATCGAATACCTGATGGAGGACGAAAAGGAACTCGCCGAAAAGGAAAGGCTCATCCGTATGACAGTCAAGGGCTTTGCCCAGGAGACAGCTTCGGAGAGCGCAGCACCTGGAGGCGGCTCCATTTCCGCATATATGGGAGCACTCGCAGCAGCCCTCGGCGCAATGGTAGCCAACCTCTCCGCCCACAAGAGGGGCTGGGACGACAGGTGGAAAGAGTTTTCCGACGTCGCAGACAGGGGCCAGGCCGTGATGAACGAACTCCTCGCCCTCGTGGACGAAGACACTGCGGCATTCAACCGCATCATGGACGTATTCTCCATGCCTAAGGGCACCGACGAAGAAAAGGCTGCAAGGGCCGCGGCTCTCGAAGAGGCCACCCTCTACGCCACACAGGTGCCTCTGCGCACTATGAAGGCAGCCCTCAAGGCACTTCCGATTGCAAAGGAAATGGCGCAGAACGGCAACCCGGCATCGGCTTCCGACTCAGGTGTGGCTGCCCTCGCGGCAACAGCGGCAGTAAGGGGCGCCTGCCTCAACGTCCGCATCAATGCAGCAGGGCTGAAGAACCGCCAGGTGGCGGACGAACTCACATCCGAGGCCGCAGAAATCGTGGATGAGGCAATGAAGATGCAGAACGAAGTGCTTGCAATTGTTGACAGCAAAATCGAACAGTGATATGAACAGATTCCAGGAAGACATACTAATGGGAATACCTTCGGAGCTTCCCGCACCGAAACCATATGACACAACGGTGAACCACGCCCCGAAGAGGAAGGACATCCTCACCGAAGAGCAGAAGGTGCTCGCCCTCAAGAACGCCCTGCGCTACTTCCCTGCAAAGCACCACGCAGTGCTGGCAAAGGAGTTTGCCCAGGAGCTCAGGGACTACGGAAGGATCTATATGTACCGTTTCCGTCCGGATTATGAGATGTATGCTCGCCCAATCGAGGAGTACCCGGCCAAATGCCGCCAGGCCGCCGCAATTATGGCGATGATCCAGAACAACCTCGACCCGCGCGTGGCACAGCATCCACACGAGCTCATCACCTACGGAGGCAACGGAGCAGTGTTCCAGAACTGGGCACAGTACAGGCTCACAATGAAATACCTTGCCGAAATGACAGATGAGCAGACTCTCGCCATGTACTCCGGACTTCCGATGGGACTTTTCCCGAGCCACAAGGATGCACCGAGGGTGATTGTCACCAACGGTATGGTCATCCCCAACTACTCCAAACAGGATGACTGGGAGAGGTTCAACGCAATGGGAGTCTCGCAGTACGGCCAGATGACTGCCGGCTCATATATGTACATCGGCCCGCAGGGCATCGTGCACGGCACTACCATCACAGTGATGAATGCCGCACGCAAACAGCTCAAGGCCAAGGGCATAGCCGGCACTGCAGAAAATATGAAAGGCATGCTCTTCGTCACCGCCGGTCTCGGTGGCATGTCCGGAGCCCAGCCTAAGGCCGGCAACATCGCGGGAGTTGTGAGCGTCACCGCAGAAATCAACCCTCTTGCAGCGGAAAAACGCTACAACCAGGGATGGGTGGACGAGCTCCACACCGACCTCGACGAGCTCATTCCGCGCATCCGCAAGGCCATGGCAGACCGTGAAGTCGTGTCAATGGCATATGTGGGCAACGTCGTTGACCTCTGGGAAAGGCTTGCCGACGAGCACATCCATGTGGAACTCGGCTCCGACCAGACCTCGCTGCACAACCCGTGGGCAGGCGGATATTACCCGGTCGGCTACAGCCTCGAAGAATCCAAGGAGATGATGGCAAACGAGCCTGAAAAGTTCAAGGAGGCAGTCCAGGCATCACTGAGGCGCCACGTGGCCGCAATCAACCGCCTCACCGCGGAGGGAATGTACTTCTTCGACTACGGCAACGCCTTCCTTCTCGAGAGCTCACGTGCGGGTGCGGACATTCTCCGCCCGGACGGGACATTCAGATATCCTTCCTACGTTCAGGATATTATGGGCCCGCTTTATTTCGACTACGGATTCGGACCGTTCCGCTGGGTATGCATGTCGCAGAATCCTGAGGACCTCGCAAAGACCGACGCCATTGCGGTGAAGGTGCTCCGCGGGATTTCCGAAAACTCCCCTGAAGAGATCCGCAGCCAGATGCACGACAACATCCACTGGATCGAGGAGGCAGGCAGGAACAAGCTCGTGGTAGGCTCGCAGGCGCGCATCCTCTACGCTGACTGCGAAGGCCGTACAAAGATTGCCCTGGCATTCAACGAAGCCATCCGCAGCGGCGAAATCACCGCCCCGATCGTGCTCGGCCGCGACCACCACGACGTATCCGGCACCGACTCGCCTTTCCGCGAGACCTCCAACATCTATGACGGCTCGCAGTTTACCGCCGACATGGCCATCCAGAACGTCATCGGGGACTCCTTCCGCGGCGCCACCTGGGTATCCATCCACAACGGAGGCGGCGTAGGCTGGGGCGAGGTCATCAACGGCGGATTCGGAATGGTCATCGACGGAAGCGAAGACTCCGCACGCCATATCAGGGAAATGCTCTTCTGGGACGTCAACAACGGCATCGCACGCCGCAGCTGGGCCCGCAACGAGGGGGCCAACCACGCAATCCTCCGCGAGATGGAGCGCACCCCGGGCCTGAAAGTCACCATCCCTAACGCCGCAGACGACGCACTTGTACGTGAAGCACTAAAATAACCAAGCATAATGATCCACAGAATAAATCCAAACGAACATCTCACAATCGACAGGATCAAGGAGATAATCGACAACCACGCCACACTTGAGCTTTCCCAGGAGGCAGTCGCAGCCATTGAAAAATGCCGTGCCTACCTCGACAGCAAGATGGAGGACATCGGAAGGCCCGTTTACGGAGTCACCACCGGTTTCGGCTCCCTCTGCAACATCACCATCCCTTCGGACGACCTTTCACAGCTCCAGCACAACCTCGTGATGTCCCACGCCTGCGGAAGCGGCGAGAGAGTACGCCCCGAGATTGTAAGGATAATGCTCATCCTCAAGGCCCAGTGCCTTTCATACGGCCATTCCGGCGCACAGCTTGAGACCGTGCAGAGGCTTCTGGACATGTTCAACAACGACATCATCCCTGTCGTATATCAGCACGGATCGCTCGGAGCCTCCGGTGACCTTGCTCCCCTTGCGCATCTCAGCCTCCCGATAATCGGCATGGGCACAGTGCTCTACAAAGGGCAGGAGCGCCCTTCGGCTGAAGTGTTTGCAGAGCTCGGGCTCTCCACCGTACGCCTCAAATCCAAGGAAGGCCTCGCTCTCCTCAACGGCACACAGTTCATGAGCGCACACGCAGTATGGTGCATGCTCAAGAGCAGGAGGCTGATGGCCTGGGCCGACATCATCGGGGCCATCTCCCTCGAGGCATTCGACGGCCGCATCGAGCCGTTCTACCCGCTCACCCACCAGCTCCGCCCCCACAAGGGACAGATCGAGACCGCAGCCCGCTTCCTCAGCCTTCTGGAAGGCAGCGAGCTCATCAGCAGGCCTAAGGAGCACGTCCAGGACCCGTATTCATTCCGCTGCATCCCACAGGTGCACGGCGCCGTCAAGGACACCATGAGATATGTGGAGTCTGTCATCGACACCGAAATCAACAGCGCGACCGACAACCCCAACGTATTCCCTGACGAGGACATGATCATCTCCGCAGGCAACTTCCACGGCGAGCCGATTGCCATCCCTATGGATACGCTCGCACTTGCGATGTCCGAGCTCGGAAGCATCTCCGAAAGGCGCATCTACCGCCTCATCTCCGGGCATAGGGGTCTCCCTTCATTCCTTGTGGCAAATCCGGGGCTCAACAGCGGTTTCATGATTCCGCAATACACCGCCGCCTCCATCGTCAGCCAGAACAAGGGCCTCTGCTGGCCGGCTTCATGCGACACTGTCTCCTCGTCACAGGACCAGGAAGACCACGTAAGCATGGGCGCAAATGCCGCCACCAAGCTCACAAGGGTGGTGGACAACGTAGAGGAAGTGCTCGCAATCGAGCTTATGAACGCGGCGCAGGCTCTTGATTTCAGGCGTCCGGCAAAGACCTCCCCGAAGCTCGAGGCCATCGTGGCTGACTACCGCAGGGAAGTTCCGTTCATCGACGTGGACACCTACATGCACCCTCTCATCCTCAAGTCGATAGATTTCATCCGCAATGAAACGTACATTCGTTGACATTAAAGAGATTGTCGGCGTGCAGCCTTCCGGCGTCCTGCGTCTGCAGGGCGCCGAAATGGCAACCACCGGCACCGTCCGCAATGCCTGGCTGACCGTCGAGGACGGCCTGATCTCAGCCTTCGGACCGATGGACACGCTTCCGGAAGACACCGGGGAGAAGATTGGCTGCAACGGCAGCATCCTTATGCCGGCATTCTGCGACTCACATTCCCATGTGGTCTATGCCGGAAGCCGCGAGGGCGAATTCCGCGACAAGATCGAAGGCTTGAGCTATGCAGAGATTGCAGCCCGCGGGGGCGGCATCCTCAACTCCTCCGACCTTCTCCACAACACTTCCGAGGACGAGCTCTTCGACCAGAGCATCGCAAGGGTGCGCGAGGTGATGGCAAAGGGTACAGGAGCCCTCGAAATCAAGAGCGGCTACGGACTCAACACCCGTGACGAGCTCAAGATGCTCCGTGTCATCAAAAGGATACGCGAAAGCGTCCCGGCCATTGTCAGGGCCACATTCCTCGGCGCACACGACGTGGGAAGGGGTTACGGCAAGGACGAATATGTGCGCATTGTCTGCGAGGAGATGATACCGGCAGTGGCGCAGGAGCATCTCGCCGAGTTCGTGGACGTGTTCTGCGACGAAGGTTTCTTCACCGTAGAGGAAACCGCCCGGATAATGGAGGCTGGAAAGGCCTACGGTCTTGTGCCGAAGATTCACGCCAATGAGATGGCCGTGTCAGGCGGAGTGCAGGTCGGGGTGGCCCACGGGGCACTTTCGGTCGATCACCTCGAAAAGACCACCGATGCCGAAATCGAAGCCCTCAAGGGTTCCGGGACCATGCCTACCATGCTTCCGGGCTCTTCATTCTTCCTCGGACTTCCGTACGGAAGGGCAAAGGACTACATCGCCGCAGGCCTCGGAGTCGCGCTTGCCAGCGACTACAATCCGGGGTCATCACCTTCGGGAGACATGAGGTTCGTGATGGCACAGGGCTGCATCAAGATGAAGCTCACCCCTGTCCAGGCACTCAATGCCTGCACCATCAACAGCGCCTACGCAATGGGTATCAGCGGGATAACCGGGTCCATCACCCCGGGAAAGAGGGCGGACCTCATCCTTACCGTCCCTATTTCTTCGCTCGACTTCATTCCTTACAGCTACACTACCCCATTCATCAGGCAGGTCTATCTTGCCGGGAAAGAGCTGTAAATTATTCACTTTTTGAATATATTCATGATTATATCCCGCGGTTATGTTTTGTAACTGCGGGCTCTTTTATTGCCGGTTCCCGATAATCATCACATGCAGGATTATGGTGTAAAATACATAAAACATAATGAATTACGCACAAAATACCGCGAAATGGCCATAAAACCTTTTAAGAAACATCGCTTGCATTTTGAAAAAAAATTCCTACCTTTAACGCATATCGCTTTTGCGAAACGAGATTTTGCCAACCTTTATTACTAACCAGACAATGATGCGGACCAGACTTATCCATTGCATTGCAATTGCCCTGCTGCTTGTGAGCTGCGGCAAAAATGACCCATATGACCCGGCAAAGAACGAAGGAAACAAGATTGAAGAGCCGAAAAAGGACGAACCGGACAATTCCGGGACCGGGACCGATGTGGTTACCACCCCTCCGGCAACCCTTACCCAATGGCTTGACTATAAGGAGTCTCCGCTCGACCCATTCTACAAAAAATATGTTGACTGTGACGGACTGCCGATTCTTTCCTCCGAGAAAGTAAAAGACGAGGCCCTCCTTCAGGTCTGCTATATCGCAAGGCATATGCTTTCCCGCATCCCCGAGGCAAGGGAGGAGATGATAAAATGCCATTTCCGCATCGGGGTCGTTGCTTACAACGAAAACATCACCGACCTTCCCGAATGCAAGATGATGCCTGTCTGGTGGCCCGATACCGACTGGGATGCCAGGGGCCGCGGATACGGAGCCACACTCGCCATCCCCGTGATGTCCATCGGTGAGGAAAACGTGATCAAAATCCCTGATTTCAACGAAAGGTACTGGGACCAGAGCATAATGGTCCACGAGTTTGCTCACAACGTGGATTTCGCCCTCAGCCGCATAGACCAGACTTTCAAGACAGGACTTGCCGACGCATTCGCAAGTGCCGCATCGGAAGGGCTTTGGAAGAATTCCTATTCCATGACCAACAGCGCAGAGTATTTTGCAGAAGGCGCCCAGGCCTGGTTCAATGCCTGCAGCATCGTCGTTCCCAACATCAACGGTATCGGCACCTTCAATCTCAAGGACAGGAACCAGCTGAAGTTCTATGATCCGAAGCTATATGACTTGTGCGCAAGTGTGTTCCCTGAGGAGCCGCTCAAGGGCTACCACTTCGACTACGATTAAATTTAAGCATATGAATAAAAGACTTTCCTTTTTTGTCACAACAGCCCTTATCGGGTTGTCATTCTTCCTTTTCTCATGTAGCAAGAACGACCCCGAGTACATTCCACCTGTTCCGGAAGGTTCGGGAAACGATAATCAGATTTCCACAAACACATTCTCAACTATTGAAATGGAAGGATTTCAAGTCAAGATCCGGACATATGTTGAAAAAACCGATGCTGCACAAACTGCCCTCAAACTGATGGAGGAAAATCTTAAAGAGATCAATGAACTGATTCCGGAATATGCTCTCACTGTGATGAAAGAGCATCCTATCTGGCTTGAAGAAAATCTTACGATTGAAGGTGTTCAGACATCCGCAGCATGGTACAATGCATATCTTGACTTTCTGAAATATTACAATCTGATGGAGGCAAAGTATCAATGCGTTGAAATAACCAATTACACCAATTATGTAAGCTGGTCAAAACAGAACCAGCCATATATGGTTCTCCACGAACTTTGCCATCTTTACCACGATCTCGCCATTGAAAACGGCTATGACAACAAGGAACTCCTTGACGCATACAATCACGCCTACAGCACAGGAATGTACACGGACACCCCTTACTGCCTCGACTGGCGAACTGAGCCCCCTACTCAGTACAACATCACCGGCAAGGCATACGCAATGAACAATGTGACCGAGTATTTCTCTGAAATCTGCGAGGCATATTGGGGGAAAAACGACTATTATCCTTTCGATTACTGGGATCTCAAGGAGTATGACCCGATGGGATTTGAGCAGATGGAAAAAATCTGGGGCAAAAGAGACCTCCCGGAGACAAGGCCATAACCATTCACAAGAAACACATATTACCCAATAATTATTAATTAAACCGATTCTATTATGAAAAAATTTTTCGTAGGATTGCTTGCGTTGGTTCTCGCATCGCCGTTTACCAGCGCTCAGCAGAGGGAAATATCGGGAACGATCAAGTCCTCTGCAGACGGTCTTCCTATTGTCGGTGCGACAGTCCACGACAAATCAACAGGACAATTCGCCATTTCCGACGACAGGGGGGGGTACAAGATTTTTGTAACCGGAAAGACCGTTGAACTAAATGTAATGTGCCTCGGTTTCAAGGACAAGGTTGTCCCTGCCACCGCATCCAAAATTGACATTGTCCTCGAACCGGACGTGATGAGCATAGACGAGACTATGGTCATCGCCTATGGTCAGGGAAAGAAATCAACCTTTACGGGATCCGCTTCCGTTGTCAAGAAAGAAGAACTTGAAAGGATTCCTACATCCAACATTTCCCAGGCCCTTCAGGGACTTTCTTCCGGAGTGCAGGTCATCAACAATAGCGGCCAGCCAGGCGACGGAGGTACCATTCTCATCCGCGGTATCGGCTCAATGAACGCATCCTCATCTCCACTCTGGGTTGTTGACGGTGTTCCTTACAGCGGATACATCAACGCCATTGCACCTTCAGACATCGAGTCCATGACCGTCCTCAAGGACGCATCCGCAACCGCACTTTACGGTTCACGTGCAGCAAACGGCGTCATTATCGTAACAACCCGCCAGGGACGTACAGAGGAAGGAAAAATCAATTTCCGTGCGAGCGTAGGTTTTGCATCTCTCGCTGTTGACCTGCCTGACGAACTTTCTCCTCAGGAGTTTACCGAAGTTACCTGGGCTGCCCTATACAATCAGCAGAGGTATATCAACGGTCTTTCTTCAGACGATGCGGCTGCATATGCTTCCGCAAATCTCGTAACCGAACTCAAAATCAACCCTTGGAATACCAATACACCTGTAGGACTTGACGGCCGCCTCGACCCGAATGCCAAACTTCTCTTCTCCGGTGACTGGAGGGGTGAAACAATGAAGAGCCGTCCTCGTCAGGAGTACAACATCGACTTCAGCGGAAAGAAGGGTACCACTTCATACTTCTTCTCTGCAGGCTATCTTGATGACAAGGGTATCTTCACAACCCAGCAGTTCAACCGAATCACCGGACGTGCAAACGTCGTTACCAAAGTAAAGAACTGGCTTGAGTTCGGCACCAATACATCCTTTGCACACAGCCAAACTGATGCCCCTGCAAGCGACGGTGTAGTATGGTTCCTCCGCACAATGCCTTCAATATACCCGATTTACCAGGTTGACAGGGCAACAGGGACTCCTATTCTTGATGCTGACGGAAAGAAGATCTATGATTACGGTGGAGATCGTGCAGGATGGTCAGGATGGAATGTCCTCGCAGATGCCGAATACAACAAATACAAAGGAAATACCGACAACATCACAACCCGTGACTATGTCGAGATTACCTTCATACCTCAGCTCAAGTTCCGCAGCACTATTTCGCTCGACTACTACCTGTACAACTACGACGGATATACCAATGCCGACTATGGCTATCTTGCAGGCCACGGCGAGGCATACAAGTCCTATGACCGCAACATTGCGACCACTTGGACCAATGTATTGAATTACAACCAGTCATTCGGCAAACACAGCATCGGAATCACTCTTGGCGAAGAAAACTTCTCAAGGCACGTGACCGGTCTTAGCGCAGCCCGTCAGGACTTCCCGTTCAGCGGCCTTACGGAGCTCTCATCAGGTGCCACTATGACTGCCTCCACATCCTACACGGACAATTACAGGCTTCTCTCATTCTTCTCCCGTGCAGAGTATGACTATGACAACAAATACTATGTGTCGGCCTCTCTCCGTACTGACGGTTCCTCAAAGTTTGCAAAGTCTTCACGTTGGGGTACATTCTGGTCAGTAGGTGCATCCTGGCGTCTCACTCAGGAAGAGTTCATGAAAGACCTCACTTGGCTTGACAATCTTAAGCTCCGCGCATCTTACGGTGCCGTAGGTAATGACGGTCTTTCTTCCTGGTACTGCTACCAGGGCCTCTATGCAACAGGTTACAACAATGTCGGAAACGCAGGTGTGCTTATCTCACGTCTCGCCAATGAAGGCCTCAAGTGGGAGACCAACCTCCAGACTACAATAGGTCTTGATTTCTCCCTCTTCAACAGGGTATCAGGTTCCATCGAGTGGTTCAACCGCAAGTCGAAGGATCTTCTTTTTACAATGCCTATGGCACTCTCTACCGGCTTCTCCGGAATAGACCGCAATATCGGTGACGTCCAGAACTCCGGTGTAGAGCTTCAGCTCAACTGGCGTGTCATCGACAACGACACTTTCCGCTGGAATATGGACTTCAACCTCACCCACTACGAGAACAAGATCACAAAGCTTCCTCAGGATGAGATGAATGCCGGTTATTACAAATGGAGAGAGGGACATAGCCGATATGAGTTCTGGGGTGCAGAATTTGCAGGCATCAATCCGGAAACCGGTCTTGAGCAGTATTGGAAGAATGTCTATGACGAGAATAAAAACGTTGTTGACCGAGTGCTCACCGAAAAGACTTCGGACGTAGCAGGTGACGACCAGAAGACATATCTCGGTGATGCAATTCCTGACCTCTTCGGCTCATGGACCAATACCTTCAGTTTCTACGGCTTCGACATCAGTTTCATGTGGTACTACAGCATAGGAGGTTATCTCTGCGACAATGACTACTGGCAGTCGATGACTTACAGGACCGGATTCTCTTATCACCCGGACGTACTCAACGGATGGTCCGAGAACAACAAGGATTCAGACATCCCAATGTTCTACTATGGAAAGAATGCTGTATTCTCATCTCAGTATCTCTACAAAAATTCATTCCTGAGGCTGCGCAATGTCACCCTCGGATATACTCTTCCGAAGAAAGCACTTAACGCAATGAAGATTGACAACCTGCGCGTTTATGCCCAGATGGACAATGGCCTCACTTTCGGCTCAGCGGCAAAACGCGGCACCGATCCTGAGCAGTCTGTAGGCGGCACCACAAACAACCGCTTCCCTACCACGAAGTCATTTACTTTCGGAGTTCAGTTGACATTCTAATTTTGACACTATTATGAAAAATATTTACAGAATACTTTGCCTTGGTCTTATCGCATTCGGACTTTGCGCCTGCGATGATTTCCTCGAGACCAATCCTTCAAGCAGTGTTGCTGACACCGAAGTCTTCAAGACACTGAACGGTGCACAGGCTGCGCTGAACGGATGCTATTACCAGTTACACCTCGGAGACGGCGGACAAGGCCGTGCCGACGACTGGGGATACCAGTCTCATCTTATGACTTTCTCCGCAGACGGTGAAGACTGTATAGTATGGGGTGGATGGTATTGCTATGACTACAATTTCTGGGGACATACCCGCGGTGACATATTCAAGGCATACGCACTTTGGTCATACTACTACAGGCTCATCAACAACACCAACAGCATTATCACTTACATTGACGATGCCGAAGGCGATACTACACAGAAAAACTACGTCAAGGGACAGGCTCTCGCAATGAGGGGATGGGCTTACTTCCATCTTATCCGTCTTTTCCAGCATACCTACTCTATAGCTCAGGATATGCCTGGAGTACCTGTATATACAGAACCTACCACAGACCAGACAGAAGGACAGCCGCGCGGTACCGTTAAGAGTGTTTACAATGACCGGATCCTTCCTGACCTCAAAGAAGCCGAGACTCTTCTTGAAGGCTTTACCAGAAGCAAGAAAAGCGACATCGACCAGTCAGTCACCCGCGCTTTCCTTGCACAGGTTTACCTTACAATGGAAGACTGGAGCAATGCTGCCACCTATGCCAACAAGGCTCGCGCAGGTTACCCTCTCACCAGCAATAGCGATTACTATGCAGGATTCAATGAGATCAATACTCCTTCCTGGATGTGGGGAATGATTCAGACCGATGATGACAACTTCGGAGACTATTCTCCATTCGCAATGTGGGCAAACTGGATTGTCCGCGACGGAAATACCGGTTGGACATTCCAGTGCTATTATGTCAGCGATGAATTCGTTAGCAGGTTTGAACCTACCGACATTCGTGCAGGCCAGTTCTTCAGGGCTTGGGATGTCATTGAATGTTCAACCAAGTTCTATGACAAGGAAGACCTTCGCGGAGCAATTGTCTATATGCGTAGTGAAGAAATGCTTCTTACCGAGGCTGAAGCACTTGCAAGAAGTGGCCAGGAAACCGGAGCAAAGGATCTTCTCAACGAGCTCAGGACACTCAGGGGAGCATCCGCTAAAGAAAGCACAGGACAGGCCCTTATTGACGATATCCTAATGGAGCGCAGACTTGAGCTCTATGGCGAAGGACTTGACTGGTTCGACATGAAGAGGAACCGCAAGGGACTCGTACGTGGAAGCAACCATTCAGTAGCAGGTGGTGATGTGCAGATTCCGGCAGACTCCTGGAGATTTGTATATCAGATTCCAAATAGCGAAATTGTCAACAATGCCAATATGTCTTCAGAGTATTGGCCAATCGGAGACCAGAATCCGTTTGACGGAGTATTCCAGCCATAAAAGCATTAATGTATAATCAATAATGAGGCCGTGCGGAGTTTCCGCACGGCTTTTTCATTACGCGCAGCCGGAGGGAAATCTTTGTAAAAGGAAAAATAAACACCTATCTTTGTCAAAAACAGATAAAAAATTATGAGAAACAGGATTCTATTTGGCATCAGCGCAGCAGCGGTTGCGATAATGGCAGCAGGCTGCAGCCACAGGACCAGCTTTGACTATGAGACGGTATCGTATTGCGACTCACTCGAATATGCCGGCCACGAGGCATACTGCGAAATCAACATAGGTTTCCCGTCCAACGGCAGCGGACAATTCACAGAAAGCGTGAGGTACTGGATTGCCGAGCGCGCAGCCTATTCGCTTGTGAACATCGAGGACGAAGGCCTCGCCGACAGTTTCAATACACTTGAAAAGGACAGTGACATCGTCGGGAAAATCGGCAGGACAATGCTCGACAACGCTGAAAGCGATTTCAAGGATTTTGAAAAGGCCGGGTTTGAACATCCGATCAATTATGAGTACTCGCTCAGCATCCTGCCTGTCCACTTTACGGACAAATACGTGACTTATTCAAGCACAAGCTATACATATCTGGGAGGAGCACACGGCGGTACAGTCAGCATCAACAGCGTATTCCGCCTTTCAGACGGGAAACTGTTCGGATGGGACATGTTCCGTGACGATGCAGGCGAAGAACTCGCCGGCATAGTAAAGGAAGGCATTATGGAAAAGTATTTCGGGGTGGAGACCGAGGACGAATTTGCGGGATGCCTGCTGGTGAACCCGGAGGAATTCCCTCTCCCTGACGCTGCCCCGTTCCTTATGGCCGACGGAGTGCATTTCATCTACCAGCAATATGAAATTGCCCCTTACGCAGCCGGAATGCCTGAATGCACAATCCCTTATGATGTGCTTTCTGACCTTCTGACCCAGGAGGCAAAGGACTTGCTCTGACAATAACACAACCCGATATGAAACTGTTTCCTTCACTTTCCCGTCTTGCGGCAATCGCTGCCGCCTCCATAGTGGCTGCCGCCTGCTCCGGATCCGGCGGCTTCAGCTACAGCATTGCATACGGCATTTCATTCCAGAGAGAGGAACACTACATCTGCGCGGAAATGACCTATGTACCGGAAAACCTTGACCGTGAGAACGTCAGGTTCTCCCTTCCGGTGTGGGCCCCGGGCTATTATGTAATCGTGGACTACCCCAAGTACCTGACTGATTTCGCGGCCTGCGACGCTTCCGGCAAGCCTCTTTCGTGGAGGAAGAGCGGAAAGAATGCCTGGATTGTGGAGACGGCCGACACGGTGAAGGTCAGCTACAGGATATATGCCGATGCTTGGTCCATCGCAGAAAGCCGCGTGCAGGGAGACATTGCATTCATAGCGCCAAACGGCGTGTTCATGTATGCAAACGGCGACAAGGACCACCCTGTTGACATCACCGTAAGGCTCCCGGAGCAGTGGACAAAAATCTCCACTGCCCTGCCCCGCGATGGAGAGGGAGTGTTCCACGCACCTGATTTCGATGTCCTGTACGACTCCCCTATGCTCATAGGCAACCATTATTCAAGGACTTATACCCACGAGGGGCACGACTATGAGTTTGCTCTCGAGACTCCGGAAGGTTTTGAAGATACTCCGATGGCAGAGGACTTTTTCAAATTTGTATCACAGTGTAACCTGATATTCGGGGATGTGCCGTATGACTCCTACCACCTTCTTCTGATGAGGGAAGGCCGCGGCGGACTTGAGCACCAGGCTTCGCAGGCCTGCTACACCTCCGGCAGATGGGATTTTGCGACACGGGAAGAATATCTCGAGGAACTGCGCTTTTTCTGCCACGAATACTTCCACAACTACAATGTCAAGGCCATCAGGCCGATTGAGCTCGGTCCGTTTGACTATGACCGTGAGGTGTTTACCCCGATGCTCTGGGTGAGCGAGGGCTTTACCTGCTACTACGAAAGCCTGCTGCTCGTAAGGGCGGGCGTGGAGACCATGGAGGAGCATCTGGACTATCTCTCCGGCTTTATCCGCGACCTTGAAACATCTGAAGGACAGAAACATATGAGCCTGCGTCAGAGCAGCTACGACATCTGGCTCAATTTCTTCAACACAGCCGCAAACGGCAGGGATGTGAGGATTTCCTACTATGTGAAGGGTCCGGTGATGGGACTGGTTTTCGATGCGGTGATCCGAAGCATGACCTCCGGGGAGCGTTGCCTTGACGACCTGATGCGGCTTCTTTACGACAGGTATTACAAGGAAAAGGGCCGCGGTTTCACCGAAGGCGAGTTCTGGACTGCAGCAGAGGAAGTGGCTGGAGGAGTGCTTGAAGACCTCCGGCTGTATGTAGATACTACCCGCGAACTGGATTACAACGCCCTGTTGGAGCCCGTCGGCATCACTCTTGACAGCAACGGCTGGGTACTGAGGGCCATTGAATGATATTTTTTCCTATCTTTGCATTTTGCAAATAAAGACAATATGGAAAGAAAGACCCGTGTAAGATTTGCGCCGTCGCCTACCGGCCCGCTCCATATGGGCGGAGTGCGTACCGCGCTCTACAACTATCTATATGCCAAGAACAAAGGCGGTGATTTCATCATCCGCATTGAAGATACTGATTCGCACCGTTTTGTGCCCGGTGCCGAGGAATACATCATCGAGGCGCTGAACTGGTGCGGAATCGTTCCGGACGAGGGTGTGGATGCGGACGGAAAGGTCGTGGAGACTCCGTCGGAGCGTCATCCGCACGCCCCATACCGCCAGAGCCAGCGCAAGGGCATCTACCGCAAGTATGCCGAGCAGCTCATTGAAAACGGATATGCCTATTATGCCTTCGACACCGCGGAGGAGCTCGATGCAAAGAGGGCCGGGGCTGAGGCTGCAGGCCAGACATTCATCTACAACCACGCCTCCCGCAAGACATTGCGCAATTCGCTGACACTCCCCCCGGAAGAAACCTCAAGGCTCCTTGAGCAGACAACGGACTGGACCATCAGGTTCAGGATGCCGGAGGACACCGTCGTAAAGATGGATGACCTCATCAGGGGCCATATCGAGGTCAACACAAGCACCCTTGACGACAAGGTGCTCTGGAAAAGGGCCGACGAGCTTCCGACCTATCATCTTGCCAACATCGTCGATGACCATCTGATGGAGATTACCGAGGTCATCCGCGGCGAGGAATGGCTGCCTTCGCTTCCGCTCCACTATATGCTCTACAAGGCTTTCGGCTGGGAAGACTCCATGCCGAGGTTTGCCCATCTGTCGCTGCTCCTCAAGCCGGACGGAAAGGGCAAGCTCAGCAAGAGGGACGGCGACAAGCTCGGTTTCCCGGTGTTCCCGCTCAGGTGGGTAAACTCTGCAGGAGAGGTGTCGCGCGGATACCGTGAAGACGGTTATTTCCCGGAGGCGTTCGTCAATATGCTGGCTTTTCTCGGTTGGAATCCGGGAGACGGGGACAACAGGGAGATTCTTTCGATGGCTGAGCTGACGGAGGCATTCTCGCTTGACCACGTGGTGAAGTCCGGCGCCCGTTTCAATGCCGACAAGGCCAAATGGTACAACAAGGAATATCTCCGCATGAAATCTTCGGAGGAGCTTGCGGACCTGTTCATCCCTGTACTCGAAGAGAACGGGATCAGGGTTGCCGGCTGCGCCGGTTGTGCAGCTTCGTCGGGCGCAGTACTCAATGAGGCAGGAGCCGACTATGAGAGGGGCATCGTGACGAGGGACTATGTATGCAAGGTTGTTGCCCTCATCAAGGAAAGGGCGACATTCATCGCCGATTTCTGGACGATTGCACCATATCTGTTCAGGACCCCGTCGGAATATGTCCAGAAGGATGTGGACAAGTTCTGGAAGGAAGAGAATTACACGCTTGCACTGAAGGTTGCCGACCATATATTGAACGGATTCGGCGGAGCCTGGGACAAGGAGAGCCTCGAGCACGGGTTTGAGGAGTACATCAGGGACAACGGGTGGCCTATGGGCAAGGTCATGAACTGCCTGAGGCTTGCCCTTGTGGGTGCTTCAAGCGGTCTCGGCATCGCAGACATCGTGGCCCTCATCGGTCCGAAGGAGTTTGCGGCAAGGATTGACAACATCAAGGAATATTTGAAGATTCCTGAAGAAGCCAAGATGTCATAGATATTAATTTTTGAAAGTATGAAAATCGGTATTTGCAGCGACCACGCCGGCGTCGCTTACAAGGCAGAGCTCATCGGCTGGCTCGGCGAAAAGGGATTTGAAGTCGTGAATTTCGGGACTGACACCGAAGAGAGTATGGACTATTCCGATGTCGCCCATCCGCTTGCAGAGGCGGTTGAAAAGGGCGAGGTTGAAAAGGGCATTGCCCTTTGCGGTACCGGCAACGGTATGGCCATCACGCTCAACAAGCATCAGGGTATCCGTGCAGGCCTTGCCTGGAGCAGGGAAATCGGTGAACTGGTGAAGGCCCACAACAATGCCAATGTGCTTGTGATGCCTGCAAGGTTCATTTCCCTCGATACCGCGAAGGATATTGTCGATGCCTGGCTGGAGACTGCCTTCGAGGGTGGAAGACATCAGCGCAGGATTGACAAGATTCCGGTGTGCAGGTAATGGAGACGCTTCTTGTTGCTGACAGATCTCTCAAATGCCTTTCGGACAATATCGAAGATTATCCGGAAGGCATTGTCATTCCTGTGGACAAGCCCTACAGGTGGACGTCAGCCGATGTCATCAGAAAGGTGAAGTTTGCCGCGTGCCGCCATTTCGGGAAGAAAAACCTGAAGGTGGGCCACGCCGGGACGCTGGATCCTCTCGCGACGGGAGTGCTGCTGGTGTGCATCGGGAAGGCGTGCCGTCTGGCGGAGTTTTTCCAGGGCAGGGACAAGGAGTATGTGGCCGGAGTGTCGTTCGGTGCCACTACGCCTTCGTATGACCTTGAGAAGGAGGTGGACAGGCTGTTTCCGGTGGACGGCGTGTCGGAGGATAGCCTGAGGGGTGTGCTGCCGTCTTTTGTCGGGGAGCAGGAGCAGGTCGCGCCGCTGTTTTCGGCAAAGTCGGTGGACGGCGTGAGGGCCTATGAGCTTGCGCGCAGGGAATACCGAAGGTGCGTTGCCGAAGGGAAGGAGTTCGCCCACGATGATGCGGCGCTTCTTTCGAGGCAACGGATTGTCATCCACGACATCGAGCTTCTCGGTTTCACCCCGGGGAAGGCCGGTGGAGCGGTGGCTGACGGAGCAGGTGTTGCGGGCTCGGCAGGCTGTGGTTCGGAGGCGTATGGTGGCGCGATGGCGGCTGGTGGACTGGAGGGCTGTGCGGGTGATGATGGTGCAAGTAGAGCAGGGACAGTTGGTTTAGCAGGCTGTGCGGGTGCTGCGGCGGCAACAGGTGATGCCGGCACTGAAGGCGTTGCAGCGACGGGCTCACAGGTGGCTGGAGTTTCAACTGGCTGTGCGGGTGCTGCGGTGGCTGGCAATACGGAAAGCAACGGCCGGGACGCACGCATACATGTAGCCGATACCGGCGCGCTGGGACTGCCGCACGCCGACATCAGGATATCCTGTTCGAAAGGGACCTATATCCGCGCCCTCGCCCGGGATCTCGGAGAAGCACTCGGGTCCGGGGCACACCTTGATTCACTGCGGCGCACCCGCAACGGAGGATTCTCCGTCGGGGATGCACTCAGCATAGACCAGGCAATATCTATTTTTCGTCCGGGGCGTAGAGATACTGATTGAGCGGTGAAGGATACTCGCAATAATCCTCCGGGCTGAAGAAGCGGGCCAATTCTATTTCAGCATTTTCCAGAGAATCCGAAGTATGTACAATATTCTCCTGAGCACTCAGGGCATAATCTCCCCTGATGGTGCCTGGAGCGGCCTTGCGTGCATTGGTGGCACCCGCCATTTCACGGACAACCTTCACTGCCTCAAATCCTTCCCAGCAGCACAGGATGACCGGTGCTGCCATCATTGCATCGCGGAGCCACGGATAGAATGGCCGGTCAAGAAGGTGGGCATAGTGCACGGACAGTATCTCCGGGTCAAGCTGCTTCATCTTCATTGCCACGAGTTTGAGACCCCTCTTTTCAAAACGGGAAATTACCTCCCCCACAAGGCCGCGCTGAAGAGTGCCCGGCTTCAATATTACCAATGTTCTTTCCATATGATTATGCGGTTTTTACAAAAATACACAAAGTTGTCTTAAAAACTGCCCGGTAATCCGAAAAAAGCAATATTTCTTGTTGTACGAACCCCTGCCGGGGAGTGTAAAACTATTTGATAATCAACAAAGGCTCGTGTGCGGTGAATTGCACGAAATCCGCACGGGTCATCACAGAGACGCTTTCTTTTGTTATTAGCAACATTCCTTTCAATGTTTGACTTACACAGGGGGACCTGCCCGTAAGGTGTTAGAAGGTATTTGTATGGTGGCTACTTTACGATTGGTTGGCTTAGTTCAGTTGCCATCAGCAATGGCATTAACTGTACTCAGATGCCACCAGAAATAATTTTCCGGGCGCGACTAAGCGCCGCACCTGCCTTCGTGAAATTCATCTGGGCCGTCAGCGTTTGCTAAACAATTGATTATAAGAGTAATAGATTTACAAGAGGGTCCAGATGAGGACAATTTGTCTCCATCGGGAACGGGAGAGTGCCCTACAGGTACCTGTAGAGGGTATGCCCGTGCCAGATGAATTTCACGGGAGGTGGAATCAACGAGAACATGCGTACTGGCACCGCAGCCGGAATATACGCCTCCGGCTGCTACGTGGGTGACTCAAAAGTCCTTAAAATGTCATCTCGACCAAGCGAAGCGCGTGGAGAGATCTTTATAAGAATTTGATATTCAATAGATATCTCGACTACGCACTTTGTGCTTCGCTCGATATGACAGACTTTTCAGTCACCCCCGCTTCGCTGAAAGCGACTGAAGTTGAAAGACTTGGCGTTGCATAGCCAACGTCAGCAATATCATTGACAGAAAGTATCCAAATCAGACCGGACG
>JBJEJU010000036.1:0-10050 GCA_051878275.1 Candidatus Cryptobacteroides sp. | reverse complement strand
CAAAGATCGGGGTTCTTCTTCACGATTCTATGACGTGGCTGACCGGAGGCTTACTGTCCAACTTCTGGGGACCATTATACCGGGCCGCGATCCCTGATCCCTGTTCAATAAGCCATCCGCTGCCGGACTGCCTCATAAAGCAGGATGGCGGCGGATGATATTGAAATCTTATTGAAGACGTAGTCAGAAATCGCGGAGTTCGATGCTGTCATAGATGGCCGTCATCTTTAGGATATGCTTCCGGCCATCGTACTCCCATTCCAAAGTCAGGAATCCCTCCAGATCATTACGCATTGCAAGACTGTTCTTTGTTTCTGCCTGGCCGAAGAAGCCGTTACTGACCTCTCCGTATAGGACTGCATCGCATTTATATTTTTCGTTGCCGTCAACCGCGAAAGTGAGTCCGACATCCTGCTTTTCCACCAAAGCATACCCGATTTCTCCTTTCAACTGCACCTCCGGGATGATGAAATCAATGTATTGAGTCGCTCCGGTCATGCCAAAACTGATCTTGACGGAACAGTCTGATATTTTTGAAATGTGGATGTCCCGGTAGTTGAATCCCTCGATGTCCTGTTCTTTGTCATCTATGTAATACTCAAACTCACAATCATTACCCAAAGTGGCTATCGAACCGGCAATGCTATAGCTGTCATACGGGCCGTCATCGATAGAATCATCATTGTTGTTTTTATTGCATGCAATACATAAGACCGCAAGAAAAAGAGATAGAAAATAATATGCTTTCATAGTGTTATACAAGATTATAGATTATTGTTCGTGAACCACTCGTCGTAGGGAGCGGTATAAAGATTGTATTGTTCTTGTGTATAATAAATGTTGATATAATTTGCCAATATCGACTTGACATCATCCCAGTCTACACACTCTTCTGCAATACTTCTCACAACAGAATGAGAAAACGAACTTATCTGATCGTTGTTGTATCTTGTAGTGTTTGCTCCCTGATTGAAATCATCAAATAGGTCAACAAATAATGGTGAATAATAATCTTCCAAATCGGTTTTTCTCCACTGCTGTCTACTCTGTCCAGTGAACGTATTTGTATTATTAGGTTTTACATATCCTTTATTAACGAAATATGATTCACAAAGGTAATTACCGACATACGAAGCATAGGATTCTTTTATAAGTTTATTAATCGCCGAAAAGGATGCACTATTAGCTCCTGATTCGCAAAAGTGAGTAAAATGACCAAATTCGTGTAATATCGTACCCACGAAACGATTGTAGTTATTGTCAACATTATTTTCATAAATAACAATATAGGCAGAGACTCCTCCTTGAGCAGAATAAAACAAGCCTGAATACTCTTCATTCACTGTTCCCGGCATAATGATTCTAATTCCACTAGGGTAACTCCAAGTTCGAAAAGCAGAATTACCTTTGTAATAATGATTAACCGCTGGTAAAGCTGAGTAAAATGAAGGAGAACTTACAGGATTCATATATGGTTCATCTTCATCTTCCCATATATCTTCAACTGTACCCCAATTTACAGTATGTGCAGCAGTAGAAGTTTCTTTTGTCAATTTCCATTTAGGATGTTGGAAAATATGTATATAAGAAGCCAATGGGGATATCTCGTCTGTAATAGAAAAGGTACCGTCAGAAAGTGTGTATGTGTCACTTATTTTTGAGCCAAGCTGAAATCTGATTTTCAAATTCTCCTGTGGAATATTCTTATTTAAGAACGTATCATAATAGTCAACTTTCCCTTTAAGTGTTTTTATGTCTCCAGCAGGAACTGCTTTTGTAAAAAATGAAGAACGGCCGACGGCAATCCTTATAGCTTCATTTTCAATAGTCTTTAACAATTCTATATCTGAACTTTTTGTTAATAAAGAATAGTCTGGAATAAATATCTCGTAATCTATTTCATATTCTGTATTTTCAGGCAATGGTTTACTTTTTGGCCAGATGACATATAGAACAGGTAAATAGTACTCGTTTTTATTGAAAGTGTCACTTTCTGTTTCCCATACATCATAGCTGACATTGTATCTGGAATCAATAATACATTCATTAATATGACTCAAAGACAATGAATCAAGTTGTTGTATGATTGGCTCCGGTACAGGAACATAGTCAAAAGGGAGATATGAAACGGATATGTCATCCATTAATTCAAAAAGCCACTGTTCGTTTTCGCTCTTCGGATAAATCTTTAGTGCATAGTGTGTCGGCTCAAGAAAAGAACTATTATTGAGCAGGGAGGCATTTGATGCTTTTGTATTGTTAGCAGCAATATTCAAAATAGCTTGCTGAAAATTTGCAAGAGTGTATGGGTCATTTTGGTGATATGCTATCGTCCCTGTTACCTCGTGAATGGAAAAACTGTCAACTGGGGGGACTAAATCTATTAGAGTAGTTGTAATATTTTCATTTATAGATGCTGAGTCATATTGGAAATCATTACTCTCAAAACCGGCACATCCATAAAAGAGCAAAGACACAAATACATACAGAGAAGGGAAGATTTTGACATGTTTCATGACTATTGTTTTTTTTGTTGTGGTTACTTGTTTCAATACTACGGTAAAAATTTAACAACTATATAATTTTCAATACTTTATCATATATTCGGCCTTTGCTTGATGCCCAAAGACACCTCGCGAATGGCACCAACAAGAAGTCAGAAAAATCAGTAAAAAATGGGAAATAATGCTTGAAATATTTGGATAAGTACTTGATTTTCAGTAACTTAGTAATTACCATAAAACAAGTTACGAGGATGAAAATCAAGCCCCTTACCCAGCTGAGAGAGATGATTGCAGCAGCCCTTCCAAGCGAGACAAATTTAAGCAAAACTTTCCGTACATTCTTCATCGAGGCCATGGAACTTTTCCTTACCATACCCAATCGCATCAACTTCCTTCAGATGGGGAGGTTCGGACACTCGTCCGAACAGCGGTTCCGCATGAACTTCAGGAAGAGGTTCGACTGGCTCTCCTTCAACCGGGTTTTCATCCAGCAGAACGGCAACCGGTGCCGCCGTGCCATCGCGATAGATCCGAGCTACATCAGCAAGTCCGGCAAAAAGACACCCGGTGCTGGATACTTCTGGTCAGGCTGTGCCTCGGCGGTCAAGTGGGGTCTTGAACTCATGGGCTTTGCCCTCGTTGACGCAGACGCGGGGACCGGTGTGCATCTCGTTGCCAAGCAGACCTTCACCGACAGGATCAGGGGCAAGGTACCGTACTATCTCAAGCATATGGATGACCACAACACCATCACGGGTATATACCTGAGGACAATACACTCGGTCAAGGACGAACTGCTCAAGATCTCCGACTGCCTTGTTGCCGATGCCTTCTTCTCCAAAGAGACCTTCGTGACCGGAGCAAAGGCTCTCGGATTCGATGTCATCAGCCGTCTCAGGGATGACGTGCGTCTGAAGTACCTGTACACTGGCCCAAAGACCGGCAAGAGAGGTCGCCCCCAGAAGTTCACAGGTAACGTTAACCTGAAGTCACTGGACGAGTCCGTGTTCACGACAAAAACTTTGGAGGGTGTCACCCTGCATTCTGCGGTGGTCTGGGCAGTGAGTCTTAAGCGAGAGGTCAAGGTTGTCATCGCCGACTTCATCGACTCCGACAAGAAGACGCAGGCTCGCAAGATCTTCTTCTGCACCGACAAGTGCAGGGATGCCGTCGACATCTTCGACATCTACCGGACCAGGTTCCAGATTGAGTTCCTGTACCGCGACGCAAAGCAGTTCACAGGCCTGTGCAACTGCCAGTCGAGGGATGTGGGGTCGCTCGACTTCGCGTTCAACATGTCGCTGTCCGCGATTAACATCGCAAGGCAGTTCGGTAAGGAGTACGATGTGAACCTTTCGGTCAGCGACGTCAAGATGGTCCTGCACAACGCTGCGATGGTCGAAAGATTATTTTCAACGTTCGGAAAAAGCCCGAACTTGATGAAAAATGATACTGATTTCAAAGAACTTCTATTCTACGGCGTCCGCGCCGTGGCGTAAAAACTAAAATATTAACGAACTATTGTTGTTTGCAAGTTAATTAAAATATCTGAATAATCAAATCTATTCCGGGGGGTAATATAAAATGAATTACCATTGTCTGATTTGACATGGGGTTGCGAAGATGGATTCTCTCCAGAAGTATCGTGAGCGT
This sequence comes from Candidatus Cryptobacteroides sp., assembly GCA_051878275.1. Classification (GTDB taxonomy): domain Bacteria; phylum Bacteroidota; class Bacteroidia; order Bacteroidales; family UBA932; genus Cryptobacteroides. The sequence goes on along the minus strand of JBJEJU010000036.1, from coordinate 5,893 downwards.
TAAGTCAAATGTCCAATGGATGTTTGCCGACGAGCAGCCGACGGAAATCGGACCGGATTAAAACTGCGTGACTGAAAAAGGCGAAAGTATGTACCGAAAGACAGGCAAAGATGAATCAATTCTATTGATGACTCCTTAGTAATTCATTCCTGCCATTCGCTGCCGGACTGCCTCATAAAGCAGGATGGCGGCGGATACTGATACATTGAGGGAGTCAAGGCGCCCCAGCATCGGGATGCGGATATGGCTGTCGGCGGCCTCGCGCCACACAGAGGTGAGCCCTGTAGCCTCGGTCCCCATCACAATGGCCACAGGCCCCGTCATGGGCGTGTCATAATATTCTTTGGAATCCTGAAGCTGCGCGGTATGAATCTTTATGCCGCGCTCTTTGAGATATGCTATGGCCTCCCCTGAGGTGCATACGGCGACCGGCACCGTAAACACGGCACCTATGCTCGCGCGAATGAGATTGGGATTGTAGATGTCGGTAAGAGGGTCGCAGATGATCACGGCATCGGCTCCGGCTGCATCCGCGCTGCGAAGGACTGCGCCCAGGTTGCCCGGCTTCTCCACGCCTTCGAGCACGACGATGAGCGGATTGTCCCTCTGCGGGAGATCCTCCAGGGAGTGCGGACGGGCTTTCATCTCGGCCACGACACCCTCCGTACCGGAACGGTAGGCAATCTTTCCATATACTTCGCGGGATACCTCAAAGACCTTCGCACCCTGCGGCGCGCGGAAATCCCCCGCAATCTCCGGGCAGACGAACACGGTGTCGGCTTCGTACCCGGCTTCCATGCAATGGGACAGCTCCCTCTGCCCCTCAACGGTAAAAAGAGCCTTCTCACGGCGCAGGCGCGGTTTGTCCTGCAGCGCGAGAAGGTCCTTGATTTTGGGGTTCTGTGCAGAAACTATCTGCATATCAGAATGTCTCAGGCCTCATCTGGGGGAACAGAAGCACATCCTGGATGGATGACTGGCCTGTCATGAACATGGTGAGGCGGTCGATGCCCATTCCGAGTCCGGAGGTAGGAGGCATACCGTATTCGAGAGCGCGGACGAAGTCGTAGTCCACAAACATTGCCTCGTCGTCTCCCTTGCTCTTGAGACGTGCCTGCTCCTCAAACCTTTCGAGCTGGTCCACAGGATCATTGAGCTCGCTGTAGGCATTTGCCAGCTCCTTGCCGCATACGAAGAGCTCGAAGCGCTCGGTAAGCTGCGGGTTTTCCCTGTGGCGCTTGGTAAGCGGAGACATCTCCACAGGATAGTCAATTATGAAGGTAGGCTCGATGAGATGACCCTCGACATATTCGCCGAAGATGGCATCGATGAGCTTGCCCTTTCCGAATGAAGGGTCGGTCTCCACGTGAAGCTTCTTGCAGGTCTCGCGGAGCTGGTCCTCGTCCATCCCGGCAATGTCCACGCCTGCATATTCCTTGATGGCCTCGAGCATGGGGAGCCTGCGGAACGGCGGCTTGAAATCCACCTCGTTGTCCCCGATCCTGACCTTGGTCGTGCCGTTGACCTCGAGCGCGATCTTCTCGAGCATCTTCTCCACGAACTCCATCATCCAGATGTAGTCCTTGTAGGCCACATATATCTCCATGCAGGTGAACTCCGGGTTGTGGGTCTTGTCCATGCCCTCGTTGCGGAAGTCCTTGGCAAACTCATACACCCCGCTGAATCCTCCGACAATCAGCCTCTTGAGATAGAGCTCGTTGGCGATGCGCATATAGAGGTCGATGTCCAGGGCATTGTGGTGGGTGATGAACGGACGCGCGGTAGCACCTCCCGGGATGGACTGGAGAATAGGGGTCTCGACCTCGAGGCAGCCGGCGTCATTGAAATAGCGCCTCATGGTGTCGATGATCTTCGCCCTCTTGACGAACACCTCCTTGACCTGCGGATTGACGATGAGGTCCACATACCTCTGGCGGTAGCGGAGCTCAGGGTCGGTGAATGCGTCATGCACCTTTCCGTCGGCCTCCTTGACAATCGGGAGCACCTTGAGGGACTTGCTCAGCACGGTAAGCTCCTTGGCATGGACCGAAAGCTGGCCGGTCTGGGTGATGAATGCGAAACCCTTGATGCCGATGATGTCACCGATGTCGAGGAGTTTCTTGAATACGGTATTGTAAAGGGTCTTGTCCTCTCCCGGGCAGATTTCGTCCCTCTTGACATAGACCTGGATTCTTCCCGTCTCGTCCTGTAGCTCGATGAACGATGCGGCGCCCATTATTCGGCGTGACATTATGCGTCCTGCTATGCAGACATCTGTAAGGTTGCCCTTTTCCGCATCGTATTCTTCAGCAATGCTTTTGGCTGTGGCATTGACCGGATAGCGCGGTGCCGGATATGGTTCGATGCCCATTTCGCGGAGCTTCTTCATGGATTCCCTGCGGAGTATTTCCTGTTCGCTGAGTTGTGCTGTTGCCATTTCAATTATTGTTTAATCGTGCAAAATTAACATTTTAAATTCTGAATTTGAAATCTTTTGGGTATCTTTGTAAGAATTCGGACTTTTGAAAGGAGGACTTTGATGGCAGCAGACAGGAAATGGGCATTCAGGGAAGCGGGCGACCCGGAGACAATCTCCAGGCTGTCGGCCGAGCTCGGCATTGACCCTGTCCTCGCCACCCTCCTCGAACAGAGGGGCATACGCACCTTCGACGAAGCCCGCAAATTTTTCCGCCCGAGCCTCTCGGCCCTCCACGACCCGTTTCTCATGAAGGATATGGATGTGGCCGTGGCAAGGCTCGAAAAGGCCGTGAAGGGAGGGGAGAAGATCCTTGTCTATGGCGACTACGACGTGGACGGGACCACTGCCGTGGCCCTTGTGTACCTCTTCCTGAGCCACCTCACCGACAGGACCGACTTCTATATCCCCGACCGCTACGATGAGGGTTACGGGGTGTCCGCAAAGGGCATCGACTGGGCTGCGGACAACGGTTTCAGCCTGATTATCACCCTTGACTGCGGCATCAAGGCCATCGACAAGGTCGAGTATGCAAAGTCCCGCGGAATCGACGTCATCATCTGCGACCACCACCTCCCGGAGGAAAGGATTCCGGACGCAGTGGCCGTCCTTGATCCCAAGAGGGAGGACTGCAGCTATCCTTTCGACGACCTTTCCGGCTGCGGCGTAGGCTTCAAGCTGGTGCAGGCCTATTCCCGCTGCGCGGGCATACCGGACGAGAGCATCTACACGCTTCTGGACCTCCTTGTGGTCAGCATCGCTTCCGACCTCGTGACCGTGGTGGGGGAGAACAGGATCCTGGCCTACTACGGCCTCAAACAGCTCAATGACAACCCGCGCAAGGGCCTGACTGCCATAATCACACAGTCCAACCTCGAGCCGGGCCACGTGTCCATCGACGACATAGTGTTCAAGATAGGTCCGCGCATCAATGCCGCCGGCAGGATGGAGTCGGGCAAGCTCGCAGTGAAGCTCCTGACCGCCGCCGACGACTCAACCGCCGAGTTGGTCGCCCGCCAGATCAACGACAACAACAACGAGCGCAAAAATATCGACCGCGAGACCACCAGGGAGGCCCTCGAAATGGTCCAGTCCGGCAGATGCCTTGCAAAGGAGAATGCCACCATCGTCTATAACCCCCAGTGGAACAAGGGAGTGGTCGGCATCGTGGCATCCCGCCTCGTGGAGGCTTTCTACAAGCCGACTTTCGTGCTTACAAAGTCCAACGGGCTGGTGACCGGTTCAGCGAGGAGCGTGCGCGGCTTCGACCTCTATTCGTCAATAGAGCAGTGCTCGGACCTTCTGGAAAATTACGGAGGCCACATCTATGCCGCCGGCCTTGCGATGAAGGAGGAGAATCTCGCGGAATTTGCCGCAAGGATTGACAAATTTGTGGGCGAGCATATGAGCGACGAGATGTCGGTGCCGGTCATCGACGTGGACGCCAAGCTGCCGTTTGCCCGCATTACCCCGAAATTTTTCCGCATACTCAAGCAGTTCCAGCCGTTCGGTCCGGGCAACACCTCACCGGTATTCGTGACCGAGAATGTCTATGACAACGGCACCGGGCGCAAGGTCGGTCCGGCAGGCCAGCACCTCAAGCTCGAGCTTATCGAAGAGGACCAGCCGTACAACCACATTTCCGCAATCGGCTTCAACATGTCCGCATCTTTTGACCATATCAGGGCGGGCAATCCGATGGATGTGTGCTACACGATAGTGGAAAATTACTACAGGGGCACTTCCAACCTCCAGTTGCGCCTCAAGGATATAAGGGAAAAAGAAGAAGAATTATAAAGACTGTTCAATGGACAGATTCGGCCTGATCGGCGACCCTATCGCCACATCCAAGAGCCCGGCCCTTTTCGGTGCCGGCTATCACGGAAAATATACCTACGAACTTATTGAAGGACAAGTATTTGAAGAGTCATGGCGCCGTTTCCTCGAAGGCTTCCGGGCAATCAACGTGACCGCCCCGTTCAAGGAAAATGCTTTCGAGCAGGTTGTGGGGCTTGCGAGGGAGGGCAGGGGCACGGTATCGGGCCCCGTGTGGAAAATCGGGGCGACCAACCTCATTGTAAAAAATGAAGACGGCTCGCTCGATGCCCACAATTCAGATTTCACCGGCATAATACTCAGCATTGCCGAGGCCCTTTTCCCTGGCCTTGTAGGGCAGTGCTACGACACTTTCGGCGACCGCGGCTACATCAAGGTCCACCAGTTCATCCGCCAGAATGTGGAGGAGCTCTACGGACGCAGGCCCCAGGCCCTCGTAGTGGGCTGCGGGGGTGCGGGAAAGGCTGCTGCCGTGGCCGCTGCCGAGATGGGATTTTCCACCGTGCTGATGAACAAGACCCTGGCAAAGGCGCAGTCGTTTGCCCTCGATGTGGCCTCTTACGGATTCATAGTGGACACCATCTCCGATTTCAGGGCGGCGCTTGCCGAATGCGACATTGTGATTTATACAATCCCTGTGGCCCTGGATGCCATTGCCGGGCTCACGGAAGAAGATTTCAGGGGAGAGGGGCGCATCCCGAAGGTCATCCTCGAAGCCAACTACAAGGAGCCGTCGTTCCGCGGGGAGTCCCTTGAAAGGATGCAGCGCGCCGGATGCCGCTATGTCAGCGGAAGGAGATGGCTTCTCTATCAGGCGCTTACGGGCTACGGCATCATGACCGGGGAGACTCCCGATTTCGAAGCTATGGATTCGGTGATGAAACAATAGGCTTTTTCACGGAAAATTCCTAACTTGCAGGGTATTTCTAAAACACTCATATATATTATGTCACTCAACAAGGCAATGCTTATCGGTAACGTTGGAAAAGAACCTGAAGTACGTTACCTTGAAGGAACACAGAACGGTCAGCAGACCAAAGTAGCAACATTCACGCTTGCAACCACGGAAAGGTACCGTGACCGCAGCGGGGAGGTACGGGAGAATACCGAATGGCATAATATCGTGGTCTGGAGGGGACTGGCCGACACCGCGGAGAAATATGTCCACAAGGGCACGCAGCTCTATGTCGAGGGACGCATCCGCACAAGGAACTGGACCGACCAGACCGGGGCGAAGAGGTTTACCACCGAGATTGTGGCAGACAATTTCCAGCTTCTCGGACGCAGGTCCGACAGCCAGGGACAGGCGCAGGGATATCCGGCACCGCAGGGAGGCGCTTCCTACCAGAGCCAGGCCCAGCAGTACAGGCAGCCTTACCAGCAGCCGCAGCCTTTGCAGGGACCTGCAGAGCCGCAGATTGACCTGGAGGCCCCGGCTGACGACCTTCCGTTCTGACATCATTTCCATAGGGATATTTAACGCAAAAACATACAGACAATGAAATCAATCGATGTAGTACTCGGACTTCAGTGGGGAGACGAAGGCAAAGGAAAGATTGTTGACGTGCTTGCCGGAAGATA